>NZ_JBQEPY010000008.1:0-363893 GCF_052045915.1 Burkholderia sp. 22088
TGTCTGCCTTGATCCAGTCCGGCGGCGACATGGAATTGCATGCTGACAAGGTGACAAGCACGCGCCGCGTGATGAAAACTTCCACCAGCCAGATCGATCCGGCTTCTCTCGCGCAGTTCCGCATTCCGATCAGCGGACGCACGGGCCAGGTCGGCGTGAAGGATCCGTACAGCATCGGCGGCGTCTACACCGAGCCACCTCACGGCGGTCAGTGGAACAGCACGTATCAGTTCACGACCTACTATGCGGACAGCGCGACGGCGACGACCGTAACGGACATCAGCCCGGCTGCCCAGATCGTGTCGGGCGGCAAGATCGACGCCTCTTCGGTCGGTACGCTGCAGAACTACTGGAGCAACATCGCGGCGGTCGGCGACATCAAGATGCCAGCCCGCTACGACGCCGACGGCTGGGCGGCGTCCGGCCAGAAACTGCCGGGCGTGTCGGTCTCCTACTCGGGGCAGTATCACTACAACAACTACGACAATTCCGAACACGACTGGCAACTGCCATTCGGCAACGCGCCGTTCGTGACGGGTCGTCCGGGCGGTTACACGCAGGCGGCACCGGCGTCGATCAAGGATTACACGCTGCCGGGCTACTTCTCGACGATGAGTTCCAACGGCACGATCTCGGGGACGGGCGTCAGCGTCAGCAATACGGCGGGCAACACATCGATTCCGTCGCTCGGCTTGTTGCCGGGACAGTCGGTGCCGGGCCTCACGCCCACCAACCTGAGCGGTAACGCGAGCGGCGCGAAATCGGGCGCATCATCGGTGCACGGCGGTCCGCCGGCGCCGGTCGATCCGATCATCGCCAGCGCGACGGCGCTGAATGTGCTGAACAACCTCACGATTCCGCAGGGCGGGCTGTACCGGCCGACTACCGCGCCGAATGCGAACTACGTGATCGAGACGAATCCGGCGTTCACGAATCAGAAGAATTTCATTTCGAGCGACTACTTCTTCGGGCAGCTCGGCGTCGATCTCACGCATATTCCGAAGCGTCTCGGCGACGGTTTCTATGAGCAGCAGCTCGTGCGCAATCAGGTGACGGCGCTGACCGGCAAGGCGGTGCTGGGGCCGTACGCGGATCTGCAAACGATGTATCAGTCGTTGATGACGGCGGGCGCGGATCTGTCGAAGTCGCTCGATCTGCCGATGGGCGCGAGCCTGTCGGCCGAGCAGGTGTCGAAGCTGACCAGCAACGTGATCGTGATGGAGACGCGCGTGGTGGATGGCCAGTCGGTGCTGGTGCCGGTCGTGTATCTCGCGCAGGCGAACCAGCAGAATGTCAACGGCCCGCTGATTTCCGCAACGAACATCGATTTCCAGAACGCACAGACGTTCACGAACAGCGGCACGATCAAGGCGGACAATACGCTGGCGATCCAGGGCAAGCAGATCGACAACGCGTTCGGCGCGCTGCAAAGCGGCGGGCTGATGGCGCTGAAGATCGAGAACAACATCGACCTGACGTCGGCGAACGTGAAAGCCGGCAGTTTGCAACTGGATGCCGGGAAGGACCTGATCCTTGATACGGCGACGAAGACGAATACACGCGTGAGCCGGGACGGTGCGACGAGCGTGGTCACTACGCTCGGGCCAACCGCCAAACTGGACGTCGCGGGCAATGCATCGATCGTCACCGGCGGCAACTTCCAGCAGAACGCGGGCAACCTGTCGGTCGGCGGCAATCTCGGGATGAACGTCGGCGGCAATTGGGATCTCGATGCGGTGCAGACGGGCGAGCACAAGATCGTGCAGCGGGCGAACGGCGTGTCGAATACCGACATCAACAAGGTCACCGGCAGCTCGGTGACGGTTGGTGGGCAGTCGAACGTCGTCGTGGGCGGTGATCTGACGGCCAAAGGCGCACAAATCGACCTCGGCAAGGGCGGCACGCTTGCGGCCAAGGGCAACGTGACGCTCGGCGCGGCGAGCACGACGTCGACGGTGAACAGCAACAGTTCCGGTAGCGACAGTCACGGCAGCTACGCCGAGACGCTGCATACGTCCGATCAGGCGCTGACCGGCACGACGCTCAAGGGCGGCGACACGGTGAACATCGTGTCGGGCAAGGACATTACGCTCTCCGGCAGCGCGATCAGCCTCGACAAGGGCAACGCGAACCTGCTTGCTGCCGGCGATGTGAACGTCGGTGCGGCAACCGAGACGCACGAGCTGAATTCACACGAAGCGCACAGCCATAGCAATGTGGTGAGCGGCGTGAAGGTTGCGAGCGGGATCGACCAGACGATGACGCTCAATCGCGGCAGTCTGGTGTCGGCGGACGGAGTGAACATTATCAGCGGAAAGGATGTCAATGTTCAGGGCAGCACCATCGTCGGAACGAACGACGTGACGCTCACGGCAGCGCGCAACGTGACGGTTACGACGTCGCAGGATACCTTGCAGTCGTCGAGCTACTACGACAAGAAGGAATCCGGGCTGATGTCGGGCGGCGGACTGTCGGTGTCAGTGGGCAGCAGCTCGCTGAAGACGACCAGTCAGACGACCGAGGTGTCGAACAACGCCAGTTCGATCGGTTCGCTGAAGGGCAACTTGAGCATCACGGCTGGAAACGACCTGCACGTGACGGGCAGCGACCTGATCGCCGCGAAGAATCTCAGCGGGACAGGCGCGAACGTGACGATTGACGCGGCGCAGGACAAGAACCACCGCGGTGAAACGCAGGAAGTCTCGAAGAGCGGCCTGACGCTGGCGCTGAAGGCACCGGTGATCGACGCGGTATCGAATGCCGTGGGTCAATCGCGCGCGTCCGGCAATAGCCAGGATGGTCGCGCGGCAGCGCTGCACGGGATGGCGGCGGCCAGCGCCGCATGGGATGCGAACGTGGCCGCGGGCGATGTGGTTCGAGCGCTGGGGGCGGGCGAAACGCCTCAGTTCAAGGTCGAGGTCAGCGTCGGCAGCAGTCATAGCAAGAGCGCGTTCTCCGAAGACAGCGTGATGAATCGCGGTTCGAATGTGAACGCGGGCGGAACGGTGGCGTTCGCGGCGACCGGCAACGGTCAGGCTGGCAGCGGCAATGTGACGATCGCCGGCTCGAACGTGACCGCAAACGATGTGATCCTGGCGGCGAAAAATCAGGTCAATATCGTCAATACGACGGATACGGATTCGACTCGCAGCACGAACGAGTCGAAGAGCGCGAGCGTGGGCGTGTCGGTCGGCACGGGCGGGTTCGGTGTTTCCGCGGCAATGTCGAAGGCCAACGGCGATGGTAACAGCGATCTGGCCACGCAGAACAACAGCCATGTGAATGCTGCAAACGGCGTGACGATTATCTCGGGCGGCGATACGAACATCATCGGCTCGAACGTGAAGGGCAATCAAGTGAACGCCGATGTGGGCGGGAACCTGAACATCGTCAGCGTGCAGGATACGCTGACGAGCGCGGCGCATCAGTCGAGTTCGGGCGGCGGCTTCAGCATCAGCCAAGGCGGCGCCAGCGCGAGCTTCAGCCAGAGCAAGGGCAATGCGTCGGGTAGTTATGCGGGCGTCAACGAGCAAGCCGGAATTCACGCGGGTGACGGCGGCTTCAATATCAACGTCACCGGCAATACCGACCTGAAGGGCGGACTGATCGCGAGCGGCGCGGATGCGTCGAAGAATTCGCTGACGACGGGTTCGCTGTCCTTCTCGGACGTCCAGAACCAGTCGCACTACGATGCGAGTTCGAGCGGCTTCAGTGCGGGTGCGACGACCGGCGACGGCGGAATGAACTACAGCACGCATGGCAGCACGTCGGGCAAGAATACGGGTGGCGCTGCACCCATGCTTGGCCAGAACGACAGCGGCAGTGATAGCGCGACGACGAAGAGCGGCGTGAGTGCGGGGACCGTTACGATTACGGATTCGGCAAACCAGAAGCAGGATGTGGCCAGCTTGAACCGCGATACGACGAATACCAACGGTACGGTCGCCAAACTTCCGGACATGCAGAACCTCCTGGCCAATCAGTCGGACATGATGGCTGCGGCCAGCGCGGCCGGTGAAGCGGTGTCGCGCCGGATCGGAGACTACGCGGACGAAATGAAACGGCAAGCCGAGAAGAATGGCGATCAGGCCGGTGTCGACGCGTGGAAGGAAGGCGGAGCGAACCGGGCGCTGATGCAAGGCGCCGGTGCGGCATTGGTAACAGGGTTGGCGGGGGGCAACGCGGTAGGCGGCGCAGCCGGTGCGGCGATTGCGTCGATCGCGTCGGGCAAGCTGAACGAGCTGAGCAGCGCGATCGCAGGCAGCGATCCGACCGGCAACGCCAATATGAATCAGGCGCTGGGCAACATCGTGACGAACGCGCTTGCGACCGGGGCGGGTGCGGCGGTGGGCGGTGAATCGGGGGCGTTCTCTGGGTACAACGTTGATCGGTTCAATCGGCAGCTCCACCCTGACGAAAGACAGTGGGCGAAGGATAAGGCGAAGGACTTCGCGAAGTTCTATGAAGAAAAGACCGGCAAGTCACTCACTGCGGAGCAGGCGCAGAATATGCTGCTGGCGAACGGCTATCGTTTGGTGGATTCGGCGGCAAGCAAGGGACCGGGAGGAGACGCCACGGCGGTGGCGTATATCAGTCAGAACGGGGGCGGGCTGTTCCAGGCGACGGCGTCGGAGTACAACAGCCCGTTCTTGTCTGGGAACAAGGACGGCACGTTGACGCCGGAGCAGCGTGCTTTACCGGGATCAGTGGCGAACCCGGCAGCGGGCCTGGTAATCGTTGGTGGCCTTGCTACTGCAGGTCTTGCACCAGAACTTATTGCTGGCGGGTCGGCAGGCGTATCGTATGCGCAAGACCTGTTTGCTGCCTATAAGGCCGCACAGGCCGGGTACTCGCTGACGACAGCGGCAGCAACTGGAGCAGCAGTCTCCGGTGCGATGTATACGGGCGGGGCAGTGGCCGGTGCTGGCGTAGCAACCCTGAAAGGGAACAACTTCTACGATAGTTTTAATCAGAATTTTTCACTAGCCGGGCTGGCGACTGCGACGACATTTGGAGCTTATAACTCTATGTTTACTACATCGATGTTGGGCTGGGCGGGGATTCAGAATTCGATCATGAATATCACGACTATTCCGGGGGTCGTAATCCGTGGAATCGGGCTTGCGCTAAGCCAAACGGCAGGCAAAGCAGCGCAGGCAATTGTGAAGTCAGGTGAGCCTCATAAGCAGTAAGGAGCAGACATGTCAATTGAATCCATAAGCGGCCTTATAGGCGGATTCTTTGGGCCAGTTTTCGGAAAGATTCTCGGAAAATTTCGCCTTTGGAAGGTTTTCATTGCATCGATAGTAATTATCTATCTAGGGTTGTTTGTGGTGGGTCTTGTGGTCGTTGGCTTTAAGGCTACAGCATCTAGGTTTGGTGAATTCTTCACCCCTTTTGCGCTGCTTGTATTTGTTGGCTTGTCTGCTGCCATCACTCTCGTTGCGTTTTTAGGGCGCTCTGCACGCAGAAATAGAGAGAGCTGACTTCCTTTCAGGGCTGCTGATTTGATTATAAAAATTCATGAAAGAGAGGTGGAGGTTTGTTTGATGGTGGGCCAAATCTACGAGATCCGATCAAAAGTCCGTTCCGTCAGACTTGGTTGCGCATATCTGTAGAAATTTTATTCACGGGAATCGCAAAGGCAACGCTGGCGGTTGCGATACTTATTGCGCTTGTGCTGGCCGTTCTCTCTGGTGGCGCGGACTGTAGCGGTGCTTGGCCAACCACAAGACGAGCACGATTTAGAGTATTCCTGCTTCTGGTCGTCGTTATTGCAATCTTGATCGGCGCTACCTATGCGATCCGCCTACAATCGACAGCTTAATTGGATAATGTTTTTTTTTCGCCTCCACATTCTCACTTCAAGCAGAATTTGCAGCCGAACGAAAAGAAGGATATCCACACGGGGCGAGAAAGTGCTGCGATGGTGGCGCCGCGAGCTGCGAACGCAGATCGATCTGATCGTTTCGAAGTGATGCAACGATAGCGCGAGTGACACTGTGTGATCCACGATAAAACATTCGAAAAACACATGAAAATTATTCGCCGAGGGAATTCGGCTGCCGCAGCACTGCTGTTTATCGTGACCAGTGTGCCGGCGCAAGAAGTTCCCCGCCTGATCGTTCCGGGCAACGACCAGCAAACCCGACAGCAGGAAGAGGCGCGTGAGCGCGCACGGGCAGTCTCCGCGCCCGGGGTGCGATCGGAAGTGATGGCAAGTGCAGAGTATCCAACGTTACCTTCTGAAACGCCCTGCTTTCGGATTGAGCGTTTCACACTCGACGTACCCGATGCGCTGCCGACTTCCGTGAAAGCGCAAGGCGCATCGACGTTGCCGATGGATCGCTTCGCCTTCGCGCGTGAATGGCTCGAGCACTACACCGGCCAGTGCGTTGGCAAACAGGGGCTCGACGTGCTCGTCAAGGGCCTGTCGCAAGTGATCCTTGCGCGCGGATACGTCACGACGCGCGTGCTGCTTCCCGAACAGGATCTGTCGACCGGCACCCTCAAGTTTTCGCTGATCCCCGGCGTAATCCGTCACGTGCGTTTCGCCGACGAAAAGCTCCGCGGCACCTGGAAAACAGCCTTCCCGACCGGCGACGGCGAACTGCTCAACCTGCGCGACCTTGAGCAAGGTTTGGAGCAGATGAAGCGCGTGTCGAGCCAGGACGTGTCGATGCAGATCGTGCCGGCCGACGTGCCCGGCGAGAGCGACGTCGTGCTCGACGTGAAGCGCGGCAAGCCGTGGACCGTCGTCGCCTCGATCGACAACTCGGGCACGCGGGCGACCGGCCGCCTGCAGGGCAACCTGTCGCTCGGCATCGACAATCCGCTCGGCCTGAACGACATCTTCAACATCGGCGTGAGCCAGGATCTCGAGTTCGGCGACAAGCGGCTCGGCTCGCACGGCTGGAACGGCTTTTATTCGATCCCGTGGGGCTACTGGACCGCAACGCTCTCCGCATACACAAGCACGTACTACCAGCAGATCGCCGGCGTGAACCAGACGTTCATCGCGAGCGGCAATTCGAAGACGGTCGATCTCAAGCTGAACCGCGTGCTGTCGCGCAGCCAGGACGACGTGTTCGGCGCGCAGTTCCGGCTGTCGCGCCGCTTCGGGCAAAGCTTCATCGAAGACACCGAGATCCCGCAGCAGCGCCGCAACAACACGTTCGTCGAGTTTGGCCTGACCGATCGCCATTACTTCGGCAACGCGCAGTTCGACGGCACGCTCGCGTACCGGCAGGGCATCGGCGCATTCGGCGCGCAGGACGACAGCTTGGCTGCCGACGGCGGTCCGACGTACCGCTACAGGATGGCGGTGCTCGACGCGAACCTGTCGGTGCCGTTTGTGATCGCGCAGCAGCCGTTACGTTACGTGACGACGTTCCACGGCCAGTACACGGGCAACACGCTGTACTACATCGACGACCTGACGATCGGCAGCCGCTATACGGTACGCGGCTTTGACGGAGAGACGATGCTGGCGGCTTCTCGCGGTTTCTACTGGCGCAACGAATTGCAGGCGCCGATCGGGCAGACGGGTATGGCGGTCTACGCGGGCCTCGACTACGGTCGAGTGTGGGGCCCGCAGCCGGTCGCGCTGGTCGGCACGCAACTGGCAGGCGCCGTGATCGGCGTAAAGGGTAGCGTCGCGACTCGATTGGGCGCCTACGGTTACGACCTGTTTGCCGGCACACCGATCTACAAACCATCCGGATTCCCAACGGCACGCGTGACGGTGGGTTTTCAGGTCACGGCACAGTTCTAATGAAGCGAGCGTAATGCGGCACCCGGCCCGCCGTCGTCGGAGAGGGTGGTGGCGAGGCTCGAGAGCTGACGACTTCGATCGTATAGAGCGGGGTACTGTTGTCGGAAAGCCCCGAACGGCGACCTTGCTCTCCACGTCCGGCGGCGGAACCCTACCCTACCGCTATCTCACAGCACGACGCCATAAACCCCCCGCGCCGCCACCCGAATCGCATCCACCATCACCGCGACGGCCGGTGAATGCAGCCGGTCGGTGCGCGTGATGATCCCGAAATCGTCCATCCGGCAATCCATCTCCAGCGGCAGCACCGTGACGATCCCGTGCCGCGCGTAGTAGCGCGCGACGTCCTCGGCCAGCACCGCGATCATGTCGCTCTGTTCGAGCAGTTGCGTGATGAACAGCAGCGCGGACGTCTCGACGAGGTTCGCCGGCGGCGCGAGGCTCGCGCGCTGGAACACGAGCTCGAAGCGATGGCGCAGCACGCTGCCGGCCGGCGGCACGACCCACGCGGCGCGCTGCACGTCCGCGAGCGCCAGCGGCGCCTGCGCGAGCAGCGGATGGCCGGTCCGCACGACGGCCGCCACCGACTCGCCGGTCAGCGGCTCGTAGCGCAGCCGCAGCTTGTCGTGTTCGGCGGAAAGCCGGCCGACCACGATGTCGATCTTGTCCTGCGCGAGATGTTCGAGCAGCACGTTGCTGGTGTCGATCTCGACCGATACGTGCAGGCCCGCATGCGTGCCCTTCACCGCGGCCACGGCCGGCGGCACGAGCCGCAAGCCCGGCGACGTGATCGCCCCCACCGCCACGTGGCCGAGATGGCCGGCCTTCAGCGCGGCCAGTTCCTCGTGCGCCTGGTCGAGGCTGCCGAGCGCCGCGCGCGCGTGACGGATCAGCGCGTCGCCGTACAGCGTCGGCCGCATCCCGCGCGGCAGGCGTTCGAACAGCACCGCGCCGATCGATTCCTCGAGTTCGCGCAGCAGCTTCGACGCGGCCGGCTGCGTCATGTTCAGCGCGGCCGCCGCGCGGTGAATGCTGCCTTCGTCGGCAAGCGCGACGACCAGCAGAAGCTGGCGCGTCTTCAGGCGGCCGCGGTTTCCCCACGGGCTGGCTTCGGGCATCGTACGGGTTTATATCGATATCGAAATCGATATCGTAATCGCCAAAAACGTCATTAGCCAGTTATCAAAATTCTGCCTAGACTGCGCCGGTATCCCGTCACCACAGGACTGACGATGTCGGCAACAAAACCCAGGCTGCGCTCCGCCCAATGGTTCGGCACGAACGACAAGAACGGCTTCATGTACCGGAGCTGGATGAAGAATCAGGGCATTCCCGATCACGAGTTCGATGGCCGTCCGATCATCGGCATCTGCAACACGTGGTCCGAACTGACGCCGTGCAACGCGCACTTCCGCAAGCTCGCCGAGCACGTGAAGCGCGGGATCTTCGAAGCGGGCGGCTTCCCGGTCGAGTTCCCGGTGTTCTCGAACGGCGAATCGAACCTGCGCCCGTCGGCGATGCTCACGCGCAACCTCGCGTCGATGGACGTCGAGGAAGCAATTCGCGGCAATCCGATCGACGCGGTCGTGCTGCTCGCCGGCTGCGACAAGACGACGCCCGCGCTGCTGATGGGCGCGGCGAGCTGCGACGTGCCGGCGATCGTCGTGTCGGGCGGGCCGATGCTGAACGGCAAGCTCGAAGGCAGGAACATCGGCTCCGGCACGGCCGTGTGGCAGCTGCATGAATCACTGAAGGCCGGCGAGATCGACCTGCATCACTTCCTGTCGGCCGAAGCCGGGATGTCGCGCTCGGCGGGCACCTGCAACACGATGGGCACCGCGTCGACGATGGCGTGCATGGCCGAGGCGCTCGGCGTCGCGCTGCCGCACAACGCGGCGATCCCGGCCGTCGATTCGCGCCGCTACGTGCTCGCGCACATGTCCGGCATCCGCATCGTCGAGATGGCGCTCGAAGGGCTGGTGCTGTCGAAGGTCCTCACGCGCGCGGCGTTCGAGAACGCGATCCGCGCGAATGCGGCGATCGGCGGCTCGACGAATGCGGTGATCCACCTGAAGGCGATCGCCGGACGCATCGGCGTGCCGCTCGAACTGGAGGACTGGATGCGCATCGGCCGCGACACGCCGACGATCGTCGACCTGATGCCGTCGGGGCGCTTCCTGATGGAAGAGTTCTATTACGCGGGCGGGCTGCCGGCCGTGCTGCGCCGGCTCGGCGAAGGCGGGCTGCTGCCGCACCCGGACGCGCTGACGGTGAACGGCAAGTCGCTGTGGGACAACGTGCGCGAAGCGCCGAACTACGACGACGAAGTGATTCGCCCGCTCGACCGGCCGCTGATCGCGGACGGCGGCATCTGCATCCTGCGCGGCAATCTCGCGCCGCGCGGCGCGGTGCTGAAGCCGTCGGCGGCGAGCCCCGAGCTGCTGAAGCATCGCGGCCGCGCGGTCGTGTTCGAGAACCTCGACCACTACAAGGCGACGATCAACGACGAGGCGCTCGACGTCGACGCCAGCTCGGTGCTCGTGCTGAAGAACTGCGGGCCGCGCGGTTATCCGGGGATGGCCGAGGTCGGCAACATGGGGCTGCCGCCGAAGCTGCTGCGCCAGGGCGTGAAGGACATGGTGCGGATTTCCGACGCGCGGATGAGCGGCACCGCGTACGGCACGGTCGTGCTGCACGTGGCGCCGGAGGCCGCCGCCGGCGGGCCGCTCGCGGCCGTGCGCAACGGCGACTGGATCGAGCTCGACTGCGAGGCCGGCACGCTGCATCTCGACATTCCGGATGACGAACTGCAGCGCCGCCTGTCGGACGTCGATCCGACCGCGGCGCCGGGCGTGGCGGGGCAGCTCGGCAAGGGCGGCTACGCACGGCTGTACATCGATCACGTGCTGCAGGCCGACGAGGGGTGCGACCTCGACTTCCTGGTCGGCACGCGCGGCGCGGACGTGCCGAGCCATTCGCATTGAGCGGCAGGCGGCGCGAGAGGTGCCACAAACGCGCGCCGCAGCCGGTTGCGGGCCCGCCCGGGCCCGCTTCGTGAAACCGTGAACGCATGACGGCGGTCGCCAACGACGCCGAAGCAGGACGCGAACCATGACATCGAGCAGCACGCCGCGCTATCGCGGCATCTTCCCCGTCGTCCCGACGACCTTCACCGACACCGGCGAGCTCGACCTCGCGAGCCAGAAACGCGCGGTCGATTTCATGATCGACGCGGGTTCCGACGGGCTGTGCATCCTCGCGAATTTCTCCGAGCAGTTCGCGATCACCGACGACGAACGCGACGTGCTCACGCGCACGATCCTCGAACACGTCGCGGGCCGCGTGCCGGTGATCGTCACGACGTCGCACTACGGCACGCAGGTGTGCGCGGCGCGCAGCCTGCGCGCGCAGCAGCTCGGCGCGGCGATGGTGATGGCGATGCCGCCTTATCACGGCGCGACGTTCCGCGTGCCGGAAGCGAAGATCTTCGATTTCTTTGCACGCGTTTCGGACGCGATCGACATCCCGATCATGATCCAGGATGCGCCGGCGAGCGGCACGGTGCTGTCCGCCCCGTTCCTCGCACGGATGGCGCGCGAGATCGAGCAGGTCGCGTACTTCAAGATCGAGACGCCCGGGGCGGCGAACAAGCTGCGCGAACTGATCCGGCTCGGCGGCGACGCGATCGAGGGGCCGTGGGACGGCGAGGAGGCGATCACGCTGCTCGCCGACCTCCATGCCGGCGCGACCGGCGCGATGACGGGCGGCGGGTTTCCGGACGGCATCCGGCCGATTCTCGAAGCCTGGCGCGAAGGGCGCCACGACGACGCTTTCGAGCGCTATCAGGCGTGGCTGCCGCTGATCAATCACGAGAACCGCCAGTCCGGGATCCTCACCGCGAAGGCGCTGATGCGCGAAGGCGGCGTGATCGCGTGCGAGCGGCCACGGCATCCGATGCCGGAACTGCATCCGGACACGCGCGCGGAACTGCTCGCGATCGCGCGCCGGCTCGATCCGCTCGTGCTGCGCTGGGCGCACTGAACGACCACCGAACGATTCGCGAAGGAGGCATGCACGATGAGTGATCAGGTTTCGCTGGGTATCGTCGGCGTCGGCAAGATCGCGCGCGACCAGCATCTGCCGGCGATCGACGCCGAACCGGGCTTCAAGCTGACCGCGTGCGCGAGCCGCCATGCGGAAGTCGCCGGCGTGCGCAACTATCGCGACCTGCGCGCGCTGCTGGCCACCGAGCGCGAGCTCGACGCCGTGTCGCTGTGCGCGCCGCCGCAGGTGCGCTACGCGCAGGCGCGCGCCGCGCTCGAGGCCGGCAAGCACGTGATGCTCGAAAAGCCGCCGGGCGCGACGCTCGGCGAAGTGGCCGTGCTGGAGGCGCTCGCGCGCGAGCGCGGGCTCACGTTGTTCGCAACATGGCATTCGCGCTGCGCGAGCGCGGTGGAGCCCGCGCGCGCGTGGCTCGCGGCCCGCACGATCCGCGCGGTGCAGGTGCGCTGGAAGGAGGACGTGCGGCGCTGGCACCCGGGGCAGCAATGGATCTGGGAACCGGGCGGCCTCGGCGTGTTCGATCCGGGCATCAACGCGCTGTCGATCGTCACGCGGATCCTGCCGCGCGAGCTCGTGCTGCGCGAGGCGACGCTCATCGTGCCGAGCGACGTGCAGACGCCGATCGCCGCCGAACTCGATTGCACGGATACCGATGGCGTGCCCGTGCGCGCGGAATTCGACTGGCGGCACGGCCCGGTCGAGCAATGGGAAATCGCGGTCGATACGGCCGACGGCGTGCTCGCGATCAGCCGCGGCGGCGCGCAACTGTCGATCGCGGGCGAGCCGGTCGAGATCGGGCCCGAACGCGAGTATCCGGCGCTGTATGCGCACTTCCATGCGCTGATCGCGCGGGGTGAAAGCGACGTCGACGTGCGGCCGCTGCGGCTCGTCGCCGATGCGTTCCTGTTCGGCCGGCGCGTGCAGACCGACGCGTTCGGACGCTGACTACGCGGGCGCGCTGCGGCGCGATCGCGCACGACGAATCATTACGGCACAAGCCGACATCAAGGAGACACCGCATGAACCGCACGACCCAAACGATTCGCCGACACACCCTGCGCGCGCTGCTCGCCGCGCTGTGCATCGCGCCGCTCGGCATGCAGGGCGCCGCGCGCGCCGACGCGCCGCTGAAGATCGGCTTCCTGGTGAAGATGCCCGAGCAGGCTTGGTTCATCAACGAGCAGAACGCGGCGTCCGCGCTCGGCCAGAAGGAGAATTTCTCGGTCGTGAAGATCGGCACGCCCGACGGCGAGAAGGTGCTGGCCGCGATCGACAACCTCGGCTCGCAAGGCGCGCAGGGCTTCGTGATCTGCGCGCCCGACGTGCGCCTCGGGCCGGCGATCGCCGCGCGTGCGAAGCGCTACAACATGAAGTTCGTGACCGTCGACGACCAGCTCGTCGATTCGACCGGCAAGCCGCTGTCGAACGTGCCGCACCTCGGGATGTCGGCGACCAAGATCGGCAACCAGGTCGGCCAGGCGATTTCCGACGAGATGAAGCGACGCGGCTGGAAGCCCGAGGAAGTCGGCGCGCTGCGGATCACGAACTACGAGCTGCCGACCGCGAAGCTGCGCACCGACGGCGCGACGCAGGCGCTGCTCGCGAACGGCTTCCGCCAGGAGAACATCTTCGATGCGCCGCAGAAGACGACCGACGACGAAGGCGGCTTCAGCGCGGCCGCGCCGGTGCTCGCGCGGCATCCGAACATCAAGAAGTGGGTGGTCTACGCGCTGAACGAGGAAACCGTGCTCGGCGCGGTGCGCGCGACCGAACAGCTGCATATTCCGGCCGCCGACGTGATCGGCGTCGGCATCAACGGTGCCGGCGAGGCGTTCGCCGAATTCCAGAAGAAGGAGCCGACCGGCTTCTACGGGACGATCGCCGTCAGCTCGACGAACCACGGCAAGGACAGCACGCAGAACCTCGTCGACTGGATTCGCAACGGCAAGACGCCGCCGGCCGACACGCAGACGAGCGGCAAGCTGATGACGCGCGCGAACTGGCAGGCCGTGCGCGCCGAACTCGGCATCTGAGCGTGCGGGGCGAGCAAGCGATGACGACGCAGACGATGACGACCGTATCCGCCGGCAGCACGGCCGCCGGCGCAGCCGGCGTGGCGAGGCCGGACGCGGCGCTGCTCGCGCTCGACGGCATCACGGTGACGTTCCCGGGCGTGCGCGCGCTCGACGCCGTGTCGCTGTCGGTGCGCGCGGGCGAAGTGCACGGGCTGATGGGCGAGAACGGCGCGGGGAAGTCGACGCTGCTGAAGGTGCTGTCCGGCGTGAACCAGCCGCAGGCCGGCACGCTGACGCTGAACGGCGCGGTGCAGCACTTCGCGTCGACGCGCGCGGCGCTGGAGGCCGGCATCGCGATCATCTACCAGGAACTGCATCTCGTGCCCGAGCTGACGGTCGCGGAAAACCTGATGCTCGGGCAGCTGCCGAGCAGGCTCGGCGTGGTCGACGAACGCGCGCTTGCCGTGCGCGCGCTCGATGCGCTGGAGCGGCTCGGCGAGCATATCGATCCGGGCATTCCGGTGAAGTATCTGTCGATCGGCCAGCGCCAGATGATCGAGATCGGCAAGGCGCTGATGCGCGATGCGCGCGTGATCGCGTTCGACGAACCGACGAGCTCGCTGTCCGCGCGCGAGACCGCGCAACTGTTCCGGATCATCCGCGCACTGCGCGCGGAAGGCCGCGCGATCATCTACGTCACGCACCGGATGGAGGAAGTGTATGAACTGTGCGACCGCGTGACCGTGTTCCGCGACGGCCGTCGCATCGAGACGTTCGAATCCGTGACCGATCTCGACCGCGACCGGCTGATCGGCTGCATGGTCGGCCGCTCGATCGAGGACGTGTACGGCTACCGGCCGCGCACGCCCGGCGACGTGCTGATCGAGGCGAAGGGACTCGTCGGGCCCGGATTGTCCGAGCCCGTGTCGTTCACCGCGCGGCGCGGCGAGATCGTCGGCTTCTTCGGGCTGGTCGGCGCGGGCCGCTCGGAGCTGATGAAGCTGCTGTACGGCGCCGCGCGCCCGAGCGCGGGGCACGTCGAGCTGAACGGGCGGCGGGTCGCGTTCGGGAGCCCGCGCGACGCGGTGCGCGCGGGCCTCGCGCTGTGCCCGGAAGACCGCAAGCAGGAAGGCATCGTCGCGATCGCGTCGGTGGCCGACAACCTGAACATCAGCGCGCGCCGGCATTTCAGCCCGGCGCGCATGCTGCTCGACGGGCGGCGCGAGCGTGAACTCGCGCAGCGCTATATCGAGCGGCTCGCGATCAAGACCCGCGACGGCGACACGCCGATCGGCGCGCTGTCGGGCGGCAACCAGCAGAAGGTCGTGCTCGCGCGCTGGCTGGCCGAGCGCATCGACGTGTTCCTGATGGACGAGCCGACGCGCGGCATCGACGTCGGCGCGCGCGCGGAAATCTACAACCTGTTCTACGAACTCGCGGAAGCGGGCCGCACGGTGATCCTCGTGTCGAGCGACCTCGCCGAGGTGATCGGCGTGTCGGACCGGATCATCGTGATGAAGGAAGGACGGATCGCGGGCGAGGTCGCGAAGGCGCAGGCGACGCCCGACGCGCTGATCAAGCTCGCGCTGCCGCGCTAGCGGCCTGCAGTCAACCGGAAAGCAACTGATATGAGCCAGGCAATGCAACCCCAACGCACTTCCCCGTCCCCCGATGCCGCGGCCACGGCCGCGCCCGCGCGCGCGCGCGGCGGCGTGTGGCAACTGATCAACCGTTCCGGCATCGTGATGGTGTTTCTCGTGCTGTTCGCGACGCTGTCGCTGACGGTGCCGGACTTCCTCACGCCGCGCAACATCCAGGGCCTGCTGCTGTCGGTCACGCTGATCGGCTCGATCGCGGTGACGATGATGTTCGTGCTCGCGCTCGGCGAGGTCGACCTGTCGGTCGCGTCGATCGTCGCGTTCTCGGGCGTCGTCGCGTCGACGCTGATCACCGCGACGCACAGCGTCGTGCTCGGCATCGCCGGCGGCGTGCTCGCGGGCGGCGCGGTCGGGCTCGTCAACGGCGTGCTGATCGCGCGCTGGCGGATCAACTCGCTGATCGTCACGCTCGCGATGATGGAAGTCGTGCGCGGGCTCGCGTTCATCACGTCGAACGGCGACGCGGTGATGATCTCCGAGGAACGCTTCTTCGATCTCGGCGGCGGGTCGTTCCTCGGCATCTCGTATCCGATCTGGAGCAACATCGTCGGCTTCGTCGTGTTCGGCTTCCTGCTGCGCCGGACGGTGTTCGGCAAGAACGTGCTGGCCGTCGGCGGCAACGGCGAGGCGGCGCTGCTCGCGGGGCTGCCGGTGATGCGCATCAAGATCACCGTGTTCGTGCTGCAGGGGCTCGTGACCGGCTTCGCCGGCGTGATGCTCGCGTCGCGGATGAGCCTCGGCGATCCGAAAACCTCGGTCGGCCTCGAGCTCGGCGTGATCTCCGCGTGCGTGCTCGGCGGCGTGTCGCTGACGGGCGGCGTCGCGACGATCTCCGGCGTGCTCGTCGGCGTGCTGATCATGGGCTCCGTGCAGGACGCGATGAGCCTCTTGAACGTGCCGACGTTTTACCAATATCTGATACGCGGCGGAATTCTGTTGCTCGCGGTGCTGTTCGACCAGTATCGTCGCAACCAGCGGCGCGCGATGAAGATCTGACCCTGACGAACGCGCGGCCGCCTGCGAAGGCGACAGACATCGGGAGACGGCATGCAACAGATTCATCCGGGCGCGGCGGCGCTGCTCGTGGACAGCCGCAACACGCTCGGCGAAGGCGCGACGTGGTGCGACGCGGCGCACGCGCTGTACTGGACGGACATCGAAGGGGCGCGGCTGTGGCGCTGCCGCGCGGACGGCTCGGGCCTCGCGCAGTGGCCGATGCCGGAACGGCTCGCGTGCTTCGCGCTGACGCATGATCCGGACGTGCTGCTCGTCGGGCTCGCGACGCATCTCGCGTTCTTCGACCTGCGCAGCGGTGCGTTCACGCGGATCGTCGACGTCGAACCCGACCTGCCGACGCGGCTGAACGACGGGCGCTGCGATGGGGCCGGCGCATTCGTGTTCGGGATGAAGGACGAAGGCAGCGAGCCGCCGCAAGCGGTCGGCGGTTTCTATCGGCTCAACCCGGATCTCACGCTCGAGCGGCTCGCGCTGCCGCCGGCCGCGATCGCGAACAGCATCGCGTTCTCGCCGGATGGGTCGAAGATGTATTTCTGCGATTCGCTGGTGCGCGAGATTTTCGTGTGCGATTACCGCGCGGGCGGCGATGTCGCGAATGTGCGGCCGTTCGCGCGGCTGACCGATGCGGACGGCGACCCGGACGGCTCGACGGTCGATCGCGACGGCGGCCTGTGGAATGCGCAGTGGGGCGGCCGGCGGGTGGTGCGCTACGGGCCGGACGGCGTTGAAACGGAACGCGTCGAAGTGCCGACCGCGCAGCCGAGCTGCGTGGCGCTCGACGGCGAAGGCCGGCTGTACGTGACGAGCGCGCGCGTCGGGCTGAGCGACAACGCGCTGGCGAGCGATGCCGACGCCGGCGGCGTGTTCGTCGCCCGCACGCGCTACGCGGGGCTGCCGACCGCGCGGTTCGCGGGCAAGCCCGCGAACTGAGCGCGCCGGTGCGTGCGGCGGCGCGCTGCCGGCGCCGTCACGGCCGGACGGGTCACGACTGCCGCGCGGCCTGCAGCCCCAGCAACGCGACCGCGTTGTCTTTCAGAATCAGCGAATGCACGTCGGGCCGGAACCCGGCGCCCTGAAAATCCTCGAGCCAGCGGTCCGGCCGGATCAGCGGAAAATCGGACGCGAACAGCACCTTGTGCCTGAGCAGCGTGTTCGCGTATTTCACCAGCTCGGGCGAGAAGTACTTCGGCGACCATCCCGACAGGTCGATGTAGACGTTCGGCTTGTGCAGCGCGATCGACAGCGCCTGCTCCTGCCACGGCCATGAAGGATGCGCGATCACGATCTTCATGTCCGGGAAGTCGGCCGCGACGTCGTCGAGGTGAATCGGTTCGGAATACTTCAGACGCAGCCCGCCGCCGCCGCGCATCCCCGACCCCATCCCCGAATGCCCGCTGTGGAAGACGGCCGGCAACCCGTATTCCGCGATCACCTCGTAGATCGGATAGGCGAGCCTGTCGTTCGGGAAGCATCCCTGCATCGTCGGGTGGAACTTGAAGCCCTTCACGCCGTGCTCGTCGATCAGGCGGCGCGCCTCGCGCGCGCCGAAGCGGCCCTTGTGCGGGTCGATGCTCGCGAACGCGATCATCACGTCGGCGTTGTCCTGCGCGAATTGCGCGATTTCCTCGTTCGGAATGCGCCGCCGGCCGATGTTCGTCTCGCAGTCGACGGTGAACATCACGAAGCCGATCCGGCGCTCGCGGTAATGCGCGATCGTCTCCGGAATGGTCGGCCGACGGCCCTGCTTCAGCACGGTGCCGAAGTACTTGTCGGCCGCGTCGTCGAATGCCTTCGCGAACAGGTCCGGCGGCTGGCAGCACGACACTTCCGCGTGCACGTGCGTGTCGATGGCGATCAGGTTGTCGATGTCCAAGCGTGTCTCCTCATGTCGTGATGCGTCGGCCGGCACGGCGCGAAATCGGCTGTCCGGGCCCGTTTAGGGGTTTGTCCGGAGCCGCTTCCATTCTACTTTACATATCAGGTTACCTGATAGTAAATTGGTCGCGAGTCGCACAGGGCGGCATCGTCATTGGAGAACGAAAATGGGTTACGAAGGGCGCTGGAAAACGGTGAAGGTCGAGGTCGAGGGCGGGATCGCATGGGTGACGCTGAACCGTCCGGACAAGCGCAACGCGATGAGCCCGACGCTGAACGCGGAGATGATCGACGTGCTGGAGGCGATCGAACTCGATGCCGAGGCGCAGGTGCTCGTGCTGACCGGCGAGGGCGACGCCTGGACGGCCGGGATGGACCTGAAGGAATATTTCCGCGAAGTCGACGCGGGCCCGGAAATCCTGCAGGAAAAGATTCGCCGCGACGCGAGCCGCTGGCAGTGGCAATTGCTGCGCATGTATGCGAAGCCGACGATCGCGATGGTCAACGGCTGGTGCTTCGGCGGCGGCTTCTCGCCGCTCGTCGCGTGCGACCTCGCGATCGCGGCCGACGAAGCGGTGTTCGGCCTGTCGGAAATCAACTGGGGCATCCCGCCGGGCAACCTCGTCAGCAAGGCGATGGCCGACACCGTGGGCCATCGCCAGGCGCTCTACTACATCATGACCGGCGACACCTTCACCGGCCCGCAGGCCGCGCAGATGGGGCTCGTCAACAAGAGCGTGCCGCGCGCGCAGCTGCGCGACGAGGTGCGCGCGCTGGCCGCGAAGCTGCTCGACAAGAACCCGGTCGTGATCCGTAACGCGAAGCACGGCTTCAAGCGTTGCCGCGAGCTGACCTGGGAGCAGAACGAGGACTACCTGTACGCGAAGCTCGACCAGGCGAACTACCGCGATCCGGAAGGCGGGCGCGAGCAGGGCCTCAAGCAGTTCCTCGACGACAAGAGCATCAAGCCGGGCCTGCAGGCGTACAAGCGCTGACGCGCGCCGCCGCACGCAACCGGATCCGAGTGGAGACACGGAAATGCACGAAGTGAGTTTGTTGATCGACGGCGTGTCGCGCGGCGCGTCGGACGGCGGGACCTTCGACCGGATCGATCCGGCGACGGGACGGGTGGCGTCGCGCGCCGCCGCGGCGACGCTTGCAGACGCGGACGCCGCGGTCGCGGCAGCGGCGCGCGCATTCCCCGCGTGGGCCGCGCTCGCGCCGACCGAGCGCCGTCGGCGGCTGCTCGCGGCGGCCGACCGGATGGACGCGCGCGCGGGCGAATTCATCGAAACCGGCCGCGCGGAAACCGGTGCGATGGCGAACTGGTACGGCTTCAACGTGATGCTCGCGGCGAACATGCTGCGCGAGGCGGCCGCGATGACCACGCAGATCGACGGCGCGGTGATCCCGTCGGACGTGCCCGGCAGCCTCGCGATGGCCGTGCGCCAGCCGTGCGGTGTCGTGCTCGGGATCGCGCCGTGGAATGCGCCGGTGATTCTCGCGACCCGTGCGCTCGCGATGCCGCTCGCATGCGGCAACACGGTGGTGCTGAAGGCGTCCGAGGGTTGTCCGGGCGTGCACCGGCTGATCGGCAGCGTGCTGCACGACGCAGGGCTCGGCGACGGCGTGGTCAACGTGATCACGCATGCGCCGCAGGACGCGCCGGCGATCGTCGAGCGGCTGATCGCGAACCCGGCGGTGCGCCGCGTGAACTTCACCGGTTCGACCCGCGTCGGCCGCATCGTCGCGACGCTCGCCGCGCAGCACCTGAAGCCGGCGCTGCTTGAACTCGGCGGCAAGGCGCCGGTGCTCGTGCTCGACGACGCCGATCTCGACGCGGCGGTCGAGGCGGTCGCATTCGGCGCGTTCTTCAACCAGGGGCAGATCTGCATGTCGACCGAGCGCGTGATCGTCGATCGCAAGGTCGCCGATGCGTTCGTCGAACGGCTCGTCGCGAAGGCGCGCACGCTGAAGGCCGGCAACCCGGCCGCGCCGGGCGTCGTGCTGGGCACGCTCGAAAGCGCGGCCGCCGCGCAGCGGATCGCGGCGATGGTGGACGACGCGCGCACGCACGGCGCCGCGCTGCCGCTCGGCTGTGAAGTCGACGGCGCGGTGATGCAGCCGACGATCGTCGACGGTGTCACGCGCGACATGCAGCTGTATGCGGACGAATCGTTCGGGCCGGTGGTGACCGTGCAGCGCGTCGACGGCGACGCCGCCGCGCTCGCGGCCGCGAACGACAGCGAGTACGGGCTGTCGGCGGCGGTGTTCAGCCGCGATATCGCGCGCGCGATGCAGGTCGCGAAGCAGATCGAATCGGGCATCTGCCACATCAACGGGCCGACGGTGCACGACGAGGCGCAGATGCCGTTCGGCGGCGTGAAGGCAAGCGGCTACGGCCGGTTCGGCAGCAAGGCGTCGATTGCCGAGTTTACCGACCTGCGCTGGATCACGGTCCAGACCACGCCGCGTCACTACCCGATCTGAGCAGTCCCGGGCGCCGCGGCGCCCCAGTTGAGACAACGACACAATGAAGTCCCCGCCCGGCGCGCGCACGCGCGCGGGGCGGAACCGACCGGAGACAGAACTTGGATGCGGATCCGACCCAACTGCGCGACGCGGCTGCCGCGCAGCGCGTTCCCGCCGGCTATCGCCCCGTGGCGATCGGCACGGCACCGCCGGAGATCGTGCAACGCGACGGCTGCTGGACCTTGCGCGCGACGACCCCGCTCGGCGCGTACCCACGCCGGCTGACCGACCGGCTCGCGAGCGGCGCGCGCGCGCATCCGGACCGCTGGCTGGTCGCGCGGCGCGGGCCCGACGGTACGTGGATCGGCATCACGTATGCGCAGATGCTCGAGCGCGCCCGCGCGATCGGCCAGGCGCTGCTCGATCGCGGGCTGTCGGCCGAGCGGCCCGTCGCGATCCTGTCGGGCAACGACCTCGAACATCTGCAACTTGCCTTCGGCGCGATGTGGGCCGGCATTCCGCATGCGCCGCTGTCGCCCGCGTATTCGCTCGTGTCGAGCGATTACGGCAAGCTGCGCCACGCGCTCGCCGTGCTCACGCCGGGGCTGGTCTTCGCGTCGGACGGCGCGGCGTTTCGTGCCGCGCTCGATGCGTCGGTGCCGCCTGATGTCGAGCGCGTGGTCGTGTCGGCACCCGACGGGATGGATGGCGTCACGCGTTTCTCGTCGCTGCTCGACACGACACCGGGCAGCGTCGATGCCGCGCACGGTGCGATCACCGGCGACACGATCGCGAAATTCCTGTTCACGTCGGGGTCGACACGGCTGCCCAAGGCGGTGCCGACCACGCACCGGATGCTGTGCAGCAACCAGCAGATGCTGCTCGAGACGTTTCCGCAGTTCGGTCTGGAGCCGCCGGTGCTGGTCGACTGGCTGCCGTGGAATCACACGTTCGGCGGCAGCCATAACGTCGGCATCGCGCTGTACAACGGCGGCACGCTGTACATCGACGACGGCAAGCCGGTCGCCGGCAAGTTCGGCGAGACGCTGCGCAACCTGCGCGAGATCGCGCCCACCGTGTATTTCAACGTGCCGAAGGGCTGGGAAGAGCTGACCGCGGCGCTCGAAACGGATGCCGCGCTGCGCGAAACCTTCTTCTCGCGCGTGAAGATGTATTTCTTCGCGGGCGCCGGGCTGTCGCAGGCCGCGTGGGACCGGCTCGAGCGCGTGACGCTCGCGCACTGCGGCGAGCGCATCCGGATCATGGCGGGCCTCGGGATGACCGAGGCCGCGCCATCGTGCATGTTCACCACCGGGCCGATGTCGGGAGCCGGCTACATCGGCCTGCCCGCGCCCGGCTGCGACGCGAAGCTGGTGCCGGTCGACGGCAAGCTCGAGGCGCGCTTTCGCGGGCCGAACGTGATGGCCGGTTATTGGCGCGCGAGCGGCGACGACGCGCGCGAGGTATTCGACGAGGAGGGCTACTACCGCAGCGGCGATGCGGTGCGTTTCGTCGATCCCGCGCGGCCGGAGATCGGCCTGATGTTCGACGGGCGCATCGCGGAGGATTTCAAGCTGTCGTCGGGCACCTTCGTGAGCGTCGGGCCCATGCGCGCGCGGATCGTGTCGAACGGCGCGCCATACGTGCAGGACGCGGTCGTCACGGGGATGAACCGCGACGACGTCGGCGTGATGATCTTCCCGCGCGTCGACGATTGCCGTCGCCTGGCCGGCGCGGCACCGGATGCCGACGTGCGCACCGTCCTGCGGGCGCCCGCGGTGCGGGCGTTCTTCGCGGACCTGCTCGAGCGCCTGAACCGCGATGCGACCGGCAGCGCGACGTTCGTCACGCGGCTGTGCGTGCTCGATACGCCGCCTTCGCTCGATCTCGGCGAAGTCACCGACAAGGGTTCGATCAACCAGCGTGCGGTGCTCATGCACCGTGCGGCGGTGGTCGACGCGATGTACGAACCGGGCGCGGCCGACGCCGGCGTGATCGTCGCCGGCACGGCGCGCCGCGCATGAGGCGCGCGCGATGAGCAACGCGTATTGCGCGCCGTTGCGCGACATGCTGTTCGTGATCGGTGAATGGCTCGATGCGCCGGCGCTGTGGCGCCGCGTGCCCGACTGGGCGGAGCTCGACCTGTCGACCGCCGGGCAGGTGCTCGACGAAGCCGCCCGCTTCGTCGTTGAACGCATCGCGCCGCTCGATTCGGCCGGCGATCTCGAGGGCTGCCGGTTCGATGGTGCCGGCGTGACGATGCCGGCGGGCTTTCGCGATGCGTACCGCGACTACGTCGACGCCGGCTGGCCGACGCTGGCGCTCGACGCCGATTGCGGCGGCCAGGGGCTGCCGCATCTGCTCGACGTCGCGCTGCAGGAGATGCTCGCGGGGGCGAACCATGCGTGGCTGATGTCGCCGGGGCTCACGCACGGCGCGGTGGCGTGCCTGCGCGCGCACGGCGGCGAGCGCCTGAAGCGCGACGTGCTGCCGAAGATCGCGAGCGGCGAGTGGCTGACGACGATGTGCATCACCGAGCCGCAGGCGGGCAGCGATCTCGGCCTGCTGCGCACGCAGGCAGTGCCGGACCCGGCCGCCGACGGCTACCGGATCAGCGGCAGCAAGCTGTTCATCACCGGCGGCGAGCACGACCTGACCGACAACATCGTGCACCTCGTGCTCGCGCGGCTGCCCGATGCGCCGGCGGGAACGAAGGGGCTGTCGTTGTTCGTCGTGCCGAAGTGGCTCGACGCGCCGGGCGGCCGCGTGCGCAACGGCGTCTGGTGCGACGGCATCGAGAAGAAGATGGGGCTGAAGGCGAGCCCGACCTGCACGATGCGTTTCGACGCGGCCGCGGGCTGGCTCGTCGGCGAGCCGCATCGCGGGCTCGCGTCGATGTTCGTGATGATGAACGCGGCGCGCCTGCAGGTCGCCATGCAGGGCGTCGGGCATGCGCAGAGCGCTTGGCAGGCCGCGTCGGCCTATGCGCGTGAGCGCGTGCAGGGCAGGGCGGCGCCGATCGCGCAACACGCCGCGATTCGCCGCATCCTGCTCGATGCGCAGGCGATCGTCGAAGGCGAGCGCGCGATCGGCTACTGGATCGCGCACTGGCTCGACGTCGCCGCGCACGATCCGCAGCCGCCGGCACGGCTTGCGGCGTCGCGGCTGGCATCGTTGCTCACGCCGGTTGCCAAGGCGTTCTTCACCGCGAACGGCTTCGCGGCCGCGTCGAACGCGCTGCAGGTATTCGGCGGCTACGGCTACGTTCACGAATACGGGATCGAACAGACGGTGCGCGATTGCCGCGTGTCGATGCTGTACGAAGGGACCAACGAGATCCAGGCGATCGATCTGCTGGTGCGCAAGGTGCTGGGGGATCGCGGCGAGGCGCTGCATGCGCTGCTCGAGTTGATTCGCGCGGAAGCCGCGCAGAGCGTCCAGGCGGCAGCGGACGAGCGGGCGGCGGACGCCGGGGCGCGCGTCGCCACGCTGTGCGCGGACCTCGAGCGCGTGACGGCCGGCGTGATCCGCGCGAGCGAGCACGATCCGGATCTGCCCTACCGGGTCGCGGACGACTATCTCGCGCTGGTCGGCTGGCTGCTGCTCGCGTTCGCGTGGGCGCGCACGCTGCGCATCGTCGGCGATGCGCCGGGAGACGATTCGTTCCGTGCGGGCAAACGCGCGGTCGGCACCTACTTCTTCGACTATCCGCTCGCGGCATTCGCACACCGGCTCGCGCTGGTGGACGCGGGCTGCCGCGCGGCGTTGCCGGTTGCCGCGGCATAAGGTTCGTCCGAGCCGGGCGTGGACGGCCCCCTGGGCGGCTCGCCGGCCGGCGCGAGCCGCCGTGCGGGCCGATTACGGGCCGATTACGGGCCGATATACGGGCTGATTACGGCCTGATATACGGACCGCGTGAGGTAAGATGGCCCGCGATCCTCCTTCCGACACGTTCATGAGTTCGACACCCGTCAAACCGGCCGGCACGAAACGCACGGCCCGCGCCAGCGAAGCCAGGCCGCGCATGCGTTCGCAGCAGCGGCTTACCTACCTGATCGGCAATCTCGACCGGCTGCTGCGCCGCCAGATGAGCGATGCGCTCGCGCCGCTCGGTGTGACGCTCGCGCAGTACACGGCGCTGTCGGTGCTCGAGGCGCGCGGCGCGCTGTCCAATGCGCAACTCGCGGTGCGCTCGTTCATCACGCCGCAATCCGCGAACGAAGTGATGGTTGCGATGGCCGCCCGCGGCTTCGTGACGCGCGAGGCCGATCCCAGCCATGGCCGCGTGATCCTGCTGCGCCTGACCGACGAGGGCTCGGCAATCCTGCGCGAATGCGAGCAGGTGCTGCGGCCGCTCGAACGCCGGATGCTCGGCGACGACGTGAGCGCCGACGACGTCGCGCAGGTTCACCGCACGCTCGAGCTGTTCGTACGCAACCTGCGCGACTGAGCACGCCGCCGCGTCTTTCGTTCCGGTTTCTCCGGCCGCGCCGCGCCATGCCGCGGCATGGCGCGGGCCACGAACGGGTTGCGGGTTAACACCGCGCTCGCGACACTTGAAATATCAGGTTACCTGTTATTAAATCATCCCGTCCCTCGACGGGATTTTCTTTCGGGTTCTTAATCAGGTTACCTGATAAATAGACGAGACCCGATCACGATAAAGCAAGGACACCGCGCATGCGTTCCGCGTATGCCGCGCGAGTCACGGTTAGGAGACGACATGGACACTTCCGTTGCCGCAAGGCCGGCCGTCGCGACGACGCTCGGCCTGTGTTTCGCGATCGCATTGCTCGAGGGGCTCGACCTGCAGTCGGTCGGCGTCGCGGCACCGCGCATGGCCCACGAATTCGGGCTCTCGGTTTCACAGATGGGGCTCGCGTTCAGCGCGGGCACGTTCGGCCTGCTGCCGGGCGCGATGCTCGGCGGCTGGCTGGCCGACCGGGTCGGCCGCAAGCACGTGCTGATCGCGTCGGTCTGCCTGTTCGGGCTGCTGTCGATCGCGACCGCGCAGGTGTCGAGCTTCGCGATGCTGGTCGCCGTTCGCGCGCTGACCGGCCTCGGCCTCGGCGGCGCGATGCCGAACCTCATTGCCTTGTCGTCGGAAGCGGTCGACGCACGCTCGCGCAGCAGCGCGGTGGCCGTGATGTACTGCGGGATTCCGTTCGGCGGCGTGATCGCGTCGCTGATCGGCGTGCTGCTCGCAGGCGACACCGAATGGCGGCACATTTTCTATGTCGGGGGCGTCGGCCCGCTGCTGCTCGCGCCGCTGCTGCTCGCACTGCTGCCCGAATCGCGTGCGTTCCTCGACGTCAGCGCATCGGGCGCGGCGCGCCCCAGCGTCGGACAGACGCTGTTCGGCGGCTCGCGCACCGGCACGACGCTGGCGTTGTGGCTCAGCTACTTCTGCACGCTGATCGTGCTGTATTTCCTGCTGAACTGGCTGCCGTCGCTGATGGCCGCGAAGGGGCTCGCGCGCAGCCAGGCCGGGATCGTGCAGATCTTCTTCAACATCGGCAGCGGCCTCGGCGTGCTCGGCATCGGCATGTCGATGGACCGCTTGCGTCCGTCGCGCGTGGTCGGCGGCATGTACGCGGGGATCGTGCTGTCGCTCGCCGCGCTGGCGATCGCGCCCGGCCTCCTGTGGCTGTCCGCCGCCGCGTTCGCGGCCGGGATGTTCGTCGTCGGCGGCCAGTCGGTGCTGTATGCGCTGGCCGCGATCTATTACCCGACCGCGATGCGCGGCACCGGCGTCGGCTCCGCCGTTGCCGTCGGCCGCCTCGGCTCGGTGGTCGGGCCGCTCGCCGCCGCCGAACTGCTCGCCATGGGCCGCAGCGCGTCGGTCGTGATCGGCGCGAGCATTCCCGTCACGCTCGTCGCCGCCGTCGCTGCGCTGATGCTGATCCGGCGCCCGCAGGCGCACGACTGATTTCTTCCCATTTCAACCACGAGCGCCGGTAGAGCGCGATTACGACACAGGTCTGGAGACGAACACCATGAAGCACACCAAAGCCTTGCTGGCGGCCGGCGCATGCGCGCTGGCCGCGACCGGCGCGCACGCGCAGTCGAGCGTGACGCTGTACGGGATCATCGACACGGGCGTCGAGTTCGTGTCGCACGCGAACGCGGCCGGCGACCACGTGGTACGCATGCCGGGCGTGACGGGCGAGCTGCCGTCGCGCTGGGGCCTGCGCGGCACCGAGGATCTCGGCGGCGGCTACCAGGCGGTGTTCACGCTCGAAAGCGGCTTCAACGTGCGCGGCGGCGATCTCGGGCAGGGCGGCCGGCTGTTCGGGCGGCAGGCGTTCGTCGGGCTGAAGGGCGGCTTCGGCACGCTCGCGTTTGGCCGCCAGTACACGATGACCTATCTCGCGCTGCAGGGCGCGGACATCATCGGCCCCGACATCTACGGGCTCGGCTCGTTCGACGCGTACGTGCCGAACGGCCGCTCCGACAATGCGGTGACCTACGTCGGCACGTATCGCGGCGTGACGCTCGGCGCCGCGTACTCGTTCGGCCGCGACGGCGCGGGCACCGGCAACTCGCCGGGGCAGGGCACGTGCGCGGGCCAGGTGCCGGGCGACGCCACGCAGTGCCGCAACTGGTCGGTGATGCTCAAGTACGACAGCGCGTATTTCGGCGCGGCGGCGTCGTACGAGGAGCAGCGCGGCGGCACCGGCGCGGCCGCCAACTTCTTCGACGGCGTGGCGCCCGTTCCTTTCACGAGCAGCGGCGGCAAGGATGCGCGCACGCACGTGAGCGCGTATGCGCAGGCGGCCGGCGCGCGGATCGGCGCGGGCTGGATCGGGCGGCGCGTGTCGACCGGTTCGCCGGCCGCGCCGGGCGCGCATTCCGACCTGTTCTTCGTCGGCGCGTCGTATGCGGTGAAGCCGGATTTCGTCGTCGACGGCGAAGGCTACCGGATCGTCAACAGCGCGCACGACACGCGCGCGACGATGGCCACGCTGCGCGCGACCTATCTGCTGACCAAGCGCACGGCCGTCTACGCGCAGTCGTCGTATCTGTGGAACAGCGCGCATGCACGCTACGCGGTCAGCGGCGGCGGGCCCGGCACGACGCCCGGCGAAGGGATGGGGCAGCTCGGCGCGATGGTCGGCGTGCGGCACATGTTCTGATTCGGCAGCCTGACGAACGAGGGATATCTTGAACAGAAAATCTGCATTCCTTTGCATTGCGCCGCTGTCCGCGGCGGCGATGCTCGCCGGGTGCGGCGGCGACGATTCGGTCAACGCCACGCCGACACATATGAGCGCCGCGACGCCGGCCGCGATGGCGCAGACCTGCGACGCGCTCGCCGCGAAGCTCGCGTATGCGAACACGTCGTTCACGTCGGTGACGACCGCGGCCGCGGGTACGCTGAAGGTGGCCGGCAAGCCGGTCGCCGAGCACTGCGTGATCGAAGGGAAGATGAACGAGCGCGTGAGCGCGGTGGACGGCAAGACCTACGCAATCGGCTTCGAGATGCGCTTGCCGAAGGCGTGGAACGGCCGCTTCTTCTACCAGGCGAACGGCGGGCTCGACGGCAATGTCGTGACCGCGACCGGCGAGATCGGCGGCGGCGGGCCGTTGAACGATGCGCTGAACATGGGGTTCGCCGTGATCAGTTCGGATTCCGGGCACAGTGCCGCGCAGAATCCGCTGTTCGGCCTCGATCCGCAGGCGCGCATCGACTACGGCTACGGTGCGGTCGACGCGCTCACGCCGATGGCGAAGCAGGTGATCCGGCTCGCATACGGCAAGGCGCCCGACCGCAGCTATTTCGGCGGCTGCTCGAACGGCGGCCGTCACGCGATGGTTACCGCCGTGCGCAACCCGGCCGACTACGACGGCATCATCGCGGGCGATCCGGGTTTTCATCTGCCGAAGGCGGCGATCGGCGAGATGTACGGCGCGCAGCAGTTCGCGAAGATCGCCTCGGCGACCGGGACGAACGGGCTGCCGGACATCCGCAGCGGCTTCACCGACGCGGAGCGGCAGTTCGTCGGCGCGAAGATCCTCGAGAAATGCGATGCACTCGACGGCACGGCCGACGGGATGGTGCAGGACGTCGCCGCGTGCCAGGCGCACTTCAGCGTCGAGTCGGACGTCCCGACTTGCGCGAACGGCACGCGCACGGGCGCCTGCCTGACGCCCGCACAGAAGACCGCGCTCGAGAACGTGTTCACGGGCGCACGCAACAGCGCGGGCACGGCACTCTACGCGGGCTTTCCGTACGACCCGGGCATCGCCGGTGGCGGCTGGGCCGCGTGGAAGCAGTCGAATTCGATCACGCTCGATCCGGCCGCGATGGCGTTCACGTTCACGACGCCGCCGAAAAGCGCCGCGACGCTCGCGAACCTGCCCGGTTTCGCGCTCGGCTTCGACATGGACAACGACGCACCGGCGATCTTCGCGACGAACGGCACGTACACGCAATCCGCGTGGACGTTCATGACGCCGCCCGACGAGACGAACCTGTCCGCGCTGAAGGCGCGCGGCGCGAAGCTGCTCGTCTATCACGGCACCGGCGACCCGGTGTTCTCGTTCGACGACACGCGTGACTGGTATGCGCGGCTCGCACAGGCAAACGGCGGCGATGCGTCGGATTTCGCGCGCCTTTATCCGGTGCCGGGGATGAACCACTGTTCGGGCGGGCCGGCGGCCGACCAGTTCGACCTGCTGACGCCGCTCGTCGCGTGGGTCGAGCAGGGGCAGGCGCCCGCTACGGTGGTGGCCGCCGCGCGCGACGCGACGAACGCGGTGCCGAGTGCGGATGTGCCGGCGTCATGGGGCGCGGGTCGTACGCGCCCGCTGTGCCCGTATCCGCAGGTGGCGCGCTACAACGGTTCAGGCGACGTGAATTCGGCGGCGAGCTTCAGTTGCCGCTGACGTAGCCGTCGATGGGAAACGGCCGGTGCGCGCGATCGGGTGCCGGCCGCTTCATGTGTGCAATCGCTCACTCGTTCACTTACTCATTCGCCCGGATCGACCGGCACCTCGAGCCCGACCTTCACGCGGCTCATGCTCACCAGCGTCTTGAACCGCTTCACGTTGTTGTTCGCGAAGAACAGCTCGCGCGTGAGCGCGTTGTACTGATCCATGTTGCGCACCGCGACGATCAGCACGAAATCCCATTCCCCCGTCACGTAGTAGCACTGCTGGATCTGCGGGCAGCGCTCGAACGCACGTTTCATCGCGTCGAGCTGGTCGATCTGCTCGCTTTCGACCTCGACGTTGACGACGATCGTCAGCGGATGATCGACCTTGTCCGGTGCGACGACGGCGGTGTAGCGCTCGATCACGCCGTCGTCCGCGAGACGTTTCAGGCGCCGGTTCACGGCCGCGGTCGACAGGTTGACGCGCGCGCCGAGTTCGCTCTGCGGCGTCTGCGCGTCGCGCTGGATTTCCATCAGCAGCTTGCGATCGAACGCATCGAGTGGGGTGGTCATGATGGTGCGTGAAACCTCGAAAGAATGAGAAATTTTTGCGTATGGACGGTCGATTCGGCGATTTTATTGACCGGGATGCGCAATATTATTTTTCGGACCGACGGCGAGCGCAACCCGCGCTTGCCCGATCCGATCCACCCGACGGGCCGCCGGCGCGGCCCTGTTCCCGAGCCTTTCGCCATGCTGATCGCCAACCCCCGCGCATCGCGCGCTGCCTATCCCCACGCGCTGCGACGCGTGATGAACATCGCGTCGGCCGACGAAAGCGGCGCGTGGCTGTCGCACTGGCCGCTCGTCGGCCACGCGCACACGCCGCTTCGCATGCTGCCGGATCTCGCCGCGCGGCTCGGCGTCGCGAGCGTCAGCGTGAAGGACGAGTCGTGCCGCTCGCCGCTCGGCAGCTTCAAGGCGCTCGGCGCGCCGATCGCGCTGGTGCGGCTCGTGAAGCGGCTGCGCCGCCAGCAGGATCTCGATCCGCAAGGGCTCGTCACCGGCCGCTATGCGTCCGAACTGGCCGACCTGACGGTGATCAGCGCGACCGACGGCAATCACGGCCGCGCGCTCGCCGCCGCCGCGCGCGCGATCGGCTGCGGGTGCGTGATCGTGCTGCACGCGAACGTCGACGCGGAGCGTGAGCGCGCGATCTCCGCGTACGGCGCGCGGATCGTGCGCATCGCGGGGAACTACGACGAATCGGTGGTCTGCGCGGCACAGCTCGCGCAGGCGAACGGCTGGTATGTCGTATCGGATACGTCGTACGACGGCTACGAGGCGATTCCGCGCGACGTGATGCAGGGCTACGGCGTGATCGCCGCCGAGGCCGCCGCGCAGGCGGCGCCGGACGGCGGGCGGCCGTTCACGCATGTGCTGCTGCAGGGCGGCGTGGGCGGCCTCGCCGCGGGTGTCGCGAGTTATCTGTGGGAGCGCGACGGCGTGGAGCGGCCGCATTTCATCGTCGTCGAGCCGCGCCAGGCCGACTGCCTGTACCAGAGTGCACTGGCCGGGCGCGCCACCAAGGCGACCGGCAGCGTCGATTCGGTGATGGCCGGGCTCGCGTGCGGCGAGGCGTCGCCGCTGGCGTGGGATTTCCTCGAGATGTGCATCGACCATTTCATGCTGATCGACGACGAAGACGCGGTGCAGGCGATGCGCGGCCTCGCGGCCGGCAGCGAACGCGACGTGCCGGTCGTGGCCGGCGAATCGGGCGCGGCCGGCGTCGCGGGGCTGGACGTGCTGATGCGCGACCCGGCACGCGCGCGGCAGGTGGGGCTCGACGCGCGTTCGCGTGTGCTGGCGATCAATACGGAAGGCGCGACGGCGCCGTCCGTGTACCGGAGCTGCGTCGGCGAGTCGGCCGACGCCGTGCTCGCGCGGCAGCGCGACTGGCTGGCCCGCGCGACGGTGGCGGCCTGAACGACATCACGACCGACGACGACCGACTACGACCGACGAGGCAAACGCAATGGACGCAATCGACACAATCGACGAAAGCACGCTGCAGGGGCAACTGAAGACCTGGCGCCGCCACCTGCACCAGCATCCGGAGACGGGTTTCGAGGAGGTGAACACGTCGGACTACGTCGCGCGCATCCTGACGACGCTCGGGCTCGACGTGCATCGCGGGATCGGCGGCACGGGGCTCGTCGCGAACCTGACGGCCGGTACCGGCAAGCGCGCGATCGGCATCCGCGCGGACATGGACGCGCTGAACATCGCCGAGCACGCGCCGGGCCGCGAACATGCGTCGCGCACGCCGGGCAAGATGCACGCGTGCGGGCACGACGGCCACATGTCGATGGTGCTCGGTGCGGCACGACTGCTGGCCGAGCGCAAGGATTTCGACGGGACGGTGCGTTTCATTTTCCAGCCGGCCGAGGAGCATGGCCGCGGCGCGAAGGCGATGATGGCCGACGGGCTGTTCGAGCGCTTCCCGGTCGACGCGATCTTCGGCGCGCACAACATGCCGGGCATGCGCGCGGGCACCTTCTTGACGCGCGCGGGCGGCATCATGGCGAGCGAGGACAACTTCGTGATCCGGATCGACGGGCGCGGCACGCATGCGGCGCGCCCGCACATGGGCATCGATCCGATCGTGATCGGCGCGCAGGTCGTGCTCGCGCTGCAGACGATCGTGTCGCGCAATCTCGATCCGGGTCAGCAGGCGGTGATCTCGTGCACGGAGTTCATCACCGACGGGCTGCGCAACGTGCTGCCGTCGACGGTGACGATCAAGGGCGACACGCGCAGCTATTCGCGCGACGTGCAGGCGCTGCTGGAAACGCGGATGCGCGAGATCAGCGAAGGGATCTGCCGCACGCACGGCGCGGCGTGCACGTTCGAGTACACGCACGAGTTCGCGCCGACGGTGAATTCGCCGGAGTGGGTCGACACGGCGGTGCGGGCCGCGGCGCAGGTCGCGGGCGCGGAGGCGGTGAATGCCGACGTGCAGCCGATGATGATCTCCGAGGATTTCGGCGCGTTCCTGCAGGCGGTGCCCGGCAATTTCGTGTTCATCGGCAACGGTGAAGCGGGTGGCCTCGGCGGCGTGCCGCTGCATAACGCGACGTACGACTTCAACGACGCGATCCTGCCGGTGGGCGCGCGGTATTTCGCGGAAGTGGCGCGGCGGGCGTTGCAGGCGGCCTAGCGGATCGTCAGCCGGCAGCCTTCACGCGCCCGGCCGAGCGCTGTTCCGGCGCGTCGGCCGTGCGCGTGCGATCGAGGATCGCGAGCACCTCGCGCGCGGTGTTTTCCGAATGGCTGCGCAATACCTGCGGCAGCACCGCATGGTCGGGGTCGGCGAGCGCGGCCATGATGTCCTCGTGCTCGTGCAGCGACTCGGCCCAGCGCAGCGTGTCCGTGTTCGCGGCGCCGCGTGCGCGGTGCACCTTCGACATCAGCGACGCATAGATGCCCGACAGCACGGGGTTGCCGGCCGCGTCGACGATCATCTGATGAATCTGCTGGTTCAGCCGGAAATACTCGATGCGCTTGCCGGCTTCATGACACTCCACCATCTTCCGGTGCTTCGCCTGCAGCGCGGCGAGCGTCGCCGTGCCGATCCGCTTGCGCAGCAACTCGCCCGCCATCGCCTCGAGCCCGTGCAGCAGCTCGAACGTCGAGACCAGGTCGTCGAGGTCGATCGACGCGACGCGATAGCCGATGTACTGGCGATGCGTGACGGCGCCTTCCGCGACGAGCACCTTCAGCGCTTCGCGCAGCGGCGTTTTCGACACGTCGAACGCGAGGCTGAGTTCCTTTTCGTCGATCCGCGCGCCGGGCGGCAATTCGCCCTCGTCGATCATCACGCGCAGGCGCGCGGCGATCTCGGCGGCCATGCCGCGCGTGCGCAGAAGCAGGGGATTGCGGGGTGTCTGGCTCATGATGGTGCGAGCTTATCACGATATCGGGGCTTACCCTGCACCAACATCGTGATAAAAGAATCTCAATTAAACCAAGCGTTTACGCTAACGGTAATTATAAATTTCTAATCCTATACTCGACTCCACGTTGCGCGACGTCCTGATCATCCTCGTTCACTCCTGGAGTCCGTCCATGTCTTCAACCTCCGGTGTCGCCGCCATGACGGTCGGCAAATCCGCTGTTCGCTGGAAGATATTCGTCGTGATGCTGAGCCTCATCGCGATCAACTACGTCGATCGCGCATCGCTGTCCGTCGCCATGCCTTACATCTCGCAGGAGTTCAATATCGGGCCCGCGATAGAGGGTCTGATCCTCAGCTCGTTCTTCTGGACCTATGCCGTGATGCAGATCCCGGGCGGGATGCTGGCCGACCGGTTCAAGCCGCGTATCGTGATCGCGACGGCGACCGTGTTCTGGGGCTTCTTCCAGGCGATCGCCGCGTTGTGCACGAATGCACCGTCGCTGCTGCTCACGCGCCTCGGCCTCGGCGCGGCCGAAGCGCCGATCTACCCGGCCGGCGGCAAGCTCAACGCGATCTGGATGACGCAGACCGAGCGCGGCCGCGGCGCCACGCTGCTCGACGGCGGCGCGCCGCTCGGTGCGGCCCTGGGCGCGGTGCTGATCGCCGGGCTGATCGCGGTGCTCGGCTCGTGGCGGCTCGCGTTCGCGGTGGCCGGCATCGGCACCGTGCTGGCCGGGCTGCTCGCGTGGCACTACATCCGCAACTCGCCGCGCGAGCATGCGGGCGTCAACGACCTCGAAGCCGAATACATCGAGGCGTCGCATGCGAGCGATCTCGCGGCCGAGCCGGCCGGCGCGTCGGGCCGTTCGCGCGACTTCTTCAAGTACCGCTCGGTGTGGTGCATGTTCTTCGGCTGGATGTGCTTCAACAGCGTGTTCTACGGGCTGCTCACGTGGATGCCGAACTACCTGCACAAGGTGCACGGCTTCGACATCAAGCAGATGGGCGGCTCGACCTTCATCATCTTTTTCAGCGGCTTCGTCGGCGAACTGCTCGGCGGCTGGATCGCCGACAAGTGGAAGGCCGCGGGCGGCCGCCCGAACGTCGTGATGCGCACGCTGTTCGGCATCGCGGCGGTGATCGCCACGGTGTCGATCTTCTCGGTCGCGTATGTGAAGGACGCCGTCGTGTGCGTCGCGCTGCTGTCGTCGACGCTGTTCTTCCTGCGCTGGTGCGGGCTGTACTGGTGCATCCCGTCGTCGCTCGGCACGCGCAACAAGATCGGCTTCCTCGGCGGCCTGATGAACCTCGGCGGCAACATCGGCGGCGTCACCGTGCCGATCGTCGTCGGCGCGATCGTGCAGTTCACCGGTTCCTATTTCCTTGCGCTGATGGTGTTCGCGGCGGCCGGCGTCGGCCTGCTCGTGTGCTCCAGCGCGATCGACTACGAAAACAAGCTCCCCGTCTGACCGACCCCTTTCACTGCATCGACTGCATTCACTGGTAGAGAGAAACCCGTCATGAAAAAACGTACCCTGCTCGGCATGCTCACCCCGTCCTCCAACACGTCGCTCGAACCGCTGACGAGCGCGATGGTCGCCGGCCTGCCGGGCGTGTCCGCGCACTTCGCGCGCTTTCCGGTCACCGAGATCTCGCTGACGGGCCAGGCGCTCGGCCAGTTCGACGATGACAAGATCATCCAGGCCGCGCTGCTGCTCGCCGACGCGAAGGTCGACGTGATCGCGTGGAACGGCACGTCGTCGGGCTGGCTCGGCTTCGAAGCCGACGAGCGGCTGTGCGAGCGCATCACCGCGGCGACCGGCATTCCGGCCACCACGTCGGTGCTCGCGCTCAACGAGATCCTGAAGAAGACGAACGCGCACGAGTTCGGCCTCGTCACGCCGTATCTCGACGACGTGCAGACGAAGATCGTCGACAACTATCGCCGTTCGGGGCTGAACTGCATCGCCGAGCGTCACCTGAACCTGAAGGTCAATTTCTCGTTCTCCGAAGTGACGGGCGACGAGATCGGCAACATGGTGCGCGAAGTCGCGGCGGCCGGCCCGCGCGCGATCTCGATCTTCTGCACGAACCTGAACGCCGCGCACCTGGTGCCGGCGCTCGAGGAGGAAACGGGCATCCCGATCTACGACACGATCTCGACCGTCGTGTGGAAGGCGCTGCAGCTTGCCGACTACGACACGCGGCAGGTGAAGGGCTGGGGCCGTCTCTTCAGCGAAGTGATCTGAGGCGGGCGCCATGTCGAACGATCTCGATTTCGTGATCCGGCACGCCGACGTCGTCACGGCGGCGGACCGGTTCTCGTGCGACATCGGCATCCGCGCGGGGCGCGTGGCCATGCTCGGTCACGGGCTGCCGCGCGCGCCGCGCGAGCTCGATGCGAGCGGCATGCTCGTGATGCCGGGCGGCGTCGATGCGCACTGCCATCTCGATCAACCGATGCCCGACGGGCTGCGGATGGCCGACGATTTCCTGTCCGGCACGCGCTCGGCGCTGTGCGGCGGCACGACGACCGTGATCCCGTTCGCCGCGCAGGCGAAGGGGCAGTCGCTGCAGGCGGCCGTCGACGACTATCACCGGCGCGCCGAAGGGCGTGCGCTGGTCGACTACGGCTTTCACCTGATCGTCGCCGATCCGACGCCGCACGTGCTGGCGGAAGAATTGCCGCGGCTGATCGCGAACGGCTACACGTCGTTCAAGGTGTACATGACCTACGACGACCTGAAGCTGAACGACCGCCAGATGCTCGACGTGCTGTCGGTCGCGCGCGAGCACGGCGCGCTCGTGATGGTGCATGCGGAGAATTCGGACTGCATCGGCTGGCTCACCGAGCGGCTGCTCGGCGACGGCCACGTCGCACCGCGTTTCCATGCGCATGCGCGGCCGGCCGTGGTCGAGCGCGAAGCGACGCATCGTGCGATCGCGTTCGCGGAACTCGTCGACGTGCCGATCCTGATCGTGCACGTGTCGGGCGCGGAGGCGATCGAGCAGATCCGCTGGGGGCAGTCGCGCGGGCTGCCGATTCTCGCCGAAACGTGCCCGCAATACCTGTATCTGACGGCCGCCGATCTCGGCCATGACGATCACGGTTATGAAGGCGCAAAGTGCGTATGCAGCCCGCCGCCGCGCGATCCGGCGAACCAGCAGGCCGTGTGGAAGGCGTTGAAGCAGGGCGTATTCTCGGTGTTCTCGTCCGACCATGCGCCGTTCAGCTACGACGATCCGTGCGGCAAGCATCCGGGCGGGCAGGCCGTTTCGTTCGACCATATCCCGAACGGGATTCCGGGGCTCGAGACGCGGCTGCCGCTGCTGTTCGACGGCGTGCGTCGCGGGCGGCTGTCGCTGCACCAGTTCGTCGAGCTCACGTCGCTGCGCCCCGCGAAGCTGTACGGGCTTTATCCGCGCAAGGGGACGATCGCGGTCGGCGCCGATGCGGACATCGTCGTGTGGGATCCGGACAAGCGCGTGCGGATCGCGAATGCGTCGCTGCATCATGCGGTCGACTACACGCCCTACGAAGGGATCGAGGTGACGGGCTGGCCGCGTCATTGCCTGTCGCGCGGCGAGCTGCTCGTCGAGGATGGCCGCCTGCTCGCGGCCGAGCCGGGGCGCGGGCAGTTCGTGCCGGCCGGCAAGCCGTGCCTCGATTGACGTCCATCGATGTGAGCGCCCGTTCCACGCGGCTGGCGCGGTTTAAGCAGGAGCAAGGATGAGTATTTCCAACGCAATGCGCGGCATCGCGGCCGCAGCGATCGTCGCCGGTTCATGCGGCGGGCCGGCGCTGGCCGCCGGCGGCGCGCCGCAGGACATGCCGAGCGTCGTACCCGAATCGGCCGGCGTCGATTCGGCGCCGCTCGTGCGGCTGTCCGAATGGCTGCGCCGCGACCGGATGGACGTGCGCAGCCTCGTCGTCGTGAAGGACGGCAAGATCGTGTTCGAGCGCTACGGTGACGGCCTCACGCGCGATCACAACTACGAGCTGTATTCGGTGACGAAGACGATCACCGCGCTGCTCGCCGGCATCCTCGACGGCGAGGGCAAGCTCGCCCCGTCGACGAAGGTCACGCCGCTGATCGCGGCCGCGCGGCCCGATCTCGCGAGCGAACTCGCGGACAAGCGGGACATCGAGCTGCGCCACCTGATGTCGATGTCGAGCGGGCTGCGCTACACGACGCGCGAAGGCACCGATCCGCTGTACTACGAAGCGCCCGACCGGCTGAAAGTCGCGGTGACGAGCCGCGCGGCGCAGCCGCCCGGCACGCAGTTCGACTACATCGACGTGAACCCGGTGCTGGTCGGCACGGCCGTGTCGATCGCCGCGCGCGAGCGCGAGGACGCGTTCGCGCGTTCGCGGCTGTTCGAGCCGCTCGGTTTCGCGCACTACCGCTGGAGTGGCGCCGACGGCACCGGCGCGGTGGCGGGCGGCTGGGGACTGCGGCTGCGTGCGGTCGACATGGCCAAGATCGGCATGCTGCTGCTCGACAACGGCCGCTGGAACGGCAAGCAGATCGTGCCGGCCGGCTGGATCCGGCAGATGACGACGCCGTCGCCGGCCGCGGCCGATTACGGCTACTACTGCTGGATCAGTCACGTCGTCGAACACGGCACGCCGGAATTCGGCGCGATGGGCTTCAAGGGGCAGTTCATCACGGTGCTGCCCGCGCAGCGCGCGGTCGTTGTCATGACGAGCCTGCTGCCGACCGACGGCGGCTTGCGCGACGCAACCTACCTGAACCTGTATCGACGGATGGTGAACGACTACATCCTGCCCGCGCTGACGCCGGCGCAGCCGCCGGTCGAGCGCGCGGAAACGACGCAGGCGCTGCGCGACGAGCTGGCGCGCAGCCGCGAGACGAAGGGCGTGCCCGGCACGGCCGCCGCATTCAACGATGCGCCGGAGATTTGATAAAGATGACGAACATGATCGCCAATCCGGATGCATGGCCCGATTCGCGGCGGCCCGCATCGCGTGCCGCGCCTTTCATGCGCCGGCTGCTCGCGCGGCTTGCGACGCTGCTGATCGGCAGCGGTGCGCTCGCGCCGGTGCCGACGCTGGCGGCAGCGCATGCGGCCGATGCACTGCCGCCGCTGCATGAAACCGGTATCGAAGCCGCTGCGCCGGAGGACGCCGGCGTCGATTCGCGCAAGCTCGTCGAGCTGTCGCGCTGGATCCGCGAGCAGAAGCTCGACGTCTACAGCCTGCTCGTCGTGAAGGACGGCAAGCTGATCTTCGAGCGCTACGGTGCGAACGCGTCGCGCGATTCGACCTACGAGCTGTACTCGGTGACGAAGGCCGTGACGTCGCTCGTCGCGGGCATCCTGGTCGATCAGGGCGCCGTGCATCTTGACGAGCCGGTGGCCGCGCGGCTCGCCGCGTGGCGCCCCGACCTCGGCGGCGCGCTCGCGGACAAGCGAGGCATCGAGCTGAAGCACGTGCTGTCGATGTCGAGCGGACTGCATTACGACTTCAGCCCGAAGGACGATCCGATCTACTACACCGCGCCCGACCGGCTGAAGCTTGCTGTCTCGGCCGCGCCGAAGGTCGCGCCCGGCACCGCGTTCGACTACACCGACGTGAACCCGATCCTCGCGTCGGCGATGTTGAGCGCGGCGGCCGGCGAACCCGTCGAGCGCTATGCGCAGGCGCGTCTGTTCGCCCCGCTCGACATGAAGCGCGCGACATGGGAGCGCGCGGATCGCACGGGGCTCGTGTCGGCCGGCTGGGGGCTGCGGCTGCGCGCGGTCGACATGGCGAAGATCGGCATGCTCGTGCTCGACGGTGGGCGCTGGCAGGAGCGGCAGGTGGTGCCGCAGGCGTGGATCGCGCAGATGACGTCGCCGCGTGTGTCGGCGCATTTCGGCTACTACTGGTGGATCAACAACATCGTCGAGAGCGAGCCCGAATTCGACGCGATGGGCTTCAAGGGGCAATTCATCACGGTGCTGCCGAAGCGCAACACGGTGATCGTGATGACGGGCGTGCTGCCGATTGACGGTGGCCTGCGCGATGCGGAGAACGTGAAGCTGTTCCGCCGGATGGTGAACGGCTACATCCTGCCGGCGCTCGATGGCGGGCGGGCGTCGGGGCCGGGCTCGGGCGGCGCCGATACGCGTGCGGCGCTGCGCGACGAGCTTGAAGTGAGTGCGCGCTCCGCAGGCGTGCCCGGCACGCAGGTCGATCCGACGGATCTGCCGAAGTAGCCACGGCGATACGCGTGAGGCGCAGCGTGTGGAACCGGAAGCGAGTGCGCGCGCCGACTGATCTGCGGAAGTCGCGCCGGGCGTGCGTCCGGCCGCGCCGCTGCGGGCGGGCCGGACGCGCGATGCATCACATCACGCCAGTTCGCCCAGGCACGCGTCGAATTGCGTGACGAGCCGGTCGACATCGTCGGCCGTCGTTTGCGGACACACGAGCATCATGTTGTGGAACGGCGTGATCAGCACGCCGCGATTCAGCAGGTACAGGTGCACGATGTGCTCGAGTTCGCTGTCGAGTTGCGCGCCCGCGATCGTGCCGTTGCGCGGCGGCACGGGTGCGAACTGGAACTCGGTGCGCGCGCCGATACGCGTCACGCACCACGGCAGCCCGTGTTTCGCGATCGCCTGTTCGAGCCCCGTCGCCAGCCGCGCGGCGAGTTCGAACATGTGCGCATACGCGGCGTCGGTCGCGACTTCGGCGAGCGTCGCACGCATCGCATGCATCGCGAGCATGTTCGCGGTGAGCGTCGTGCCGATGCCCGAATGGCCGGGCGGCGCGTTCAGCTTCGCCTGCTTCGCGCGTTCCGCGAATTCGGCGCTGAACCCGTACACCGCGCACGGCACGCCGCCCGCGATCGGCTTGCCGACCACCAGCATGTCCGCGTCGAGATCGTGCGCGACCGCGTAGCCGCCCGGGCCGCTGCTGATCGTGTGCGTCTCGTCGATCACGAGCAGCGTGCCGTAGCGGCGCGTCAGCTCGCGCGCGGCCGCCCAGAAGCCCGGGTCGGGCAGCACCATCCCGATGTTCGTCATCGCGGGCTCGGCCAGCACGCATGCCACGTCGCCATCCTTCAGCGCGGCTTCGAGCGCGGCCAGGTCGTTGAATTCGACGACGCGCGTGTTCGCGAGCAGGTCGTAGGATTGCCCGAGCAGGCTGTCGCGCTGCACCGGGCGGCCGTCGACGAGATCGACGAATACGTCGTCGACCGTGCCGTGATAACAGCCGTTGAACACGACGATCGTGTTGCGGCCGGTGGCCGCGCGCGCCCAGCGCAGCACGAAGCGGTTCGCGTCGCTCGCGCTCAATGCGAATTGCCAGACCGGCAGCTTGAAGCGGCGTGCGAGTTCGCGCGGCACCCATGCGGCGTCTTCGCTCGGCAGCATCGTCGTATAACCGCGCGTGGCCTGTTCGACGAGCGCGCGCGCGACCGGTTCGGGCGCGTGACCGAACATCGCGCCCGTATCGCCGAGGCAGAAATCGACATAGCGATGGCCGTCGACGTCGGTGAACGTCGCGCCGCGCGCCTCCTTCACATACAGCGAGAACGGCGTCGACCAGTCCTGCATCCAGTGCAACGGCACGCCGAACAGCAAGTGCTCGGACGCTTCCGCGGACAGGGCGCGGGAGACCGGCATGGCTTCGGTGAACGCTTGGCGCTCGCGATCGAACAGCGCGCGGGCGCGGATGAGGTCGACTCCGTGGCGGGAAGGCAAAGGCAGCTCCTGGGCTGTGAAGAAGGAGAAACGATAGCGCGGCCGGCAGGGGGCTGAACAGAGGCGGAATTACCGAGGCGGGTTGGGGGCGGGCGGAAATTGGTGCGATCGACTCCCGTGTCCTATTTGATTCCGAGATGGCATTGGTGAATGGAATCCTGAAAGAACCGTGCAGGTTTCCATGGATTTTTAGTGGACGTTCCGTGACCTATCGTTATTGCATGCCGTGACGAGAGGAGCGCGTCGGAGCCTGCCGGTAAAGGCTGGCGATCGTATCCTGGCGGCGTACGAGATGGCATCCGCCGACTCGGCGCGTTCGCGTATGCGGCTGGGTATATCGAATTCCACGGGGATATTGCCGGCTAATTTTGGGATAAATGAATCCCGGATTTTCCTGCGATGACGGAATCAGGTGCCCGAACGACAACCATCCGGAAAACGGAGCACTTCAATGAAGATCGGAACACATCTCACCGCACTCGTCGCATGCGGCGTATTGGCCGGCATTGCCCACGCCGGCCCGACGTCGCCGCAAGCCGTCGTCAAGCGGATCACGTTGACCGCGCACATTGGTGACAGCCTGTTCGTTTCGAGGCCGGACAACGCCGCATACGACGTGGTCGAACTGACCGCGACGGATCGCGACCAGCGGGCCCTCGGCGCAACGCTGCCGATCCGCGTACGGACGACGAATCCAGACATCAACGTCACATTGCTGCAGCCGCTAAGGCTGTCGAATGGCCGCGACGACCTGACCAACGCGAAGGTCGTGCTGGCGGGCAGCGCGGCCGACGCCGAAATTACTGTCGACGCCGCTCGCGTGCTCACGCTGGGAAAGCGTGGGCACGACGGCTTCGACGGTTATGACGAAACCCGTCAGGTGAAGGTCAGCGCGCAAGCGCGGGCTGCCGGCGACGCGGCGCCAGCCAATGGACGTTACCGTGGCGACATGGTGCTGATCTTCGAGCCGGCCGCCTCCGCAGGGCGCGAGCCGGCGACGGGAACGATCGCGGCGACGGGTGAGTGAGCAATCGACCCGGTGGGGATCGCTTGGCGCGCGTTTTTCAATAAAAGTTTTTGCGCATAAATATTCACAACAGCTCGTCGGGGAGGCGCCGCCAGTAGTCGGCGCCGACGAACGAGGCGATTGCCGGGCAGGCATGCCGGCATGCGCATGGGCGAGAGGGGGCGAGCGTTTGCGTCCGGGCGCGGCCGGCAAACGCGATCGCCAGACCGGACGCGTCAAGCCAGCGTCTTGATCATGTGGTGTTCGTCGTAGAACCGCCCGTCGACGAACAGCGAGCGCGGTTCCGTGCCGAACCGGACGAACCCTTGCGAGGCGTACAACCGCTCCGCGTTGGCGTTGACCTCGTTCACGCACAGCATCAGTTGCTTGCAGCCCCACGCCTGCGCCGCATGCGCGGTCGCGTTTTCGAGCAGCGTCTGCGCGATGCCCTGCCCGCGATAGGCGGGATCGACGAACACGCCCCAGATCGTCGCCTTGTGCGCGATCTTCGCGCGCGCATCGCGGCGCACGCCGGTGATGCCGACGAGCGTATCGCCGTCGAATGCGCCGAACACGGCACGTTCGTGGGTCGGCGTGATGCGTATCGCGAATTCGTCGACCGGCACCTGCGATTCTTCGTCGGGCGTCGGCAGGAAAGAAGTGGGCGCGGTGTCGACCGCACGCAGGCGAACGGTCTGGAAACGGGCGGCGTCGGCCGCGTCGAGCAGGCGAGTCGTGATCGTCATCGAGGGGATTCCGGTTGAGGGTCGTGCATGCCGGCGCGGGCCGATATGGCCGATACGACCGCGGGATGCATCGTACTGATCCTAACGGGAATCCGGATCGCGCGTGTCGGCGTTCGGCGCACCGCTCGCCGTGGCCGCGCCGTTGCGTTCAGATCGCGTCGCGCGGCCGCCGCGCGTCGCCGTCGACGCAGCACGCGAGCACCTCGGCATCGGTGTCGCCGAGGCTCAGGTACACGTGCCCGACAGCGCTGTCGAAGTACAGGCTGTCGCCGGCGCCGAGCCGGTACGCGTGGCCGTTCTCGAAGCGCAGCTCCAGCTCGCCGCTCAGCACGAACACGAACTCCTCGCCGCTGTGCCGGATGTAGTCGGCGAAGTCCGACAGCTTGCGCGCATGGATCCGCCCGCGCACGGGCACCATCCGCTTGCCGGTCAGGTCGTTCGCGAGCATCCCGTACGCATGGTTCGGCGTGTCGTAGACCATCTGCTGGCCGGCCGGCGTGAACGACGGCGTCATCGCGCCGGCGGGCGCGGGCCGGCCGAACATCGTGTCGAAGTCGAGCGCGAGCGCATGGGTGAGCGCCGCGAACTTGTCGTAGGTGAGCGCAATGTCGCCGCGCTCGGCCTTCGAAATCGTCGACATCGCGATACCGGAACGCTCGGACAGTTGCGCGAGCGTCAGGCCGCGTGACTTGCGCGCGTCGCGCAGCCGCGCGGTCGACGCGCGTCGGGCTCGGCATCGAGCGGGTGTGACGGCCAGGCGCGGGAGCGCGGGCGTTGATGCGGGTGAGCGATCGCGCGACGGGGGCGTTGAGGGCGACGGTGTCGCGGCAATGTCGGCGGCGCATCATGTGCGCCGCGCCGGCACGAAGGATAAGGATGGGGTGAAGCAGGTACGCCGTCGCGCCGAACCGGCCCCGACGTCAAACGCGCGAAGATGCGCCCGATCAGGTCAGGCGCACCGCGTCCGAATCAATACCGCGCCAGCTGGTTGCCGTTGATCTGCACGCGATCGCCCGGCCGGAGGTTGCCCGGCGACTGCACGTCGAACGAGCGCATCGTGCCGTCGCTGACCTGCACGTCGATCCGGTAGCTGCTCGGGCCTTGCGCGGCGCCCATCTGCTGGCCGATCTGGTTGCCGGCCACCGCGCCGCCGAGCGCACCGATCACGGTCGCCGCATCGCGGCCATGGCCGCGGCCGAACTGGTTGCCCACCAGGCCGCCGACCAGCGCACCGACGACGGTGCCGGCCACGCCCGACGGGCCGACCGAACCGTTGACCGGCTGGATGTTCGAGACCGTGCCGTACTGCGTGCCGTAGCCGTTGCCGTATTGCTGCTGATTGCCGTACTGGTCATACGGCTGCGCCCCGTATTGCTGCTGGTTGCCGTACTGATCGTACGGTTGCGGCGCCTGGTTCGGATACGGCTGTTGCTGCTGCACGTAGCCCGGTTGCGAATACGCGGGCTGCGCGTAGCCGGGCGTCGCGTATTGCTGTTGCTGCGGATATCCCGGCTGCGCGCCGTAGTAACCCGGCGCGACGCAGGCGGTCAGCGGAAGCGCCGCGACGGCGACGAGCGAGGCGAACAGAACGGTCTTCGTGGAAGGCATGCGCATCATGATGATTCCTGCATCGGCAACGGGTTCGCCGACGAATTCCAGGACGGGTGGCGAACTCGGCGTGAGTATAAGGAATGGCAGGTGGCGCGTCCGGTGCGGCCGGGTAACAACGTGTAAAGTCTGTTGCCGCGTAAATCGCCGCCCGGGCAGGGCAATCGCGCAATGCCCGGCGAGGGCGGCGGCGCCCGTTCGGCAACTGCGATGACGCGGATCGACAGCGGTCCGGCGGCTTATCCTGCGAGGCAGTCGGCCCCTCGATGCCGGCGCGCGAAACTTCGGCTTCGGCGACTCACCCGACGCGCCATCGGCATGCGGGCCGTCGCCGACGAGATCGGACCCCGCAGCCGCACGTGGCTGGCACGGCGTTTGCGCCGCGCATCGCGAAATCGAATGCGCGGCATCGCGACATTTAATTGGCCTCGGCCGGCGCCGTCCGATATCGTGGCCGGACTCCCTGCCAACGGTCGCGCCGTGCCGGTTGCGGTTCCTTCCCCTGTCCGCGCCGGTGACGTGCCGCGACGGCCCCACATTCCGAGCCATGACCGATCGTATCTTCATCAACGCCGTCGACGCCGGCGGCCAGCCCGTCAACCTCGTCGTCCGTGACGGCCGCTTTACCGCGATCGGCGCCGATCGTGCGGCCGCGCCCGGCGCGGAAACGATCGACCTCGACGGCCGCGTCGTGCTGCCCGGTTTCGTCGATGGCCACATCCACCTCGACAAGAGCTTCGTCGGCGATCGCTGGGTGCCGCACGAAACGGTCGGCACGCTGCGCGAGCGGCTCGCGGTCGAGAAGCGCCAGCTCGCGGCCGCGCCGCCGATCGTCGAGCGCGCGAATGCGCTGATCGCGCAGGCCGCCGCGTTCGGCACGGTCGCGATGCGCAGCCACGTCGACGTCGATGCGACGACGGGCCTGTCGAACCTGCAGGCCGTGATGGCCGCGCGCGAGCAATGGCGCGGCATCGTCGATATCGAACTCGTCGCGTTCCCGCAGGCCGGCGTCGTCACGTGCCCCGGCACCGCGGAGATCCTCGACGCAGCGGTGCGCGAAGGCGCGGACGTGGTCGGCGGGATCGACCCGACGACACTCGACGGCGACGCGGACGGCCAGCTCGACATCGTGTTCGGCATCGCCGAGAAGCGCGGCGCGAAGATCGACATCCACCTGCACGAGCCGGGCGAGACGGGCATCGCGCAACTGCTGCGGATCGCGGCGCGCACGCGCGCGGCGGGGCTCGGCGGGCGCGTGAACGTGAGCCATGCATACGCGCTCGGCCAGGTGCGCGACGACGACGTGCGGCGCACCGCGGCGGCACTGGCCGAAGCCGGCGTGTCGATCCTGACGAATGCGCCGGGCGACTGCGCGTTTCCGCCGGTACAGCCGCTGCGCGACGCGGGCGTGCGCGTGTTCGCGGGCAACGACAACATCCGCGACGCATGGTGGCCGTACGGCAACGGCGACATGCTGCAGCGCGCGATGATGGTCGGCTATCGGTCGGGCTTCTACACCGACGAAGCGCTCGGCATCGCGCTGGACATGGCGACGCATGCCGGCGCGCGCGTGATCGGCAAGGAGAACTATGGAATCGCAGTCGGCTGCGACGCGACGTTCGTCGCGGTGCGTGCGCCGAATGCGGCGGCGGCCGTCGCGGGCGTGCCGGCCGAGCGCTGGGTATTCCGCCGCGGCGAAAGCGACACGGGCGCGCCGTTCGCCCCTGCGCTGCGCTTCACGCGCTGACCGACCCGGCCGGCGGCACGGCACGCGCCGTGCTCCGTTGCACTGACTGTACCGATCGCACTGACTGCACTGACTGACCACACCGGAACCGACATGACGAACCTGCTGATCCGCAACGTCCGCCCGAGCGCCGACGCCGCGCTCGACATCCTGATCGAAGGCGACCGCATCGCGCGCATCGGCCCGTCGCTCGACGCGCCCGCCGGCTGCGCGATCGAGGACGGCGCGGGGGCGCTCGCGCTGCCCGGCCTCGTCGAAGGCCACACGCACCTCGACAAGACGCACTGGGGGATGCCGTGGTATCGCAACCAGGTCGGCCCGCGCCTCGTCGACCGGATCGAGAACGAGCGCCACTATCGCGCGACGAGCGGCCACGACGCCGGCGTCGCGTCGCTCGCGCTGGCGCGCGCATTCCTCGCGGCCGGCACGACGCGTATCCGCACCCACGTCGATATCGATACCGAAGCCGGGCTGCGGCATCTGCACGGCGTGCTCGCGACGCGCGAGACGCTGCGCGGGCAGGTTGAAATCCAGATCGTCGCGTTTCCTCAATCGGGCGTGCTCAAGCGGCCGGGCACCGACGCACTGCTGTCCGACGCGCTCGCCGCCGGCGCCGATCTGCTCGGCGGGCTCGACCCGTGCGCGATCGAAGGCGATCCGGTCGAGGCGGTGGACGTGCTGTTCGCGATCGCCGAACGCCACGGCCGCGGGCTCGACCTCCACCTGCACGAGCGCGGCTCGATGGGCGCGTATTCGCTCGACCTGATCCTGCAGCGCACGGCGGCGCACGGCATGCAGGGCAAGGTGACGATCAGCCACGGGTTCTGTCTGGGCGATATCGCCGAACGCGAGCGCGATGCGCTGCTTGCCCGGATGGCGGAACTCGGCGTCGGGCTCGTCACGACCGCGCCGGCGGCGGTGCCCGTGCCGCCGGTGGCCGCGTGCCGTGCGGCGGGCGTGACGGTCATCGGCGGCAACGACGGCGTGCGCGATACGTGGACGCCGTACGGGTCGCCCGACATGCTCGAACGCGCGATGCTGATCGGCATGCGCAACGATTTCCGCCGCGACGACGCGCTCGAGGTCGCGCTCGACTGCGTGACGCACGGCGCGGCGCGCGGTTGCGGCTTCGACGGTTACGGGCTGCAGCCGGGCAGCCGCGCGGACGTCGTGCTGGTCGACGCGCTGACGTTCGCCGAGGCCGTCGTCGCACGGCCGGTGCGGCGGCTCGTCGTGTCGTCGGGGAAGATCGTGGCGCGTAACGGCGCGCTGGTCTGAGTGAAACCCGGGTGAAGCATCGCCCCGGTATGATCCGGTTTTCAGCCGGATTTCCCGGGAGAAGACGATGCGATGCACGATCGCGGCACGGGCCGCACGATGGATGGCGGCGGCCCTGTTCGCCGTGAGCGCCGCGCATGCGGTGGCGGCCGGGCCGACGGACGCGCAGCAGGAAGCGAACCGGCGCACGGTGCTCGCGTTCTATGAAAAAGGCCTGAACGAGAAGGATGCCGACGCCGCACTCGCGTATGTCGGCGATCGTTACGTGCAGCACAACCCGAACGCGGCCGACGGCCGCGACGGCTTCCGCCAATTCGTCGCGTTCCTGCGCGACAGGTATCCGCGGTCGCACAGCGAGATCAAGCGCTCGTTCGTCGACGGCGACTACGTGATCCTGCACGTGCACGCGGTGCGCGAACCCGGCACGCGCGGCAGCGCGATCATGGACATCTTCCGGCTCGAGAACGGCAAGATCGTCGAGCACTGGGACGTCAATCAACCCGTGCCCGAGCAGGCCGCGAACGGGAACACGATGTTCTGACGGGGATCGGGCGCGCGATCGCGTCGCATCGGCCGTGCCGGCGGTGTCGCGGCGTTCGTTCGCTTGCTTGCTTGCCGCATCCGGCGTTTTCTTTCCTACTACTCCTCGTGCTCCAGCATGGCCGCGAGCGCCTTCGTCAGTTCGCTGACCATCGGGTCGGCCGTCGGCCGATGCAGGATCGCGATGTCCATGTGTTCGATCGGCGCGAAACCCTGCTTCGCGGTCAGCACGACGTGCTCGTCCGTCACCACGCGCGCGGGCAGCACGCTGATGCCGAGCCCGTCGGCGACGGCGGCCTGGATGCCGCTCAGGCTCGACGTCGTGAAGCTGATCCGCCAGCGGCGGCCGCGCTCCTCGATCGCCTTGATCATGTCGTCGCGATAGAGCCCGCGCGGCGGAAACACGACGATCGGCACCGGGTCGAGATCGATCGACGGATGCGCGGCGCTGTCGATCCAGCGCAGCTTCTCGGGCCAGCGCACGACGGCCTCGCGGCTGTCGCGGCGCTGCTTGATCAGTACGAGATCGAGTTCGCCGCGGTCGTATGCGGCGCTGATGTCGCGGCTCAGCCCGCACATCACCTCGAGCTTCACCTGCGGATGCTCGCGCTTGAACGCGGCGAGCGCATGCGTCGTGCGGCCCGCCGCGAAATCGTCGGGCACGCCGAGCCGGATCGTCAGCGCGACCGTCGCACCCGACAGCGCTTCCAGCATCTCGTCGTTCAACGCGAGCATGCGCCGCGCATAGCTGAGCACCGTCACGCCCGCGTCGGTCGGCCGCACGTCGCGCGTGCCGCGGTCGAGCAGGCGGTGCCCGGCGATTTCCTCGAGCCGGCGCACCTTCTGGCTGACCGTCGACTGCGTCGAGTGCAGGCGCGCGGACGCCGTCGTGAAGCTGCCGCAGTCGGCGACCATCACGAGCGCGCGCAGCAGGTCGATGTCGAACAGGGGTCTATTCATTTCTGCACTTCTGTGGATTCGAACATTTCGTTTTCAAATGCGTGCGACGACTTTTAACATGGCCGGATGCCGTGGGCAATCGCGGTTTCGCCGGACCCGGCGCGGCGTCGGGTGGTGTCGCGGGGGCGCCTGACGGAACGCATCGACCGGGCAGCGGCGTGCGCCGCACGCACGGAGGACACCGGATGTTTTGCAAACTGATCGCGATCATCGGCTCGTTTGCGCTGACCACGCTCACGTCGGCCGTGGCCGCCGCCGACGGCGGCGCGCTCGAGGGCCGGTTGCGCAGCGCGGCCGACCGTGGCGACGCGGGCGAAGTGCGCACGCTGCTCGAACGCGGCGCGCCGATCGATTCGCGCGACGGGCAGGGCCGCACGGCGCTGCTGCTCGCGACGCACGGCAATCACGTTGAGGCGGCGCGCGTGCTGATCGACGCGGGTGCGGACGTCAACGCGAAGGATGCGATCCAGGACAGCCCGTATTTGTACGCCGGTGCGCGCGGCCATCTCGACATCCTGCGGATGACGCTTGCGCACGGCGCCGACCTGAGCAGCACGAACCGGTATCGCGGCACCGCGCTGATTCCGGCAGCGGCGCGCGGCCATGTGGAGACGGTGCACACGCTGATCGACGCGGGCGTGAACGTCGACCACGTGAACCGGCTCGGCTGGACCGCACTGCTGGAGGCGATCATGCTCGGCGACGGCAGCGAGCGTTATGTGCGGATCGTGCAGCTGCTCGTCGACGGGCACGCGAACGTCGATCTCGCGGATTCGAACGGCGAGACGCCGCTGCGGCATGCGCGGCGGCGCGGGTATGCGGCGATCGAGCGGGTGCCTGTATAGACATCGTTATTTCACGGAAATCCGGAAAAACGCGCCCTGTGGTGGGCGCGCGTCTCGTAGGGTAAACACCCGAAAATCTCGTAAATCCACGCTATGCGCGTGTGTTCAGGGCGTCATTTCCGGCCTCTCGCAGTCTCCCGACCTTAATCCGCGCATTCTGCCTTCCCCCCGCTTGCGCTCAAAATTTGAGCGGTCTAGACTGCATCGCAGTTTCATCGAAGTCCCAGTCTTTCGTGCCCCGCGCCGGGCGTTCCGGCGCAACGCCACCCACCGGACGCCGGCGCTTGCGCGCCGCGTCGAGACCATCAAGGACACGCCATGAATCGCACTGCAAGGCTTCTCGTTACCGCGCTGGCGTTCGCGCCGCTCGTGTCGTTCGCGCAGGACACGTCGACGATCCGCTGGGGCATCGACCCCACGTATCCGCCGTTCGAGGCGAAGCAGCCCGACGGCTCGCTCGCCGGCTTCGACATCGACCTGCGCAATGCGATCTGCGAGCAGCTGCGTGCGAAGTGCGTCTGGGTCGAGCAGGGCTTCGACGGGATGATTCCGGCGCTGCGCGCACGCAAGTTCGACGTGATCATGTCCGCGATGACGGCCACCGACGAGCGGCTCAAGCAGATCGACTTCTCGAACAAGCTGTATGCGTCGCCGGGCGCGCTCGTCGCGCCGGTCGGCTCGAAGCTGCTGCCGACCGCCGCGTCGCTCGCGGGCAAGCGCGTCGGGATCGACCAGGGCACGACGCAGGAGGCGTACGCGAAGGCCGAATGGGCGACCAGGGGCGTGACGATCGTCTCGTATCAGAACCAGGACCAGGTGTACCAGGATCTCGTCAACGGCCGCCTCGACGCGACCTTCCAGGACAAGACGCAGGCCGGCTACTCGTTCCTGAAGACGCCGCGCGGCAAGGGCTATGCGTTCGCGGGCCCCGACGTGACCGACGTGCGGATCACCGGCTACGGCGTCGCGATGGGCGTGCGCAAGGGCGACGACGCGATGAAGAAGCGGCTGAACGACGCGATCGTCGCGATCCGCGCGAACGGTACGTACCAGAAGATCGCCGCGAAATATTTCGACTTCGACATCTACGGTGCGAAGCAGCAGCTGACTTCGGCACCGTGATGCGGTGATTCCGCAATTCATTCAATCGACAGGCACACCATGACGAGTATCGAGGATCGCGTCGCGCAAGCCGTGACGCCCGAACTGATCGCCGCGTTCCGCGAGGAAGGTGCGGTCTGCATCAAGGGGATCTTCTCGCCCGACGAAGTCGCCGCGCTGCGCGCCGGCATCGACGCGAATCTCGCGCAGCCGAGCCCGCGCGCGAAAGTCGCGAGCCGGCCCGACGATCCGGGCTGGTTCTTCGAGGATTTCTGCAACTGGCAGCACAACGACGCGTATCGCGACTTCATCGTGCGCTCGCCGGCGCCGTCGGTGGCCGCCGCGCTGATGGGCACGGAGAACGTGCGGCTCCATCACGACCACCTGCTCGTGAAGGAGCCCGGCACGCGGCAGCGCACGCCGTGGCATCAGGACCAGCCGTACTACAACATCGAGGGCGACGACAACGTCAGCATGTGGATTCCGGTCGATCCGGTGCCGCTCGAATCGACGCTGGAGTTCGTCGCGGGCTCGCATCGCGGGCCGTGGCTGATGCCGCGCACGTTCATGGACAAGGAAGCGAAGTGGTTTCCGGAAGGCAGCCTCGCGGACCTGCCCGACATCGAAGGCGACCGCGCGGCCTTCCCGATCCGCCATTGGGCGCTCGAGCCCGGCGACATGGTGTGCTTCCGGATGCTCACGCTGCACGCGTCGGGCGGTACGCAGAACCGTCGGCGCGCGTTCTCGATCCGCTTCGTCGGCGACGATATCCGTCACGCGCCGCGCCGCTGGAAGACGTCGCCCGATTTCCCCGGGCTCGCGGAGCAACTGCCCGACGGCGCGCCGCTCGACCACCCGCTGTTTCCGGTCGTGTGGTCGCGTGGCGCGGGGCAGGCCGGCGTGCTCTGACGCCGGCGGGCGGGCGTGAAGGACGCGGCGGCCGTTTCTCGATGAAACGGCCGCCGCGCGCATTTGTGCGTGCCGGTGCGTGACGAAGGATCAGGTCGGGTGGCGCCCGGCGCCCGGCTTGAAGCGCGAGCCGAGCCGGTAGCGGTTGCCCGGATGCAGGAAATGCACGAACGTGACGGGCAGCCCGTTCGTCCAGGTGCGGCGCGTGAGCGTGAGGCACGGCTCGTCGGCGCGCATGTCGAGCAGCCGCGCCTGTTCGCCGGTCGGCAGCGACGCATCGACCACGTGCTCGATTTCCAGTTCGTAGTGCGACACGTTGTTGTACAGGTACTCGGACGGCGGCTCGACCTGGAAATCCTGGTCGATGAAACCGGGCGCGGCGGCCGGGTTCACGTAGCGATCCTCGAGCTGGATCGGGCGGCCGTTTTCCTCGTGCACGCACACCACGTGAAAAACCGGCGTATTGACCGGCAGGCCGAATGCGGCCGCGACGTCGAACGACGCGGGCTCGCTCGACTGGCTCAGCACGCGGCAGCGGTATTCGTGCCCGCGCGCGCGGATTTCGTCGCGGATGTGCGCGATCATCAGCAGGTTCGACTGCGGCTTCGCCTCGGCGACGAACGTGCCGACGCCCGCGATGCGTTTCAGTACGCCTTCCTCGGTCAGCTCGCGCAGCGCGCGGTTGACCGTCATGCGTGCAACGCCGAACTGCGCGGCGAGATCGAGCTCGGACGGAATGCGGTCGCCGGGGCGCCAGTCGCCCGAGTCGACGTTCTGGCGAACGAGCGTCTTGATCTGCTGGAACGGTGCGGTGGCCTTCGTGACCATCGGGGATCCTTGCGCGAAGAGGTGGCGAGGCTAGTCGTCGTGACTGACGATGACCAGAATCTCCGCCTGCGCGGCGCCGAGGCTGCGCGTGCGGTGCGGGATGAGTGCGTTGAAATAGACTGAATCACCGGTCTTGAGTTGCACCGTCTCGTTCGGGAATTCGATTTCGACGCGCCCCTTGTGCACGAACAGGAATTCCTCGCCTTCGTGCTCGCGGAACGTCGATGCGACGAATTCGTGCGGCGGATGCACGACGAACGGCAGCATCTTCTTCGGCGCGACGCCGGCCGCGATGCTCTCGAAGCGGTGCGCGTGGCTGTCGGCCGCCGCGCCCATCGCCGTGCGCTCGCCGGCGCGCGTGACCGTGATCAGCTCGCGGTTGCGGCTTTCCGAGAACAACTGTTCGACATCGACATTCAGTGCCTTCGACAGCTTCAGCGCGACCGCGATCGACGGCACGCTCAGGCCGCGCTCGACTTTCGACAGGTAGCTCTTGGTGAGGCCCGTCTCGTCGGCCAGCACGTCGAGCGTCCAGCCCTTCTGTTTTCTGAGCAGCTTCAGGCGAATCGTCATGGGGCGCCAGGTGTCCTTCGAAAAACGGATTGTAACGCATGACACAAAGTGTCCTGTGGTGTATCGTGTGTCACGTATTCCCGGGAAAGCGGCGCGAACGGCGCGACCGACCCGGCCCATTCAGGAGGTGAACATGGCGGAAACGCTGAATCTGACGAAGGAGGCGCTGGTCGCACTGGCGGAGCGCCGTCTCGACAACGAGGTGGGCGACAGCGGCTGGTCCGCGCGGCAGAAGCTCGCGCTCACGTGCCGGATCCTGTTCGATGCCGGCCACGATTCCGGCCTGGCCGGGCAGATCACCTGCCGCGCGGGCGACGCCGGCACGTACTACACGCAGCGGCTCGGGCTCGGTTTCGACGAGATCTCGGCCGCGAACCTGCTGCGCGTGAACGAGGATCTCGACGTCGTCGACGGCGAAGGCATCCCGAATCCGGCCAACCGGTTCCATACGTGGATCTATCGCGAGCGCCCGGACGTGAACTGCATCATCCATACGCATCCGGCGCACATCGCGGCGCTGTCGATGCTCGAGCAGCCGCTCGTCGTGTCGCACATGGATACCTGCCCGCTGTACGACGATTGCGCGTTCCTGAAGGACTGGCCCGGCGTGCCGGTCGGCAACGAGGAGGGCGAGATCATCTCGAAGGCGCTCGGCAGCAAGCGCGCGATCCTGCTGTCGCATCACGGCCAGCTCGTGGTCGGCAAGACGATCGAGGAAGCATGCATCCTCGGGCTGCTGATCGAGCGGGCCGCGAAGCTGCAACTGCTCGCGATGGCGGCCGGCGAGATCAGGCCGGTGCCGCCGGCGCTGGCGCGCGAAGCGCACGACTGGATTTCGAAGCCGAAGCGCGATGCGGTGACTTTCGACTACTACGCGCGCAGGGCATTGCGCACGCATCGGGACTGCGTCGCGTGAGCGGGCGATTCGCCGCTGCCGTGTCCGATCATCACTGAGGATTACCTATCGTGTCCATCCTGCTGAAAGGCATCATTGCCTACCCGGTTACACCGTTCTCCGCCGACGGCGGCGTCTACCTCACGGCGCTCGACGCGCTGATCGAGCGCCTGATTGCCGACGGCGTCCACGCGATCGCGCCGCTGGGCAGTACCGGCGAGAGCGCGTACCTGTCCGACGCGGAATGGGAGGCGGTCGCCACCGCGTCGATCCGCGCGGTGCGACGGCGCGTGCCGACCGTCGTCGGCATTTCCGATCTCACCACGGCGGGCGCGGTGCGCCGCGCGCGCTTCGCCGAGCAGGCCGGCGCCGATGCGGTGATGGTGCTGCCGGTGTCGTACTGGAAGCTCGGTCACGACGAGATCGTCGCGCACTATCGCGCGATCGGCGCCGCCATCGGCATCCCGATCATGCTGTACAACAACCCCGCGACGAGCGGCGTCGACATGTCGCCCGACCTGATCGCGACGATCTGCCGGACCGTCGACAACGTGACGATGGTGAAGGAGAGCACGGGCGACATCGGGCGGATGCACCGTCTCGCGCAACTGAGCGACGGCGCGATTCCGTTCTACAACGGCAGCAACCCGATGGCGCTCGCCGCGCTCGCGGCCGGCGCGGCCGGATGGTGCACGGCCGCGCCGAACCTGAATGCGGCGTTGCCGCTGGCGCTGTTCGACGCGATGCGCGCGGGCGACCTGACGCGCGCCCGGGCGGTCTTTCAGGCGCAGCTGCCGCTGCTGCAATTCATCGTCAACGGCGGCTTGCCGGTGACCGTGAAGGCCGGGCTGCGCCTGTGCGGCTTCGATGCGGGCGAACCGAGAAAGCCGCTGATGCCGCTCGGCGACGCGCGCACGCGCGAACTCGAACGCCTGCTCGCGGCATTGCCTGACGGTGTGACGACATGAGCGACGTGGCATGGCCGGCGATCTCGGCCTCTATCGGCGCGGTGCGGATCGGCACGAGCCGGCCGCTGGCCGGCACGCCGCACGCCAGCGCGATCGACAAGCAGCCGGTCGGATCGCGCTTGTGGCTGGGCGCACTCGGCTTTGCCGGCGACGAGCAGGCCGATGCGCGGCATCACGGCGGCCCCGACAAGGCGGTGCACCACTATGCGCACGATCACTACGCGTGGTGGGCCGCGCAGATCGGCGCACGCGACGTGCTCGCGCAACCGGGTGCGTTCGGCGAGAACCTGTCGACGCACGGCGTGACCGAGCACGACGTGTGTCTCGGCGATGAGTTCACGCTCGGCGGCGCCGTGCTTCAGGTGTCGCAGTCGCGGCAGCCGTGCTGGAAGCTCAACGCGCGCTTCGATCATCCGCGGATGGCCGCGCTCGTGCAGCAAAGCGGCCGGACCGGCTGGTATTACCGCGTGCTGCAGGCGGGCTGGGTGGCGCCGGGCGACGTGCTGGCGCTGCACCGGCGCGCCTATCCGCAATGGACGCTGTCGGCGGTGCTCGACGTGCTGTACCGGCGCACGCTCGACATGGCCGCGCTCGACGCGCTGTGCGAGGTCCCGATACTGCCGGCCGGCTGGCGCAGGATGCTCGACAAGCGCCGGGCGGAGCGGCAGGTCGAAGACTGGACCAAGCGGCTCGAAGGACGTTGACGTCCGGCGTGGCTCAGTGGCTCGGCAGTTCCCGCACGTCGGCGGTCGGAACCGAGCCGAACGCATCGCTCAGCGCATAGCCGATCAGCTGTCGCGCGGCTGCCTCGGGCGTTGCGAGCGCGCCGCTCGACTTCAACTGGTCGAATTTCTCGCGCATCGGGAAGTTGTCTTCGCTGGTCGAGCGGATCGTTGCCTGCATGCCCGTGTCGACGACGCCCGGCGCGACGCTGCAGATCCGCAACGCGCGGTTTGCGTCGAGCGCGACCGCGCGCGCATGGTGATCGAGCGCGGCCTTGGTCGCGCAGTAGACGCTCCAGCCCGCGTACGCGTTGCGCGCCGCGCCGCTCGACACGTGCAGGATCCGGCATTCGGTCGTGGCCGATGCCGCTTGCGCGAGCGCGGCCGACAGCATCAGCGGCGCCGCGACGTTCACGCCGACCGCGCGTGCGACGATCGCCGGATCCTGCGCGGCGAGCGGGCCGATCGGATCGACGATGCCCGCGTTGTTGAACAGCAGCACGATCGACGCGCCGTCGACAAAGCGGCGCAGCGTGTCGCCGGCCAGCCACGCCGCGACGGCCGGCGTGTCCGACAGGTCGAGTTCGATTTCGGAGAATCGGTCGCCGGCTTGCGACGCGAGCGTCGGATGACGGCTGCGCGACACGCCCAGCACGGCGATGCCTTCCAGCAGCAGCTGTTCGGCGAGCGACGCGCCGAGGCCGCGCGTGTGTCCGGTGACGATGGCGCGCACGTGCGGTGCGGAAGAGGATGCGGTCATGGCGGTGAGCGGGTCGAAGGGGTGAATGGATGAACGGATGAGCGGCGTCGACGGGCGACGCGCATGCGTGGCGGCATGGCGTGCGGGACGGGCGATGCGTGGTGATGCGTGCGAGAGCGCTCGCGCCGCGCCGCGGACGTCGGGGTGACGCATATCGTAGCGCCGGCATGCGTGTCGCGCAAACGCCGCCGCGTGCGAGGCGGCGGAATCGCCGGCACGGCGCGCATCCGTCGCCGCGCGGCACCGGCCGGCAGGCAGGCCGGACGAAAGCCGGCTGCGGCAAGTGCGCGCGGCGGCTGGCGAGTGGCGCCGGGCCGAGCGACGCGAGCTATCATATGGCTCGCCCGTGCGCGATGCCGGACGGGCCGCGACTGTTTCCCTTCACCTGCTGCACGCTGCGACGCCACTCATGACCACCACGCCGGATACGCCCACGCCACGCGCCCTTCGCGAACTCACGCCCCTCGAGGCCCGCATTCTCGGTGTGCTCGTCGAGAAACAGCACACGGTGCCGGACACCTATCCGCTGTCGCTGAATGCGCTGACCGCGGGCTGCAACCAGAAAACCGCGCGCTCGCCGGTGATGAACGTCAGCGAGGACGAAGTCACGACCGCGCTCGACGGGCTGAAGCACCTGAGCCTCGTGATGGAAGGCAGCAGCAGCCGCGTGCCGCGTTTCGAGCACAACGCGAACCGCGTGCTCGGCATCCCGAGCCAGGCGATCGCGCTGCTGACGATCCTGCTGCTGCGCGGCCCGCAGACGGCCGCCGAGCTGCGCCTGAACAGCGCGCGCCTGCACGGTTTCGCGGATATCTCGTCGGTCGAGGCGTTCCTCGACGAACTCGCGGCGCGCGCGCAGCCGCTCGTCGTCCGGTTGCCGCGTGCGCCGGGCGCGCGCGAGAACCGCTGGATGCACCTGATGTGCGGCGAAGTGAACGTGGCCGACTTCGCGGGTGCGGATGCCGGCGGGGCGGATTCCGTGCCGCCTTCGGAATTCGAAGCGCTGAAGGCCGAACAGAAGCGCCTCGCGGATGAAGTGGCGCGACTGAATGCGCTGGTTCTGCGAATGGCCGGCGAGCTGGGCATCGACGTCGACGCGCAAGGCGACGCGTCCTGACGTAAATGACGGCGATGCATGTGCGTCGCCCGGCCCCGTCGCAACGCGGTGGGGCCGGGGCGCGACGCGGATAGCGCCCGCGCCGCTGCGTTACTTCAGCTTGACGCCCGGTACGAGATAACGCGCGCCGCCCGGCCTCAGGATCGGCGCGAGCGCCGCGAACGGCACATCGAGTTGCGGCCCGAGACAGGCGCCCATCGCGTGCCCGATTCCGGATACGACGAACGAGAGCTTGCCGGGTGCGTCGAGTTCGAACGCCAGATACTCGGGGAGCACATCCGCGCACGACAGCGAGACGTCTTTGCCGTCTGTCACTTGCAGACCGTGTGTTGCCTTGTCGCGCAACTGCGTAATGAAACTCACCAGCGCGGGGCTCGTTGCCGGGGCGCCGTCCTTGCCTGCCTTAGCCGCGTCGATCACGCGATTCCAGTCGAGGTACGTACCGCGCAGCAGGTCGAACGTGACCGGATCGTAGTGATTGTCCGGGTACGCGCCGCCGCAGAACAGACTGCCCGATTCCACGATACCCAACACCGCGCGCGACAGCCACGTGACCGTTACGTGCTCGTCGTCGTAACTGCCGAGCGTACCGGCTGCCGGCCCGTCGTCCGTATAGCGCGTCGCCGCGCATTCGAGCGCCGCGAGACTCATCTGCCAGTGCCGTTGTTCCAGCAGATGGTTGACCCGTGCCATCACGGCCGGATCGGGATGGCGGCTCAGCCGCGGATACGCGAGCACGGTGCGCGGGTCGCTCCACATCCGGTAGGCAACCAGGCCGTCGCCGATCTCGGCGCCCACCGGCCGTACGTGCCCGGCAAGCTTCAGCGTGGCATAGGGGGCGTGCTGCATGTCGATCTCCGCGCTGCGCGCGATGCCGCTGCCGACACCCCCCGCGGATACCGCGGTGATCGCTTCGACCGACCCGGGCGCAACCGCGTCGGGATCGTATTCAGCGACGCGCCGCAGCGTGAAGCTACGCGTCTTGCCGGAGCGCGCATCGGTCCAGCGGCCGCGATAGCCGGCTTTGTCCCGCGTGCCTTGCCAGGTGGCCGCGGAATGATCGAAATCGGCTTGCTCGCGGTATCCCAACGGACTGCGCGCGTCGTCCGGCAACTGCGTTCGCACGAGCGGTTCGACCAGTTGCGCGGGCGTGCCGTGCAGCGGAATATCGACGCCGTGCTGCGCATAGAAGTAGCGCCCCGAGATCGAGCCGTCCGCGGCCGGGCGATCGTCGAGTTCCATCACGACGGCTCCGGCACCTTGCAGCGTGCCTTCGTAGACCGTGCGCGGCGCGGCATGCGCGAAGCCTGCGTGCAGCGCGACCAGCACCAGGACAATCCGGATCAGCGGGCGCATCACCAGCGGCACCCGGTCTGTTCGGACGCGTCGACATCCAGCGCGCGGCCGAACGCGGTCTGCTTGCCGGTGCGCGCGTTGGTGTAGGTCATCGAATAGACCATCGCGCCCTGGGTCATCATTTCGTAGCGCCCGTTGACCTTGCCGCCGACCATTTCGACCCAGGTCGTCGTGTACTGGTGCGGACGGCTTTCGTCGAGCACTTCATCCTCCTCATGTTCGATCACCAGCGGCAGGGCCGTTTTCGATTGCGCGTACCGGACCATGCCGCCCGACCATTTGACTGCATCGTCATAGTAGGTGCGCATCTCGAAGCGCACGGGTTTGTCGCCGTTCGACCTGAAGCAGAACACGTCGGTGGACACCTTGGCGAGTGCCGGAAGCGACACGCAAAGCAGCACGGTTGCGAAGATTTTTTTCATGGTGGCGTAAAGGAAACGGAGCGGCCAGTCAACCGATGCTGATCCGCGAAGCGCCCGCATCGACGAGCCGGAACAGCAGATCCTCCACGGCCGTTTCGGGCGCGGAGCCGAGATCCGCATTGACGCGCCACCCCTGTTCCGCGCGAACCGGCTCCGACAGGTAGTGAACGATCCCGTGCAGGCCGTCTTCGGCCGGCGTGTTCTCGTCGTCGGCATCGAACCACGCGAAGAACCATGCCTTGAACGCGTCGGCCGCCGCGCTTTCGTCGAGACCGTCGGCCTCGATAGCGGCCCAGTCCCACACGAACGGGCGGATCGACACGGCCGCCGTGTCGAGATCGAACGCGAACGGCTCGAAATCCAGCTGCGTGGCGGAATCGACCATCGCCGGCTGGCCGGCCGATTCGCCTTCGGTCGCGATGATGTCGGCCCGGCACGGCAGCGCGAGCGGCCCTTCGGTGGCGAGCGTGCCGTCGGCACGCCGGTAGGCCGGTTCGGCGATCACGGCCGGTTGTGCGGCCGCTTTCGCGAGCAGGTCGGCATACGGTTGGCGAATGGCGCGGAGCAGTTCGGAGACGGTCATCGTGGCGTGTCGGTTGGGCAGGAAACGATCGGTCACAGGCAGGCGGTGCGCCGCGCGGCCGGCATCGCGCGACGCGGCCGCTTCGGTAACCGACAGCCGTGATCGTACGGTACTTCCGCGAAACGCGGACAGTCGGCCGAACGGCCGGCGCGCTCCGCATCGTGCGGCGGCGGGTTTAGACGTTTACCTTCAAACAATGGAAAACGCCCGTCGAGCGCGTTCTCGATGTGCTTCAATTAATCCGGTTTGTACTCCTACTAAAACTACGAATTCAGAACAAGCTGGATCATTCTTTCACAGGAGACAGTCGATGGCACGGAAACGGTTTTGACGCGGCGCACACGATGGTCTGCAACACCGCCGAACTTCCTTCGATGAAAGCAGGTTATCCCAGGGGCCCCAACCATGTCCTCCAGACGTTTCATGCTGGCCGCGGCAGCCGTATCCGCCGCGCTGGCGGTCGCCGCATCGCCGGCCAGCGCCGGCGCACCGGCCGTGTCCGATCCGTTCTATACCTACACCGGCACCACGCCGCTGGCATCGATTCCACCGGGCACGGTGCTCAAGACGCGCAACGTCACCTATCACGTGGCCGGCATTCCGACCGCGCTGACCGCGCAGCAGTTGCTGTATCGCACCAATAACGCGCTGAACCAGCCGGTCGTGAACGTGACGTCGGTGATCCGGAGCCAGGTCAGCAACGGCCGGGCCATCTCGTACCAGTCGGCTTACGATTCGCTGAACCCGTACGACGAGCCGTCGCAGGTGATCGCCGGCGATCGCGACGTCACGAAGATCATCAACGTCGGCACGCTGCTCTACAGCGCGGAATCGATTCCGCTGTCGACGCTGCTGCTGCTCGGCTACAACGTCATCGTGCCCGATACGGAAGGCCAGACGGCCGACTTCGCCGCCGGCCCCGAATACGGGATGACGACGCTCGATTCGATCCGCGCGGCGCTCAATACGCCGTCGACCGGCCTGAGTCCGTCGAGCAAGGTCGCGATGATCGGCTATTCCGGCGGCGCGATCGCGACGAACTGGGCCGCGCAGCTCGCGCCGAGCTATGCGCCCGAGATCAACCGGCAGCTCGTCGGCGCGGCGGAAGGCGGTGTGCTGGTCGACCCCGCGCACAACCTGCGCTATGTCGACGGCAGCATCGTATGGGGCGGTGTGGCCGCGGCTGCGCTGGTCGGGCTGTCGCGCGGCTACGGCTTCGACCTGACGCCCTATCTCAGCGATACCGGCGTCGCCGTGTTCAACGACATCCAGAGCCAGTCGCTCGCGTACATCCTGCCGAAATACACGGGGCTGCACTGGGGCACGCTGTTCAAGCCGCAATACGCGAACGACATCAACAGCATTCCCGCGTACGTGACGTATGCCAACAAGGTGAATGCCGGGCTGGCCGCATCGCCGACGATCCCGATGTTCATCGGCCAGGGCACCGCGGGCGCGCTGGACGGCACCTTCAGCAGCCAGGTGGGTGACGGCGTGATGCTCGCGTACGACGTGCGCGCCCTCGCGCAGAAGTTCTGCGCCAGCGGCACGCCGGTCACGTACAACGAGTATCCGCTCGAGCATGCCGGGGCGATCGTGCCGTGGGTGGCCGGCATGCTGCCGTGGCTCTACGACCGTTTCAACGGGAAAGCCGCGCCGAGCAATTGCTGGCTGACGTCGCTGCTGCCGAGCAATTCGCTGGCGCCCGAAACGCTGCATTAGCCGCACCGCACCGCACCGCACCGCACCGCGCGGCGCGGCGCATGGCCGGGCGACCCTTCACGGGTCGCCTTTTTTCATTCCGGAATTGACCCTGGTCGCGTCGACGCGGCCTTTGCCGCGCTCGCCCTCCCGCCGGAACCCTTCGCCGCCCCGCCCGGGTGCCATAATCGAGCCTGCTCATCATTACAGACGTCCCCCGGAGAATCACCATGCAGAACCTCGACAATCCTTCCCACGATCGCGAGGTAGGCAGCGCCGACGCGACGCAGGACACCACGCGCATCGACGACGTCCGCATCGGCGCCGTGCGCCCGCTGATTTCGCCCGCGCTGCTGCTGGACGAGCTGCCGGTGCCGGCTGCCACGCAGACGCTCGTCGAGGATACGCGCCGCGCGATCGGCGACATCCTGCACGGCCGCGACGACCGGCTGCTGCTCGTCGTCGGCCCGTGCTCGATCCACGATCACGACCAGGCGCTCGACTACGCACGCCGGCTGAAGGCCGCCGCCGATACGCTGAAGGACGACCTGCTGATCACGATGCGCGTCTACTTCGAGAAGCCGCGCACGACGGTCGGCTGGAAGGGCTACATCAACGATCCGCGCCTCGACGGCAGCTTCCGCATCAACGAAGGGCTGCGCGCCGCGCGGCAATTGCTGCTCGACATCAACGCACTGGGCCTGCCGGCGTCGACCGAATTCCTCGACCTGCTGAGCCCGCAGTACATCGCCGACCTGATCGCATGGGGCGCGATCGGTGCGCGCACGACCGAGAGCCAGAGCCACCGCCAGCTCGCGTCGGGCCTGAGCTGCCCGATCGGGTTCAAGAACGGCACCGACGGCGGCGTGCAGGTCGCGTCCGACGCGATCGTCGCGGCGGCCGCGAGCCATGCGTTCATGGGGATGACGAAGATGGGGATGGCCGCGATTTTCGAGACGCGCGGCAACGACGACGCGCACGTGATCCTGCGCGGCGGCAAGAACGGCCCGAACTACGACGCCGCGCATGTCGACGCATGCTGTGCGGTGCTGCGCAAGGCCGGGTTGCGCGAACAGGTGATGGTCGACTGCTCGCACGCGAACTCGAACAAGTCGCACGACCGCCAGATCGACGTCGCGCAGGATCTCGCGCGGCAACTGTCGCAGGGCGAGCACCGGATCGTCGGCGTGATGGTCGAGAGCCATCTCGAGGCAGGGCGGCAGGACCTGAAGCCGGGCGTGCCGCTGAAGTACGGCGTATCGATCACGGATGCATGCCTGAGCTGGACGCAGACGGAGCCGGTGCTCGACGTGCTGGCGGAGGCCGTGCGACATCGGCGAGTGTATTCGCGCAATGCGTGAAATAACGGCGGCGGGTTGACGCCCGCCGTCGTCATAGGCGAGGTGATACGTCAACGAGGATTGGTGCCGGGCAAGTGCTTCATTCCGCCAGATACGCGCTCGCCCGCGTTTTCGCCATCACGTCGCGCGACGAGCATCCTGCCCGCGCGTCTTCCCGCCTCGATTGTCCGATAGCCGCGCTCGGCGGCTCGGAAATGGCTCGCTTCGGAAACTTCTCGCGAACGAGGTTGCCCTGCAGACCATCACGTTCCATCTCACTATGCGGATCGCGGGTAGTTAGGCCTTTATAGGCGAATTAGCCCTGTCGATTGGTGCAGAAGCATCAAATTTAGGACGAATCCTATATTCCGTTCCCCCCTGATTAGTCAGAATCCTAATCAAGCAATGCGTTGGGATAGCCGGGGTGCTTGACATGGCACCTCATACGCAAACGCGCTGGAGATTTCGCGGTCGCCGGAAAGATCGGGCTGCCGCTTCCATCCCAAGTCGACGAAGGGCTCCGTGACTCGTGCCGCGTTCGTCGCCGACGACTCGGCGGCTCGGGTGTCACGCCGGCCCGTATCCGCGGTGGAAACGACTGGCTGAGCCATGTCAGGCATGTCGCAAGTCATTGGGAAGCCGCCTGGAATTTGCGTCGAGCGACGCGTGATGGCTCGCTAATGCGTGAAATAGCGCGAAATTGATTCCGTGTAGATAAGGTATGCAAATTATTTTCAACGAGAGATACCACCCGTATCGGGTGTTGCTTGTCGCAATTGCCATGTCGCTTGCCTCATCGGTCGCCAGCGCAAACATGCTGGTCTATCCCATGGCGGCATCGATCGGGGGCGGCAAGGAGTCGGCCGCGGAGCTGCGCATCTATTCGAAGTCCGATGCGACGCAGTACGTGAAGGCGATCGCGAAGCGCGTGATCGATCCGGCGACGGATCACGAGCGCGAGGAGGCCAGCATGAATTCCGGTGACGACGCGATCGTGATCTCGCCGGCCAGGTTCGCGTTGCCGGCCGGCGGCACGCGGCTCCTGAGGGTGATTCCGCTGGGCGTGCCGAAGAAGGAGGTGCTGTATCGCGTCTACCTGCAGCCGGTGGCGGCGCCGTCCGACGACGATTCCGCGGCGAACGGCGATGTGTCCGGCAAGGTCGACTTCAGCCTGGTCTGGGCGCCGCTCATTCGTGTGCTGCCGAAAACGCCGGTGCCCGATTTCGACGTGTCGCATGGCGTGCTGGCCAATACCGGCAACGTGCGGATCGGTTTGCTCGAGGCCGGCGCGTGCCGGTCCGAGAAGGACGATGCTTCGTGCCAATGGACGAAATTCGACCGCAGTGTCTATCCGGGCCAGCACTTCAGGCTGGAGGGGCTGCATTCCGCACCTTATGTGCGAATCCGATATCGAGTGGGGGGAATGGCAGGTGTACAGCAGAAGGTTGTGCGCACGCATTCCGTCGACGCGATGAACGCGCCGAGCGCGAATAACGAGACCCTGTCGGGTCATACCATTGTTTCAACCAACCAGAAGGACTAACCCATGCTGAAATACGTTCCGATCGCTGCCGCCGCCCTGATGTCGATGTCGGCTCACGCCGTGCAGAAGGACATCACCGTCACCGCCAACGTCGACACGACGCTCGAGATGCTGTCGGCGGACGGGTCGGCGCTGCCGACGACCATGCAGATGCAGTATCTGCCGGGCTCGGGTCTCCAGGCGGCTGAAATGAACACGAAGATCTTCACGAACGACAAGGCGAAGGATCTGCAGATCCGCCTCGCGGCCGAGCCGGCGCTGAAGAACCAGACGAGCCCGGGCGCCAAGGAGATTCCGCTGGCGGTCAAGCTGGGCACCACCGCGCTGAGCACCACGGCGACGACGCTGAAGGCGTCGGAGATCTTTACCGGCGAACTGGCGCAGGGCTCGAACGTGCTGCCGCTGTCGATCGGACAGAAGACGGCCGGTGCCATCACGGCTGCCGGCAGCTATCAAGGCCTCGTCAGCGTGATCGTCACGCAGAGCGCGGCATCGGGTAGCTAAGCTCCTGCGCGGTATCGACGGGCGCGCCTGAACGGCGCGCCCTGTTTTTTGTAGCACTCCTTTGGAAATCTTCCTTATTCCCGCATGATTCCATTCGACCTCAAGAAGACCGTTGTCGCATGCCTGGGCGCTATCTGTGTGATGGACATCGTGTCCGTCGCACACGCCGCTTCGGTTGTGCCGCCTGGGTTCGAGGACATCGTGACGGGGCAGGACGAGCGCATCAACGTCAACTTTCTGGGCAAGCCGCTCGGCTTGTTCCGCGTGTTCGTGACGCCGGATGCGGTGCGTTTCGAGGATTCCGCCCGCCTGTTGCAGGCGCTCGGCTCGCAGCTGAACCCGGCGACGGACGTGTCGACGATCGGCGACGCGCTGTCGAAGTCGATGGCGCGCAACGGCAACCTCGCCTGCGCGGGGCCGGCGGGCGTGAACGGCTGCGGGTATGTCGACACCGACAGCGCGGCCGTGATCTACGACGAAAGCGAAGGCAACATCGAGCTGTTCCTGTCGCGCGACTGGGTGAGCGTCGAAGAGCGCGACCAGCGGTTTCGCGAGCCGTCTCCGATGACGGAAAACGCGCTGATCCATCAGCAGACGATCAACCTGTCGGGCGGGCGCGGCTACGAGAGCCTGTCCGTGTCGGGCACGGGGGCGCTCGGCATCACGCCGAAGAGTTTCATCGGCGGGAACTGGAACTTCACCCATACGGGCTATTCGAGAGGATCGGACAGCCACGTCCAGCTTCAGGATCTCTACTACCGCCACGATCTCGGCACCGAGCATTACGCGCAGGCCGGCCGGATGGACAACCGCAACCTCGCGAGTGCGCTCGGCGGCAACTTCGGGTTCACGATGCTGCCGGTCGGCACGCTCGACGGCATGCGTGTCGGCACGACGCTGGCCTACGTGAACCCGGAAGTTGCGCAGCAGGGCACGCCGGTCACGCTGCTGTTGCCGCGTGATTCGCGTATCGACGCGTACCGCGGGAAGGAGCTGCTGGGCACGTCTTACATGAAGGCCGGCGTCAATGCGCTCGATACGTCTCGCTTTCCGGAAGGCACGTATCCGCTGACGCTGCGCGTGTTCGAGAACGGCGTGCAGGTGCGCACGCAGACAACGCCGTTCACGAAGACGGGCGGCGGTGTCGATTCGCGCACACGACAATGGTTCGCGCAGGCCGGCCGCCCGTCCGACCGGGACGCGCCGGACGGCATGGCAGCGGCAGCCGGCGTGCGGATTCCGCTGTCGCGCGAAATGGCGCTGACAAGCGGCGTCGCGAGCGTCGGCCGGCACGTGTACAACGAGACGGCGCTGGAGTGGCGCCATGCATTTCCGCTGGGCGTGCTCTCCGCCGGCGGTTCGTTCTTCTTCGGGAACGACGGCTCGCGCGGCAACACCCAGCAGATTTCGTTCGCCGACGGCGTGTCGTGGAGTGTGTACCGCTACCAGATGCGCGGCGCGGCGTGCAACGGCCCGGCCGTGTCGTATCGCGACATCGGTTGCTACGACATGCTGAACGCGACCGTGTCGTTTCCGATGGGAAACTGGTCGGCGATGCTTGGCTACACGTACAACAAGAGCGTCGGGCGGTCGCAGGACTGGCAGCCGGACACGCCGGATCGTCCGTGGGCGACACCCGTCTTTCGCCAGGGCGACCAGGTGTCGCGTGCGCTTCAGGCATCGCTATCGCGATCCTTCACATGGCGCAAGGTCAGCACGAACCTGCGCGTCGGCGCGTACGCGAATCGCAGCACAGGTGCCCGCAGCGAGTATGGCGGTTACGTCGGCGTGACGCTGTCGATGGCCGAACCCGCGAGGCAGCTCGGGCGCGCGTCCGCTTACACGTCGGCGGGCGTCGACGTTCGAACGGATCGCAACAGCACGACGACGAACTACACGCTCGACCGCAACTGGAACTGGCAGGGCGACACCTACCGGGAAGTCGCGATCGGCGTGTCGGGCTATGGCACCGAGAGCCTGACCGGTACGGTCCAGGGCCGCTGGAAGGGGCGCTACGGCGACGTCGCCGCGTCGGTCGCGAACAGCTACAGCCGCGACAGCGGCGGCAACAATCCATCGGTGACGGCGAGCTATTCGTCGTCGTTCGCGGTGGCGCGGCAGGGCGTGTTCCTCGGCGCATCCGCGTCGCAGTCGGATCCGCTCGCGGGGTTCGCCGTGCGGGTCGGCAAGCGCGACGATGCGAGCGGCATGGCGGCCGAGGTGCGCAGCGATTCGAGCGCGCGGATCAAGGTGGGGTTCGGGCAGCGCGCGCTGCTGCCGGTGTCTGCCTTCACGCCCGTGACGACCGAAGTGAACGACGCGGGCGCGCAGGCGTCCGCGGGCGCGACGAGCGTGACCGAGGGGCTCGGCAAGCGCACGCTGTTCATGGTGCCGGGGCAGCTCGCGTTGCGCAAAGTCGAAGCGAAGGTGACGTACACCTATGTCGGCCAGGCATTCTCGAAGGGCGGCATGCCGCTGTCGGACAGTGTGATCCTCAATGGCGCGATGCCGCTGATCGACAACGAAGGCGGCTTTATTGCCGAGCTTGATCATAAGGAAAACGAGCTGTTCGTTGTGGATGGTCCGACGCTGATGCGTTGCCCGCTGCACGTGAAGCAGCAGCAGGACGTGCTGATGATGGTGGGCAAGGTGCGCTGCGAAGTGGCCGGACCCGATGCGCTGCCGGCGTCGCTGCGCAAGCAGGCTCGCGTGCGCAAGCTGCTGGAGCATCGCTACGTGATGTCGATGCGGGCGCAGGCATTGGATGTAATCAACGCGGCGCAATGACGCGCACACACGGATGCCGCGCGGCGCGACCCGCGATTTCGAGTACACAAGGAAGCAGTCATTCAAATGATTCAGATCAGTCGAATTCGCTGTCGGGCAATCGTCCTGGCGGTCGCGTCGAGCGCGATCGCGTTCGATGCATCGGCGGCCTCCCAGCAGCCGGCCAACCGCAACGATACTGTGGAAGCCACGCTGGATCGTGGCGCGCCGACGGGGGACGTCGTGGTATTCAACTACGCGTCGGGCGGCTATGACACGACGGATTTCAAGCGATGGGGGCGGAATTCGTGGACGTGCGAATCGGACACCGCCACGGCGACAGGTGCGTGTCCGAAAGAACCGGTCTGGATCGCGGCGGGCAGTTCGACCACGATCCGGCTTACGTTCAAGGAGGAAAAGACGGGCGCCACGGCCGTGCTGGAGCTTCAAGGAGAAAGTGCATACAGTCGCCACCACGATTGCAACGGCAACGCCATATCGGAAGGCTTGTCGGCCGGGCGAACGCCAATCGAGATGGCGCAATCCGCTACCGTGGCAAATTGCCCAGCCATAGGCTGGGATGGGCGAAATATTTTCGTCAAGATCCCCGTCGCGGAGCTGAAGAAGCTCCCGTCGGGCGGAACCTGGAAGGCGAACCTGAAGCTGAACCTGAGGCAATGGGACGTCGGCGGAATCAACCCGAAGATCGCCACTTTCGTGGCGTCAATCAAGCTGGACGTCACCGACAAGAACAACATCCAGGTTTATCTGCCGGAGTTCACGAGCGCGACGCCCACGGTCGACCTCAAGCTGCGCAAGCTGCCGAACGGCAGCCGAATGTCGGGCACGTCGAACGTCGATATGTGCCTGTACGACGGCTACAACTCGCAGAGCACGTGGTTCGACGTGTCGGCGAGCGACGGTTTGACGGTCGACCGTCGCGACAAGGGCCAGTATTCCGTGCTGCTCGCGTCGGACAAGAGCGGCGCGTACGAATCGCGTATCGACTACAACGTGAGCCTGACGTACGCAGGCAAGAACATCGTGCTGCCGAACAACGAGACGGTGCGGCTCCAGGGCGTGAACAACAGCGCCGGTCGCTCGGTATCGCTGCCGGGCATTTCGGTGCCGGTCGTCTGCACGCCGACGCCACTGACACTCGAGACACCGGAATTCCAGTCGGCCTGGAAGCGTCCGGGCAAGTACACCAACAAGCTGACGATCACGTTTACGCCGTCGTCAGCCAGTCTCTAGCGCGTTCGGCGCCCGTGAAGCGGCGCCGAGCGCCTTTACCCCAAACGAATCGATCATGGAAGCAAGGTTCTCCGCGCATCGCCCGGTGTGGCGCATGCTTCGCCACGTATTGACGACGATGCTGCTGACCTTCTCGGTCGGCACGGGCGCCGCGACCGCCTGCTGGAAGCCGATCTTTACTGAAGAGGAGCTGCGCTGGATCGGCGACCACCCGGTCGTCCATATCGCGGTCGAGGCGAACTGGCACCCGATCGAGTACATGCGCAACGGCAGACACGCAGGTCTTGTCGCAGGCTATCTGAGCGCAATCTCGAAGATGACCGGACTCGCGTTCCAGACCGTGCCGGGCACCGAATGGGGACACGCGTACAAGGCGCTCGCGTCAGGCAAGGTCGATTTGCTGCCGGGTGTCTGGCGCGAGCTGGTTCCGGACCGCATCGGCGCCGGTGCGCTGGTCAGCGCGCCCTACCTGGTCGGCCGGCTTACCGTCGTGACGCGCAACGATTCCGCGATGATCTTTGGTCTGCAACGGCTGAAGGGGCGGCGCATCGCGATCAAGGGGCACGGTGCGGTCGAGTACTTCGTCCGCCACAGTGGCGTGCCGCTCCATGTGCTCACGTTCGACACCGAGGAACTGGCGCTTGGCGCGGTCGCCAACGGCGAAGCCGATGCCGCGCTCGGCATCGACGTCACGATCCTGCCGATCGTGCGGCGGCAATTCACCGGGCAGCTTTACATGTCCGGCATGCTGGCCGACCGCCCGGTGTCGCTCGCGATGCTCTCGCGCGCCGACCTGCCGGTGCTCGCGTCGATCATCGACAAGTCGCTCGCGGCCATTCCGGTCAGCGAGACGGCCGAGATCACGCGGGACTCGATCGAGCTGGGCGACTACGGCAAGCCGACGATCCGCTCGATCGTGCATTATCGTGCGCCGGTGGTGCTGGCCATCGCCTTGACGTTGCTGACGTTCGCGGTGCTCGCCTACCTGATGTGGAAATCCCGTGCGGCGGCCATCCGCAGCAAGCGCGACAAGGCGATGTTCCTGGCTTTCGTCAGTCACGAAATCCGCACGCCGATGCAGACGGTCCTGTCGTCGCTCGAATTCCTGCAGCGCTCGCGGCTTCCCGTGCTGCAGGCCGGCCGCGTGGAGGCGGCCGCATCGGCGTCCGAAACGCTGCTGACGCTGCTCGACGACATCCTCGAATATTCGCGCCTCGAATCGCGCAAGGTGACGCTGGCTCCGCAAACGACCGAGCTCGAGGCGTGGGCTCATCAAACCGTCGACATGGTGCGCTGGCGTGCGGAGCGAAAGGCGCTGGCGCTGAGGCTCGAGATTTCGGGGGCGCCGTCGTTGCACGTCCTGATCGATCCGGTTCGCGTGCGCCAGATTGCGCTGAATCTGCTCGTCAATGCGATCAATTTCACGGCGGCCGGCGCCGTTACGCTGCGCGTCCGCTATCTGGCGGCCCGCCACGGGCGCAACGGCGTGTTGCACCTCGAAGTGCGCGACACCGGCATCGGTATCGCGCCCGAACGGTTCGGGCGGGTCTTCGACACCTACTGGCAGGCCGATCGTGCGCCGCAGCAGGGCATCGGCGGCAGCGGGCTCGGGCTCGCGATCTGCCGGGAACTCGTCGAGTTGATGCACGGCTCGATCGCGGTCGAAAGCACGCCGCACGTCGAAACGGTATTCACGGTGCAATTGCCGGCGACGGCAGTGGACGGCGTGCCGTCGACACCGGCCGTCGCGGCGCCGCCGACACTGGCCGACGCAGCGGCAGCGCCGGTGCATCGCGGTGCACCGCGTGTCCTGATCGTCGACGATCACGAAGCCGTGCGGGCCGCGCTGCAGGATCAATGCGACGCGCTCGGCTGTGTCGGCATCGTCGCCGGCGCGGGCGACGATGCGTTGCGGCATCTCGCGCAGGGCCGGATCGACATGGTGCTGCTCGATTGCAATCTGCCCGACATCGACGGTTATGCACTCGCGCGAATGATTCGTCAGGAGGAAACCGCGCGAAAGGCCACGCATGTTCCGATCATTGCGATTTCGGCGGAGTCCGGCGATGCGCACAAGGCGCGTTGCCTGGAAAGCGGCATGGACGGCGTGCTGGGCAAGCCGCTGCGGCTCGAAACGCTCCGGCAGGCGATCGCGACCTGGTGTCCGGCCGATACGGATGGCGCACCGGTTGCGTCGACCGCGCCATAGGGCCGCGACGCGTGCCGGCAGCCGGGGTCCGGGTTTCCGGCCACGCGGGCCATCTATGTTTCGGCGTTGCCCGAATCGTGCCGGCGGGCGTCCGATCCGGCCATGTCGGCGCGATGCAGGCGCAACAGTTCGTCGCCGAGCGCCCGGATGCCTGGCGGCATGGGGCCGGATGCGAACTGCAGCCGGCGCTCGAGTTCGGCTGCCAGTTCGCTCGTCGCCGCATGGCCGGCAACGGCCGCGGCACCCTTGATGCGGTGCGACGCATGACGCGCGCGATCGGCATCGTCATTCGACAACGCATCGCCGAGCACCGCCAGATCCGCATCGACGCTTTGCCGATAGATCGTCCGGAAATCGGCTTGTGCCGACCGCGTGTCCTGCGCCGGTGGCGCGATTTCGTCCGCCGTGCCGGCCGGACACCACAGGTCGATCATCTGGCGCAGCGCATCGAGCCGCAGCGGCTTGCCCAGCACGCCGTCCATGCCGCTGTCGAAGCACCGCTCGCGATGCGCGTCGCCGGTCGACGCCGAGATCGCGATGATGGGCGTGCGCGCCCGTTCTAGCAGGCGTTCGCTGTCGCGCATGCGTCGCACGACCGTATAGCCGTCGATGTCGGGCAGGTCGCAATCGAGCAGCACCATGTCGAATGCCGTGCGCTCGAACTGCGCGAGGGCCTGCTCGCCGGTGCAGGCAACCGCCGAGCGGCATGCGAGCGCGTCGAGTTGATGCGCGATCGCATGTTGAACCGCTTCGTGATCGTCGACGACGAGAATCATCGGGCCGCTCCCGGCCGGCTGCCGCGTGTCGGCTTCAACAGGCGCCAGTCCGTGCGCCGGCAGCGACGGGTCGGACGTCGTCTTCTGTGCCCCGGTCGTGTCGGACGCCTGAATGTGAGCGATGCGCCGTGCCGGCACGATCACCGTGAAGATGGTGCCCTTGTCGGGGCTGCTGCTGACGGTAATCACGCCTTTCATCAGGTCGACCAGTTCGCGACAGATCGACAGTCCCAATCCGCTGCCGCCGACGCGACGGTTACCCGAATGCTCGACACGCTGGTAGGGCTCGAAGATGCGGCGCTGGCGTTCGGGCGGAATGCCGATGCCGGTATCGCGGACCTCGATCACGAGCGAGCCGGCATGGTCCGGCTTGCCGTCGAGATAGTCGACGCGCAGCGCAACCGAACCGGCCGACGTGAACTTGATCGCATTGACGAGCAGATTCAGCACGATCTGCCGCGTGCGCACCGGGTCGATCAGCACGCACAGCCCGGGCGGGCACGCGAGTTCGAGCGCCAGGCTCAGCTTCTTCTCGTCGATTCGCCAGCGCACCATGTCGGCGCTGCGCCGCACCCAGGGCTCGACATGCGTGGGCTCGGGCGCGAGCGTCACGTTGTGCGATTCGAGGCGCGAGTATTCGAGGATGTCGTCGAGCAGCGTCAGCAGCGATTCCGATGCGGCCATCGCCGCGTCCGCGCGACCGGCCTGCTTCGGCGGCAGCGCCGAGCGTTGCAGCAATTCCAGCGACGACAGGATCGTATGCATCGGCGTGCGGATCTCGTGGCTGATGAAGGCGAAGAACATTGCCTTGTCGCGCTCGCTGCGCACCGCCGCGACGCGCGAGCGCCAGGAAACGAATGCGATTGCGGCCAGCGCGAGCAGGCCGGCCCCGGCCGCGGTGACCTGCCAGCGCCGGTAGTAAAGGATCGAGTGCAGCGACGGCTTGCCATAGTCGGCCGATTCGATCCATTGACGTGCGATGTGCTCGGCGTCGCGCGCCGGGATTGCCGCGAGCGACTTGTCGAGAATCGAGGCGAGCACCGGCATGTCGGGGCGCGTGGCGATCGCGAGCGCATACGGGCTGTCCGGCAGGCCGCCCGTTACGAACAGCTTGTCGCGGTATTGCCGCTGCAGCAGCGGCAGGATGGACATGTCGGGGCCGATGGCGACGTCCGCGTCACCATGGGAGACGGCCTCGAGCGCGTCGCGTTCGTCGTCGTAGGTCAGCAGGGTCACGGGGATGTCGCCATGGCGGATCGCGATTTCCAGTGCGCCCCCGCCCTTGATCGCGACACGCCGGCCGGCGAGATTGCGGGAGTCGACGAACAGGTTCTGGCGTTCGGACGCAATGACGAAAACGGTGCCGACGAAATAGGGGCGGCTGACGATGAGGTCGCTGCGGAGCAATGTGGCGCCGCCGCCCGCCGTCGCACCGGAGGCGGTGCCGGGGCCAGGCATTTGAAGTGCATCGGACGCGCCGCGCCAGGTCACGTCGGGAACGACGTCGATCCGGCCGGAGCGCAATGCGTCCATCGAGTCGCGCCAAGTGACGTCGTCGACATACTCGAAGCGCAACCCGCTGATCCGCGCGATGGCGTCGAGAAACGACGGCACCACGCCGACGACCTTGCCGTTTTCGCGAAATTCGAACGGACGCCACCTCGAATCGACGCGGGTGCGCACCACCGGATGCGCGGCGATCCAGGCCTTTTCCTCCGCCGTAAACCGCGGCGCGTCGGCCGCGTCTCCGGGCGCCGGCAGCAACCCGATCATCATGCCGATCAGGACGGCGCAACCCTTCAAACTCACCATGCTCACGTCCTTTCCTCGCTTGCGTTATCGTTCGGGTTGCAACCGAACCGGCCGCGATACCGGAGTGGCCGCGGCGGCGCCGGCCCGCTCCGGCGTCGTGGTTCCCGTCCATCGCGGCGCGCGGCGGCCGGGTCCGCATCGGTCGCCCCGACGAACCCGGGAACCGCCGAAAAACGGGCTCGCCATCATAGGTCGCGCGCCAGGGAAGCGCAACGCCGCCCTGCGGCGGGGGACCAGGCCGAAAAGCCTCGGCCCCGTTTAGCCGACAGGGTTAAAAATTAGCCGGAAAGCCGGTAAGCTAACTCCAATAACCGATGACATCGATGGCCGCTTGCGACGACAAGCAGTAACGCACAGCCGGCTACGGTCGTACCGAAATAAAGAAAGGGTTAGCAATGAGGCCAAAGCACCAGCCGATCCGGGTCGTGATCCTGGACGACCACGCCGTCGTCCAGCACGGGATCGCCAGTTACCTGACGGAGAAAACCGGCATCGAAGTGGCGGCGAGTTTTGCGAAGTCGCGCGACCTGATTCGCTGGCTCGAAGCGAATCACGCGGATGTCGTGCTGCTCGACTATACGCTCGGCCCCGGCGAGATCGACGGCCTCAATCTCGTCAAGCTCGTCAATACGCGCTTCCCGAAATGCCGGATCCTGATGACGTCGAGCAGCGATACGCCGGCGACCGTCAACATGACGATGCGCGCGGGGGCGCTCGGCTTCTTCGGCAAGAGCGAGGATCTCGGCGAGCTTGCGCATGCCATCCGTGTCGTCGCGGGCGGCCGTTCGTACATCAGCGCCGAACTGGCCGCCCGGATGGAATCGAGCGCGACGCCCGACCCGCGCATGGCCGACACGAAGGCGGCGGGCGACGGCACGCTGCCGCCCGAATCGGCATCGTCTGCCGAGCTGCGCCTCAGCCCGCGCGAGCACGAGGTGCTGCGCTGCTTTCTCGCCGGCATGTCCGTATCCGACATCGCGTCGAAGTTCTCCCGCAGCCCCAAGACGATCAGCGCGCAGAAGCAATCGGCGTTTCGCAAGCTCGGCATTCGTAGTGATGCCGAACTTTTCGCATCCCGCAAGCTGATCGAGGAAAGCCGGACGGTTTGATCGACAGGCCGCCGACGCGCGGCATCGAATATCCGCGCGTTCGTTGATCTCGGTCCGGATCGCCCCACCTGCCACGTTGCACCCCGAACGCATGATCCGTCGAATGCGGCTACCATGAACGTCGTGTTGCACGCTGCGGCCCGGCCATGCCGGTCCGTCATGCACGCACGCAGTGGCGGTGCGGCCGGCCGCCACGCCACCGACGAAGCGCGGGGTGCTCACCGATCGGCCGTTGCGCCTGCCTCGCTTCGCCCCCGGAATCAACAACAACCGAACCGGAGTGCAATACACATGAAGTTCTACAAAACCCTCATCGCAGCAACCGTCCTCGCATCGAGCGTCAGCGCGCACGCGCAGATCGCGGGTGCGCAGCCGATCAGCGTCACCGTCGAGCAATCGCAGGCGCTGCTCGAAGGCTGGAGCGTGAAGAAGAGCGTGCTCGGCAAGGCCGTCTACAACGACGACAACCAGAAGGTCGGCACCGTGCGCGACCTGATCGTCGCGCCGGACGGCTCGGTGTCCGCGGCGATCGTGTCGGCCGGCGGCTTCCTCGGCGTGGCCGCGCACGACGTCGCGGTGCCGATCGCGTCGCTCGACGTGCGCAAGGGCAACATCTACCTGCCGGGCGCGACGAAGGAAGCGCTGAAGGCGACGCCGGCATTCCAGTACGCGAAGGTGCCGTCGCCGCCGAAGCCGAAGAAGGTCGACGAAAAGCACTGATCGTCGATTCGATGCATCGCAGCCCGGCGCGCACCGCGCCGGGTCCGGCGACCGCCGTTCGTCGATGGCCATGCGAGTCGGCGCGAGTCGGCGGGGGCTCGGCCTCGCATCATGGCTCCGGGCGAATTGCCCCGACGATCGATGCCGATGCGGCGGCGCATCGCGCGCGAATCGGCGCGGTGCGCCGCCACACGCCGTGAATGCCGCGCATGCCGGCGATCAGATCGCCGGCTTCTCTTCGTCCACCCACACCCCGTCGAACCCGAACGAAACCGGCCCGCTCAGGAGCACGCTGCCGGCGCCGTCCCATCGAACGGTGACGTCGCCGCCGTCGCAGGTCACCCGCACCGTATCGTCGAGCAGCCCGCGCCGGATGCCGTTGACGACCGCACCGCACGAACACGATCCCGAACCGAGCGGCACGCCGCCGCCGCGCTCCCAGATGCGCAGGCGAATATGCGTGCGATCGATGACCTGAACGAAATGCACGTTGGTTTTCTGCGGAAACAGCGGATGCGTTTCGATGGCGGGGCCGAGCGCCGCGACGTCGATCGTGTGGAGATCGTCGACGAAGAACGTGCAATGCGGGTTGCCCATGTTGCAGGCGGCCGGCGCGCCGGGCAGCGGCAGCGCGAGGGTGTCGAGTGCGTCGGCGACCGGCACGTCCCGCCAGCCGGTGAGCGGCGTGCCCATCTCGACGGTGATCAGGCCGTTCGTCTCCCGCGAACACACGAGATAACCGCGGCGGGTCCGCAGCACGAGCGACGCCATGCCGGTTTCCCGCATCAGTTGCCGCGCGACGCCGCGCGTCGCGCTGCCGCAGGTGTCGAGCGGCGAGCCGTCGGCGTTCCAGAACGCGACGCGGGCCGCTGCGTCGTCGCAGTCCGACACGACGGCAAGCTGGTTGAAGCCGATGCCTCTGTGCCGGTCGCCCATGCGCCGCACGAGGTCGCGGTCGATACGCGGCGCGTGTTCCTGATCCTGACCGCGCAGGTCGACGATGACGAAGTCGTCGCCGTTTGCGTTCATCTTCTGAAATCCGATCGGCATGGCGGTTCCGGCAGGGAGACAGGCGAACACTGTACGTGACTCGCCGTTCCCGATCAATCGCATGCCGGACTGGCGGTTTGCATGAATTTGTTCTTGTCGCGGCTGCGTCGATAGGGCGGCTGCGGGGTTTCCTTCCTTTGCGTTCCTGTCGGGCCGCATGGAGGGGGCCGGCGATCGCCGCATCGAGGGACGACGTCAGGACCTCGAGCGTCCATTCACACGATGGCTTTTTCGTTAAAACCGCCTCTATTCCAGGGGATTCGGTGATTTCATCCGGACGACGTGCTGGCCACCGCCACGCCGCCGAATCCCGTGCAAGCTGCCGATCAGCTATACGGGAGCAGGCAATCTCGGCATCGGCGGCGGCGGATCGGTCACCGTTCCGGACAAAGGCGACGTGTTGTCGAACGGCATCTCGCTCGGCAATTGCGCGGCCTCCGCGAAGCCGACCACCGGCTTGCGCGACAAGGCCGCACAACCGAACGCGGACAAGACGCTGTTGTAGTTGAGCGCGCCGGTAGCCCGCGCGGTGGCGCAGGGTTTCAACCTCGTGATGACCGACGCGTCGACCGGCGAGTGGATTGCCGGTGGCGATCCGGTGAGTGCCGGGCAGTACCCGATGAAGCGCGTGGGCAACATGGCGACGATTCCGCTGCGCGCGCAATACATCCGTAGCGGCGCCGCCGAGTTGACGTTCACGTTTCCGTGATGGCAGCTCGATTCGCCGGCCGCGCCCTGCGAGATGCGGGTATGTCGACAATGCGAGATCACAGCATGCGCTTCAACACATCGTTCTTCGACACGAAATGATGCTTGAGCGCGGCACCGGCATGCGCCGCCACCAGGGCCGCCAGCGTGTAGCAGGCGATCTTGTGGAGGGCGAACCAGTGCTCCGTCACCGGCCCTGCCGAGAACGGCGTCTTCACGAATACCGTCCAGAACAGCCAGTACCCTTCGGGCACCATCAGGTAGCCGCTTACGAGGACCACGGCGATGAGCGCATAGATCAGCGAATGCACCAGATGCGCGACCGCACGCTGCTTTTCCGGAATCGACTGAAGATCCGGCGGCGCCTTGCGGAAGAACGACCAGAGATACCGCAGCGGAAACAGCGCGATCAGGCAGGTCGCGAGCGACATGTTGAGCGTCGACACGAAGCCCCAGATCGCCGGTTGCGTGATGAAGTGAAGCGAGATGCCGGCAACCATCGTGTAGAGAATGATGGCCGCGAAGATCCAGTGCATCGCGCGGGAGAGCCGATCGTATCGGCGGACCTGGGGTGATCGGTGCCGCACGTGCGGCAGGGAAACGGAAGACATGATTCAACATCCTTGATCGGGTGTCGATCGGTGGATCGACATGATTTAAAGATGAGAATTATCTTGACCGTGCCGCGCGACGTAAAAGTTCATGAAGGATTTCTCAACGCGTGCGGCGCCTGCCCGTCACGGCCGCGCGGGCCGCGTTCGGCTGCGAACGGCTCAGGTCCGCTCGAGCCGATACCCGTAGTTGTAGATCGTCGTGATGACGAGCCCGTTCTTCGGCCGCAGCCCGAGACTCCTGCGCAGCTTGCTCACGTAGGTCGCCAGCGTCGCGTCGTATTTCCGGTCGACGACGCCCCATACGTGCTTGATCATCATGTCCTTCGACACGATCCGGCCGACACTCTCGAACAGCATCAGCGCGAGATCGAACTCGCGCCGGGCCAGTTCGACGGGCGCGCCGTCCACGGTGGCGACGTGTGTACCGGTGTCGAGCGCGAATTTCCCGACCTCGACGATCTTCGCCCGCTGCGTTTCCGGATAGTACTTCCGCGCCTGGGCGCTCACGCGCGCGATCAGTTCGCGTTCGCGCAGCGGCTTGACGAGATAATCGTCGGCGCCATTGTTGAGGCCGAACACGATGTCGTCCTCGCCGTCGTGCTGCGTCATCATGATGATCGGCAGCGCGTCGGCGAACGAATCGCGCGCCCAGCGCATCACGTCGATGCCCGACATGCCGGGTACGTCCCAGTCGAGCAGCAGCACGTCGACGCGCGTCGAGCGTACCAGTTCGACGAAGCTCTCGCCGTCGTGACGGACCTCGGTTTCGTAGCCGGCCTTCTCCAGCCAGCGGGCCACGACACCCGCCTGCGTCACGATGTCTTCCAGGATTGCAACGATCATGTTGTTTCCGCTTTCAGTGTGCGGCTCCGGTTGCCGACGTGCCGGCCGCGTTTGCAGCACCGTCGCCGGGCGCCGGCGGCAGGTAAACGAAAGTCCATTCGCCATACGTGTCGCGGTCGCCGAACGACTCGTAGCGGACCGGGAACCCCTGGCGTTTCAGCGGCCGGCCGGCCGCTTCGCTGAACACGCCCATGATGCCGCCGTCCGGCGCCTTCACGAGCCCCCATCGGGTCGACCCGGTCAGCGGGTCGGCATACAGGCGTCGCAAATGGCGCTGGGTCGGCAAGGTCCGGCGATCCTCCAGCAACGCGTCGAGCGACTCGGGATAGCGGTTTTGCCCCGCTGCGCCGTAGTAGCGTTCGATCGCCGCGCGATACTGGTCGCCGACGAACAGCAGCTCGGCTTCGCGGTCGCGTTGCTGAACGGTGCTCCAGATGCGCGTCGCCTCGGTCATCCCGAGGCCGAGCGCCGCGACGAGCATCAGCACGCCGAGATACGCGATGCCGCGTTGGGTGCGCGGGCGTTGCCGCAGGTTACCACGTCTCATAGCTGCTTCCGTCGAGCGCGTTTCCCTTTGCGCCGCTCTTGATGTCGGCCACGCCGCCGCTGTCGCCGGCCAGAGGGCGCCACGAATTGCGCTTGCCCGTCACCGGGTCGAGCGGCACTTCACGCAGGTAGCGATTTTCGACGAGCGCCTCGAGCGAGGCCGGGTCGCGGCCGTGGTCGGCGCGATAATCGTCGATCGACTGGCGCAGCGTATTCAGGTTGTGGCGCAGCACGGTTTCCTTCGCGCGGTCGCCCTGCTTCAGATAGCCGGGCGCGACGAACGCGGTCAGCGCCGCGATGATCGCCATGACGACGAGCAGTTCGACGAGCGTGAAGCCGGCGGTGCGACGCGCACGTCTACCATTGGTTGTAAGGGACGCCATTGATGCCCTCCTTGCGGTTGGTGGAACGGATGTCGAACACGTCCTCGCCCGACGAAAAGGATGCCGGATCGCTTGCGTAACTGCGCGTTTCCCACATCTCGTCGGGCGCCTTGCCGTCGCATTCGCACATCGGATCGGCGGGAATCTTGCGCAGGAAATACAGCCGCGCGCCGTTCGGGGACGTCTTGTCCTCGACGCCCTCGACCAGCGTGCGCAGATCCGGCGGATAGCCGCTCGCGTCGGCGCTGTGCTCGATCCGTCCTTCGCCGGCCGCCGCCTTGTAGGCATCGAGCGCCGACCGGATGACGACCAGCGCGCGGCGCAGCTCGGTTTCGTCGGCGCGGCGCCTGGCGAGATCGGTCAGCGGCAAGGCGACGGTGGCGAGCAGCGCAAGCAGCGTCAGCGCGACCATCATCTCGATCAGCGTGAAGCCGCGCGCGCGGCGGCGCCGTGCGGCGCTCATGCGACGCTCCAGGGGCTGGGCAGCCGTCCGGACGCGTCGGCGTGCAGGGTCGATCCGGGCACGGCGCCGCCGTTGACGGACGCCATGAACGACACCAGCGAGCCGATCAGCGAGCGCACCATGGCCAGCAGCCCGCGCTTTTCGGTCGCGGACGCCGCCGCGTCGGCCGGCAGGTCCGCCGCCGCGACGACGGCGGCCTCGGCCTTCGGCGGCGGCACGGCGCGCGTGGCCGAGGCGGGCTCGATCGCATGCGCGCGAGGCAGCGGCAACGCGGCCGCTTCCGCACGCACACGCATCATGCTGCCGCCTTTCATCGTGGGCCTGCCCGATACGGCCCCGGCGTCGCCCGATTCTTCGGCCGGGGAGGCTTCAGCGCCCTGCGCGGTATCGACGGCCTCGTCCGGGCCCGGTTGCGCGGCAGGCGCGGCGTCCGCGACGGGTGCCGCCGGTTCGATCGGCGCATCGAGATCCGGGCCGTTCGACGAAGCCGACGAAGCCCTCGGGGCCGGCGCGGCCGATGCGGATTCGAGCGTCAGCGCCTCGGTCGTCACGCGCGTCTCGGTCCCCGACAGGAACGTGGTGACGGCCGACGTCGGCAGGTCGAGGTTGCGCTCGATGTGCGGGGTAATCAGCAGTACGATTTCCGAGCGCTCGTTGCTGCGGCCGTTCGAGCCGAACAGGCGGCCGACGACGGGCAGGCCCGACACGCCGGGCAGACCCGAGACGTTCTCGATCTCGTTGCGCTTGACGAGGCCGGCGAGGATCTGCGTTTCGCCGTTTCGCGCGGTCATCAGGGTTTCCGCATTGCGCGTCCCGAGCGAATAGGCGACGAGGCCGGTCTTGGTCGTTTCCTTCGACAGGATGCTGCTGACTTCCATGTTGACCTTCACGCTGACCTCGTCGTCGAGGCTGATGCGCGGCTCCACCTTCAGCATCAGGCCGACGTCCTGGTAGCTGACGGATTCCGTGACGACGCCGTTGGCGTTCGTGGTCGTGACGATCGGCACGCGTTCGCCGATCTTGATGTTGGCCTTTTCCATGTTGCGTACGCGGATCTTCGGATTCGCGAGCGTCTTGGTCTTGCCCTGCTTCTGCAGCATGTCGATCGCGAGCGACAGCGCGCCGGATTCGCTGGATACGCCGATCCGGTCGCGGTTCAGGCGCAGCAGGTCGCCGAGCGTCAGCGCCGCGCCCTCCGCGCCGCCGAGCGCGCCGAACTGCACGCGGCCCGGGTACTGGATGCCGAGATCGAGGCTGTCGTTCATGTTGACCTCCAGCACCTGCACGTCGAGCGTGACTTCGGACTGGGGGATGTCCAGCCCCATCACGACGCGCTCGGCCACCTGGATCGTTTCGGGCGTGTCGCGCAGGACGACCGCGTTGACGCGCTCGTCCACGTAGATGTCCTTCGGCTTGATCATCTGGCGCAGTGCCGCCATCACCGATTTCGCGTCCGCGTGCGACAGGAAGAAGGTGCGCAGCGCGAACTCGGTATAGGTGCGGCTTTTCTCCGGCTGCGACGGGTAGACGAGCAGCGTGTGCTTGTCGAGCACCTTCTTCTCGAGCTGGTTCGTGCGCAGCAGCAGGTTGATCGCATCCTCGGCGGTGGTGCGCTCGGCGAACAGCGTGGCGGGCTGGTTCGTATCGACGTCGCGGTCGAACACGAAGTTCACGCCGGACACGCGCGAGATCACGTCGAAGATGTTCGACATCGGCTGCTGCTTGAAATTGAGCGAAACCGGCTTGCGCAGCGCGTCGGACAGTTGCGGGCGCACGGGACGGCTCGCCTGCGACGCGCGCAGCAGCGCATCGCGCAGCCGCTTGGCTTCCGCGTGGTTCGGCTGTTCGGCAAGGATGCGCCGCGCGATCTCGAGGGCTTCCTGCGGTTGCTCGCCGCGGATGCGCTGTGCGCGCGACAGTTCGACCGCCATTTGCTGGCGGCGCTTGACCTGCTCGAGTTCCTGACGGGCGCGCAGATTGCCGGCGTCCTCGGCCAGCACGTTGTTCAGGTGATCGATCGCCGCGCTGTGGTTGCCCTGCGCGTTTTGCCGGTCGGCGGCCTTCAGCTCGGCGCGCACGTATTCCTGCCGCGTGAGTTCGAGGGAAGTGGCGATCCGGATGTCTTCCGGTGCGGCTTCCTTCTGCTGCTGGAGCGTGCCGAGGCGTTCGGCGGATGTCCCGGCGGCGGACGGGCTGCCGGCCGGGAGGCTCGAGCATCCCGCCAGCGCCAGCGCCGAGGTCAGGAGCAATAGACTGATGGTTCGTTTCATCATGGTGTTCGATAGAAGTTCGATTCGCAATTCAATGGGTCGGCGACGGCGGCGACAGCTCGATGTCCGAGCCGTTTCGGGTCATGACGACCGGACCTGTTTCGCCCAGCGTTTTCAGCCGGTAGCCGTCGGCGATCTCGCCGCCCGGCAATACGGCATCGCGGACGCCGCAGCGGCGTCCGCACAGCAGGAATGTCTTGCCGTCGCCTTCCAGCACGACGATGCGCTGCCCTTGCGTGCGCCATTCGCCGGCAATCTCGAACGGCATCGGCGGCGCGGCGGCGGCGTCGATCGGATCGCTCAGCGCCGGCGGCTCCGCCGCGGGCGGTTCGACAGGGTCGGGCGTGGCGGGGGGCGCGTCTTCCGCGCCGAGCGACACCCAGCTTTGGGCCGGGAACACGTCGACGATGCTCGGCTGGCCGACGGACTCGTGCGCCAGGCTGCCGCCTGAGGCGGCAACGGCCAGCGCCGCCGCGACGCGTATGAAGGTGCGGCGCATCATGCGTCGGGCCCCAGCAGGCTGACCCGCAGATCGACGTTGACGACGGGGCTGTCGATCTTTTCGCGCTCGATCGTGACGCTCTCGATACGCACCATCGGCTGGTCGGCGATTTTCCGCATCGCTTCGCGCAATCCGGCGTAGCTGCCGCTCAGCGCGATGCTGATCGTGAGCCGTCGCAGCTTGCCCTTCACCTCGGCCTCGCGCCGGTAGGTCGCGTGCTTCCGTTCCAGGCCGTTCTGCGACAGGATCTCGAACAGCGAATACGCCTGCTCGCGGCTGCGCAGCTGCTGGACGTCGTGCAGTGTCATGCCGCCGTCGCCGTCGCCGGCCTTCGGGCCGGGCTTGGGCAGCGCGGCCAGATCCTTGGCGAGCGCGCCGCGCGTCGCGTCGAGTCGCGCGCCGCCCGGTTGGATATAAAGCGCGTGCAGGCCGAGCAGGGCGACGACCGCGCCGGCCGCCAGCAGCCCGGGCACGCCGAGCTTGCGGGTCGCGACATAGCGCCCCCAGCGCAACCGCGCAGCAAGCGCCGTTTTGTCGATTGCATTCAGGTGGGTCATGGATGTTCGATGCTCAGGCTGAAGTGAAAAATGGCCTTGCCGTCCTCGGTCTTCATCCGATGCTGGAGCAGGCCGATCATGCGGTCCGGATGGCGGTCGTGCAGGCGGTCGACGAACAGGTAGACGTGCGACAGCTCCGCGGCACCGCCTTCGATGCGCGCCTCGCGGCCCGCCTTGTCCACCGTCAGCGACTTCAGCGCGATCTGTGGGGTCCAGGCGTGCTCGATCCAGTCGATCACCGACAGGCCGGAGCCCTTGTCGGTCATCGTCTGTTCGGCCAGCACGCGCTCGATGCGCCGCTGCTCGGGCGTCTTGGCCTTCTCCCGCCGCTGTTCGCGCTCGATGACGCGCTGACGCTGCTCGATGCGCTTCTCGACCTGCTCGACATCGTCACGCAGTGCTTCGACGCGGTTCCATTCGCTGCCGGCGAAGAGCCCGGCAGCCAGCGCGCAGCACAGCGCGATGCCGGCCCACGGCGTCAGGCGCGTGCGCGGCGCGGCGAAGTTCAGTTCCGACAGGCGCTTCATGCCGGATCCTCCGCCGCGACATCCATCGGTTCGGCCGTGCGGCCATCCGCCGGCGCGCACGCCGCGTCGCCATCGGCGAATATCGAACCGTCGAACCGGCATGCATGCGCGTCGCCGCCGGCCGGCTGCCCGGCGATCAGCGCCGCCGCGGCGAACCAGTCGTCGGGGCGGTCGCCGGCGCGCGGCAACGTGACGATGTCGGCCCATTCGCCCGAACGCCGGAAAATGCACGTCACGACGTGCGGCTGGCGAAGCGCGAAGCGGAAATCGTCGCCGACCAGCCGGGCGGTGTGCGAGGCGAGCGACGCCGACAGCGCGTCGCGGAAGCTGGCGAGCCGCCAGCCGGCCGCGCGGCTCGCGTCGACGAGCGCCGCGAGGAGTTCGTCGCAGGCCGCGACCGCAAGGCGCGCGCGGCCGCGCCGTTCGTCCTCGATGAGGATGCGCAACGCGCCGCGCTGCGCGCGCGCGGCGAACAGCATGCGGGCATACGCATCCCACGCGGCGTCCGACACCAGGCCTTCCTGCCAGGGCAGCACCACACCGTGCGACCACGGATGCCCGACGACGACGTGGAGGCGGTTGCGCATCGGCAGGCGCGCTTTCGGCAGGCCGGCGAGCACCTGCGCGAGCGCGTCGGCCGGCCGGCCCTCGTGGGCGACGACGGCGAGCGGCGCACCGGTGCGCCGTGCGCGCCGGCTTTCATGCGCCCGGACGTGCAGCGTATCGGCGTCGATCAGCACGGTGACGTCATTCCAGAGCGATTGCACGCTGCACCTCCTGGAATGTCGTCATTCGTGCGCGCACCGCCGCCAGCCCCGCGTCGCGCATCGACTGGTAGTCGGGGTGCTCCGCGAGTGCGCGCGCGCGCTTCTCGATCGAGCGCTCGAGCAGGGCCGCCTTCAGCGGCGCATCCAGCGCAAGCACTTCGGCAAGCCCGATCCGGCCGTGGTAGCCCGTGCCGCGGCACGTGTCGCAGCCGGCGCCGGCTGCCACCTCGCGCCGAAGCACGTCGGGCGGCGCGTCGGCCAGATCCGCGCCGCTCGTCGCCGGAGCGCCGCAGGTCGCGCAGATTCGCCGCACCAGTCGCTGCGATACGACGCCGTTGAGCGCCTCGAGAAAGGTCGACGGTTCCACGCCCATGTAGATGAAGCGGTCGATCACGCTGAAGCCGTCGTTCGCGTGCACGGTCGACAGCACGCGGTGGCCGGTGAGTGCCGACTGCACCGCGATCGACGCGGTTTCCTCGTCGCGGATCTCGCCGACCATCACCGTGTCCGGATCGTGCCGCAGGATCGAACGCAGCCCGCGCGCGAAGGTGAGGCCCTTGCGCTCGTTGACCGGAATCTGCAGCACGCCCTTCAGCTCGTATTCGACCGGATCCTCGATCGTGATGATCTTGTCGTCGCCCGTGTTCACCTCCGACAGCACGGCATAAAGCGTCGTCGACTTGCCGCTTCCGGTCGGCCCCGTCACGAGCATGAGCCCGTAGGGGCGATGGGCGAGCGCACGCACGCGGCGGGCGGTCGACGCGTCGAAGCCGAGCACGTCGAGGCTCACGCTGTCGCCGCGTTGCGACTTGTCGAGCACGCGCATCACCGCGTTCTCGCCGTAGGTGCCGGGGATGATGGAGACGCGGAAATCGATTTCTCGCCCCTGCATCACGATCTTGAAGCGGCCGTCCTGCGGCACGCGTTTTTCCGCGATGTCGAGGGCCGCGAGCACCTTGAGCCGCGACATCGTCTGCGTGGCGACTTCGATGCCGGGAATGTGGCGGATCGACTGCAGGACGCCGTCGATCCGGTAGCGGATCGACAGGCCGTCCGCCGCCGATTCGAGGTGAATGTCGCTCGCGCGGCTCTGCAGCGCGTCGTACAGCGTCGAGTTGACCAGCCGGATGATCGGGCTTTCGTCCCGGGCGATGCTGGCGAGCGAAATCGATTCGGTCACGCGCGCGAGCGTGTCGCCCGATGCGTCGATCGTCACGTCGTCCATCGCGCGTTCGTTCGATTCGAGATCGCCGAGCAGGCGCTCGACTTCGCCGGGGGTGCTCATCGCGAGACTGACCGGCCGCGCGCCGACGCGCGAGAGCAGTTCGTCGCGCACGCTGCGCGCGACCGGATCGGCGACGACGATGCACGGTGCACCGTTGCGCTTGATCGGCAGTGCGCGCAGCGCCAGCGCGTCGTGCAGCGGCAACAGGTCGAAATGCGTCGGCGCGGCGCGCAGCGTGTCGGCGTCGATCGGATCGATGCCGAGGCAGGCCGCCACTTCGGCGAGACGCGTCGCGTCGGCGCGCATCAGGTCGTTGACATACTCGGCGAAACCGATGCCGGACGCCTCGCTTTCCGCGTGCCAGCGTTGAATCAGGTGTTGCGTAGTCATCTTGAATTCTCCAGTTGGGAAGCGGGAAGGCGGGCATCTGGCCGGCCGGGGCCGCTATCCGACGCTGCCGGCCAATTCGAAGATCGGCATGTACAGCAGCAGAACCACCGCGCCGACCGTTGCGCCGACCGCGAGCATCAGCACCGGTTCGAAAACCTTGCTGATCATTTCGATCGACCGGTCGAGCGCGCCGTCGTGGAACTGCGCGATGTGCTCGCACATTCCGCCCAGGTCGCCGCTCTGTTCGCCGACGCGCAGCAGCCGCTCGGCGACGGAGGTCGTCAGTGCATGGGCCGCGAAGACGGTCGATACCGATCGTCCGGCACGCAACTCGGTCAGCGCGGTCGCGAGGCGCGCCCCGAAATGCGCGGGCAGCACCTTGCCGGACAATTCCAGCGCGTCGATCACGGGCGTGCCGCCCGCGATCAGGAGTCCGACGGTTCGATAGAACCGGGTCAGGGCGAACAGCGCACAAACGTCGCGCACCTTCGGCGCCCGCCACATCAGCCGCTGCACCGCGCGCTTCGCGGCGGCCGAGCGCACCGCCAGCCCCGCGCCGACGGCCGCCGCGGCGGCCGCCATGCCGACTGCCGCGCCGTTCTCGCGCAACAGGGTCGCCCACCAGAGCATCGCCTGCGCGGTCGGCGGCAGCGTGGTCAGCGACTCGAACACCACCGCGAAACGCGGAATCACGAAAAAGGCCATGAACAGCAGGATCGCGACGCCGACGCCGATCACGACCGCCGGATAAATCAGCGCGCCGGTGACCCGCTTGCGGATCTGCTCGATCCGCACTTCGTATTGCTGGTAGCGCTTCAGTACGGCGGGCAACTGGCCGCTGTCTTCCGACGACGCGATCGTCGCGACGAGCAGCCCCGGAAAGACGTCGGGCTGTCGCGCAAGCGCCGCGGATAACGGCTGCCCTTGGTACATCACCGACAGGATCCGGTCGATCACCTGCTTCGACGCCTTGCCGGCATCGTTCTTGTCGCGCAGCGCCTCGAGCGCTTCGATCAGCACGAGGCCCGCATCGAGCAGCGTCGACAGTTCCTGGAGGAACAGCGCGAGCGCAAATTTCGGTGCGCGCTTGCGTCTGGCCAGGCGTGCGCGGCGAATGTCGAGCGCGACACCGCCTTGCGCCGCGATCCGGGCCCGCACGTCCGCTTCACCCGCTGCTTCGATCGTCTGCAGGGCGACCTTGCCGTCGGCAAGCACCCGAACCTGAAACGATTGCATGGCTACCTCCGCCATTCGTCGAGCAACGCCGAGCTGGCGACGCGGTTGCTGGTCAGCGTCTGGTACTCGCGCCAGACCTTGGTCGCATACGATTTGCGCACCGGTTCGCGCTTCGCCGACGATCCGGCGTTGTAGGCGCCGACGGCATTCCATGTGTAGCCGTGCCGTTCGATGAAGCCGGCGAGAATCGACGCGCCGGTGTCGATCGACGTACAGGGCTCGTTGATCAGGCGCCCGTGCGTGACGCCTGTCTTGATCAATCGCGGCAGGTGCGAGCTGTTGATCTGCATCAGCCCGATGTCGTAGGTGCCGTTGCGGTTGTAATTGATCGCGCGAGGATTCAGCGACGATTCCACTTTCGCGATCGCGACGAGCAGGAGCGGATCGATGCCGTGCCGCTCGCCTGCCTGGGTAAAGCAATCCTTGGCTGCGGCGCCGGACGCGCAGACGGCGATCGCCGCCGCGACGGTCCAGCGACGCAGGCCCTTACATGCCGTAGACGAGGTCCGCATCGTTGCCGCTCCCTCCGACACGACCGTCCCGACCGAGCGACACGATCTCCGCCTCGCCGTCGCGGCCCGGCACGTTCCACTGATAGGCCCGGCCCCAGCCGTCCTTCGGCACGGCCTTCGCGAGATAGGGGCCGTTCCACCCGTCGGTGTTCTGCGGCTGCTTGACCAGCGCATCGAGCCCTTCGTCGGCGCTCGGATAGCGGCCCGTGTCGAGCCTGAACTGCGTGACCGCGTCGCCGAGCGTCTTCATCTGCGATTCGGTCGAGCGGACCTTCGCCTTGTCGACCTGCGAAAAGAGTTTCGGGCCGACATAACCTGCCAGCAGCGCGATGATCAGCAGCACCACCAGCAATTCGAGCAAGGTGAAGCCACGCTGGCCTCGCTTCTTCGTCCATTTCGGATAGTTCGATTTCACGTTGTATGCCCTCGGTTTAAGTTCCGACGCGATTCGCGGGTCGGAGTGTCGTCGTATTGCGGACGACTGATGAATGGCGCGCTGTGGGGAAGGGGGCTTGTTCGGGCCCGAGCGCCGTTTGATAACGTCATTTTGCAAACGCGATGCAGGCGCCGCAATTTTCATGAAGGATGTCTCAACAAACTTCGAAACACGCCGCGCATGCACCCGTCGAGGACGGGCGAGCCGCACGCCGTTGGCGCGCGGCTCGCGGGATTCATGCGGGAATCCTTACTTGCTGCATGCGCCGAGATCCTTCCAGACCTTGCCGGTGTGATCGGCGCCGGTCGTCGCGGGCGAGCCCGGCACGTCGTTCTGGGTCCACCAGCGCGCCTCGTAGGTGCGGCCGTTGTGCTGCACCTTCGCGCCGCCCGTATAGGCCGTGCCCTGCTTCCACGCGGCCTGGCACTGCGCGCCTTCGCCGCCGCCCGTGCCGCCGGTCAGCTTGAACGTGACGGTTTCCTGCTTCAGCGTGCCGCCTTCGATCTGCGACGTCGCCACGGCCGTGTGCGCGCCGGCCTTCGCATTCGCGATGTCGACGCTCAGGTCGCCCTGCATCCGCATCGTTGCCGACTTCGAGCCGACCAGCGAATTGGCCGCGTCGTACACCTTCATCGTGACGCTGGTGTCCTTCGCGTGATTGAACTTCAGGAAGAACTTCGCGGTGGCCTTGCCGTTCTCGATCTTGAATTCCGGGTTGCTCGTGACGCTGAAACCTTCGTCGATGCCCGATTCCGGCTTCTTCTCGACCGTCGTCTCCGTGCGCACGATGCCGCTGCCGCTCTTGGCGAACACGTTGTTCGCGCCCAGCCCCGGCTCGATGCGCCCGTCGCGCTCGATGCCTGCCAGCAGGCTGGCCGACTGCACGCGGTTGATTTCCTTCGCGAGCAGCATCGGCCACATGTTGCGTTCGCCCTGTTCGGCCGTGCCGATCGTGACGGTCGTCTTCATCGACGGTACTTCGCCGCCCGACTTGAACACGCGGTTCATGACCTTGTCGCCGGCCTTCAGGTCGACGGTCGGCGCGATGGTGCCGACGGACGACCAGCTCGGCTTGCCCGGGTCGGTCGGGCCGCCGTCCGCCTTGATGTTGAGGTCGGCCACGTTGTAGAACATGCCGGCCGTGTCGCCGACGTGCCACGTGCTCAGCATCACGTGATGGCCGGTGCGGTCCGACGGAATCGTGCAGTTGTGCGGCCCGATCGCGTCGGCCTTCTGCATGCCGCCGTCGACCGTGCAGAACGGCGTCAGGTCGAACTGGTCGCGCGTCAGCGGCAGGTTCGGGTTCCAGCCCTGCTTCGTCAGGTAGTACTTGAAGTTCTTCGTCACGTGCGGCGCGGTGAACGTCCACTTGAACTGCTGCGCGCCCGGCTTGATGTCGTTGGTTTTCCAGCGGTCGACGGATTGCTCGTTCAGTTCGCTGAACTGCACGACGCCGCCGCTTGCGATCTGTCCGTCGGGCGCACCGGCCTGAGGGAAGCCCTGTTTGCCTTCGACGCTTTGCGGCTCCCATGTGACCGAGCCGCAGTTGAAGTTTTGCGCCGGGCCCTGCTTCGAGCTGCACATCAGGTTGCGCGACGGCGGATCGGAGAGGTAGCCGTGCGCGAACGCATGTTGCGCGAAGAACATGGATGCGCATGCGACCAGCGGCGAAAGTTTGAAGAGCGTTCGGCTCGCGGTGTGTTTATTCATGGTGTGTAGGAGATGGGTCGTATCTGTCGGTACTGCTTTCGAAAGAGCGGTTGATCGAAGCCGGCACGGTGCCCGGCGTTTGCGCGTCGTGCATCGGGTGGGATGCGACACGGGTTGCAGTTTCCGCGAGCGCGGCGGGGGCGGGAATCTTCCTGAACGATTCATCAAGAATCCGGCTTCCGGTTTCCGAAAAACCGGCATTTCTTGAGACATCCTTGAGATTGATTGGCGCGGGGCGGCGGGGAAAAAACAATGCGACGGTCGATTCAGACACTCTTTCAATTTCTCAAGGATGACGATCAAATTGCGCCTGAATAAACTCAACCTCAATCCGTCGCGTATCGGCGTTGCATCCGGCCGCACCCAGACGCTTGCATTCGCGACGATCGCCACGGCCAGCGCGCTGTGTTTCGCGAACGCCGCGTTCGCCGCCCCCGGCAAGCCCAGTCTCAAGCAATACGAAATTACGTCGAAGCCGCACGGTTTCGTCGAGATCGATCTGCAGAGAGCGGGCAGCGCGCCCTACAAGGACCTCGTCAAGCTCAACAAGAAGGTCGACGTGCCGCTGCCGTTCGACATCTGGAGCAACGGAACGGCCGTGAAGGCGGTCGCGGTGGTCGACGGCGCGGTCGATGCTGCGTCGGAACTCAAGCTGACGCCCGGCGGCACCCAGAGCGGCACCGTCATCGCCAACGTCAAGACGCCGGGCGTGAAGAAGATGCAGGTCCGGGTGATCGACGCGAACGGCGCGTCGACGGACAGCGCGCCGATCGACGTGGTCGTGTTCGACACGATTCCGGAACTGGCCGATACGCTGCCCGACAACGCGAGCAAGGCGCATAAGCGTTTCAAGAACACGTCCGGCTCGGTGGTCGGCACCTACTTCGCGACGTGGTCGGTCTACGACCGCAAGTTCAACGTCGACAACGTGCCGGTCGAGAACCTCACGCACATGCTGTATGGCTTCGTGCCGATCTGCGGCGGAGCGAACATCAACGCGTCGCTCGCGCGCGACGTGCCGAATTCGTTCCGCGCACTGCAGCAGACGTGCGCGGGGCTGCCCGACTTCAGCGTCGCGATCCACGATACGTGGGGCGAGATGGGCATGACGCTGCCCGGCCAGACCGCGAACTCGAAGCTCAAGGGCGTGCTTGGCCAGATGATGGCCGCGAAGAAACGCAATCCGGACCTCAAGATCCTGCCGTCGATCGGCGGCTGGACGCTGTCCGATCCGTTCTTCCAGCTGCACGACCCGGCCAAGCGGAAGGTGTTCGTCGATTCGACCGAGCAGTTGCTGCGCACCTGGAAGTTCTTCGACGGCGTCGACATCGACTGGGAATTCCCGGGCGGCAAGGGCGCGAACGGCGCGATCGGCAATCCGCAGACGGACGGCGCGCTGTATGTGACGCTGATGAAGGAACTGCGGCAGATGCTCGACCGCGTGTCGGCGGACACCGGCAAGACCTACGAGCTGACGTCGGCGATCGGCGCGGGCAAGGACAAGATCGACGTGGTGAACTACAAGGAAGCCACGAAGTACATGGACTACATCTTCGACATGACGTACGACTACTACGGTGCGTTCAGCCTGACGGAGCTGGGTCACCAGACGGCACTGCACGCGCCCGCGTGGCGACCGGACACCAAGTACACGACCGACAACTCGATCAAGGCGCTGCTTGCGCAGGGCGTCGATCCGAAGAAGCTCGTCGTCGGCGCGGCGGCATACGCCCGCGGCTGGACCGGCGTATCGGGCTACACCGACGGCAATCCGTTCACCGGCACCGCGAAGGGGCCGCACAAGGGGCAGTGGGAAGCCGGCATTCTCGACTACAAGAAGCTCAAGGCGGAGATGATCGGCGCGAACAACGCGGGCATCAACGGCTACGAGTACCACTACGACCAGTCGGCCGAGGCGCCGTACGTGTTCAACAAGAGCACCGGCGAACTCCTCACGTTCGACGATCCGCGCTCGGTGAACGCCAAGGGCGACTACGTGCGCAAGCAGCAGCTCGGCGGCATGTTCTCGTGGGAAATCGACGCGGACAACGGCGACATCCTGAACGCGATGCATGAAGGTCTCGGCCACGGCGACGGCGGAAGCGGCGTGGAGAATCGTCCGCCGATCGCGAACGCGGGGACGGCCATGACGGTCACCGGGCCGCAGACGGTGACGCTCGACGCGTCGAAGTCGCGCGACCCCGACGGCGACAAGCTGACCTTCAAGTGGGAACAGATCGGCGGCGATCCGCTGAAGATCGGCAGTCCGGACAGTGCGAAGGCGACGGTCGACGTGCCGGCGGTCAAGCAGGACACCCGCTACACGTTCCGCGTGACGGTGACCGACCCGGCCGGGCTGAAGAGTGCCGCGCAGGTCGTCGTGACCGCGCAGGCCGAAGCGTCGGTCGAGCCGCCGCCGGCCGAAAACCGTCCGCCGGTCGCGCGACTCAGCGGCCCGGCGCAGGCGGAAGGCGGTCAGGCCGTGGCCCTGTCGGCCGAGAAATCGACCGATCCGGACGGCGACAAACTGACGTTCCAGTGGACGGCTCCGTCCGGCATCGACGTGCAGCCTTCCGGCGCGACGCTGCGCTTCACCGCGCCGAAGCTTGCGAAGGACCAGTCGTTCACGTTCTCGGTCAAGGTCGGCGACGGCAAGCTGTCGTCCACCGCTCAGCACACGGTGCTCGTGAAGGCGACGGAGACGGGCGGCGGCAATGGTGGCGGCGGCAACGGCGGCGGCGGTGGCGAAGGCGGCCAGTACCCGGCCTACAAGGCCGGGACGCAGTACAAGGCCGGCGACGTCGTGTCGAACCTGGGCAAGCTGTACCAGTGCAAGCCGTTCCCGTACAGCGGCTGGTGCTCGGGTGCGCCGGCGGCCTACGAACCGGGCAAGGGCTTCGCGTGGAGCGATGCGTGGACGATCTTCGGCAACGGTGAAGGCGGCGGTGAAGGTGGCGGTAACGGCGGTAACGGCGGCAATGGCGGCAATGGCGGCAACGGCGGCGGCGAAAGCGGCGGCAACCATCCGCAGTACAAGGAAGGCACCAAGTACGGCGCCGGCGACATCGTGTCGAACAACGGCAAGCTGTACCGATGCAAGCCGTTCCCGTACACCAACTGGTGCTCGATGGCTGCCTGGGCCTACGAGCCTGGCAAGGGCACCGCGTGGGATCAGGCCTGGGAGGAACACAAGGACTGACGCCCGCTCCCCGGTTACGCCGGCCCGCGCTGCATGCCCGGGCCGGCGTCGAACCCGTATCCTCGAACCGGCATCGACCGATGCCGGCCCGGCCCTCGCCGCGTGCGGGGGTTTTTTGTTTCTGGCGCCCCCGGGCCGCTATGCGGCGTCGTCCGTGCCCGCGCGGGTCATCGGCAAGTGCACGGTGAAGCGGCTGCCTTGCCGTGGCGCGGACGTCACGTCGATCGATCCGCCGTGGCGCTCGACGACCGTCCTGACGAACGGCAGCCCGAGCCCGACGCCGCCGCTTGCATCGCGATACGTGCCATCCACCTGGAAGAACGGCTCGAACAGCCGCGGCATCGCCTCGGCCGGGATGCCGATGCCGTTGTCCGCCACGGCGATGGAGACGTGGCGCTCGTCGGAGGTGATCCATACGTCGACGACCGTGCCTTCTTCCGAATACTTGATGGCGTTGTCGAGCAGGTTGGTCAGCGCGCGGAGCAGCATGTCGCGATTGCCGAGCACGAACGCTTCGTCGCCGTCTTCATGCGGACCGTCGACGCGAATCCGCTTCGCGCCCGCACTGTGCCAGACCTGATCGACCGCTTCCATCGCCAGGTCGCTCGCGGACACCGGTATGTAGGCGCCCTGGTCGAGATGCTCCGCGCGCGAGAGCTGGGTGAAATCCTGCGCGACGCGCAGGCTGTAGTCGACGAGCTTGTGCAGGTCCGCGAGGAAATCGGGATCGGTCGAACCGTCGGCGGCGCTGTGCTGCTCGAGCAGCGACAGCACGGTCGAGAGCGGATTGCGAAGATCGTGCGCCATGTGGCGCAGTGTCATGCGGTCGCTTTCGACTGCCGCCGTGATGTTGTGGATGTCGACGAGGCAGATCATGCTGGCCGTGGAGCGATGACGATCGCCGTCGCCGAACGGCGTCACCATCATCATGTGCGTGCGCGCGTTCAGCGTGAGTTCGGCCGAGTGGATCCGCCCGGTTTTCTTCGCGGCGAGGATGTTGTCGTAGGCGATGCCGATCACCTGCCGGGCGGCCGCATCGCTGTCGACGTCGATCGATTTCAGCATCGCGTTGCCGCGTTCGTTGCACATCAGCAGGCTGCCGTCCTGTTCGACGAAGATGGGATAAGGCAGCGTATGGATCACGTCGACGTAGGTCGACTGCCATTCGCGGATGCGCGACATCGCCTGCGCGACGTCGTCGTCCGTCGGCGCCGCATCGTCGGCGTCGCCCGTCTGCGCAAGGCCCGCGAACGTGTGCCGGCCGGCCAGCCCGCGCAACCCGCGGTATTCCTTCATCAGCGCGGCGCGCAGGCTGCCTGCGCGCCGCCAGCCGCAGACGGCGAAGATCGTCACGCACACGGCAAGCGACGGCCCGACCGGTGTCCAGTATGCGCCGTACACGAGCAGCGCCGTTTCGCCGGCGACGTAGGCAGCCAGCCACGCCAGCGCGAATCCGTACATGCGTCGGCCCGGCACGAGCAAGCAGATCAGCAGCATGCCGATCGCGACCGCCATGCTGACGACCAGCTGGATCCCGGCCGGCACGCGCCGCATCAGGTGCCCGTCGAGCAACGCTTCGGTGGCGAGCGCATCGACCTCGACACGCTTCACCCTTCCGCCGCTTCTCGTCGACAGATAGAACACGCCCGTCATCTCGGACATCCCGTCGCCGATGAACACGATGCGGTCGCGCCATGCCGACGCGGGCACGCGGCCCTTCAGCACGTCGACGAACGAGTAGCTCGCGAGGTCGAAGCGCAACGGAAGGCCCAGCAGGATCGTGCCGTCTTCGACTCTTCCCGTCCGGGTGACATGCGGCTGCACGTGGCGACGCACGTCGCTGTCCGGCAGCGGCACGTTGGCGACGCGGATCGCCTGCAGGCCGACATGGGGGATTTCGTCGCCGCTGCTGCTTTTGACGTAGGGCACGATGCCCTGCACCAGATGGTCGCTGCCCAGCACGATGCTGCGCTGGCCGATCGCTGCGGCCGCCTCCCGCAGCGACCGCGCCGGCAGGATCACGGTATCGGCCCTGTCGTGAACCGGCGACATCTGGGCGGGCAAGACCACGCGGCCGTGCCTCGCGATCGCGGCCGCCAGCACCCCGTCGTCCTGAGCCGGCGAGATCATCGTCATGTCGAGGACGACGCTCGACGCGCCGGCGACGCGATCCAGCACCCCCGCATAGGCCGTGCGCGTGTAGCTCCCGCTGCCGCCCAGTTCGGCGAGCGTCTTCTTGTCGACCATGATCACCGCGACCTTGTCGCGCGGCCCGCGATCGATGCCGGATGAAACGGCGTGCCAGTAGAGTCGATCCACGGGCGAGAGCAGCGTCTCGACGGCGGCGGTGCAGCTCAGTGCCGCAAGCGCGGCGACGCTGGTCAGCAGCAGCCATGTGGACGGGCGTGCCGACGCTGCGATTCCCGGAACCTGGCGGAGCCTGTCGAGCATAGGGCGGCGTTTCCTCGAACAAGATGTTGTTGGATGTCGACCGGGATGCTGCAGCGCCGGGCGCCCCGGGCAAACGATGCTTGCCGGTTCGCGCCATGCGGGTTTTCCCGTCGGGAGAGTCTAGCGTTGTTTGCGCCGTTCGGGAGCAGGCGGCGGGGCGAAATCGCTCCGGAACGAAACCGGCGGCGCCGGGCGGCGCGTTGAGAATGGGTTGAGGATGTTTGAGCGGGGAGCGGGGTGTCGCAACAATGCGGATTCCTTTCCATTCGCGCCGTTTGCGCCTTGCCATTCCATGATCGTGAAGAACCTCAGCCATGCCTTCGCACTGACCGCGCTGTCCGCGGCCGTCGCGGCCATCCTGGTACCGTCCGGCGCATCCGCCGCTCCCGCGTACGCGCCGATCAAGCACTACCAGGACGGTGTCGAGCAATGCCTCGCGTGGCAGCCGGGCAGCGTCGATCCCGTCGTCGCGGCCTGCGACGGCGCCGCCGCGCAGGACTGGGCGTTCGTGCCGGGCGCGGGGTATTACCAGATCCGCAATGCCGGGGCCACGCAGGCGCGCGGCCAGGACATGTGCCTGCGCACCCGGGCCGGCAATACCGGCATGGGCGGCGTGTCGATCGACGCGTGCGCCGGCGGCGACGCGAAGATGTCCCAGTGGCGCTTCGAGACGGGGCCGGCCGGCCGTCTTGGCATGCTGAACGCGCACCGGATCTCGACGGGGCGGGACGAAGTGCTCGCGATCCGGGCCGGGACCCAGGGCGTCGCGATGCAGTTCGCCCGCGGCGAGGCATCGGCGTCGTGGGTGTCGGCGGCGACGTTTGCGCCGCCGCAGCGCCCGCTGATGGGCAACAGGACGGCGCTGGTATTGACCGCGCACTTCAGCAACGCCGCGGCGAACGATCCCGGGATCATCCGCAAGGCCGTGTTCGGCGACGGCGACGACTATTCGTCGCTGCGCCGCTATATCGAAGTGGCGTCCCACGGCAAGGCGACGCTGGGCGGGACCGTGCTCGGCGACGTCGACCTGGGCGCCCGCCCGGCGACCTGCAGCTCGGGTGCGTTGCTTGACTCGGCCCGCAAGGCCGCGCTGGCGCAGGGCACCGATCCGGCGCGATTCGACTACCTGCTCGTCGATTTCTCGAAGCTCGGCAGCTGCGGCTGGGCGGGGCTGGCGGCGCAGCCGGGCAACTGGATCCTGTCGAACGGCAATGGCCACGGATACTGGATGTGGACACACGAATTCGGTCATTCGCTCGGCGCGTCCCACCCCGATTCTCTGATCGACTGCCCGACCGTCGGCGGCACGGTGCAGGTGGGTGCCGCGTGCCGCACGGGCAAGGTCGACGATCCGTCCGACACCGTCGGCGGCGGCGGCCGTCGCCTTTATCCCGGCAGCTACCAGCTGTTCTCCGGCTGGCTCGATCAAGCCCAGGTGCCGGAAATTCGCGAGTCCGGCACCTACAGGCTGATGCCGCTGTTCGGCGACCAGGCGGGTGCGAAAGGCTATCGCATCGCGCGCAGCGACGGCACGCAGCTGTGGCTCGAATTCCGGCAGCCGCTGCGCGGTTTCGACGACTGGAAGGCGGACGATCCGTTCGTCAACGGCGTGATCGTGAGGACCGTCCGGTATCAGGGCAGCTCGCTGAAGAATACGCTCGTGGATACGACGCCCGGCAGCGCCGGCGGCATGAAGGATGCTCCGCTGATGCTGGGTCACGCGCTGCACGACACGCTGTCCGGCAAGATCGTCACGGTGAACTCGGTCGGGCCGGACGGCGCCGTGGTCACCGTGAAGAACGACGGCGTGCTGCTGCCGGAGCCCGCCATCACGGGGCCCGCGCAAGCCGATGCGAACACAACGGTCACGTTGTCCGGCGACGCATCGGTCGGCGATCGCCTGCGATACCGATGGAGCGCGCCGGCCGGCGTTGCGCTGGAGCAGAACGGCAGCCGTGCGAGCGTGGTCGTCCCGCCGGCCGACCGGGATCGCGAGTACGCGTTCGGGCTGACCGTGATCAACGGCAACGGCTATGCGGCCGGCACGACGCACGTGCTCAAGGTGAAGGCGCAGGAGGCGATTGCGCCGCCGGGCGCGTCGATCGCCGGCCCGACACGGGCCGTGGGCGGCGAACGCGTCACGTTGTCGAGCGCGCAATCGACCGGGAAGGGCCTGTCGTACGCGTGGACGAGCCCGCCTGGCGTGCAGCTCAGCCAGCAGGGGGCGACGGCGAGCTTCGTCGCGCCGAAGGCAGGGAGCGAGCGCGGATATGACTTCCGCGTGACGGTGACCGATGGGCTGAACCGCCAGTCCGTGGCCACGCACCGTGTGACGGTCCACGCCGATGCCGGCGAGGCGGTCGAGTCATGGGACCCGAAGCGGACCTACGCCGCCCCTTGCCAGAAGGTCGCTTACGCCGGCAAGCGCTGGATGAACGGCTGGTGGGTGCTGGGCGACGTGCCCGGCCAGGGCGGCGAATGGGGCCCGTGGCGCGAATTCGGGGTGGCCAACATGCATGCGCAGTGCAAGGTCAAATGATCGAGGGCGCGCGCCGGACGGGCGGCGAAGCACCCGTCTGGTCGCCGCGCGCGCGATGGCCGGAATTCCGGCATCGGCCGGTGGTGCGCCTGCTCGCGGCCCCGTTGCGCACGGCGAGGTGCCGGTTTCCTCGCTCCTGGGCAGCAAACCGGGCGCAGCGATCAATGCCTGCCGCAGCGCGGGCCGCAATTCCGCGAATACGCCAGGGCCCCGTCGTGCACGACCTGCCGCAGTCCCACGCAAGGTTCGGCCGGAACGCAGTTCTACGTAATTCTACGTAGCTCCGCGTACGTAGTTAACCGCTTGTAAGCCTCCCCGGTCACACGGAATACTACGGCCCATCGCCGCGGCCTTTGCGAGACCGCGGCACGACGCATCGACGTCACGCGGGTTCGGCGCCTTGCCGCATCCACTCAAAAACACATTGGAGACCAGGAGACGCCATGAATCGGGCTTCCAGTACCCTGCTCTGGATTGCGGTCGCGCTGCTCGGCGCGTTCGCGTTCGGCACGATCGCACTCGCACACGGCGAGCGCGTCAGTGCCCTCTGGATCGTGATCGCCGCAGTCTGCGTGTATCTGATCGCGTATCGCTTCTACAGCCGTTTCATCGCCAGCAAGGTCATGCAGCTCGACGGGCTGCGGATGACGCCGGCCGTCAAGTACAACGACGGCCTCGACTACGTGCCGACCAACAAGTACGTGCTGTTCGGCCATCACTTCGCCGCGATCGCCGGCGCCGGCCCGCTCGTCGGGCCCGTGCTCGCCGCGCAGATGGGCTACACGCCCGGCATGCTGTGGATCCTGGCCGGCGTGGTGTTCGCCGGCGCGGTGCAGGACTTCATCGTGCTGTTCATCTCGACGCGACGCGACGGCCGTTCGCTCGGCGACCTCGTCAAGATGGAGCTCGGCACGGTGCCCGGCGTGATCGCGCTGTTCGGCGCATTCCTGATCATGGTGATCATCCTCGCGGTGCTCGCGCTGATCGTCGTGAAGGCGCTGACCAATTCGCCGTGGGGCACGTTCACCGTCGCCGCGACGATTCCGATCGCGCTGTTCATGGGTGTCTACACGCGCTACATCCGTCCGGGCCGCATCGGCGAAGTGTCGATCATCGGCTTCGTGCTGTTGATGGCGTCGATCGCGTTCGGCCAGCACGTGCACGATTCGCCGACGCTCGCCGCGTGGTTCACGTTCACCGGCACGCAGCTCACGTGGATCCTGATCGGCTACGGCTTCGTCGCATCGGTGCTGCCGGTGTGGCTGCTGCTCGCGCCGCGCGACTACCTGTCGACGTTCCTGAAGATCGGCACGATCCTCGGCCTCGCGATCGGCATCCTCGTCGTCGCGCCGGAACTGAAGATGCCCGCGCTGACGAAGTTCGTCGACGGCACGGGCCCGGTGTGGTCGGGCAACCTGTTCCCGTTCCTGTTCATCACGATCGCGTGCGGCGCCGTGTCGGGCTTCCATGCGCTGATCTCGTCGGGTACGACGCCGAAGCTGATCGACAACGAAACCAACGCGCGCTTCATCGGTTACGGCGCGATGCTGATGGAATCGTTCGTCGCGATCATGGCGCTGGTTGCCGCGTGCGTGATCGAGCCGGGCATCTACTTCGCGATGAACGCACCGGCCGCCGTGCTCGGCTCGACGCCGGAAGCGGTGGCCAACACGGTCACGCAGTGGGGCTTCGTGCTGACGCCGGACATGCTGACGCAGACCGCGAAGGCCGTCGGCGAAACGACGATCATCGCGCGCGCGGGCGGCGCGCCGACGCTGGCCGTCGGCATGGCGCACATCCTGCACCAGGTGATCGGCGGCGAAGCGATGATGGCGTTCTGGTATCACTTCGCGATCCTGTTCGAGGCGCTGTTCATCCTGACGGCCGTCGACGCCGGCACGCGCGCGGGCCGCTTCATGCTGCAGGACCTGCTCGGCACGTTCCACCCGGCGCTCAAGCGCACCGAGTCGCTGCCCGCGAACCTGGTCGCCACCGCGCTGTGCGTGGCCGCGTGGGGTTACTTCCTGTACCAGGGCGTGGTCGATCCGCTCGGCGGCATCAACACGCTGTGGCCGCTGTTCGGCATCTCGAACCAGATGCTGGCCGCGATCGCGCTGGTGCTCGGCACCGTCGTGCTGTTCAAGATGAAGCGCGAGCGTTATGCGTGGGTGACGATCGTGCCGACCGCGTGGCTGCTGATCTGCACGCTGACCGCCGGCTGGCAGAAGATTTTCGACGCGAACCCGAAGGTCAGCTTCCTCGCGCACGCCGCGAAGCTGCAGGCCGCGGTGGACGAAGGCAAGGTGCTCGCGCCGGCGAAGTCGATCGCGCAGATGAAGCGGATCATCTTCAACGACTACATCGACGCGGCGCTGGCCGGGCTGTTCATCTTCGTCGTCGTGGCGATCGCGGTGTACGGCGTGATCGCCGTGCTGCGCGCGCGCCGCGAGTCGAAGCCGACCGTGCGCGAGACGCCGTACGAAGCGATGCCGGCCGCGCAGGCGCTCGGCAGCGGACGTTAAGGGGGAGGCCGCGATGTTCAGCGATCTTGGCAGCGACCTGCGCAGCGCGGGGCGTTACCTCGGGCAGGCGTTGCGGCTGATGGTCGGCCTGCCCGACTACGACACCTACGTCGCGCACATGCGCGAGACCCACCCGGACCGCGAGCCGATGACGTACGAGGAATTCTTCCGCGAGCGTCAGAATGCGCGGTACGGGTCGGGGGCGGGAAAGTGCTGCTGAGCGGTTGAAACGGCAGGGAAGAACGAAAAGGCGTCATGGCGTGAGAGCCATGACGCCTTTTTTTCATGCCGACGCAAGGCGACCGGCTCGTGCAACGCATGCCGTCGCGTGCGGCCGTCAGTCGTTGTCGTGACGGAGCGCAAGCACCGCGGCGGCCCCCGCGGCGAGCGCGATCAGCGTCAAGGCGACGGCGAAACCGGTCGCGCCTGCCGTGAAGCCGACGCGGTCGATCGCATACCCGGTCATCACGGGCATCAGTCCCGCCGGAAGGTAGCCGCCGATGTTCATGACGGCGTTCGCCTCGGCGCGCCGCGCGTCCGGTACGTGCAGGCCGATCAGCGTCAGGCCGCCGAGCTGTCCGAGGCCTTGTCCCGCGCCCGCGAAGAGCGCCGCCGCGACGAGGACGGCGGCCGACGACGCATGCACGGCGATGCACAGCATCACCATCGACAGCATGGTGGCGACCGTGCCGGCAACGAACGTCGTACGGATCGATCCGCGCCGTGCGACGAACTGGACACCGGTAGCGGCGATGAACATCGCGCAGGCCATTCCGCCCGCGAGCAGCGGGCTGCGCACGTGAAGCAGGCGTGCCAGCAACGACGGACCCAACGCAAGCACGAAGGAGGTCGCGGTGATGCCCGGCCCGAACACGGCGACACCGCTGGCGACATGGCGCCGGTTGTGAACCGGCACGGACGGCAGACGTAGCGGCGGCGCGTCGCCTGGCGCCTGCGCGGGCCGGTTGCGCGGCAGCCGCAGGGCGACGGCCAACGCGCTCAGCAGGATCACGAACTCGACGCCGAAGACGAGGGCGACCGGGCGCGCGGCGGCTTGCGCGGCAATCCCGGCGAGCAACGGCCCGAGCCCCGCGCCGAGCACCATGGCGACCGACGCGAGCAGCGCGGCCTTGCGCCGCTCGGTGCCCGCGAGATCGATCACCGACGCCATGCCCGCCGACACGATCACGCCGACCGCGATGCCCGTCAGCAAGCGGGCGACCGCGAGCATGGCGACGGACGACGCGGTCGCGAACAACGCGCACGCGATCAGCGCCGCGGCGAGGCCGGGCAGCAGGACCGGCTTGCGCCCGTAACGGTCCGAAAGCTGGCCGGCGACGAGCAGCGTACCCAGCAGGCCGGCGATGTAGAGCGCGAAGATGACGGTCAGCGTGCCGGATGAGAAACCGAGTGCGCGCTGCCAGGACACGTACAGCGGCGTCGGCGAGTTGGACAGCATGAACACGGCGGTGACCATCCAGGCGGCGTGTGCCATGCGGGGCGCGGAACGCGAGCCCGCGGGTCGCGATTGGGGGACGGCGGTGTCGGACATGAACGCATTCCTTGTACGAGTTTTTTCGAACTATAGCTTAGTTCGAAAAAACTCGTACAGGGTGATATGCTTGCCGACATGAAACGAACCCACCCTGAACGGGCGGCCGGCCTCGCGCCGGCGCCTGCGGATTTGCCCGATCCGCTGCCGGAGCCGGACGTCGCCGAGCTGCGGCTCGAAACCATTCTTGGCGCGCTGGCCGATCCGTTGCGACTGACGATCGTGCGGAAACTGATGCTGGAATCCGAGGCTTACGACCATCCTTGCGGCTGGTTCGGCTTCGATCGCCCGAAATCGTCGCTCACCCATCACTTCAAGGCGTTGCGCGACGCGGGCGTGCTGCGCCAGCGTCAATACGGGCTCGAGCGGCGCAGCCGCGTGCGTACGGAAGATCTCGATCTGCGCTTTCCCGGCCTGCTGAAGCTCGTGGCCGAGTGGGCGCCGCCGGCAGACAGCGACGGTTGACGGCTGGTGAGGGTGGATGGTGGATGAGCCGCCCGGCGGGGCGCGCCGGTTCGCCGAGCGGCGGCGAGCGTGACGCACCGGGCGCGCTGCGCCGCGGAGCCGTCCGTGTGCCGGGTTTGATCTGCCTGCAACCCGGCTTCGTTTCCCGGCCGGTATCATGTGAACCATTCACCCCGATGAACCCGCACAGGAGGAGCCCGTCGTGCATGCCGGTGAGCGTTTCAACAGCATTACCCATCTCGTCGGCGCGGTGCTATCGGTGGCAGGGCTGGTAACACTGGTGACGATGGGCGCGCTCGAAGGCGACGCCTACAAGGTGGTGAGCTTCAGCGTGTACGGCGCGATGCTCTGCGTGCTTTACGCGATCTCGACGCTGTACCACAGCGTGCGTAGCCCGCGCCTGAAAGCCATCCTGCAGAAGTGCGACCACTCGGCGATCTACCTGCTGATCGCCGGCAGCTATACGCCGTTCACGCTGGTCACGCTGCGCGGCCCGTGGGGCTGGTCGCTGTTCGGCGTGAGCTGGGGGCTGGCCGTGTTCGGGATCGTGCAGGAACTGACGCTCGGGCGGCGCACGCGCATGCTGTCGATGATCCTGTACGTGGCGATGGGCTGGCTCGCGCTCGTCGCGGTACGTCCGCTGATTCACGCGCTGCCGCCGGTCGGCACCGCGTGGCTCGTGGCCGGCGGCCTGATCTACAGCGCGGGTATCTACTTCTTCATCAACGACGAACGCATCCGCCACGGGCACGGCATCTGGCATCTGTTCGTGCTGGCCGGCAGCCTGTGCCAGTTCGTCAGTGTCGCGATGTACGTTGCGTGAGCGGAAGGCGGCGTCAGCCGCCGCCGGCGCCGAGTCGACCGCTCGCTGATCGGCGATCGCACCGGCACTCGAGGTCGTCGTGTTCGCAACGCGGAAGTCGACGTATCGCGATGAATCCGGGGGCGCGCCCAGGAAGATCCGCCGGCGCGCGGCGCTGTTCGTCGTGACACGCTGTCGTGTCGGGCGAGTGAACTACTCGCCTTCCGCGACACGAATCCCGGCCGTGTGAGCGCCGACTTTCGGCGCTTTGCCTGTCCTCGTCGCAATCCACCACATCGGCATCGCAGACGCGGATATCGCCACAGCCGCCAGCAACGCCACCCGCATCGCCACCGGAAACGGCTGCACGGTCGCGATGCATGCGCCGAAGATCGCCACACCGAGCGCCGACCCGCTCTGCCGCGCCGCGTTCAGCGCGGCCGCCGCCACGCCCGCGCGGCGGCGGTTGACCGTCCCGAGCGCCGGCGACGTCGCGGCGGGCGAGATGAATCCCGATGCAAAGCCGATCGCGAGCATCGGTGCGACGGCGAGCCATGCCGGTGTCGCCGCACCGATGCCCGTCATGCCGAGCGCGCCGGCCGCGTAGAGCGCGAACGCGGCGCACATCGAACCGCGCGCACCGAAGCGTGCCACGAGCCTGCCCGAGCACAGTCCGCCGAGCGCGACCATCGCCGTCATCGGCAGGAACGCGAGCCCGGTGTCGAGCGGGCTCGCGCCGCGGATCTGCCGATAGAACAGGCTGAGGACGAACAGCAAGCCGTAGAACACGAACGCCGATGCCATCGACACGAACGTCGATCCGGCGAACAGCCGGTTGCGGAAGAACGCGAGCGGCAGCATCGGTTCGCGGCGCCGCGCTTCGATCGCGATGAACGCGATCCACGCGACGGCGCTCGTCGCCGCGCCGCCGACGATCGGCGCCGAGCGCCAGCCGAGCGACGGGCCTTCGATCAACGTGCCGATCAGCGTGGCGATCGCGACGATGGCCGCGGCCTGGCCGCCCCAGTCGAAATGTCGCGACGCGTCGCCGGCGGCGCGCGTGACCGTGCGGGCGAGCCAGATGCCGGCAAGCCCGAGCGGCAGGTTCACGAAGAAGAGGCTGCGCCACCCGGACAGGTGGATCAGCAGGCCGCCGATCAGCGGGCCCGACGCCATCGCGATGCCGCCGCAGCCCATCCACAGGCTGATTGCCGATGCGCGCGCGGCCGGCTCGGGGAACGCGCGGTTGAGCAGCGCGAGCGAGCAGGGCACCAGCATCGCGCTGCCGACACCTTGCAGCGCCCGGGCGATCGCGAGCGCCGGGAGGCTCGGCGCGATGCCGCATAGCGCGGATGCGGCGACGAAGATCGCGAGCCCCGCGACATAGACGGTGTGATCGCCCAGCCGGTCGCCGAGCGTGCCGCCCGTCATCAGCAGGCTCGCGAACGCGAGCGTGTACGCATTCACGATCCACTGCAGGCCGGCTATGCGGCTGCCGAACGTGTGGGCGATATCGGTGAGCGCGACGTTGACGATGGATGCGTCGAGCAGCACGAGCGTGTAGCTCACGCAGGTCGCGGCGAGCACGCGGCGGGCCGCGGCCCGGTTCGGCGCGGCGGCCGTCATGCGTGGTCGGGCGCCGGCGCGGCGGCCCGCAGCGCGAGAAAGCCGACCCATCCCCAGTACACGCGATGATGCGCGATCAGCCCGTCGCGCAGGTCCATCACTTCGACGAGATCCACCTGGTCGCCTTCCGGCGTCGCGCGCGGATATTCCCACGTGAGCTGGCGGCCGTTCGAGAAGAACAGCCCGGTGCGGTACCAGCGCCCGAGCCGGTTGCCCGGATTGCGCAGGCCGGCCGCGAAGAACGCGCCGATCGCGGCCTTGCCGTGCAGCACGCCTGAGCCGTGATCGGGCAGCGTGACGACGATCAGCGGCGTTTCGAGCACCGCGTCGTCGGTATATAGCGCCATCAGCGCATCGACGTCGCGTGCGACGACGGCCGCGTGCCAGCCTTCGTAAATGTGCCGGGCATCGGCATCGGGGTGTGTCATGGCGGGTTCCGGAAGTGTCGATAACGGAACCCACTGTATGAGCGCGCCGTCGCGGGACGTTTCACGTCGACCCGAAACGTGGATGCCGCCGCGGCGAAGGCGGCGCTTTTCGGCCGTTTTTCGGCCGTTATCCGGCCAGCGCGTCGAGATTCAGCCCGTACGACTTCCCGATCCACACTGCGCAATCGCGATGGTCGCGCAGTTCGTCGCCCGTATTCGGATGCAGGAAGATATCCAGCGCGCCGTGGTTCAGCACGAGCCACGGCACGATTTCGTCGAAGCGCGTGGTGTCGAACGCGATCTGGTACGACCACGCCGGGTGCGGGCCGACGAGGCGTTCGTGAAAGCGGCCGAGTTCGATGACCGCGCCGAACCGTTCGTCGACGACCTGGCGAAACGCCCACGCGGCGTCGCGGCTGGCCGCATCGAAATAGACGTGCGCATGCCAACTGTGGATGGCGGTGGTGTCGAGGGCAGCCATGGAGGGACTCGATAAAAATGGGAATGCATGAGGTGCCGTGCGAAACGGCCGATGCGTGATTATCGCGCGTCCTTGCTGCGCACGTCGTGTCGCTATCCGGCAATCCGGATGCGATGCTTGTCCTGAATCACGAGAACCGTTCGATCCGGCAAGGCCGCGGTTCGAGATATCCGCGGGTATCCGCACGCGCGATATCACGCCGGAAGCCTTGCCGGAAGGTGCGCCCGCTGCGATCGCATCGGCAACACGTCATTTCGGAAATTGAAAAAGCGCTGTGTGCACGGCTTCGGATCGTCTGAACAAATGCGATCAGGGCATTGAATGAAATAAAGAAATTCCGATTGAGAGGGATTCGCGCATGACGTGGTTCGCGCACCGAATTCCGAAGCCGAAAATATCAATTGCGGAATCGGCTATTCAAGCGGCATGCAGCGCGACATACGATGCTTTCAACGCATCGTCGAACACGATCGATGCGGGGACAACCATCTGGAGGCCACTATGCGATCCCTCGTTCCCGTTGCCGTACTTTCCTGCGCACTCGTTGCGCTGCCCGCCGTCAGCTTTGCGCAGTCGGCCGTTTCCGACGGGGCATCGAATGCCTCGCTGTCGAGCTGGTCGGCGGCGCGTGCCGAAACCAACGCGCAACTGATGCAGATGACGCGCGCAGGTTATCGCGCGACGTCGGCCGGCAACCAGAACTATCCGCTCGCGATGCAGCGTGCGCTCGAACGTGTCCGCAATCCGGTGCCGGACCGGTCGCGCGAAGAGCGGGCCGAGATGGAGGCGCGCGCCGCACGCGACGCGCAGGGCGGCCATCCGGTCAAGGCGTTCTTCGTGAAGACCGCGTACTACCTGAAGGGCGAGAACACGTTTTGATGCAGGAGACGAGCATGGCTTGCCCGATCCGATTTGCCTGCGTCGTGCGCGCACCGGCGCTGCGCCGGCTGCCGGCCGCGCGAGCGTCGCAGCGGCGGGACGATGCGCGCGGCGCGCGACGTCGTGCGAAACACCGCCGCCTTGCGCACCGTGATGCCGTTGCGTGCCGTACCGCATGGCCGGCCGTCGCGGCGAGCGATGTGCCCGCAAGCGGGAGCCCGTCATGAAGGGCTCCCGGAAGCATCGCCGCCACGTGCCGCTGACCCGCGAGTGGTTGTTGCCGCTGCCGCCGGTGCATGCACGCGACATCTCGCTGAAATGCCACATGGCGCTCGTCGCGCTGCGCGGCGGGCATGGCAACGAGGCGCTGCTGATGCGGTTGCGCACGAGCGTCTACCTGGTGTTCCTGGCGCTCGACGATGCGGTGTGCGCGGATGCCGACATCGACCTGTGCGTCGACGCGGAGCGTGCGCTCGACGCGGGCGTGGCACGCGCGGCGCAAGGCGGCGCATGGACGCTGCACGACGACGAATGCGCGGTGCTCGAGCATGTGCTCGCGGCGAACGACACGTGCGTCACGACGCTCACGCGGCGTCGGCTGGCCGAGCTGTGGGAGCACGTCTGCGCGTTCGCGTCGAGCGGCCAGCCGGCGCTCGTCGCGGGCGCGGCGGAGAAGATGCGCATGCACGCGGCCGAATCGCTGGCCGCGTAGCGTCGCACCGGTTTCGCCGGGAGTCTGGAGGAGACAGGGCCGGCCGCACCGGCGCGGCCGCCGTCAATCGCCGAAGCAGCGATTGCACGGCTGTCGCAGCCTGTCGCGGCCTGTCGTGGCCATACGGTGACGGCGGAACGCGACTCGACACATCGGCCCAAAACAAAAGCGCCACGGAGCAGGCTCCGTGGCGCTTCTTTTTTCCCGCCGGCGCGGAGGGCAAGCCCCCCGCGTGGCGAAACGCGCTTAAGCGGCGGCTGCCGGCTTCGCCGGCTTCTGCAGCTTGCCCTTGCCGGCGCGCTGGATTTCCTCGAGCTTGATCTCGACGTGGCGCGAGAACACGTACTCGGCCGGACGCTGCTTGTCGATCGGAATGTCCGGTGCGAACGGGCCGTCGGTCTTGATGCCCTTGCGGCTCACGGCAAACGCCTTCAGCGGATGCGCCATCGTGTCCATCACGGCGGTCGCCTCGAAGCCGCAGTGGACCATGCAGTCCGCGCACTTCTCGTAGTTGCCGACGCCGTAGTTGTCCCAGTTCGTGTCTTCCATCAGTTCCTTGAAGGTCTTCACGTAACCTTCGCCGACCAGGTAGCACGGCTTCTGCCAGCCGAACACCGTACGCGCCGGGTTGCCCCACGGCGTGCACTTGTACGTCTGGTTGCCGGCCAGGAAGTCGAGGAACAGCGACGACTGGCTGAACGACCAGCGTTTGCCGCCTTCGCCGCGCTTCAGGATCTCGCGGAACAGGTTCTTCGTCTTGTCGCGGTTCAGGAAGTGCTGCTGATCCGGTGCGCGCTCATACGCGTAGCCCGGCGACACGGTGATGCCGTCGACGCCGATCGGCTTGAGCGTATCGAAGAACTTCGCGACGCGCTCGGGGATCGCATCGTTGAACAGCGTGCAGTTGATGTTCACGCGGAAGCCGCGGCGCTTCGCTTCCTTGATCGCCGCGACCGCCTTGTCGTACACGCCTTCCTGCGACACCGAGTGGTCGTGCATCTGCGCGTCGCCGTCGAGGTGGACCGACCAGACGAAGTACGGGCTCGGCTGGTAGTCGTCCATCTTCTTTTCCATCAGCAGCGCGTTCGTGCAGAGGTAGACGAACTTCTTGCGCTTCATGATGCCGCGGACGATTTCCGGCATTTCCTTGTGCAGCAGCGGCTCGCCGCCGGCGATCGACACGATGGGTGCGCCGCACTCGTCGACCGCTTCCAGGCATTCCTGGACGGACAGGCGCTGGTTCAGGATGGGATCCGGGTAATCGATCTTGCCGCAGCCGTTGCAAGCGAGGTTGCAGCGGAACAGCGGCTCGAGCATCAGCGCGAGCGGATAGCGTTTGTTGCCGGACAGGTGTTGGCGCGTGATGTACGCGCCGACGCGGACTTGCTGGAGCAGCGGAATAGACAAGAGATGTCCTCCTTAAACTTCGCGGGCGACAGCTTGCGTGAGCTTCGCCGGCAACTTGAATTCGACTTTTTCTTCACGGCCCGCCATCGTCGTGACGTCAACGGGGCCCAGCGCGCGCAACGCGCCGATTACATCTTCGACCATTTCCTCGGGCGCGGACGCCCCGGCGGTCAGGCCGACGGTCGTCGCATTCGCGAACCATTCGGCCTTGACTTCCGAACCGTCGGCGACGAGGTAGCTCGGCACACCGCTTTCGGTGCCGATCTCGCGCAGGCGGTTCGAGTTCGAGCTGTTCGTCGCACCGACCACGAGCAGTACGTCGACCTGTTCGCTCAGTTCGCGCACGGCAGCCTGGCGATTCTGCGTGGCGTAGCAGATGTCGCGCGTGTCCGGGCCGACGATGTCGGTGAACCGGCGCTGCAGCGCTTCGATGATGCCGCGCGTATCGTCGACCGACAGCGTGGTCTGCGTGATGTACGCGACCGGCGTGTCGACGGGCAGCGTCAGCGTATCGACTTCCGCTTCGCTTTGCACGAGGATCACCTCGGCCGGAATCTGGCCGATCGTACCCTCGACTTCCGGGTGGCCCGCATGGCCGATCAGGATCAGCCGGCGGCCCGCCGCGACGTACTGGCGGCCTTGCACGTGCACTTTCGTGACGAGCGGGCAGGTGGCGTCGAGCACGTCGAGCCCGCGCGTTTCCGCATCGCGCTCGACCGTCTGGGCGACACCGTGCGCGCTGAAGATCGCGACAGCGCCGTGGGGCACCTCGTCGAGCTCCTCAACGAATCGCGCCCCTTTATTACGCAGGTTTTCGACGACATGCCGGTTATGCACGATCTCATGACGCACATAGACCGGCGCACCGTGCTGTTGCAGCGCGCGGTCGACGATCTCGATCGCACGGACAACTCCCGCACAAAAGCCGCGGGGCTGGGCAAGGATGACTCGCATAAGTGAGCGAACTCCGACGACAGACGCCGGGGTTCGAGGAGCTGGCACTCGCTCGCTCGCCCCGGCTTGATGTTATGAAGGCAGGAACGAACCGGCCGGCCAGGCCCCGGAACCCCGAATTAATCGCGCATTTTAACTCTATCGGGCCGTCCTTGCTTTGGTGCTGTGTCTGCCGTGTTGCATTTGCGGGAGAGCCGCGTCGGCGCTGGCGCGTGCGGAACCCAGTAAACTATGCGGTTTCGCGGGCAGCCGCTCCGGCTGCCCGGCGCCGCGCTCATTCCAAGGCCATTCGATGACCGTCGATTCTTACGCGTATTACCCGGCCGCCCGTGCCGTTTCGGGCGCTTTGTTCCTGACCCCCATTGATTTTGCCGAACCCGGCGCCCGGCAGGAGGCGCGCCGATGATGCTGGTTCTCGCTTTTCTGGTGTCCGGGCTGTCGCTGATCATCTGGATCGTGCTGCTCGTCGCGCGTGGCGGTTTCTGGCGCGCGGTGCCCGCGCGGCCGCTGCCGCCCGAGGCGCGCGGCGCCGCGGCCGAGGCCGGCTGGCCGGCCGTCGTCGCGGTCGTGCCGGCGCGCAACGAGGCCGACGTGATCGCCCGGGCGGCGACTTCGCTGCTCGAGCAGGATTATCCGGGCGAATTTCATCTGATCATTGTCGACGACCACAGCGACGACGGCACCGCCGACGCGGCCCGCGCGGCCGCGCTCGCGATCAACCGCGCCGACCGGCTGACGGTGCTGGCCGCGAAGCCGCTGCCGGCCGGCTGGTCGGGCAAGGTGTGGGCGCAGTCGCAGGGGATCGCCGCGGTGCAGGCGCTCGGCCTGCCGGCCGACTACCTGCTGCTGACGGACGCCGACATCGGCCATCCGCCGGACGCCGTCGCACAGCTCGTCACGCGCGCGCAGGCCGAGAACCGCGATCTCGTGTCGCTGATGGTGCGGCTGCGCTGCGATTCGTTCTGGGAAAAGGCGCTGATCCCGGCGTTCGTGTTCTTCTTCGCGAAGCTCTACCCGTTCTCGTGGATCAACAACCCGCGCAACCGGACGGCCGGTGCCGCGGGCGGCTGCATGCTGGTGAAGCGCACGGCGCTCGAGGAAGCGGGCGGCATCGAGTCGATCCGCGGCGCGCTGATCGACGACTGCAGCCTGGCCGCGCAGATCAAGCACCGCGGCAGCGGCCGCCACCCGATCCGGCTCGACCTGGCCGACCGCAGCGTGTCGCTGCGTCCGTACGACAGCTGGCGCGACATCTGGAACATGATCGCGCGCACGGCGTTCACGCAGCTGCACTATTCGCCGCTGCTGCTGGCCGGCACGCTGCTCGGGATGACGATCATCTATCTCGTGCCGCCCGCCGCGGCGCTCGCGTACGGCGCGCGCGCGTGGCCGGCGTGGCTCGCGTGGGCGTCGATGTGCGCCGCGTATGCGCCGATGCTGCGCTACTACCGGCGCTCGCCGCTGTGGGCGCCCGCGCTGCCGCTCGTCGCGCTGTTCTACGTCGGCGCGACGTTCGCGTCCGCGTGGCGCTACTGGCGCGGCAAGGGCGGCCAGTGGAAGGCGCGCGTGCAGGCGCCGGTGGAGCGCTGAGCGGATCCCGGGAGGCGTGCCTCCCGGCAGCCGGAAAGCAAACAGCCCGATCGTGGAAACGGTCGGGCTGTTTCGTTTTCGGCGGGGGCTGCCTGCCGGTGCCTAGCGCTGGGTCAGCATCATGTACATCTGGATCACGACGTCCGGCGAGAACGTGAACGGCACCCAGCCGTAGCCCGTGTGACGGGCGACCAGCAGGCGGTCGCCGTTCGACTGCTTCTGCACGGCCATCATCGGGTTCTTCGTCGTCACGAAGCGCCAGCCGGCCGGGATGCCGGGCGGCGGCTCCGGCTGCATCGACGCGCGCGCATGCGCGAGTTCCTCGATCAACTGGCCCAGTTGCTCCGGATGCAGCGTGATCGATTCGCCGTTGATGGTCAGCGTGAGTTCGTTCTGCGTCGGACGCGACACGTGCAGCGTCGATTTGTCGGACGGCGCCGGCGTGGTGGCGGCTTCGACTTCGACTTCACCTTCAACCGGCGTGTCGGCTTGCGCCGTCGCGACGATGGCCGTCCCGGTGTCGGCCGTTGCCTCCACCGCTTCGGCCACGGCCGGCGCGGGCGCGTTCACGGCCGGTTCCGCCGCCGGCGTGTCGGCCGGCGCGGGTTCGACGACTTCCGCCGCAACGGCCGTGGCGGCCACCGCGCTCGTCGCGGCTTCCTTGACGACGGCCTCGACCAGCGCCTCTGCGTCGGCGATGGCCTTCGCGTGGTGCTGCGCAGCCGCTTCGGCTTGTGCGATCGCTTCGGTATGGCGTTGCGTGACGGCCTCGGCCTGCGCGGCGGCATCGGCATGGCGTTGCGCGGCCGCCTCGGCCTGCGCGATCGCTTCGGTATGGCGTTGCGTGACGGCTTCGGCCTCGGCGGTGGCGTCGGCGTGACGCTGCGCGGCGGCCTGCGCTTCCGCGATCGCCTGCGCGTGCTGCTGCGCGAGCGCTTCGGCTTCGGCGATCGCGGCCGTGTGGCGCTGGGCGGCGGCTTCGGCTTCCGCTATGGCGGCCGCGTGGCGCTGCGTGGCCGCTTCGGCTTCGGCGGTCGCTTCCGCGTGACGCTTCGCGGCGGCCTCGGCTTCGACGGTCGCGGCCGCATGGCGCTGGGCGGCCGCTTCGGCTTCGGTGGCTGCGGCGTGATGACGCTGCGCGGCGGCCTCGGCTTCGGCGATCGCGGCCGCGTGGCGCTGCGACGCCGCTTCGGCATCCGCGTGACGCTGCGCGAGTGCTTCGGTCAGCGCGGTGGCTTCCGCATGGCGTTGCACGGCGGCTTCGGCTTGCGCGGTGGCATCGGTATGACGCTGGGCGGCGGCTTCGGCGGCGGCGGTCGCGCTGGCGTGGCGCTGCTGCGCGGCCTCGGCTTCGGCGGCGGCGGCCGTGTGGCGTTGCGCGGCGGCCTGCGCTTCGGTTTCCGCGGCGGCGTGACGCTCTGCCGCGGCCCGGGCTTCCGCTGCTGCGGCGCGCGCGAAGGCTTCCGCGCTGCGGGCCGCCTGCTGCGCGGCGTGGTGATCGTGGAGGAGCTGATCGACGCCCACGGTGAGCGAAGCGATCTGATCGTTCAGGTTCATGCGTGTCTTCTCTGCGTAAGACCCGCGATTTTAACCGCTGCGCCGGTGCCGGGCCGTGCGCGACGTGTAACAAAGTGCGCAAAGCGGCGTGAAGTACGCCGCTTTGTGCTACTTCAGGTAGCCCGCGGAGCCGAACCAGTCGAGCGCATCGCGCAGCCCTTCGCGGTACGGGCGCGCACGGTAGCCGAGCTCGCGCTCGGCCTTCGCCGACGTGAAATACATCTTGTTCTTCGACATCCGCAGCCCGTCCACGGTGACGAACGGCTCCTTCTTCGTGAACTTCGCGACCGCTTCCGCGCCGACTGCGAGCGGATAGAGCGGCCAGCGCGGCAGCGCGATCGTCGGCGCCTTGCGGCCCGTCATCTGCGCGATGTCGGCGAGCATCTGCTGCAGCGGCAGGTTCTCGCCGCCGAGGATGTAGCGCTCGCCGATCCGGCCGCGCTCGAGCGCGAGGAAGTGGCCGTGCGCGACGTCGTCGACGTGCACGAGGTTCAGCCCCGTGTCGACGAACGCGGGAATCTTGCCGAGCGCGGCCTCGACGATGATGCGGCCGGTCGGCGTCGGCTTCACGTCGCGCGGGCCGATCGGCGTCGACGGATTGACGATCACGGCCGGCAGCCCTTCGTCGGCGATCATCCGTTCGACCGCGCGTTCCGCGAGCACCTTGCTGCGCTTGTAGACGCCGATCGCCTGTTCCGCCGTGAGCGGCCGGTTTTCGTCGGACGGATCGCCGGCACTCGTCACCTTCAGCGTCGCGACGCTGCTCGTGTAGACGATCCGCTCGACGCCTTCCGCGCGTGCCGCGCGCATCGTCGCGACCGCCCCCTCGAGGTTCGCGCGCTCGATCTCGTCGGGATCGGGCGCCCACAGCCGGTAGTCGGCCGCGACATGCAGCAGGTAGCGCACGCCGCGCAGCGCGGCGCGCATCGACGCCTCGTCGCGCATGTCGCCGGTGACGATCTCGGCGTCGAGATCCGCCACGTTCGTGCGCGGGCTGGTCGGGCGCACGAGCACGCGCACCGCATAGCCTTTCTGCTGCGCGATGCGCGCGACGGCCGAGCCGACGAAACCGGACGCGCCGGTGACGAGAACGAGATCGCGGGAGGTATCAGTCATGCGTTTCCTTCAGGGCCGCGCGCGGGCGGCGCGGCGGTTGAGCGTCGGCGAGATTGTACGTGGTCGGCGCGCGCGGCGACGCAAGGCCGCGTCGGGTGCGGGCATGTACGAAGCGGCCGACGCGACTACAATGCCGGGCTTGAATGCAACGGGAGGACGACGCGATGAGCCGCAATGAACTGGACGAACGGATCGAGACCTACTACGTACGGGTGCGCGGCGTCGTGCAGGGCGTCGGCTTCCGGCATGCGACGGTGCGCGAGGCGCATGCGTTGAAGCTGCGCGGCTGGGTCGCGAATCTCGAGGACGGCACCGTCGAAGCGATGATCCAGGGCCCCGGCGCGCAGATCGACCGGATGCTCGCGTGGCTGCGTCACGGGCCGCCGGCCGCGCGCGTGACCGAGGTGACGTTCGAGGAACGCCGGACCGAGAAGCGCTTCGAGCGCTTCCAGCAGCAGTAAGCGGCACGGAACGATCATGACGGGGTATCCGGAGGCCGGGCGCGGCCTCATGCTGTCGGTGACGGCATCGACGCTGTTCGCGCTGATGTCCGCCTACGCGAAACTGCTCGCGCCGCTCACGGGGCTCGACATCTTCGCGTGGCGCGTGTTGTGGACCGCACCGGGCGCGCTCGCGCTGATCGCGCTGCGCGGCCGCTGGCCGGCGCTCGTCGACCTCCTTCGGCGCAGCGTGCGCGACTGGCGCCTGCTGATCGCGGTGCCCGTGAGCGCCGCGCTGCTCGGATTGCAGTTGTGGCTGTTCCTGTGGGCGCCGCTGCACGGGCGCATGCTCGAAGTGTCGCTCGGTTATTTCCTGTTGCCGCTGACGATGGTGCTCGTCGGCCGCTTCTACTATCACGAACGGCTCGATCCGCTGCAATGGACGGCGGTCGCGTGCGCCGCGCTCGGCGTCGCGCACGAAGTGTGGGCAACGCGCGCGTTCGCGTGGCCGACGCTCGTCGTCGCGCTCGGTTATCCGCCGTATTTCGTGCTGCGCCGGCGGATCAACGCCGATTCGCTCGCCGCGTTCGCGGTCGAGATCGCGCTGCTGTGCCCGGTCGCGTTCGCGATGGTCGCGACGAGCGCGACGCGCGTGGCCGGCCATCCCGTGCTGTGGGCCGCGCTGCTGCCGGGGCTCGGCGTGCTGAGCACGCTCGCGCTCGCGAGTTACCTGAAGGCCAGCCGGATGCTGCCGATGGCCCTGTTCGGGATTCTCGGCTACGTCGAGCCCGTGCTGCTCGTCGCGGTGTCGCTGTTGCTGCTCGGCGAAACGCTGAGCGTCGCGAAGCTCGCGACGTACGGGCCGATCTGGGTCGCCGTTGCGCTGACCGCGTGGCACAGCGCCATGCTGATGCGGCGCCTGCCCGCGCGCGGATAGGCACGCGGATAGGCGTCGATCGCGACGCGGCGGCGGCGTGGAACGTGGCGCATATCGCATCGGCATCGTCATCGCCCGGCGGTCGAACCCGTCGATGCTGACCGCAAACTGGCGTCGCGCTGGCGTGAATCTGGCGACGCTGCCTGCTTCGCGTCACAAGGCTCGCGCGTGTAATCGAACAGAAGATTCGGTTGCACTTTGTTACTTAGGGTCTCTCCTGCTCGGCTACTAGACTGGCCTCACCGACTTCCCTTCGTATGCAGCCTTTTAATGAACGGTCCTCTCCGTGCCTGGCCGGCCGGGTTGGCGCGATGCGGGCATACGCGTATCGCGGCTGATCCCGCGCGCCTTCTTCTTCCCGATCCATTCCCCGGTGCGTGCCGCACCGCCGTCGTGCGGGTGCGCTCATGTCGTTGAGCGTGTCGCCCGCCACCGCTCGGCCGCCGCGCGGCGGCCGCCTGATCGAAGTCGATTTCTTCCGCGGCATCGTGCTGTTGATGATCGTCGTCGATCACATCGGCGCGAGCGTGCTGTCGCGCGTCACGCTGCACGCGTTCGCGCTGTGCGACGCGGCCGAGGTCTTCGTCTTTCTCGGCGGTTTCGCGACCGCGAGCGCCTATGGCGCGATCGCCGAACGGCACGGCGCGCGCGCCGCGCAACGGCGGTTCGTGCGCCGTGCGATGCAGATCTACCGCGCGTTTCTCGCGACCTCGACGCTGATGCTCGTCGTGTCGGCCGTGCTCGACCATTACGGGATCGATGCGCCGAACCTCGCGCTCGACGACGTCAGCGTGATGCTCGCCTCGCCGCTCACGGGCCTGGCCGAACTGCTGACGTTCCAGCGCCAGCCTTATCTCGCGTCGGTGCTGCCGATGTACGTGCTGTTCGCGCTCGCGTCGCCGGTGCTCGTGCCGTTCGCGCGCCGGCATCCATGGCTGCTCGTCGCGCTCGGCATTGCGTCGTGGATCGCGGCGGGCTGGCTCGGCCCCGAGCTGCTGGATACCGACGGATTCCGCTGGAGTTTCAATCCGTTCGCGTGGCAACTGATGTTCGTCGCCGGCGTGCTCGCGCGCTGCCAGCCGTTCTACCGGCGCATCGCGCTCGGCCGCTGGAGTGCCGCGGCGACCGGGCTGGCCTGCGCGGTCGTGCTCGGCTGCGCGAGCTACAAGCTGTTTTCGGGGCTGCCGCTGCCGGAAGGCGTGTTCAAGCGCGATCTCGCGCTGCCGCGCGTCGTGAGCTTCGCGGCCATCGCGTGGCTGATGGCCGATTGCGTGCGCTTCGGCTGGATCGCGCGGATCGCGCAGGGCGTGCGGCCGGTCGTGGCGGTGGGCCAGCGCGGGCTGATCTGCTTCGTCGCGGGCGCGGCGATCTCGCTCGTCATCGATTCGCTCCTGCATCCGGTCGTGGGCAGTGCCGACCTGCGGCACGTCGGCGTGGGCCTCGTGGCCGACGCGTGCGCGCTCGGGCTGATGATGGCCGTGGCCGGTTCGGGAACGTGGATCGCGCGGTGGCGCGGTGCGGCCGCGTGAGCGGCGCGGGCGGCACGGAACGTGCGGCGCGGCGTCAGTGAGGTGAGCCGATACGGGAGCGGGGAACGGCGGTGGGGTCGTCGGATTCGGCGTCGTCGCGCTCGTCGGGCGCCGGATCGTCGCGTTCCGCGAGTACCGCGTCGGCTTCGGCTGCTGCCCGGGCGGCGCGCAGTGCAGTGCATCGCTGCGCGTACCGGATGTCCGAGAGGATCCGGAGGAGCCTCGTGGTCTTGCTTTTCATGGTCTTCTCCCGCCAGCGCGCATCGCGGCGGATGCACTGCTTTGCAACCAGTGTAGGACGCAATCGCGCAACCGGCGGGAGAATGTGGCGTGCAGGCCGCACGCCGAGGGATAGCCCTTACTGGGCCGTGGCGGCACCCTGCGCCTGCAGCGATTCCTCGCGGCGCTCTTCCGCACAACGTTGGTGCTGGCGCGACAGGCGGTTCATCAGCGGCAGCAGCAGCAGCGCGAGCAGCATGCCGATCGCGGCGAGCCAGCCGAGCTTCTCGAACAGCGACAGGTAGAGCGGCAGCGATTCGGTGGCCGGCAGTTCGTGCGACGGCATCTGCGCGAAGTTCGCGACGACGCTGCCCAGATACTGCGACACGCCCGTCGCGACGAAGTACGCACCCATCATGAAGCCGCTCATGCGCGCCGGCACGTAGCGGGCGATCATCGCGAGGCCGAGGCCGCTCACCAGCAGTTCGCCGAGCGAGTAGAGGCCGTAGCCCCACACCATGAACCACGACGACACGCGGCCGTCCACCGCAAAGCGGCCGCTGATCGTGAACACCAGGTAGCCCGCGGCCACTGCGCCGAAGCCGAGCGCGTACTTCGCGGCGACCGGCAGGTCACGGCCGCCCTTCGCGACGGCGTTGTAGACCCACACGAGCACCGGGCTGAGCAGCATGATCCAGATCGGGTTCAGCGCCTGGAACTGCGCGGCGCTCCACGTGAACAGCGTCGTGCCGAACAGCATGAAGCGCGGATCGACGTTGCGCAGCGCGAACAGCGTCAGCGACGTCGACATCTGCACGTAGAAGATGAAGAACAGGATCACCTGGCCGATCAGCACGAGCGCCGCGATCAGGCCGGCGCGCTCCGAGCGCTCCGATTTCGCGATCATGTACGCGAAGATCGCGAGGATCGCGAACGCGGCCGTCCACACGCTGGCGACGGCGAGCTGCTTGTGCTGCAGCACGTACAGCGTGACCAGCGCGAGCCCGACACCGCCCAGGGCGACCGCGCCGAGGCGCTTCCAGCGGATCGGCTGGTCGTCGGGCAGCGAGCCGACGTGTGCGAGCGTGCGATGCATCAGCATGAAGTTGAGGATCGCGAGCAGCATGCCGCCGCAGCAGACCGCGAACGCGGTGTGCCAGCCCCAGTGATCCTTGATCCACGGCGTCGCGAGCATCGACACCGTCGAGCCGATGTTGACCGCCATGTAGTAGATCGTGAACGCGCTGTCGATGCGCGCGTCGTCGCCTTCATAGATGCGGCGCACGAGGTTCGCCGCGTTGGCCTTGAACAGGCCGTTGCCGACGACGATCACGCCGAGCGACGCGTACATGTACGTCAGCTGGTCGTTCGGTACCGACAGCATCAGGTAGCCGGCGCAGAGCACGGACGCGCCGATGATCATCGTGCGGCGGGCGCCGAGCACCTTGTCGCCGATCCAGCCGCCGATCGACGGCGCGGCATAGACGAGTGCGGTAAACGCACCCCAGGTCAGGTTCGCATGGCTGTCGGTGAAACCGAGCCGGTCGACCATGAAGAGGACCAGGAGCGCGGCCATGCCGTAGTAGCCGAAACGCTCCCACATTTCGATGAGGAAGACCGTCGTGAACGATCGGGTTTGTGAAACAGGTGGTTGCATCATCAATCTCGTTTGAAACGGACGGCACGGATCGCGCGTCGTCTTGGGGTCGAACTGGCGCCGATGCACAATGGGCCGGGTAAGCTTTGCGCTGGCGATGGAACAGTCGGGCGGTTAGCCCGGGCCGGGGCCTGACTCCGCCTGGTGTGGCGGGGAGGGGCCCCGACCGGCGCGCGCATGGTAACGGCAGCCGGTCCGGTGCGTCTGGTATCCGCCACTTAGGGAAACTCCTAATGTGGCAGTAGCTTTCAGGAACATTCGTCTCATCATTTACTTGTAAGCTTTCATGCCGGCTCTCCGAATATTCCCGGAGAGCCGCTTGCAGCTTGCCTGTGAAGCCGGCGAGTCTGGCAAGATAGCGCGTCGTTTCGCTCGCTTCGTGTCCCGTTTAGTGCACCGGGCTCAACACCGAAGACGGGTGCGAACCCGAAGACTAAGCTATATCGTTCTAACTTAGTTATTTTCCATCAAACATTTTTTGACGATCACTTTTCGGCCTGCTATGGTTCCCCCCACTGAAAACTCGCGGTCCGCAGATGCTGCCGCCGCTCTGGGCAGCAAGATTCGCGCGTTGCGCCAACGACTCAAGCGCACGCTCGACGACACCGCTACCGCCGCGGGGATTTCGAAGCCGTTTCTGTCTCAAGTCGAACGCGGGCTCGCGTCGCCGTCGCTGACATCGTTGGCCGGTATCGCGCACGCGCTCGGTGTGACGGTGCAGTACTTCGTGGATACGCCGAGCGAGGAACGCTCGGTCTGCCGAGGCGAGCAGCTGCGCTTCTTCGGGTTTGCCGATTCGGCGAACCTGTTCGCGAGGCTGACGAACGTGTCCGAAGGGCGCCAGCTGGAGGCGATCCTCGTGAGGATGCCGCCGGGGCAGAAGCGGTCTGAGGTGACGACACATGCAGGAGAGGAGTTCCTGTATGTGATTGAAGGGGAAGTGTCGCTGACGCTGGAAGGCAAGACGTTCGTCCTGCAGGCCGGTGACAGTTCGCACTATCAGTCGACGGTCCCGCACAGCTGGGTCAACACCGCGAAGATCGAGTCGGTGGTGGTCTGGGTCGGTACGCCGAGGCTGTTCTAACGCACAGGTATTCCTTCGTTTCGAAGACGGAATACCTGTCGAAAGAAACGTAAGGAATACTAAAATGCAATACGAGAATCACGGGCCTCCTCAATCGCTGCGCCCGTCAGCGTCTCACGCGTAAGCCGCGGCATCCGCCGCGCGACGCTCACCGAACAACCCTTCTCAAGACTGCCACGATGAAATCCTTGCATGCCATGTCGGCCGTGCTGGCCGCGCTCGCCCTGACGCCTGTCGCCCACGCCGTTTCCGTTCCGTCGAACGTCGCGCTCGCTCCTCAACAGGACCTGACGCGCCAGGTGCCCGCCGAAGTCGAGTCGCTCGACCCGGCGCACATCGAATCGTGGACCGGCAACACGATCGGCCTCGACCTGTTCGAAGGGCTGGCGCGCATCGACGCAGCCGGCCAGGTCGTGCCGGGTGTCGCGCTGTCGTGGGAACGCAAGACGCCGACGACGTGGATCTTCAAGCTTCGCCGCGACGCGAAGTGGAGCAACGGCCAGCCGGTGACGGCCGCCGATTTCGTCTATGCATGGCAGCGCCTCGTCGATCCGAAGACGGGCTCGAAGTACACGATCCTCGTCGAGTTCGTGAAGAACTCGAAGGACATCATCGCGGGCAAGGCCGCGCCGTCGACGCTCGGCGTGCGCGCCGTCGACCCGTACACGCTGGAAGTGACGACCGACGTGCCGGTCGCGTTCTTCCCCGAGCTCACCGCGATGGTGCCGCTCGCACCGGTGAACAAGGACACGGTGACGAAGCTCGGCGACGCATGGACGCGCCCGGGCAACATCGTCAGCAACGGCGCCTACCAGCTCGTCGACTGGCAGCCGAACAACCGCATCGTGATCTCGAAGGATGCGAAATACTGGAATGCGCCGAAGGTCGTGATCAACAAGGTCACGTACCTGCCGATCGAGAGCGACGAGACGGCGATGCGCATGTACCAGGCCGGCCAGATCGACTACAGCTATTCGATCCCGTCGGGGATCTTCCAGCAGGTCAGCAAGCAGTTCGGCGGCGAACTGCGCCAGGGCCTGCAGCTCGCGACGTACTACTACTACCTGAACAACAGCGATCCGGCACTGAAGGACAAGCGCGTGCGCCAGGCGCTATCGATGGTGCTCGATCGCGACGTGCTGACCCAGAAGCTCACGCAGGCCGGCGAGAAGCCGATGTACGGCCTGATGCCGAACGGCACGAAGGGCGTGCAGCCGTTCACGCCGGACTGGGCATCGTGGCCGATGGCGAAGCGTGTCTCGACCGCGAAGGACCTGCTGAAGCAGGCCGGCTATTCGGACGCGAAGCCGCTGTCGTTCACGCTGACCTACAACACCAACGACCTGCACAAGAAGGTCGCGCTGTTCGCGGCGTCCGAATGGCGTACCAAGCTCGGCATCAACACGAAGCTCGAGAACGTCGAGTTCAAGGTGCTGATGAAGCAGCGCCATGACGGCAAGGTGCAGATCGCGCGCGACGGCTGGTTCGCCGACTACAACGATGCGATGACGTTCTTCGACCTGCTGCGTTGCGGCAGCGCGCAGAACACCGTCGGCTATTGCAACAAGCAGGTAGACGCACTCGTCGACGAAGGCAACCAGAAGCTCGACGACAAGGCGCGTGCCACGCTGCTCACGCAGGCACACGATCTCGCGCTGAACGACACGCCGATGGTGCCGCTGTTCCAGTATTCGGCCGACCGTCTCGTGAAGCCGTACGTCGGTGGCTACTCGCTGAAGAACGTGATCGACATGCGTGCGTCGCAGGACATGTACGTGATCAAGCACTGAGCGGAGCGATCATGCTGGCCTACGCATTGAGGCGTACGTTGTGGGCGGTGCCGACGATCCTCGCGGTCGTCACCGTCTGCTACCTGCTGCTGCACCTGACGCCCGGTGGCCCGTTCGATACGGAAAAGCAGCTGTCCGCGGCGACGCTCGCGAACCTGAACGCGAAGTATCACCTCGACCAGCCGCTGTGGAAGCAGTACCTGATGTACCTGAACGCGCTGCTGCACGGCGATCTCGGTCCGTCGTTCCGTTACGTCGACTGGTCCGTGAACGACCTGGTGCGCAAGGCGCTGCCGGTGAGCCTCGGCGTGGGCGGCCTGTCGATCCCGATCTCGATCGGGCTCGGCGTGCTGCTCGGCACCGTCGCGGCCGTGCGCCGCGACAGCTTCATCGACCGCATCGTGATGCTGATCGGCAACGTCGGCAACGTCGTGCCGCCGTTCGTGCTCGGCCCCGTGCTCGTGTGGATCTTCGCGATCCTGCTGAAGACGTCGGCCGGTAACGGCTGGCTGCCGGCGGGCGGCTGGGGCGACGGCGGCTGGCAGTACCGGCTGCTGCCGATCGTGCTGCTGACCTTCATCAACATGTCGCTGCTCGCGCGCGTGATGCGCGGCTCGATGATCGAGACGCTGTCGAGCAACTACATCCGCACCGCGCGCGCGAAGGGCCTGCCGGGCTCGACGATCGTGCTGCGCCACGCGCTGAAGCCCGCGCTGATGCCGGTCGTGTCGCTGGTCGGCACGGTCTGCATCTCGTCGATCACCGCGGCCGTCGTCACCGAATCGGTGTTCGCGCTGCCGGGCCTCGGCCAGCTCGTCGTGAACGGTGCGATCAACCGCGACTACACGCTCGTGCTCGGCCTCGTCGTGCTGACCACCGTCTGCGCCGTGCTGTTCAACCTGCTGGTCGACCTCGCGTACGCGTGGCTCGATCCGCGCATCCGTTATTGAGCGAGGCACCGCGATGACTCCGACTACTCCCGTCGTCGGCCTGCCCGTGCAGACCGACACGCCGCCGCGTTCGCGCTCGCCGCTCGCGCTTGCCATGGCGCGCTTCCTTCACAACCGTGCGGCCGTGTTCAGCCTCGTGCTGCTCGCGCTGATCACGATCGCGTGTTTCGTCGGCCCGTGGCTGCTGACCGCCGACCCGGCCGCGAGCGACTGGGGCGCGATCAGCCTGCCGCCGACCTGGGCCAACCAGCACTGGTTCGGTACTGACGAGCTCGGCCGCGACCTGCTCGTGCGCACGCTGATCGGCGGACGCGTGTCGATCGAGGTCGGCTTGCTCGGCACGCTCGTGTCGGGCCTGTTCGGCGTCGCGTGGGGCGCGACCGCGGGCTTCGCGGGCGGCCGCACCGATGCCGTGATGATGCGCGTCGTCGACATGATGTACGCGATCCCGTACCTGCTGATCGCGATCCTGATGATGACCCTGTTCGGCCGCTCGTTCATGCTGGTCGTGCTGACCATCAGCGCGTTCTCGTGGATCGACATGGCGCGTGTCGTGCGCGGCCAGACGCTGTCGCTGCGCAGCCGCGAGTTCGTCGATGCGGCGCGCGCGATCGGCGTGTCGCCGGCCACGATCGTGCGGCGCCACGTGGTGCCGAACCTGCTCGGCGTGGTCGTCGTGTACGCGACGGTCTCGGTGCCGGGCATCGTGCTGACCGAATCGGTGCTGTCGTTCCTCGGCCTCGGCGTGCAGGAACCGATGACGAGCTGGGGCGTGCTGATCCAGGACGGCGCGCAGAAACTGGAATCGATGCCGTGGCTGCTGCTGGCCCCGGCCGTCATGCTGTGCGTGACGCTCTACTGCGTGAACTTCGTCGGCGATGGCCTGCGTGACGCGCTCGACCCGAAGGATCGCTGAAATGGGTGCACTGCTGGAAGTAGACAACCTCGGCGTGCGCTTCACGCGCAAGGACGCGCCGCCGGTCGACGCCGTGAGCGGCGTGTCGTTCTCGCTCGAAGCCGGCAAGACGCTCGGCATCGTCGGCGAATCGGGCTCGGGCAAGAGCCAGACCGTGATGGCGCTGCTCGGCCTGCTGGCCGGCAACGGCACGACGACCGGCGCCGCGCGCTATCGCGGCGACAACCTGCTCGAGATGGATGCGCGCGCGCTGAACAAGGTGCGCGGCGACCGGATCGCGATGATTTTCCAGGACCCGATGACGTCGCTCAATCCGTTCCTGACGATCGAGCGGCAGATGACCGAGACGCTGCAGCTGCATCGCAAGCTGTCGCGCAGGGAAGCCACGAAGCGCGCGATCGAGGCGCTCGAATCGGTGCGTATCCCGGACGCGGCGCGCCGCATCCGCATGTATCCGCACGAGTTCTCGGGCGGGATGCGCCAGCGCGTGATGATCGCGATGGCGCTGCTGTCCGAGCCGGAGATCCTGATCGCCGACGAGCCGACCACCGCGCTCGACGTGACCGTGCAGGCGCAGATCATCGACCTGCTGCGCGAGCTGAACCGCGAGCGCGGCACGGCGATCGTGCTGATCACGCACGACATGGGCGTGGTCGCGGGCCTCGCGGACGACGTGATGGTCATGTATGCGGGCCGCACCGTCGAATACGCGCCGGCCGAATCGATTTTCGCGGCGCCGTCGCATCCGTACACGATCGGCCTGCTCAACGCGCTGCCGCGCCTGACCGACGCGGACGATGCGCCGCTCGTCGCGATTCCCGGCAATCCGCCGATGCCCGGCACGGCGCCGGCCGGCTGCGCGTTCGCGAAGCGCTGCACGTACGCGGAAGAACGTTGCGGCGCGGCGCGCCCCGCGCTCGAAACCTATGGCGCCGTGGGCGCGGTGCGCGCGTGCCACCGGCCCGTGGCCGATATGACGGGAGGTCTGCGATGAGCGTCGATGAACGCCGCAATACCGGCGCGACGGACGACACGCTGCTGTCCGTCGATGGGCTGAAAGTGCATTTCCGCGTGCCGCTCGGCGGCTATCCGTGGTCACCGAAGGGCACGCTGCGCGCCGTCGACGGCGTGTCGTTCGACGTGAAGCGCGGCGAGACCGTCGGGCTCGTCGGCGAATCGGGCTGCGGGAAGTCGACGCTCGCGCGTGCGCTGATCGGGCTCGTGCCGATGACGGCCGGCGCCGTGAAATGGCGCGGCGAAGCCGTCGCGCCCGATCACCTGCGCGGCACCGCGATGCGGCGCGAAGTGCAGATGATCTTCCAGGATCCGCTCGCGTCGCTCGATCCGCGCATGACGATCGAACAGGTCGTCGCGGAGCCGCTCGTCACGCATCAGGCCGGCCTCGGCCGCACCGAGGTGCGCCGCCGCGTGGTCACGATGCTCGAACGCGTCGGCCTGAACGCGCATCACCTGCTGCGTTATCCGCATGAATTTTCCGGCGGGCAGTGCCAGCGCGTCGGCATCGCGCGCGCGCTGATCAGCGAGCCGAAGCTCGTGATCTGCGACGAACCCGTATCGGCGCTCGACGTGTCGATCCAGGCGCAGATCGTGAACCTGCTGCGCGATCTTCAACGCGAACTGTCGTTGTCCTATCTGTTCGTTGCACACGATCTCGCCGTGGTGAAGGCGATCAGCCAGCGTGTGCTCGTGATGTATCTCGGCCGCGTGATGGAGTTCGGCACGCGGCATGACGTGTACGGCGTCCCTCAACACCCGTACACGAAGGCGCTGCTCGATGCGGCGCCGACGCCGGAGCCGGCGCGCGAGCGTGCTCGCCGCCCGATGCTGCTGGCGGGCGAGATGCCCTCGCCGCTCAACCCGCCGTCCGGCTGCGCGTTCCGCACGCGCTGCCCGGTCGCGATCGATGCGTGCGCGCAGGACGTGCCGCTGCCGGAAGTTCGGCAGGGGTCGGCAGCGCGTGTCGCGTGCATCCGCGCGGGTGTGGCGTGAGCTGAAGTGACGCAGCAAACATAACCAAGGCAGGTCAACAGGGGTAGGTGCGGCGCGAACGATCTTCGCGCCGCGGGTACAGGCGCGTCCTTAACCGGGCGCGCCGGGGGGCCGGGAGCGGATCGCAGCCGGCGTGGACGATATCAACACAAGACGAGAATTACGATGAAGAAACAGAAGACGATCGGGACGGCATCGAAAATGCTGCTCGCATGGGGGCTGCCGGCACTCGCCGGTGTCTCGCTGACGGGCGTCGCGCACGCCGACGACGCGGCCCCCGCACCGCTGACGGTCGCCCAGGCCGCACCGGGCGCGACCGTTGCGCAGGCAACGACCCCGAACGCCGTTATCAACGCCGAAGCGACCCAGGCCGTCACGCCGCCCGACGAGCCGTCGGCCCAGTCGCAGTCGAAGGGTTTCATTGCCGACAGCCACCTCAACTTCCTGTTCCGCAACTATGCGGACGTGCTCGACGCCAAGGGCGGGCCGCATCGCCACGCGTGGGTCCAGGGCGCGATGGCGAACTTCGAGTCGGGCTATACGACGGGCCTGATCGGTATCGGCTTCGATGCGTCGCTGTATGCGGCGCTGAAGCTCGACGGCGGCCAGGGCGCCGGCAGCATGGTGCACATCGCGAAGGGCGGCGGTGGTGGCAACCAGCTCGCATGGGCTTATCCCGGCATCTACGACGTGAAGGCGCGCATCTCGAACACGGTGGTCAAGTACGGTCTGCAGGCCGTCGACAACCCGTTCATGGAGCAGCACGACAACCGTGCGCTGCCGCCGACGTTCCTCGGCGCGACACTCGTCAGCAATGAATTCAAGAACGTGATGCTCGAGGCCGGCAGCTTCACGAAGACCGACGCGCGCGGTCACACGACGCTCACCAACCTGACGACGCAATACGGCGGCACGCGCATCAATCGCCTGTCGTACGTCGGCGGCACGTGGGATTACTCGCCGAACGGCGAAATCGCGCTGTACGCGAACCAGGCCGACGACGTGTGGCACCAGTACTACGCGTCGGTGAAGCACAGCATCGGCAGCCCGCAGACGATCAAGTGGACGGGCTTCGGCAACGTCTACTCGACGCACGACACGGGCGATGCGCTGCAAGGCAAGATCAACAACAACGCGTACAGCCTGTCGCTGGCCGCGCAGCACGGCCCGCACGAGCTGCTGCTCGGCTTCCAGCAGGTGCTCGGCGACCAGTTCTTCGACTACCTGAACGAAACGAACGGCATCTTCCTGACCAACTCGATGGACGTCGACTACAACGCGCCGCACGAAAAGTCGCTGCAGCTGCGTTACACGTTCTACGGCAAGGAAGCGGGCCTGCCGGGCTTCAAGGCGATGGTCTGGGGCGTGACGGGCTGGGGTGCGGACGGCAGCGCGAGCGCGGCGCTCGACCCGAGCAAGTCGAGCATCTACTGGAGCAACGGCGCGCCGGTGCAGGGCCGTCACCACGAGTTCGGCTTCATCCCGTCGTACACGTTCCAGAGCGGCAAGCTGAAGGACACGAAGGTCACGTTCATCGCGATGTGGCACGCCGGTTCGGCGCACTACTCGGACGCGACGAACACCGAGTACCGCCTGGTCGTGAACCTGCCGCTGCACGCGTTCTGATCGAAGGGGGCATGCGCCCCCGCTTCGCACGGCCGGCTTTCGATCGAAACGATCAGGCCGGCTTGTGCAGCCCCGCGACCGGATCGTTCGCGGCCGGCATGTCTTCCACGAGCGACGTGAGCTGGCGGCCCGTATCGCGCCAGGCGTCGAGGCCGCCGCGCAGCGCGAGCGCATCGGTGAAGCCTGCGTCGAGCAGGCGCTTCGCCATCAGGGCCGCCGTCACTTCGTTCGGGCACGAGCAGTACACGACGAACTTCTGCGAGAGCGGATAGCGCGCGACGATGTCGCCGATCTGGCGATCGTCGGCGAATTGCGCGCCGGGAATCGTGAACGGGTCGAGCTTGCGGTGCTCGGGCGAGCGCACGTCGAGCACGACGGGCGCGGTGGTGTCGCGCAGCAGCTGGTCGAGTTCGTCGACGCTGATCCGCGCATTGGCCAGCTGGCGGATCAGCGCACGGCGGCGCATCCAGCGGATGGCCGCATACACGGCGAGCAGCGCGACGATCACCAGCAGCACCGCGCGGCCGAGGCGGCTCGCGCCGGCGAACAGCCAGTCGATCTGCCGGTAGAACACCAGCCCGGCCACCAGGCCGACGATCGTCCACAGTGCGGCGCCGAGGGCATCGTAGCCGGCGAACGTGCGGTAGCGCGTGCCGAGCGCACCGGCCATCGGCACCGATACCAGCGACAACCCGGGAATGAAGCGCGCGACCGCGAGCACGCGCACGCCGTAGCGGCCGAAGAAGCGTTCGGTCTTCCTCACGCAGGTATCGCGCGACAGCGACAGCCGGCAGATCGTCTTCAGCGTCGTGCCGCCGTAACGGCGCCCGGCGACGTACCACACGGTGTCGCCGATCAATGCGCCGAGCACCGACAGCGCCACCACCGTCACCAGTTGCGAGCCGATCATCTCGGGATGCATCGCGGACATCGCGCCGAACAGCACGAGCGTCGGCATCGCGGGCACCGGCAGGCCGATGGCCGCCGCGAGCACGTTGGCGAAGACGAGAAGCGGCCCGTATTGGGCGACGAGGTCACGGAGCATGACGGCTGGCCGAAAAGGACATGCGTGGGCAGGAAACGCAGATGGGCCGATTATCGGCCTTTTTCAAGACAACGGCGGGAATGACGGAAAGCGCCTGACGGCGGCAGGGGCGCGGTGAGCCGGCGCGCTGCGAGCGGCTCACCGTTCGAAATCAGGAGGAGGTGCGGGCGAGCGACGCGGCGCCGTGGTTTTCGCCGGGCAGCTCGGCGCCGTGCGAGCGGATCGCCGCGATCAGTTCGGCCGGCGTGATCTCGTAGCGGACTTCGCGATGGATGCCGGGCTTGCGTTCGTCGATCTCGATCAGCAGCACGCTTTTGCCGTCGCCGGTTGCCTCGAGCCGGAGCGAGCGCAGTTCGCGGCCGTCGGCCGGGTCGTGTTCGGTGAGCAGGGTCATTGCCCCGGATGAGCCGGTAGTGCGCATCGAACCTATCCTCGTATCGTGGATGCCGTAGTGGCGAAGATGTCTTTGTTGAATACAGCTCGACGCAGTTTAACGCGAACGGGCCGCAAGTCGGAGCATTTTCGCAAGCTGAAATGAGGGCTGAACCATCGATCCTTCTGATGTTTGAGCCGCGCGGGGCGGGCGTTTGCGCCGGATCGGGGCCGGCCGCGGCCGGCGCCCGAGCGTCGTTCCCGGCCGGGCCGGCGCGGGCGGCGACACGCGTACAACGTGGCGCAACGCGTGTCGCCGCGGCGGCATCAGAAGCGGTCGGCGAGCCCCATCGCCGGGTCGCTGACCGAGTGGCGGCCGGTTTCCACGCGGCCGGCGACCCGGCGCGAGAAACCCGGGTCGCTGTCCGCGGTGACGATGAAGTCGTACCAGTGGCCGGTCGAGTCGAGCTTCCAGTCCAGTTCGGCCTGGTCGCCGGCGCGCACAGTGACCGTCCACGTGGTACCGGTACCGCGACCCTGGCCGTTGCCGTCCTCGATGCCATGGTCATGGCCGTGACCGCGACCGTCGTGTGCGCCGCGGCCCGGGAGCGGCCCGTAGACCTGGTTCGACTTCACGGTGAAGCGCACCGTGCCGCCGCCGTGGTTGCGCAGCCGCAGGTGGAGGTTGCCGCTCGCGCCCGCATAGCCGACGCGAACTTCCGGATGAGGCGCGCGCGCACCGGCCAGGCGGCTCAGGTCGCCGGTGAAGCGGCGGTGATAGCCGTTCGGGCCCAGCACCCACAGGTCGTATTTACCGCCGTCGTCGGCGCGCGCCGCCCAGTCGCCGTGCAGCGTCTTGCCCGGTTCGACGACGTAGCGCCGCGGCAGGCGGTCGAGGTGCAGCTTGTCATAGACGTGGAACACGGCGGCGGCGCGGCCTGTATTCGCGAACTTCAGCGTGAGCGTGCCGTTGCCGGCATCGGCACGCGCGCTCGCGTGCAGCTCGTAAGGCAGCGCGCGCGACGGGCGCACGCCGGTGGCCTGCGCCGGCAGCGACGGCGCGGCCGGCGGCACGATCTTCGGTGCGGCCTGCTGCGCGGCGCTCAGCGCGTCGACCTGGCTTTTCGTCGTACGGCCCGCGAGCGTCGGCAGCGGTTCGTTGTTCGGCGAGCGGAAGTTGAACGCGCTCGTCAGGTCGCCGCACACCGCGCGGCGGTACGCGCTGACCTGCGGCTCGGCGACGCCGAAGCGCTTTTCGAGGAAGAGCAACGTCGACGTATGGTCGAACACCTGCGAGTTGACCCAGCCGCCGCGGCTCCACGGCGACACGACCCACATCGGCACGCGCGGGCCGGGGCCGTACGGGCGGCCGTCGATCGCCGGCTGGCTCGACGTGGCCGGCGTGAAGTCGTGGTACTCGACGGCGACGTCGGCGTCCCGCAGCGTATGGCCGCCCGCGAGCGTGCCGTCGGCGTTGCGCGACGGCACGGCCGGCGACGGCATGTGGTCGAAGAAGCCGTCGTTCTCGTCGTAGTTGACCAGCAGCACCGTCTTGCTCCACACCTCCGGGTTCGCCGTCAGCGCATCGAGCACCGCCTGCACGTACCAGCCGCCCTGCGCGGGGCTCGACGGCCCCGGGTGTTCGCTGTACACGGACGGCGGGATGATCCACGACACCTCGGGCAGCTTGCCGTTGCGGATGTCGTCGCGGAACGATTCGAGGAAGCCGTACGGCATCGTGTTGCCGAATCCCTTCGCGAGCGGGCTCAGCGGATCGTCGATCGCCGGATCGTAGAACGCGCCGGCCGCCGTCACGGGCTGCGTGATGTCCGTCGACGCGACGTAGGCGGGCCGGCGCGCGGGCGGCATCTGCTCGATCGCCGCGCGCCAGTGGCGGAAGCTCATCATCTCGTTGCAGCCGAAGTTGTCGATCAGGCTCTGGTAGACCTTCCAGTTCACGCCGGCCTGCTGCAGCCGGTCGGCGTAGGTGGTCCAGGTCCAGCCCTGGCTCGACGGGCCGATGTCGTTGCCGCCGTTGAACTGGTTGTTCAGCGCGGCGATCTTCACGCGGCTGCCGTCGGCCGGGCTGATGCCGTTCGGGCCGTTGGTGCCGCTCCAGTAGAACAGGCGGTTCGCGATCGTGCCCGTGTGCATCCCGCAGTGATAGTGGTCGCACAGCGTGAACGCATCGGCGAGCGCGCGCTGGAACGGGACTTCCGCCGCGTCGTAGTAGCCCATCGACAGCGGCGTCTTCGCGTCGGGCCAGCGGTTCATCCGGCCATGGTCCCAGGCGGCCTGCGCATCGGCCCACGTGTGCGGCGTGCCGCCCGCGCGCTGTGCGTTGCCCTGGCTCGCGTCGAGGTGATACGGCGTGACGGTGGCGGCGGGCGTCGGCTTCGTGTACGTCTGGTAGAACACGTTGCGGCCGTTCGGCGACGGCACCGCAAAGCGGTCGCCGTAGCCGCGCACGCCCTTGAACGTGCCGAAGTAGCTGTCGAATGCGCGGTTCTCCATCATCAGCAGCACGACGTGCTTGACGTCCTGGATGGTCCCCGTTTCGTGAAACGCGGGAATCGCGAGCGCGCGGCGGATGCTCGGCGGAAACGCGGCGAGTGCGGCGGCGAGGCCGGAAGTGGCGGTCTGCTGGAGGAATCTGCGGCGTGACGTCATGGCGTTCGGGTCCTGTGATGATGGGAGCGTTCGTGACTTCGTCCGGCGGTGCCCGTGCGTCGCCCGCCGGGGCGATGCGCGCGGCATGGGCGGTCGAGTGCGGCGGCCGCGCGTGGCGGAAGTGCGCGCATCGCGCGCGATCCGTGGTGCCGCGCGGATGCCTGGGCCGTTGCCGCGATCCTGCGCGACGCGCGCTCGCGATGCGCGGGCCAGGACGTCGGCACGCACCGGCCGGGTACGTGCCGGATTGGGCGGCGCCCAGTCTAGGGAGTCGACGTGACGCCGACGTGATGAAGGCATGACATCGCATGTCGCGCGCGTGACGTTGCGTGCGCAACGATCGATCGGGAGGCATCGGGAAGCGATGCGTGCCGGAAGCGGGTAAGGAATTACCGGTTTCCGGCCGCCGGGCCGGTCAGATTTTCCCTGCTCGTGGAGGCGTGGCTTGAGCGCTGGTCGTTGCGGGGGCAACGGCATCGCATGACGCCGATGTTTCAAATGCGTGAAATCGGATAAGCTCGATCCGTTGCTGCGCATGTGCGCAGCCCGCGCCGCGGGCGCGACTTTTCGGAACCGGCCCACCCATGACCGACATCAAGATCCGGCACAGCGAGACGCACGACGTCGACGCGATCCGGCAGATCGCCGCGCACCCCGCGGTGTACATGAATACGCTGCAGTATCCGTTCCCATCGTTCGAAAAATGGCAGAAACGGCTCGCCAACGCGCACGAGCGCGGCGCGAGCCTCGTCGCCGAAATCGACGGCGAGGTGGTCGGCCATCTCGGCCTCGAGTTCGAACCGAATCCGCGTCGGCGCCATGCGGCAGGGCTCGGCATGATGGTCGACGCGACCCGGCACGGGCGCGGCATCGGCAGCCGGTTGCTCGCGGCCGCGATCGATCTCGCGGAAGGCTGGCTGAACCTCACGCGCCTCGAGCTGACCGTGTTCACCGACAACCGCGCGGCGATCGCGCTCTACGAGAAGCACGGCTTCCGGATCGAGGGCGAATCGCCGGGTTATGCATTGCGCGACGGCGTGCACATGTCCGTGTATCACATGGCGCGGATCAAGGGCCGAGAGTGAACGCGCGGCGACGATGCCGCGCGTCATATTCATTCAAGAATTCGTTCGTTTCCCGCCGGCTGCGCGGATCGTATCGTTGAAGGATTTGCGCCGGCCGCTTCGGGCGGCGTTGGCGGTCTCCGCATCGATGCGTGCGGCTTGCGTCGACGCACGCCGGCTTACGCCACGCCGCACGCCGGTGCGCTTCATCGCTTCATGAATCTCGCTGCATGGGCGTCGCTTCAGGTCGTCGCTTCCCGTCGTCGCCTGGCGCGCCACTCCTTCCCGCAACCTTCTCTTTCAACGGACCCGCTTCGATGAAAACCGCTCTCCGGAATCTGACTGCCGCCTGCCTGCTCGCTGCCGCCGCGGGTGCGGCGTTTGCCGCCGCCGCGCCCACGGGCACCCCGGTCGCGAGCGCATCGCCCGACGGCGCGCACCTGCCGCCCGGCATCGCGTGGCAGCACGGCGACGTCGACGCCGCTTTCGCGTTGGCGAAGCGCACCGGCAAGCCGCTGCTGCTCTACTGGGGCGCGGTGTGGTGCCCGTCGTGCAACCAGGTGAAATCGACGATCTTCAGCCAGCAGGCATTCAAGACCCGCTCGTCGTTCTTCGTGCCCGTGTATCTCGACGGCGATACCGAAAGCGCGCAGAAGCTCGGCGAGCGCTTCAAGGTGCACGGCTACCCGACGATGATCCTGTTCCGTCCCGACGGCACCGAAGTGACGCGGCTGCCGGGCGAAGCCGATCTCGACCGCTACATGCAGGCGCTGTCGCTCGGGATGACGGCCGCGCATCCGGTGCGGCAGACGCTCGCGACCGCGCTGAAGAACGGTGCGTCGCTGACGCCGGACGAATGGCGCCTGCTGGCCGACTATTCATGGGATACCGACGGCGCGCTGCCGGTGCCGGCCGATCGCGTGGCCGAGACGCTGCAGTCGCTCGCGCAACGCGCGCGGGCGGCCGGCGCGAAGGCCGAATCGGCGCGCTTCGCGCTGAAGTCGGCCGTGGTCGCCGCGTCCGACGATCCGGCGCAGGCCGGCGCGCTGGACAAGACGGCGCTGGCCGATTCGCTGCGCACGGTGCTGCAGGATCCCGCCTTGTCGCGGGCCGATTCGGACGTGCTGGTCGCCGCGCCCGCGCGTGTGGTCGCGTATCTCGGTGGCGGCGACGCGCAGCGCGCGAAATTGCGCGGCGCGTACGACACGGCGCTTGCGCGCCTGTCGACCGACACCACGCTGTCGTCGATCGACCGGCTGATGGCGCTGCACGGCCGCGTGCTGCTCGCGCGCGGCGATGCACGCAAGGGCGCACCGCTCGCCGTGCCGGCGCTGGCCGATACGGCGCGCAAACAGATTCTGGCGTCGGTGCAGGGCGCCGCGAACGCATACGAACGGCAGGCACTCGTCAGCGAAGGCGCGGACACGCTGACCGACGCGGGGCTGTACGACGAGTCGGATGCGTTGCTGAAGGCCGAGTTGCCGCGCTCGTCCACGCCGTACTACTTCATGTCCGGGCTGGCCGCGAATGCGAAGGCGCGCGGCGACAAGGCCGCGGCGCTCGACTGGTACCGCAAGGCATACGATGCGGCGAGCGGGCCGGCGACGAAGCTGCGCTGGGGCGCGACCTATTTCGCGAATGCGGTCGAACTGGCGCCGGACGATTCGGCGCGCATCGAAGGGATCGCCTCGAGTGTGCTCGCGCAGGCCGACAAGACGCGGGACGCGTTCTACGGCGCTAACCTGCGCGCGTTGACCAAGGTCGTCACGCAGTTGAACCGCTGGCGCGGCAGCGGCGCGCACGACGCATCGGTCAGGTCGATCGCGAAGCAGTTCGACGGCATCTGTGGGAAACTGCCCGCCGGCGATCCGCAGGCAAGCGCCTGCGAGCGCCTGATCCAGCCAGTCAAGGCATAGATCCGGTGGCACTGCGTGGGCTTTCGGGATGCCGGCCGGCGCATTTCCCGATACCGACGAGGCCACCGACCCCATGCCCCACCTGACGCTCGAATATTCTGCGAACCTCGACGGGTTCGACGCCGGCGCGACACTGCGCGCGCTCAATGCCGCGCTTGCCGCGTCCGGCCATTTCGACGAGCGCGATATCAAGAGCCGCGCGCTGCGGCTCGATACATTTGCAGTCGGCACGTCGCCGGCGCCGCGCGCGTTCGTCCACGCGAAGCTCGCGGTGCTGAGCGGCCGGCCGACTGACGTCAAGCGGGAATTCTCGGAGCGGGTGCTGGCGGAACTGAAGCGGCACGTCGTCGCGCCGCCCGGCATGCACCTGCAACTGTCCGCGGAAATACTGGAACTGGAGCGCGAGTCCTACGCGAAAGCGGTCATCGAGCCGCGCTGACCGTGCAGCGCGGTGAGCGCTGCGCGCGCCGGGGACGTGGCGCTGACGCGAGCGCAGCCCGCTGGGTTGAAACCGGACTATTGGCCCGTGGCGGACACGCCGCGATTGCCGTAGCCGGCGCCCGCGGCCCGCGACGCACCTTGCTGCCGGGCGATCTTAGCTTCGGCGGCCTGGATGCTGGCAGGGTAGAACCAGTCGCTCGGCTGGAAGCCGGCTTTTCTCAGTGCAACCACCTCGGAATGAACTTCGGCGCGCGTGAGCGGCGAGGTGGCTTGCGCCTGCGCGGCGACGGGAGCGGCGAATGCGGCCGCGAGGGCGAGTGTACGGAGCAGCGGGTTCATGAGCGGATACCTCCAGGTTTTCGACGGCGCCGATCACGTACGGTGACCGTCGAAAGCAGTGTAGGCCTCGCCTGACGCGCGAAAAATGCCGCTGCGCCCAACGTAGTGTTCTCCGGAAGACAACAATGAACGGCCGGCGCGCGCACCTGGACGGTGCCCGGCAAAAAGGGGAGGAGCGGGGGAGAAGCCGGCCGCAGCGACGTGGCCGGCGGCTGGCGGGCAGCGACCCGGAGTCGGGCCGCCGCGCGCGGGGGTATTACACGAGCCCCGTCATGTAGTACACGGCGATCACGAAGAACACCGCGAGCGTCTTGATGATCGTGACCGCGAAGATGTCGCGATACGACTCGCGGTGCGTGAGGCCCGTGACCGCGAGCAGCGTGATCACCGCGCCGTTGTGCGGCAGCGTGTCCATGCCGCCGCTCGCCATTGCGACGACCCGGTGCAGCACGTCCAGCGGGATATTGGCGGCCTGCGCGCCCTTGATGAACAGGTCCGACATCGCGGCGAGCGCGATGCTCATGCCGCCCGACGCCGAGCCCGTGATGCCGGCGAGCGAGCTGACCGACACGGCCGCGTTGACGAGCGGGTTCGGGATGCTCTTCAGGGCATCGCTGACGACGAGGAAGCCCGGCAGCGCCGCGATCACGCCGCCGAAGCCGTATTCCGACGCGGTGTTCATCGCGGCGAGCAGCGCACCGGCGACGGCGGCCTTCGAGCCGGCTGCGAAGCGCCCGCTGACGCGTTTGAACGCGGTCAGCACGACCAGGACGATGCCGAGCAGCAGCGCCGCCTCGACCGACCAGATCGCGACGACGGTCTTGATCGACGTCGTGACCGGCGCGTGCACGCCGGGCAGCACTTCCGGCGCGACCGTGTAAGACGCGGCGCCGTACCACTGCGGAATCAGCTTCGTGAATGCGAAGTTCGACACGCCGACGAGGATCAGCGGCAGGATCGCGAGCGCGGGATTCGGCAGCGACTTCGCCTCGACGCGCTCCGGTTCGTTGACGAGCGACGTGCCGTAGCCTTCACCCTTTGCCATCGCCGAACGGCGGCGCCATTCGAGATACGTGAGGCCGACGACGATGATGAACAGCGAGCCGATCGTGCCGAGCGCGGGCGCGGCCCAGGCGGTCGTCTTGAAGAACGTGGTCGGGATGATGTTCTGGATCTGCGGCGTGCCCGGCAGCGAATCCATCGTGAACGAGAACGCGCCGAGCGCGATCGCGCCGGGCATCAGCCGTTTCGGGATGTTGCTCTGGCGATAGAGTTCGGCCGCGAACGGATAGACCGCGAACACCACGACGAACAGCGACACACCGCCATAGGTGAGCAGCGCGCACACCGCGACGATCACCGCATTCGCGCGTGAGCGGCCGATGTAGCGGATCGCCGCGTGGACGATCGACTCGGAGAACCCGGAGAGTTCGATCACCTTGCCGAATACCGCGCCGAGCATGAACACCGGGAAATACAGTTTGACGAATCCGACCATCTTCTCCATGAAGATGCCGGAGAAGACCGGTGCGACGGCGGCGGGTTCGGTCAGGAGCACCGCGCCGAGCGCGGCGATCGGCGCGAACAGGATCACGCTGTAGCCGCGATACGCGGCGAACATCAGGAACGCCAGCGCGGCGAGGACGATCACGAAAGACAAGGGAGTCTCCTAATGGCTTTGGTTGTTGTTCGATCGCGCGATGCGCCGCGGACCGGCTCAGGTTCGTGCAGGTTTCGTGCCATCGGCCGGATAGCGCCGCCGGACATGGGTCCGCCGGGGACCGGCGGGCCCGCGCCGGTCGTTGTCTGACGATTCTACATAAAACGTCTCCATCCGGAGACGAAATGGCCGTCCGGCCAGCCCGTGTAATCGGGCGGGGCGTTCCCGGGCAACGTGTTGCGGCGTGTCTCCGGAGTGAGATAATCCGTCTCGTTCCGGAGACAGCCGGTCGACAATACACGGAGACGAAGACACGATGATGAACGACTGGGCCCGCCTGCCCGTCAACTACGGCGACGTGCTGCGGCGCGCCGCCGAGTCGCTGTTCCGGACCTTCGAGGATTCGAGCGCGGGCACGGTGGTCGTCGATCGCGATGCACGCGTCGTGTGGATGAACGAGCGGTATGCGGCGCGCTTCGGTTTCGCCGATCCGCAACAGGCTGTCGGCCTCGACTGCGAGGCCGTGATCCCGAACAGCCTGATGCGCGAGGTCGTGTCGACCGGGCAGCCGATCCTGCTCGACATCATGGAGACGGGCCGCGAGCCGCTCGTCGTCACGCGCCTGCCGCTGAAGAACGAGGCCGGTGAGACGGTCGGCGCGATCGGCTTTGCGCTGTTCGACCAGTTGAAGACGCTCACGCCGATCTTTTCCCGCTACGCCCAGCTTCAGCAGCAACTGATCGCGACACAACGTTCGCTCGCGCAGGCGCGCCGCGCGAAATACACGTTCGCGAGTTTCGTCGGCACGAGTGCGGCGAGTCTCGAAACCAAGCGCCAGGCGCGCCGCGCCGCGCAGGTCGACTCGCCGGTGCTGCTGCTCGGCGAGACGGGCACCGGCAAGGAACTGCTCGCGCATGCGATCCACGCGGCGTCGGCGCGTGCACTCCAGCCGCTCGTGACGGTCAACGTTGCCGCGATTCCCGACACGCTGCTCGAAACCGAATTCTTCGGCGCGGCGCCCGGTGCGTATACGGGCGCCGACCGCAAGGGGCGCGTCGGCAAGTTCGAGCTGGCCGATCGCGGGACGCTGTTTCTCGACGAGATCGGCGACATGCCGCTGCCGCTGCAGGGCAAGCTGCTGCGCGTGCTGCAGGACAAGGAGTTCGAGCCGGTCGGCTCGAACCGGATCGTGCGCGCGGACGTCCGGATCATCGCGGCCACGAGCGCCGACCTGCCGGCGCTGGTCGCAGCCGGGCGTTTTCGCGCGGATCTCTATTACCGTCTGAACGTGCTGACGATCCACGCGCCGCCGCTGCGCGAGCGCGCCTCCGACATTGCGGCGCTCGTCTACGCAACCCTCGAGGAACTGGCCGCGCAACACGGGCGCGCGGCCCATTGCGAACTGACCGACGATGCGCTGCGGATGCTGTGTGCGTATCCGTGGCCGGGCAACGTGCGCGAGTTGCGCAATACGCTCGAGCGCGCGCTGATGCTGTCGGACCGGTCGGTGATCGATGCGCGTGCGCTCGCGCCGTTCCTTGGGCCGGTGCGCGTATCGACGGACGGTGCAGTACCGGCGCAGCCGGCGGCCGTGTCGACGGTCGAGCGGCGCACGGGCGAAATGCGGGCTGCACCGGCAGCGTCGTATGCCGATGCATTGGCGGCGTGGGAGCGCCAGTTCCTGACCGATGCGCTCGCGGCTTGCGACGGCAAGGTGGTAGAAGCGGCCGCGCGCATCGGGATCGGCCGCGCGACGCTGTACAAGAAGCTGGCGGCGCTGGGCATCGACCGGTAGGCCGACCGGCAACGCCGATGCGGCCGGACGTGCGGCATCGAACAGGAGAGCACGATGAAACGGATCGGCATCGCAGGATGGCTGACGCTGTTGCTGGCGAGCGCCGCGCTCGCGCAGTCCGGCGATGCCGACGCCCCCGAGGCGCGGCGCAACTGGTACAACGATCCGTTCATCGCGCTGTCGCGGGACGTGGCCGAATGCCCGTTGCCGCTCGGCCCGTGGATGACCCGGGCCGAGATGACGGACGACGCGCATTACCGTGCCGAACGCGGCACCACGTGCTGGCTCGCGCACCGCTGCACGAAGCCGAACTCCTACATGTATGACGCATCGATCGCCGACGCCGTGAAGGCACACTTCGCCGGCTCCGATCGACTGCACGGCACGAGCCTGTGGATCACGGTGCAGCGGCGTTTCATTTACGTCGAAGGATGTGCCGATACGGCGTTCGACCGGCAGGCATTGCAGCGTGAGCTCGAGGCGATTCCGGACGTCGAGCAGGTGTTCGTTCGCATCACCGACGATCCGCGCAAGCGCTTGCCGTACAAGGCGCGCGGGCAACCCGGCCGCACGCCGAACTGACGGAGAAAGGGCCGCGCATGGCATACTCGCGACATTCAAAAAAAGGTTGACGGGAAGAACAATGAAACACATGCTTGCGTCGGTCTGCCGGTGGCCTCGGGCGGCCGTTGTGCTGGGTCTGGTTGCCGGGCTCGGCGGGTGTGGCGGCAGCGCGCCGCTGTTCACTTCGGACGGGCGTCCGACTACCCAGGTGCAATGCACCGGCAGCGACTGGAGCAATTGCACGGACAATGCCCGGGCGATCTGTAACGGGGATTTCGAAGTGCTTCAGCAATCGAGCGATGACGCCACGCGAAATCTTCTCTTCGCGTGCAAGAAGAAGAGCGGTTATTGACCTCGAGATAACCGGCTGGGGAGATCACGATCGGGCGAAGCGCTTTTCTGTTTGCTGAGAGTCACCTATTTTTCACGAATAACACTCACGGAGTCCCATCCATATGGCGACCTACAGGCAACTGACCGCGCAGCTCGAACGGCTTCAGCAAAAGATCGACAAGGAACGCGAAAAGGCGATTGCCGATGCGATTGCCGATATCCGCGCGAAAATCGAGGAATACGACATTACGCCGGAAGAGCTCGGGTTCCGTGCGGCAGGGGCGGCCGCTGCCGCCGCGAAGCCGAAGCGTACGTCGCCGCCGAAGTACCTGAACCCGAAGACGGGTGAAACGTGGAGTGGCCGTGGACGGTCGCCGACGTGGCTCGGCAAGAATCGCGCGCGTTTCCTGATCAAGGACTGACTCCCGAAAATTCTCACCTTTCGCGTGCCGACCGACGGTGCGAACGGCCATGCCGCCGTCGCACCGTTTTGTTTTTGTGCATTCCCGGCGCGATTTCCGACGGCGTATTGAACTGCGATGCCGCGCAATTAACGGATCCCGTTTTGCGAATTCGCTGCGATTCGGCTGCATATCGCGGCGATTTTCGGTAAACAGCGCCGCAATTTCACGGCACATCCGCATTGGCTCGCGCCATTCTCGCGGTGCACGCGCGCCGCGAATTCCGATCACCTTTCGCGTGTTTGCGCGTCGCGCCGTGCAATTCCCGAATTTACTCACCATAGCTCCTGTAAATCCTCACCTTTGACGAAGCGGACGCGGCACCGCGCCGAATGCGAACGCCGGCTGCGTCGAGCGAATGTGGACGCCCGGCGTGCGGCGACGGCTTTCGTGCTCGCGTTGCAGACCCATGGTGCGTGCGTTGACGTCTGTCGAATAGTCGGCCGTCCGGCATATAGGCAGCCGCATGCGCTTCGCCTATGCTTGGGGTTCGCGTCGATCGGTGTACGGCCTGTCCGTGCCGCATGCCGATCGGGTCGTCTTTCGTTACCGCAGGGAGCCGATGTGACCGTTCGCCATCTCGATGCGTTGTTCCAGCCCAAGTCCGTTGCGGTCGTCGGCGCGTCGTCGCGCGCGGGCAGTATCGGCGCGATGGTGTGGTCGCGCGTGCTCGACGGCGCGTTCCAGGGGCCCGTGTGGCCCGTCAATCCGAAGTATCGCGACCTGCACGGGCATGCGGTCGTTGCCGATGTCGACCGGTTGCCCGCACCGCCGTCGGTTGCCGTGATCTGCACGCCGCCCGCGACCTGGGCCGGCATCGTGCGCAAGCTCGGCGAGCTCGGCACGCGCGTGGCGGTGATCGTCGGCGAGGCGCGCACGGATGCCGATCGCGCCGCGCTCGATCGCACACTGAAGGCGGCGAAGCCGTTCGTGCTCCGTATCGTCGGGCCGGGCAGCCTCGGCGTGCTGTCGCCCGGACGGCATGCCCATTTCGGCGCGCCGGCCTATACGGCGCGATCGGGCGGTGTCGCGTGGGTGTCGCAATCGAATGCGCTGACGAACGCGGTGCTCGGCTGGGCCGACGCACGGGGCCTCGGTTTTTCGCATGTCGTCGCGCTTGGCAGCGAGTCCGACGTCGATGCGGGCGACGTGCTCGACTATCTCGCGAGCGACCCCGGCACGCGCGCGATCCTGCTCGAACTCGATACCGTGCGCGCGGCGCGCAAGTTCATGTCCGCCGCCCGCGCGGCCGCGCGCAACAAGCCGGTGCTCGCCTTGCGCACCGGGCGCGCCGATCCCGGCGACGCGCTCTATACGGCGGCGTTCCAGCGCGCGGGGATGGTGCGGGTCGATGCGCTCGACGACCTGCTCGACGAGATCGAGACGCTCGGCGTCGGCCGCGTCACGGCGCGCGGCGCGGCCACGCTCGTGACGAGCGATGCCGGGGTCGCGAAACTCGCGGTCGACGCGGTGTCCGACGTGCGCGACGTACTGGCCGACTGGCCGCCCGCCGCCACGTCGGCCGTCTCGGCCGCGCTGCCGCATCTCGCGTCGCCCGGCAATCCGCTGACGCTGGGCGACGATGCGCGGCCCGAGCATTTTGCCGCAGCGGTCAAGGCGCTCGCGCCGTTCCCGCAAACGGGCACGCTGTTCGTCGTCCATTCGACTTCCCACAGCGCGCCGGCCGATGCGGTCGCGCACACGCTGGTCGAAGCGCGGCAGTACGCGCATCGCGGCATCCTCGCGTGTTTCTTCGGCGCAGTCGACGCGGCGACGCGCGATGCATTGCATGCGAACGGCATTCCCGTGCACACCACGCCGCAGCGGCTCGCACGCGCGTATGCGCGTCTCGTCGACTACAACCTCGGGCGGCAACTGCTGATGCAAACGCCCGAGGGCACGCCGCTGCAGCCGGCCGAGTGCGTTGCATCCGCGCAGGCCGACGCGCGCCGGATGGTCGAAGCCGGCGAGCATGAGCTGACCGGCGAAGCCGCGCTGGGCTGGCTGTCCCGTTTCGGCCTGCAGGGCGAGCAGGCCGCCGAGCCGGCCGGCACGAAAGTCGTCGATGTCACGGTCGACATGTACGACGATGCGAACTTCGGCCCGGTGTTTCGCTATGCCGTGCCGCCCGCGGACGGCGTATCGGCGCCGTTCGTCGTCTATGGCCTGCCGCCGCTGAACACCGTGCTCGCCCGCGCGGTGATGGAACGCTCGCCGTATGCACGCCGCACACCCGTCGAGCCGACGCTCGACGCATTGACGGCGCTGTCGCAGGTCGTCTGCGACGTGCGTGAAGTCGTTGCGATGTCGGTCACGCTGCGCGTGCTGTCCGACCGTGCGCAAGTGATTGCGCCGCGTATCACGCTGGCCACGGGCCGCAGCCGGCTCGCGATCATGCCGTATCCGCGCCACCTCGAACAGACGCTCGAGTGGCGCGGCGAGACGGTGACGATCCGCCCGATCCGTCCGGAAGACGAGGCCGCGCACAACGAACTGCTTGGCGCGATGACACCGGACGATCTGCGGATGCGATTCTTCGGTGCGGTGCGCAGCTTCGATCATTCACAGGTGGCGCGCATGACGCAGATCGATTACGACCGTGAGATGGCCTTCATCGTGTCGTTCACCGATGTGTCCGGGCGCGACCACACGCTCGCGGTGGCGCGCGCGGTGGCCGATCCCGACAACGAGACGGCGGAGTTCGCGATCGCGGTACGACCCGACCAGAAGGGCAAGGGGCTTGGCCGGCTGATGATGAACCGGATCATCGACTACGCGCGTTCGCGCGGAACCGCATGGATGATCGGCGAGGCGCTGCGCGAGAACTCGGCGATGATCGCGCTTGCGAAGTCGTGCGGTTTCGCCGTGTCGACGACGGAGGAGCCCGGTGTCGTCGGCTTCAGGATGAAGCTGCAGCCGTAGCGTCCATCGGCGGCTCGGCGCGTACGGACGCCATATGCCGTCGATGTCCCCGGCTTCCCGGCACGTTGCGGATGTTTCCGGTCACGAATGCCGGGCATTCGAACCGGTCTCGCGAGCGAAACAACGGCGAACGTGTCGCTGCCTGTTCGCGATGGAAACAACGACACGCATACGGCAGGCATCGCGAGACGCGTTTCGTTTGCCGCGATATCCGTCGCGCGTCGTAGTTTTCCGCGCGATGTTCACACGTATTTGCCGCCGTATTTCCGCCTCGAAAATTCGAGCCTGCCCAAAAGGTGAGATTTTTCAGGAGCCGCCGGTGAGCTTCTCCAGGATGGTCGAGGTGAGCCGATACGGGAGCATTCGGTGAGCCTTCCCGGGAGTTGCCGGTGAGTACCTGCGGGAGGCGTCGGTGAGCCTTTCCGGGGCGCATCGGTGAGGGGCTGCGGGACGTGTCGGTGAGCACATCCGGGAGGCTTCGGTGAGGGTTTCCGGGAGCCTTGGTGAGCTTTTTCGGGAGGTGTGGGTGAGCGCTTGCGGGACGCCAAGGTGAGACTTTTCGGGAGTGCCCGGACGCACGGTTTGCGCAAGCGCAACGCCGGCCAAGGTCGGCGTTGAGCAGGGGGCGGGCACGCATGAACCGTGCCCGCGCTTACATTCAGGCAGCGAGTTTCGCCGCCGCGTCGTTCACCTGGTCGCGCGAAATCGCGAGTTCCTCGAGGTGCGAATCGGCATAGACGGCGCCGGTTTCGCGCTCGAGGCGGGCGATCGTCAGTGCGCAGCGTGCGATGTCCTTCGGCATCGCGATGAAGCGCTTGACCGATTCGCCGGACGTGAATGCTTCGAACAGCGCGCCGCGCACGTCGTCCGGAAGCGTCTTGGTCCACTGGTACGGCTTGCCGTTGAACGTGATCGACGGCGGCAGCGTGCGTTCCTTCTTGGTCGCCGTGATGAGCCCGTAGGTGCGGGCTGCGTCGCCGATCTGCTCGGGCGAGAAGAGCTCGTCGGGCGTGATGTCGAACTGCTCGATGTAGTTCTCGATCGCCTGCATCGCGGCGGCACGATCGTCGCGCTTCTTCTGCGCGCGCGCGACGATATCGCGCAGTTCGTCCGCCTCCTCGGGCGTGATCGTGAAGCTTGCCTGCTTCTGCTGAAGTTCGGAGAAACGCTGGAATTCTTGATCGTTCAGAAGTTTGGCCATGACATCCATCGGACACGACGGCCGCGACAACCGGCCGCCGTAGTTTTTGAGAGGGCCGCTATTTTAGCGTAGCGCCGTGGGCGCACGATATGGCACCGTGCGTCGCGCCTCGCACCGGCGTGATCGCGGGCGACCGGGATCGGCGCAATCGCGCCGTACCCGGTGCGTTCCGACGAGCCTGCGTGTCGGCAGGCTCAGCTGTGTCAGCAGGTTTCGGTGCGGCACATCGACAGATGGGCGGCCGTTTCGCGCAACCCATCGACGACCGCGTCGACCGACGGCGCCATGTGCGCATCGATCCGGCGCATGTACGGGCAGGTCAGCACCGCGATCGCATGGCCGGACGGCCCGAGGATCGGCGCGGTCAGGTCGGTCACGCCGTACGCCTGGCGGCTGTCCTGGCGCAGGTAGCCGGCCTGCCGGATGGACTGGCACGCGTACGCGAGTTCCTGCTCGTTCAGCGGCGCTTCGCCCTTGACCTTGCGGTGCTCCGCGAGCATGTGCGCGCGCTGCTCGGCGCCCTGGAACGACAGCATCACCCGCCCCGATGCCGTATCGGCGAGCCCGATGCGCGAGCCGAGCCGGACCGACACACCCCACGGGCCGGGCCCGTCGACTTGCGCGATCACGAGCAGGTTGCCGCGATCGTAGACGGACAGGTGGCACGATTGTTCCGAGGAATCGGCGAAGCGCTGCATCGGCGGCAGCGCCTCGGCGATCAGCCGGCTCATCGGCGGATGCCGGTGGGCGAGCGAGAACAGCTTGAGGCTGAGCGTATAGCGGTCGCCGCCGGTCGAGCGCATCACGTAGCGGCGCGCGACGAGGCGTTCGAGCATCCGGTAGATCTCGCTCGCGTTGCGGCCGAGTTCCTTCGTGATTTCGGTGCGGGTGAGGCCTTCTTTCTGCTCCGACAGGAGTTCGAGGATGTCGAGACCCTTGTCGAGCGCGGGTGCGCGATAACGGTCGATTGCGCCCATCGATTCCCGTGCGTCGCAGCCGGGAAGCAGGTCGTTGGTTGTTTGCATTGTCGATGTGAGGTTGGGGGATTACTGTCGATCGATTGGCGACGCACGCTGACCGATTCTGCACTTCGCCTGTGTCGGGCTCGCGTGTGGCGACGCACGCCATCCGTCCGAGCTTAACAACAAACATTTAGTGTGCAATGCAGCGTCTTTTTACCGATCGTTACCTAACAAGAACGGATCAATTTGTTTTCAGGATGACAGGGAAGCTCCGAATACCCGGTATTCATGACAGGTGGCACCGGTTCAAGGTATTCGCGATGCTGCGCCGCAGCGCCCGCGGGCGCACCAATAGTCGGTATCCGTCGCGTGTCATTTCATCGTGCGCGGCCGATGGTACAAAGACTGGCGGGCCAGCGACGGTGCGGCCGCGCGTGACGCCGGCCGGTACGGGCCGGGCCATGTCGCGGGTGCCGGGCCGTCGTCGCCGATGCGCAGACCGGCGGCCGCCCGTTCGATGCGCGCCATACTTCCGTGTGGCGCCACGATCGCTGCGCCCGCGCGACCCTCGCGCGTCGAACGGCATGCCGGATGCGGCGCCGACGCGCGCAATCGACGATCGACAATCAGTCCGGCACGCGGCCGCGAAGAGCGGCGTCGGCCGGTATCCTGTCCTATTCGACAACAGAGGTTGAGCACGATGAAACTGCTTCGTTATGGCCCGTCCGGCCAGGAAAAGCCCGGTATTCTCGACGCGGACGGCCGGATTCGCGACCTGTCGGCGCATGTGCCGGATCTGTCCGGCGATGTGCTGTCCGACGCGGGTCTCGCGCGTCTGCGTGCAATCGATCCGGCCACGCTGCCGCTCGTGTCGGGCGAGCCGCGCATCGGCGCGTGCGTCGGCCACGTCGGCAAGTTCATCGGCATCGGCCTGAACTACGCCGATCACGCGGCCGAAGCCGGCATGCCGGTGCCGAAGGAGCCCGTCGTGTTCGGCAAGTGGACGAGCTCGATCTGCGGCCCGAACGACGGCATCGACATCCCGAAGGGTTCGGTCAAGACGGACTGGGAAGTCGAGCTGGGCGTCGTGATCGGCGCGACCTGCAAGGACGTCGACGAAGCGCGCGCGCTCGATTACGTCGCGGGCTACTGCGTCGTCAACGACGTGTCGGAGCGCGAATGGCAGATCGAGCGCGGCGGCCAGTGGGACAAGGGCAAGGGTTTCGACACGTTCGGCCCGATCGGTCCGTGGCTCGTCACGCGTGACGAGGTGCCCGATCCGCAGCGTCTCGACCTGTGGCTCGAGGTCGACGGCCACCGCTATCAGAACGGCAACACGCGCACGATGGTGTTCACCGTCGCGCAGCTGATCGCCTATCTGTCGAACTGCATGACGCTGCAGCCGGGCGACGTGATCACGACGGGCACGCCGCCGGGCGTCGGGATGGGCATCAAGCCGTCGCCGGTGTTCCTGAAGGCCGGCCAGACGGTGCGCCTCGGGATCGACGGGCTCGGCGAGCAGTTGCAGAGCACGCGCAACGCGCAGTAAACACGTCCCCGGCGCGGGCGGATCGCGGGGCAATCGGCCGCGAGCCGGCCGCGCCGCCCGGCATCGGCGTGCCTGCCTGCGGCGAGCGTCGCGACCGAACCTCGATGCAGCAAAAACAAGGACAAGGGCCCGATTCCGCGCGATGCGGAATCGGGCCCTTGTCGTTCACCCGCGTCGGTGCGAACCGGATCAGACGACGTTGTCCAGCTCGCAATGGGCTTCGAGCCGATATCCGTCGGGATCGACGACGAACGCCGCGTAATAGCCGGGGCCGTAGTGCTCGCGCTTGCCGGGCCCACCGTTGTCCTGGCCGCCGTGCTCGAGTGCGGCGCGGTAGAACGCGTCGACCTCGACGGGCGACGCGGCCTTGAACGACAGGTGCAGCCCGGAGTCGGGATCGGCGGCGATGGGGCGAGCCGCATGCTGCAGCCACAGCACCGGCTCGGTCTCGCCGTACCCGATCGAGCCGTCGTCGCTATACAGCCGCTTGTAGCCGAGCGCGCCGAGCGTGCTGTCGTAGAACGTGCGGCTGCGGCCGATGTGGGCGACGCCGAAGGAAAGGTGATCGATCATCTGTGGGCTCCTTGAACTGAAGAGGGGACGTCAGTACGGCAAACCTGCCTACAAGCACCATGCCAGCCGCTTGTAGCGGAGCGCGCCGAGTGTGCTGTCGTCGAACACCCGGCTGCGGTCGTTGTGGATAACGCTGAAGAAAAGGCGATCGATCATCTGTGTCTCCTTGAGCTGAAAGGGCGCAGTGCAGCCAACCGGTTTTTAACCACCATGCCGGTTATGTTAGAAAGCGTCCGGATGCTTGTCAACCGGCATGCTGGTTAGATACGATCGCGTCATGAGCAAAACGCAACCTTCCGTCACGACGGACTGCCTGATTCCGGCGCCGCCGGAAACGCTGAGCATCGATTTCGCGAACACGCTGTACTGGCGCGGCGCCGACACGCCGACGGAGACCTTCGGAACGCTGGACGACCTGTTGACGTGGTGCCGCGAGCAGGCGTGCGTACCGGCCGGTTTGGCCGACGCGTGTCGAGTGAGGGACAAGGATGACGAGCCGGCGATGCTCGCGCGCGCGCTCGCACTGCGCGAGGCGCTGTATCGGCTGTTTCATGCGCAGGCCGAGCAGCGCGAGCCGCATGCCGACGACCTGGCGCTGCTTGGCGGCTTTCTGGCGGAAGCGGCGCCGCGCGTTGCGCTGGCGCGCATCGACGGCGCCTATGCGTGGCGGATCGGCGGCGCAGGCGGCGCGCTCGCGGCGCTGCTGAGCCCGGTGCTGTGGTCGGCGATCGACCTGCTTGGCGGTGCGCGGCTCGCGAAGGTCAAGCGTTGCGCGAACGACGCCTGCCAGTGGCTGTTCATCGACGACAGCAAGAACGGCAGCCGCCGCTGGTGTTCGATGTCGTCGTGCGGCAATCGCGCGAAGGCGTACCGCCACTATCACAAGGTCGACTGACGTTTCTCGTTACGCCGGCGCGCGCCGGCGCACCGCATCCGGCCTGCCTATTTCACCGACAACTTCCGCCACAGCGTCGTCTTGCTGATGCCGAGCATCGCGCATGCGCGATCGCGGTCGCCGCCGCACGCGTCGAGTACCGCGCGGATCTCGTCGGCTTCCGCGCGACGGCGGCGTGCGTGCAGCGTCTGCGCATCGTCGGCGTCGGCCGCGTCGGGGGGCGCCGCGAACAGCTCGGGCGCGATCGCCTGCAGCGCGTCGGGATCGAGCGTGCCGCAGGCGGCGGCCGGATCGTTTTCGTCGGCTTCCTCGGCCAGCTCCACCGCGATCCGCTCGATCACGTTCTGCAGTTCGCGCACGTTGCCGGGCCACCGGTAGCGCGTGAGCCCGGCCTGCGTCGCGCCGAGCACGCGCGCGGCATCGTCGGCGTCGCGCAGGCGCTCGGCGAGCCGCGGTTCGCGTCGTGCGGCCTGCACGAGCAGCGTGGCCGCGAGCGCCGGGATGTCGGCTGCACGCTCGCGCAGCGGCGGCAGGCCGACGTTCAGGATGTTGAGCCGGTAATAGAGATCCGCGCGGAACGTGCCGGCCTCGACGGCGGCGAGCAGCGGACGGTGCGTCGCGGCGATCACGCGCACGTCGATGCGGATCGGCTCGGTCGAGCCGAGGCGGATCACCTCGCGCTCCTGCAGCACGCGCAGCAGCCGGCTCTGCAGCGACGGCGGCATCTCGCCGATCTCGTCGAGAAACAACGTGCCGCGGTGTGCGGCTTCGAACAGGCCGGTCTTGCCGCCGCGCCGCGCACCGGTGAACGCGCCTTCCTCATAGCCGAACAGCTCGCTTTCGAGCAGGGCTTCCGGAAACGCGCCGCAATTGACCGCGACGAACGGGTAGCTGCGCCGCGCGGACAGCGCGTGCAGGCTCTGCGCGATCATTTCCTTGCCGGTGCCGCTTTCGCCGAGCACGAGCACGGTCGCGTCGGATTTCGCGTAGCGGCGCACGAGATCGCGCACGCGCGCCATCGGCGCCGATGCGCCGACCACGTCGTCGAGCGCGTAGCGCGCCGCGAACTGCTGCGTGGTGGGCTGCGAACGCAGTGCGCGGTCGAGCCGTTCGACCGCGCGCGATTCCTGGAAAGTCAGCACGCTGCCCGACGTGACGCCGCGATCGACCAGCGGCCCGCGATGCACGACGTAGCGCACGCCGCGCACGGTCGCGAGCGCGTCGCCGTCCTCGCCGCGCAGCGTGCGCAGCTCGGGCCGCAGGTCGACGAGCGCGCGGCCGACGGCCGCCGCGGGTTCGACCCCGAGCGCCGACGCGAGCCGCTCGTTGATCGCCTCCACGCGGCCGCGCGCGTCGAGCGCGACCACGCCGTCGCGCAGGTGCTGGAGCAGGTTGTCGAGCCGCTGGCGGCGGAACGCCTCGGCATGCGTCGCGTACGCGACTTCGAGCGCCGTCTCGACGGCCTTGCGCACCGACGCGTGCGAATACAGGAACACCGCGCCCATGCCGGCGCTGGCCGCGAGGTCGGTGACGAGGCCGGGGCCGACGATCGTCTCGATGCCGCGGTTGCGCAGCTCGTGCACGCAGGCTTCCGCTTCCTGCGCGGACTGATATGACGCAAACTGCACGTCGAGGCCGTATGCGGCGACGAAGCGGCGCACTTCGGGCGGCGTTTCGCCGGCGCTGACGAGCGCGATCCGCGACGCGTCGCGCCGGGCGCGCGCGAGCGCCTGCATCACGTCGAAGCCGGTCGGCGACACGACCACCACCGGCACCTGCGCACGCGTCTTCAGGAAGCCGCCGTTCGAGCCGGCCGCGACGATAACGTCGGGCCGCGCGGTGCCGGCCTCGGCGATCGCGCTGAGCGCATCCTCATAGGCGCGCGTCACGATGCGCACGTCGGCGCGTTCGTCGAATTCGCCGGCGATCTCGCGAAAGAGTTCGCGCAGGCGGCTGATGCCCATCGCCCAGATGCGCGGGCGCGCCGCGCGATCCGCCGGGCCGACGGGCTTGGTCGAGGAGAGGTCCATGACGGTCGATTATGCGCGCGAGATTTCATTTTTGAAACATGAAATTGCTTAATTGAAATCGCCGGGTGCGGCATCGCCCGTGCCGGTTGCTTAAGAATCAGAGGGTTAGCGACATTCCGCGAGCTGGCCCGGTCCTTGCTGTTATCGGGCATTCCATCAGGAGGCCGTTCATGAGCAACACGCATCTTCAGAGCGCCGGCGCGAAATTCCGCGCGGCAGTCGCGGCCGAGCAGCCGCTGCAGGTGGTCGGCGCGATCACCGCGTACGCGGCCAAGATGGCGCAGGCCGTCGGCTTCAAGGCCGTGTACCTGTCGGGCGGCGGCGTCGCCGCGAACTCGCTCGGAATCCCCGACCTCGGCATCAGCACGATGGAAGACGTGCTGATCGACGCGAACCGGATCACCAACGCGACCGACCTGCCGCTGCTGGTCGACATCGATACGGGCTGGGGCGGCGCGTTCAACATCGCGCGCACGGTGCGCTCGTTCATCAAGGCCGGCGTCGCGGCCGTGCACCTGGAAGACCAGGTCGGCCAGAAGCGCTGCGGCCACCGTCCGGGCAAGGAAGTCGTGCCGGCCGACGAAATGGTCGATCGCATCAAGGCCGCGGTCGATGCGCGCACCGACGATCAATTCGTGATCATGGCGCGCACCGACGCCGCCGCCGCCGAAGGGATCGATTCGGCGATCGAGCGCGCGGTGGCCTATGTCGAGGCCGGCGCGGACATGATCTTCCCGGAAGCGATGAAGACGCTCGACGACTACCGCCGCTTCAAGGCGGCCGTGAAGGTGCCGATCCTCGCGAACCTGACCGAGTTCGGCTCGACGCCGCTGTTCACGCTCGACGAGCTGCGCGAGGCGAACGTCGACATCGCGCTGTACTGCTGCGGCGCGTATCGCGCGATGAACAAGGCCGCGCTGAACTTCTACGAGACGCTGCGCCGCGACGGCACGCAGAAGGCGGCCGTGCCGACGATGCAGACGCGCGCCGAGCTGTACGACTTCCTCGGCTATCACGAATACGAGCGCAAGCTCGACGAGCTGTTCGCGCAGGGCAAGAAGTAGCGCGGCCCGCGCGCCGGGCACGATTCCCGGCAAGCCTTGCATGAAACCGGGCCGCGCGCACCCGTGCCGCGCCCGGCGGACATGACACCCACGATACATATTGGAGAACGGAAAGATGAGCGAGACGAAAGACGCAGCAGCACCGGCCGCCGCAGGCGCATTCAAGCCGAAGAAATCGGTGGCGCTGTCGGGCGTGACGGCCGGCAACACGGCGCTGTGCACGGTCGGCAAGACCGGCAACGACCTGCACTATCGCGGCTACGACATTCTCGACGTCGCCGAGTCGTGCGAATTCGAGGAAATCGCGCACCTGCTCGTTCACGGCACGCTGCCGAACCTGACCGAACTGGCCGCGTACAAGGCGAAGCTGCGCGCGCTGCGCGGCCTGCCGAACGCGCTGAAGGCCGCACTCGAGCAGATCCCGGCATCCGCGCACCCGATGGACGTGATGCGCACGGGCGTGTCGGTGCTCGGCACCGTGCTGCCGGAGAAGGACGACCACAACCTGCCGGGCGCGCGCGACATCGCCGACCGCCTGATGGCCTCGCTCGGTTCGATGCTGCTGTACTGGTATCACTTCTCGCACAACGGCAAGCGCATCGAGACGGAAACCGACGACGACTCGATCGGCGGCCACTTCCTGCACCTGCTGCACGGCAAGACGCCGTCGAAGTCGTGGGTCGAGGCGATGCACACGTCGCTGATCCTGTACGCGGAGCACGAATTCAACGCATCGACGTTCACCGGCCGCGTGATCGCGGGCACGGGTTCGGACATCTACTCGGCGATCACCGGCGCGATCGGCGCGCTGCGCGGGCCGAAGCACGGCGGCGCGAACGAAGTCGCGTATGAAATCCAGAGCCGCTACAGCTCGCCGGACGATGCCGAAGCCGATATCCGCCGCCGCGTCGAGAACAAGGAAGTCGTGATCGGCTTCGGCCACCCGGTCTATACGATCTCCGATCCGCGCAACAAGGTGATCAAGGGCGTCGCGCACAAGCTGTCGAAGGAAGCGGGCGACCTGAAGCTGTACAACATCGCCGAGCGCCTCGAATCGGTGATGTGGGAAGCGAAGAAGATGTTCCCGAACCTCGACTGGTTCAGCGCGGTGTCGTATCACATGATGGGCGTGCCGACCGCGATGTTCACGCCGCTGTTCGTGATCTCGCGCACGTCGGGCTGGAGCGCGCACATCATCGAGCAGCGCATCGACAACAAGATCATCCGCCCGAGCGCGAACTACACCGGTCCGGAAGACCTGCAGTTCGTGCCGATCGAGAAGCGCTGAAACGCCCGCCGCGCGCGCCGGCGCCCGTGATGCGGGCCGCCGGCGCGCGCGGAACGTCTTACCCCGAATTCCGCCCCACATCATGAATACCGCCAACCGCAAACCCCTGCCCGGCACGTCGCTGGACTATTTCGACGCGCGCGCCGCGGTCGACGCGATCGCGCCCGGCGCCTACGACACGCTGCCGTACACGTCGCGCGTGCTCGCCGAAAACCTCGTGCGCCGTTGCGATCCGGCGATCCTCGCCGATTCGCTGAAGCAGATCATCGAGCGCAAGCGCGAACGCGACTTCCCGTGGTTCCCGGCGCGGGTCGTGTGCCACGACATCCTCGGGCAGACGGCGCTCGTCGACCTCGCGGGCCTGCGCGACGCGATCGCCGATGGCGGCGGCGACCCGGCGAAGGTGAACCCGGTCGTGCCCGTGCAGCTGATCGTCGACCACTCGCTCGCCGTCGAGTGCGGCGGCTTCGATCCGGACGCGTTCGCGAAGAACCGCGCGATCGAGGATCGCCGCAACGAGGATCGCTTCCACTTCATCGAGTGGACGAAGAAGGCGTTCGAGAACGTCGACGTGATCCCGCCGGGCAACGGCATCATGCACCAGATCAACCTCGAGAAGATGTCGCCGGTGATCCAGGCGCAGGACGGCGTCGCGTACCCGGACACCTGCGTCGGCACCGACAGCCACACGCCGCACGTCGACGCGCTCGGCGTGATCGCGATCGGCGTCGGCGGGCTCGAAGCGGAGAACGTGATGCTGGGCCGCGCGTCGTGGATGCGCCTGCCGGACATCGTCGGCGTCGAGCTGACCGGCAAGCGCCAGCCCGGCATCACCGCGACCGACATCGTGCTCGCGCTGACCGAGTTCCTGCGCAAGGAAAAGGTGGTCGGCGCGTATCTGGAATTCCGTGGCGAAGGCGCGGCGAGCCTCACGCTCGGCGATCGCGCGACGATCTCGAACATGGCGCCCGAATACGGCGCGACGGCCGCGATGTTCTTCATCGACGGCCAGACGACCGACTACCTGCGCCTCACCGGCCGCAGCGACGAGCAGGTGAAGCTCGTCGAGACCTACGCGAAGGCGGCGGGCCTGTGGGCCGATACGCTGAACCATGCGCAGTACGAGCGCACGCTGACGTTCGACCTGTCGAGCGTGGTGCGCAACATGGCCGGCCCGTCGAACCCGCACAAGCGGCTGCCGACCTCCGACCTCGCCGCGCGCGGGATCGCCGGCCAGTGGGAAGAGAAGGCGGGCGAGATGCCCGACGGCGCGGTGATCATCGCCGCGATCACGAGCTGCACGAACACCAGCAACCCGCGCAACGTGATTGCAGCGGCCTTGCTTGCACGCAACGCGAATGCGCGCGGCCTCACGCGCAAGCCGTGGGTCAAGAGTTCGCTCGCGCCGGGCTCGAAGGCGGTCGAGCTGTACCTGGAAGAAGCGAACCTGCTGCCCGAACTCGAGAAGCTCGGCTTCGGCATCGTCGCGTTCGCGTGCACGACCTGCAACGGGATGTCGGGCGCGCTCGACCCGAAGATCCAGCAGGAGATCGTCGATCGCGACCTGTACGCGACGGCCGTGCTGTCCGGCAACCGCAACTTCGACGGCCGCATCCACCCGTATGCGAAGCAGGCGTTCCTCGCGTCGCCGCCGCTCGTCGTCGCGTATGCGATCGCCGGCACGATCCGCTTCGACATCGAGAAGGACGCGCTCGGCCACGACCCGGACGGCAAGCCCGTCACGCTGAAGGACATCTGGCCGACCGACGAGGAGATCGATGCGATCGTCGCGTCGAGCGTGAAGCCCGAGCAGTTCCGCAAGGTCTACGAGCCGATGTTCGCGCGCAGCGCCGATGCGGGCGAGCGCGCGGCGCCGCTGTACGACTGGCGCCCGCAGAGCACGTACATCCGCCGTCCGCCGTACTGGGAAGGCGCGCTGGCCGGCGAACGCACGCTGCAGGGCATGCGCCCGCTCGCGGTGCTCGGCGACAACATCACGACCGACCACCTGTCGCCGTCGAACGCGATCCTGCTCGACAGCGCGGCCGGCGAATACCTCGCGAAGATGGGCCTGCCGGAAGAAGACTTCAACTCGTACGCGACGCACCGGGGAGACCACCTGACCGCGCAGCGCGCGACCTTCGCGAACCCGACGCTGATCAACGAGATGGCGGTGGTCGACGGCGCGGTGAAGAAGGGCTCGCTCGCGCGCGTCGAGCCGGAAGGCAAGGTGATGCGGATGTGGGAAGCGATCGAGACGTACATGAATCGCAAGCAGCCGCTGATCGTCGTGGCCGGCGCCGACTACGGCCAGGGCTCGTCGCGCGACTGGGCCGCGAAGGGCGTGCGGCTCGCGGGCGTCGAGGCGATCGCCGCCGAAGGCTTCGAGCGGATCCACCGCACGAACCTGATCGGGATGGGCGTGCTGCCGCTCGAGTTCAAGCCCGGCACGAACCGGACGACGCTCGGCATCGACGGCACCGAAACCTTCGACGTGATCGGCGAGCGCACGCCGCGTGCCGACCTGACGCTCGTGATTCACCGCAAGAACGGCGAGCGCGTCGAGGTGCCGATGACGTGCCGGCTCGATACGGCCGAGGAAGTGTCGATCTACGAGGCGGGCGGCGTGCTGCAGCGCTTCGCGCAGGACTTCCTCGAATCGTCGCAGGCGGCCTGACGGGCCCACGGAGAGAACACGGACATGGCTCACATTCCTCAAATCAGGGTTCCCGCGACCTATATCCGCGGCGGCACCAGCAAGGGTGTGTTCTTCCGGCTGCAGGACCTGCCGGATGCCGCGCAGGCGCCGGGCGCCGCGCGCGACGCGCTGCTGCTGCGCGTGATCGGCAGCCCCGATCCGTACGGCAAGCAGATCGACGGGATGGGCGGCGCGACGTCGTCCACCAGCAAGACGGTGATCGTGTCGAAGAGCACGCGGCCCGGCCACGACGTCGACTACCTGTTCGGGCAGGTCGCGATCGACAAGGCGTTCGTCGACTGGACCGGCAACTGCGGCAACCTGTCGGCGGCCGTTGGCCCGTTCGCGATCGGCGGCGGGCTCGTCGATCCGTCGCGCGTGCCGCGCGACGGCATCGCGACCGTGCGGATCTGGCAGGCGAACATCGGCAAGACGATCGTGGCGCACGTGCCGATCGTGAACGGCGCGGTGCAGGAGACGGGCGACTTCGAGCTGGACGGCGTCACGTTCCCGGCCGCGGAAGTGCAGCTCGAATTCATGGACCCGGCCGCCGAGGAGGAAGGCGCGGGCGGGTCGATGTTCCCGACCGGCAACCTCGTCGACGATCTCGCGGTGCCGGGCGTCGGCACGCTGAAGGCGACGATGATCAACGCGGGCATCCCGACGATCTTCGTCGAGGCGGAAGCGATCGGCTATACGGGCACCGAGCTGCAGGACGCGATCAACGGCGATGCGAAGGCGCTCGAGAAGTTCGAGACGATCCGTGCGCACGGCGCGCTGCGCATGGGCCTGATCGACACGCTCGACGAAATCGCGACGCGGCAGCACACGCCGAAGATCGCGTTCGTCGCGAAGCCGGCCGATTACGTCGCGTCGAGCGGCAAGCGCGTGAACGCGGGCGACGTCGACCTGCTGGTGCGCGCGATGTCGATGGGCAAGCTGCACCACGCGATGATGGGCACGGCGGCGGTCGCGATCGGCACGGCCGCGGCGATCCCCGGCACGCTCGTCAACCTGGCGGCGGGCGGCGGCGAACGCAACGCGGTGCGCTTCGGGCATCCGTCGGGCACGCTGCGCGTCGGCGCGGAAGCGCAGCAGCAGGAGAACGGCGAGTGGACCGTCACCAAGGCGATCATGAGCCGCAGCGCGCGCGTGCTGATGGAAGGCTGGGTGCGGGTGCCGGGCGACGCGTTCTGATCGTTGCCGGCGGTATCGGCGCGGATGCGGGCGGCTTCGGCCGCCCGCGTCGTTTTCGTCAGCCGTGCAGGAAGCGGCGCAGCGCGTCGTGGCTCAGGCGGCGCGCCGTTTCGGCGATGCGCGCGCCGGGCACGATGTCGAAACCGTGCACGCCGCCGGGCAGCACGTGCAGTTCGGTCGGCACGCCCGCGCGGAGCAGGCGCCGCGCATAGTCGAGGTTTTCGTCGAGGAACAGGTCGAGCGAGCCGACCGACAGGAACGCGGGCGGCAGGCCGTCGAGCCGCGTGGCGCGCGCGGCGGCCGCGTAGGGCGACACGCCGTCGATGCCCGGCGCGTGACCGAGCAGCGAGGTCCAGCCGAACCGGTTGTTGGCCGCGTGCCAGACGAACTCGCCGGCATGCGGGTGCGGCGTGCGCGTGCAGGTGCGATCGTCGAGCATCGGGTAGATCAGATGCTGGAACGCGAGCCGGTATTCGCCGCGGTCGCGGGCCAGCAGCGCCAGCGACGCGGCGAGTCCGCCGCCCGCGCTCTCGCCCGCCACGCCGATCCGCGACGCATCGATGCCGAGCGTATCGGCATGGCGGAAGACCCATGCGAGCGCCGCGTAGCAATCCTCGATCGCGCCGGGAAACACGGTTTCAGGCGCGAGCCGGTAGTCGATCGAGATCAGCGCGCAGCCGAGCTGCGTCACGAGCGGCCGGTGCACCGCCTCGAGATCCTTCGCCTTGCCGCGCACGAAGCCGCCGCCATGCAGGTGGACGATCGCCGGAAGTGGCCGCACGTGATGGTCGGGCAGGTAGACGAGGACCGGGACGTCCGGCGCACCGGCGGGGCCGGGCACCGTGCGGTGTTCGAGCGTGCTGCCGGCCAGGTCGGGCGGCGGCAGCGGCAGCACGCGTTCGCGCGACTGCGCGAGGTTGTCGATGCCGAGCGTGACGGTCGGCCAGGTCTCGAGCAGCGGGCGGATTTCGGGGTCGACGAGATGCAGGGTGTCCAACGCATGGCTCCATCGTGAAGGTGGGCGGTGCACCGCGGTCAGAGCGCGCTGCGCGCGATGACCCAGCGGTGCACCTCGGTCGGGCCTTCGAAGATGCGCATCAGCCGCGCTTCGCTGGCCATCTGCTGCAACGGCATTTCCTTCGTCATGCCCATCGCGCCGAGCGCCTGCATCGCATGATCGATGACGCTCGACGCCATTTCGGTGGCGAATACCTTGACCATCGAGATCTGCGTGCGTGCATCCTGGCCGGCATCCACGCGCGCGGCCGCTTCGTAGGTCATGAGGCGGCACGCGTGGATCTGCGTGAGCGCGTCGGCGACCCACCACTGGACCGCCTGGCGTTCCGCGAGCGGCACGCCGAAGGTCTTGCGCTGTTTCGCATGGTCGCACAGCATCGCGACCGCGCGCTCGGCGCGGCCGATGCACCATGCGGCCATCTCCAGCCGCCGGTTCGCGAGCCGTGCCTGCATCGGCGCGAAGCCGGCACCTTCCTGGCCCAGCAGTTGCGCGGCCGGAATGCGGCAGTCGTCCAGCACGATTTCGTAGGTCGACAGCCCGCCGATCATCGGGATCCGCCGTTCGATGATGAAACCGGGCGTGCCGCGGTCGACGATGAACGCCGACATGCCGCCGCGCTTGCCCTTGCTCCGATCGGTGAGCGCCATCACGATCGTCCAGTCGGCTTCGGGCGCATGGCTGATCCAGATCTTCCGTCCGTTCAGCACCCAGTTGTCACCGTCGCGCACGGCCGTCGTCGACAGCGCGCCCGGGTCAGAGCCGGCGCCCGGCTCGGAGATCGCCATCGCGGCACGCGTGACGCCGCGTGCGTACGGTTCGAGATAACGCGCGCGCTGCGCGTCGTCGGCCACGTCGCACAGCATCCGCAGGTTCGGCGAATCGGGCGGCAGGATGTACGGCGTCACGGTCGTGCCGATCGCTTCGTTGACGCCGACCATCGCGACGGCCGGCAGGTCCGAGCCGCCGGCGTCGAGCGGCGCGTCGAGGCCCCACAGGCCGAGCTGCCGGGAACGCTCGTCGAGGTGGGCGCGTTCTTCGTCGAGCAGCCCGAAGCGCTGGCCGTCGGCCTCGCGGGCCATGACCGCCGCTTCGAGCGGGATCAGCTCGTCCTGCACGAAACGTGCGACGAGGTCGCGGATCATCCGGTGTTCGAGTTCAAGGTCGAAATTCATGGGAGTCGATGAGGGTGAGTAAAGGGAGGTCGATGCCGTCAGCCGGCGTTCGCGCGCGACACCGCGCGGGTGCGCAGCGTGCCGAGCAAGGCGACGGCGCCGGCCGCGAGCAGCGCGGCGTTGAAATAGAGGCCGCCGCGCATCGACCCGGTGGCCGTGTTGAGCACGCCCATCAGGAACGGGCTCGCGAACCCGCCGATCGCGCCGGACATCGTGATCGCCGCGATCGCGACCGCCATCGAGCGCTTCGGCAGCGCGAGCCCCGGCAGCACCCAGAACGCGGGCAGCGCCGCGGCGTGCGTGGCGACCGCGACGCAGAGCGCGATCATCAGGTGCGATGTGCCGGTGGTGCTCGCCAGCCCGGCGAGCGCGGCCGCGCACGCGAGCATCGCGACCGCGCCGTGCCCGCGCCATTCGCGCCGCCGCTCGGTGCGCCAGCCCATCGCGAGCATGCCGACGATGCCGCACAGGTAGGGCAGCGCGGACAGCACCCCGATCCGCATCGCGCCATGCAGGCCGCCGCGATGCAGGATCACGGGCATCCAGAACACGAGCGCATAGCCGGCGGCCGCGATCGCAAAATTGGCCGCGCACAGCAGCCAGAAATCGCGGTGGGCAAGCAGCGGCCGTGCCGCGTTCGCGTCCGGCGTGGCGGCTTCGGCGTGCGCGTGCGCGGCGCGCAGCGCGGCCTTGTCGGCGTCCGACAGCCAGCGCGCGTCGTCCGGCCGGTCGTCGAGAAAGCGCAGCGCGACGAGGCCGAGCACGCTGCTCGGCAGCCCTTCGACGAGGAACAGCCACTGCCAGCCGCTCAGGCCGGCGGCGCCGTCGAAGAACGAGAGGATGGCGCCCGACACGGGGCCGGCGATCAGCCCGGCGAGGTACAGCGCGGTCATGAACAGCGCGAACGCCTTCGCGCGCTGCCGCGGCGGATACCACGCGCCGAGATAGAACAGGATGCCGGGGAAGAAGCCGGCCTCGAACACGCCGAGCAGGAAGCGGCACGCGTAGAACTGCGCGGGCGTCGTGACGAACATCGTCGCGGCCGAGCCGAGCCCCCACAGCACCATGATCCGGGCAATCGTCTTGCGTGCGCCGATCCGCGCCAGCAGCGCGTTGCTCGGAATCTCGAACGCCATGTAGCCGATGAAGAAGATGCCCGCGCCGAGCCCGTAGACGGCGTCGGAGAAGTGCAGTTCGGCGGCCATCTGCGCGTGCGCGAAACCGATGTTGATCCGGTCGATGAACGACAGCGTGTAGCAGAGGATCAGGAACGGCAGCAGCCGGCGCGAGATCCGCCGGTAGAGCGCCTGCGTCGCGCGATCGCCGGCGGCGGTCGCATGCGTGGAAAGGGTCGGGGTCATGGACACTCCGTCAGAAGCGGTGGGCGATGCCGAGCGCGAACACCTGCCCGGTGCCGCCCGGTTGCGGCTGCAGGCCGACGACGACCGTGTTGCGGGCGCCGCCGCCGTTCTTCACGTACAGATAGCGGGCGTAGAGCGACGTGCGCTTCGACAGCGGATGGTCGTAGCCGACGCCGAGCGCGGTCGCGTCGTTCGCCGAGCCTTTCACGTCGCGACGCACGACCGAGACGAGCACGCGATCGAGCGCGCCGACGTTGATCGACGCGCCGGCGCTCGCGGTCGAGAACGCCGGCAGGTGCGCCGCCGTGCCGACGCCGTACAGGAACGCGGCGTACAGCTTGACGCGCGCGAATGCGTAATTGGCCGCAAACACGTAGTGGCGCGTCGTCGACGGCGAGACGACGGGCGCCAGGTTGCCGGCCGACGTGTCGCCCTGGAAGCCGGCGCCGAGATAGAGCCCGCCGATCCGGTACTGGAGCCCGGCGCCGTAGTTGCGCCCGGCCTGCGTGGACAGCGCGTTGGGCGTCGGAAAGCCGTACGTGGCCATCATGCGCAGGCCGTTCCAGTCGGGGCTCAGATACGACGCCGCCTGGTTGAAGCGCGGAATCGGCGGCGTCGTGTTGCTCGTGATCGTGTCCGTCGACGTCGCGAGCAGCGCGAGCGGCGACAGCCGTTCGTTGAGCCCGAACGGATCGCCGTCGTACACGACGTAGAACGCGGGCGTGTATTGGCGGCCGAGCCGAAGGTCGCCGTAGCGCGTGTTCTGCAGCGACACGTAGGCCTGCCGGTAGAACAGCGTGCCGCCCTGGAACGATCCGTCGGCCGGCGAGAAGCCGCTTTCCAGCACGAACTTCGTCGACGTGCCGCCGCCGAGATCCTCGACGCCCGTCAGTCCGATGCGGCTCGTCGACGATCCGCCGCCGCTTTGCCGCAGGCTCGACAGGCTGCCGATGCGGTCGAATTCGACGTAGCTGTCGACGATCCCGTACAGCGTGACCGACGATGCGTGCGCCGACGTGGCGCTCAGCACGCACGCGCCGATCAGGAATGCTTTCCGTTGCATGAAGGTGTCTCCGTTCCATGTCTTGTTGTGGCGCGCCCGCGTTCTGGGAGCGGTTGCGCGCGGGGTGCTGCTGTCCGCGTCGGTTCAGCGCCCCTTGAATACCGGCTTGCGTTTCTCGAGAAAGGCGCGGGCGCCCTCGATCCGGTCCTCGCTCGCGTAGACGTCGGGGCCGACGTCCAGCCGCAGCGCGGCGGCCGCCGGCAGCCCCTGGCTGCGTGTCGCGGTTTCCTTGATGCGGCGGATCGTGAGCGGCGCGTTTTCGGAGATCGTCCGCGCCAGTTCGCGCACGGTGTCGTCGAGCGCGGCGGCGGGAACGACGCGGTTCAGCAAGCCGACGCGCTGCGCCTCGTCCGCGTCGAGGCGGCGGCCCGTGAACAGCAGCTCCATCGCGATCGCGCGCGGCAGCAGGCGCGGCAGCAGCACGCTCGCGAAGTTCGCGCCCATCCCGACGCGCGCCTCGGGCAGCGCGAAGGTCGCGTGATCGGCGGCGATCCGCAGGTCGCACGCGAGCGCGATTTCAAAGCCGCCGCCGACGGCGAAGCCGTTGATGGCCGCGATGGTCGGCTTGCGCAGTTCCAGGATCAGCTCGTGCACGTTGCGGGCAAGCCCGCGCATCGGCCGCATCCCGCGAATCTCGGGATCGCCGAGATCGACGCCCGCGCTGAATGCGCGCTCGCCCGCGCCGCGGATCACGATGACGCGGATCGACGGGTTGTCGTCGAGCGTGACCAGTTCGTCGCACAGGCGCCGGATCGCGTCGGCGGACAGCGCGTTGGCGACGTGCGGGCGATGGATCGTCAGCCACGCGATGCCGTCGTCGTCGTTGCGCAGGATCGACGGGGCGTCGTCGCCCGTCAGCGAGGAAAATGCGCCCGGCGTGGTCATGACGCGCTCCCGGCAGCATTCGCGCGCGTGTCGTGGAGCACGCCCGCCTGCCGCAACGCGTCCCGGCGCGCCGCGTCGATGCCGAACGCGTCGAGCACGGCGTCGGTGTCGGCGGCGAACGGCTGCGGCGGCCGGCGTATCGATCCGGGCGTACGGGAAAGCTTGGCGGGGATGCCTGCGCCGATGTACGTGTCGGTGTCGACGAACATCGCGTTGCGAGCGGTTTGCGGATGGCCGAACGCGTCGGCGACGGTGTTCACCGGCCCCGTCGCGACGCCCGCGTGCATCAGCCGCTCGACGACCTCGTCGGCACGCAGCTCGGCGGTCAGCTGGCCGAGCAGCGTGTCGAGCGCATCGCGATGCGCGACGCGCTGCGCGTTGGTCGCGAAGCGTGGATCGCGCGCCAGCTCCGGCACGCCGAGCGCTTCGACGAGCCGCGCAAACGTGCGGTTGTTGCCGGCGCCGGTCGCGACCGGCTTGTCCTTGCACGGATAGACGCCGTACGGCGCGATCGCGCCGTACACGTTGCCGGTCGCGACGGGAACCTCGCCGGTCGCCATCCAGCTCGTGCTGACCGGATGCAGCATCGACAGCGCCGTGCTGAACAGGTCGATGTCGACGTGCTGGCCGAGGCCGGAGCGCGTCCGTTCGACCAGCGCAAGCAGGACGCTCGATACGGCGCTCATGCCGGCCGCGAAGTCGACGACCGGAAACGGCACCTTGAGCGGCATGCCGCCCGGCTCGCCGTTGATCGACATGAAGCCGGCGAGGCCCTGCGCGACGGCGTCGTAGCCCGGAAACCGCGCGAGCGGGCCGTCGGTGCCGTATCCGGAGATCGAGCAGTGGACGAGGCGCGGAAAGCGCTCGCGCAGGCAGTCTTCGTAGCCGATGCCCCAACGTTCGAGCGTGCCCTGCTTGAAGTTGTCGACCAGCACGTCGGCTTTCTCGAGCAGGCGGAACAGCACGTCGCGTCCGTCGGGATGCGACAGGTCGAGCGCGAGATTGAGCTTGTTGCGGTTGAGCCCCCAGTAGTAGCTGGAGAGGCCGTTCGGCATCGCGGGCCCCCAGTCGCGCGTTTCGTCGCCCTGCGGCGGTTCGATCTTGATGACGTCCGCGCCGTGGTCGGCGAGCGTCTGCGCGCAGAACGGCCCCGCATAGACGCGGCTCAGGTCCACCACACGCACGCCCGCGAGCGCGCCTTCGTTACTGCTGGTCATGACGATGTCTCCTTCGATGGGGATGCGATGCGCCGGCAGACCGGCACGCGCCGGCTGCACGGCCGTGATGCGTCGGGGTTCAGCCGCGTGCGGCGAAGAGTGCGTCGACCGCCGCGCGATGTTCCGGGGTCGCGTGCGCGAACGCCTGATACGACGCCGACAGGTCGAGCACCGTGTCGAGGCTTGCATGGCGGCTTTCGCGCAGCAGGCGCTTGGTCAGGCGCAACGCGGTGCCCGAGTGGCGGGCGATGCGGCCGGCCAGTTCATGGGCGTGCGCGAGGAGCTCGCCGTCGGGCACGACGCGCGACACGAGCCCGCAGCGCAGCGCGGCGTGCGCGTCCAGTGCGTCGCCCGTGAACGACATTTCGGCGGCGACGGCGGCGCCGACGATCTGCGGCAGGAACCACGCGCCGCCGTCGCCGGGCACGAGGCCGAGGGCGATGAAGCTCTCGGCGAAGCGCGCGCCGTCGGCGGCGATGCGGATGTCGCACATGCACGCGAGGTCGGTGCCGGCGCCGATCGCCGGGCCGTTGACCGCTGCGATGGCCGGCACCTCGAGTTGCTGGAACGCCCGTGCAAGGCGCTGAATGCCGTGGCGGTAGCCGGACCGGATCGCGGCAAGGTCGTGCGACTCCGATTCCATGAATGCGCGCATCGCCTTCACGTTGCCGCCCGACGAGAACGTCGTGCCGGCGCCGGTCAGGACCAGCACGCGGATCGACTCGTCGCGGTTCGCGTCGTCGCAGCATTCGGTCAGCGCGTCGATCGCATCGGTGTCCGAAATGGCGTTGCGGGTTTCGGGACGGTTCATCGTGACGGTCAGGATCGGGCCCTGCCGTTCACGGATCAGAAAGGCTGCCATGATGTCTCCGTGTGTTCTGTGCCGCGGGGCTTCACGCCGCGGGCCGAAGCCTAGTATCGTCACGACGGTTGGCGGCGGGAAATTCCGTTCCACATATGTGGAAGGCCCGTCCCGGTTGCAGCGGAGAGGGCGGGATGAGCGGAAACGTGGTCAAGAGCGCGGCGCGCGTGTTCGAGGTGCTGGAACTCTTCAGCGCATTGCAGCGGCCGCTGAGCGTGCGCGAGATCGCCACGCGTTGCGGGTATCCGGGGTCGAGCGCGGCGGCGCTGCTGACCAGCATGAAGGCGCTCGGCTATCTTTCGTACGACGACGCAACCCACGCGTATGCGCCGACCGCACGGCTCGTCAATCTCGGCGAAGCGCTCGTCGATTCGGCGGCCGGCAGCCGGCGGCACTGGCATGCCGTCGCGAAACGGCTGGCGCTGCGCACGCACGAGGCGGTCGTGATCGCGGTGCAGAGCGACCTGTACGTGCAGTACATCGACGCGGTCGAGGGCTCGCATACGATTCCGATCCAGTTCTACGCGCCGATCGGCACGCGTCGCGAGATCTGCATGTCGGGGCTCGGCTGGGCGCTGCTGAGCCTTCAGCCGGACAGCACGATCCGCCGGCTCGTATCGCGCAGCATTCGCCGGATCGGGAAATCGGGCAGGACGATCGACGAGGACGTCGTGCTCGACAAGGTCGAACAGACGCGCCGGCTCGGTTATTCCTATTCGGCGCATACGGTCACGCAGGGCGCCGCGATGATCTCGATGGTGATCGCGGACGGCTGGAACGGCCTGCCGCTGGCCATGGGCGTGGCCGGGCCCGTCGAGCGGATCGACGCGCGTCGCGACGCGATCGTGCGGGCGATGCGGGAGGCGCTGGACGCGCAGCGTACGGATGCGGCGGCGGGCTAGCCGGACGTGGCCGGCGAGCGCCGGCATTCGCATAGAATCGGGCGGTTTCGCCGCTCTTGTCCCGACTGCATTTCAGCGAGGCTCTCATGTCATTGAACGCGCCGCTTTCCGGCATCCACATCATCGAATTCGAAGGTCTCGGCCCCGGCCCGCTCGCGGGCTGGATGCTCGCGGGGATGGGCGCGCGGATCACGCTGATAGCGCGCCCGGCCGGCCGCACGAGCGCGCCGGACGCATTGAAGGCCCGCGACGGCGACCTGCTGCGCGAAGGCAAGACGATCGTCGAACTCGACCTGAAGTCGCCGGCCGGCCGCGAGGCCGCGCTCGACCTGATCCCGCAGGCCGATGCGCTGATCGAGGGCCTGCGGCCCGGCGTGATGGAGCGGCTCGGCCTCGGGCCCGAAGATTGCGCGCGCCGCAATCCGAAGCTCGTGTACGGCCGGATGACCGGCTGGGGCCAGCACGGCCCGCTTGCCGCCGCGGCCGGGCACGACCTGAACTACGTCGCGCTGACAGGGCTGCTGTCGCTGTCCGCGCCGCGCGACGGCCGGCCGGGGTTGCCGCCGACCGTCGTCGGCGATGCGGGCGGCGCGCTCGGGCTCGCGTTCGGGATCGTCTGCGCGCTGTTCGACGTGCGCGGCGGCGGGCCGGGGCGGGTGGTCGACGGCGCGATCGTCGACATCGTGTCGATGCTCGGTTCGCTCGCGCTGTGGGCGCGCGCGAACGGGCAGCTCGACGGCGCGCAGCCGAGCCTGTTCCACGATGCGCCGTTCTACGACGTGTATCGCTGCGCGGACGGCGAGTGCGTGACGATCGGCGCGCTCGAGCCCCCGTTCTACGCGCTGCTGGTCGAACGGCTCGGGCTGACCGACGTCGATCCGGCATCGCAGTACGACCGCGCACGCTGGCCCGCGCTGAAGGCGCGTTTCGCCGACGTGTTCGCGCAGCAGCCGTCCGCGTACTGGCGCGCGCTGCTCGAAGGCACCGACGTGTGCTTCGCGCCGCTGCTGAGCGTGGCGGATGCGGTCGCGCATCCGCATAACGTCGCACGCGGGATCTATCGAACGGACGAGAACGGCAACGTGCGGGCGCGGGTGGCGCCGCGGTTTTTGCCGCTGGCGGGGGATGGGGCCGAGTAGCGCGTCGAAGCTCGCGGTTCGGGAGCAAACCCGGCGTTATCGTGAGGGCATTCTGGATAGAGCTAAAGTTGGTACCGAACAAGGTATGGTGAAATTTCGATCGAATCAGGAGCGGACATGCCCACACCATTCTGGCCAGCGTGACGGCGAGCGTTTCGGAGCTGAAGCGGAACCCGACGGGAACCGTGGCGGCGGGCGAGGGCTTCCCGGTCGCGATCCTGAGCCACAACGAACCGGCGTTCTACTGCATCCCGGCGAAGACATGGGAGGCGATGGTCGAACGTCTCGAGGATATCGAAGACAACGCGCTCGTCGAGTCGCGAGCCAACGGGAAAGTCGTCAAGGTCAAGCTGGTTGACCTTTGAGTTCGCGTTGCTCGAACCTGCGTTGAAGGCCTGGAAGAAGCTCGACCGCACCGTTCGCGATCGGTTCGAGGCGAGACTTGCCGAACGGCTCGAAAATCCTCGCATTCCTTCGGCCAGGCCGTGCGACACGCGCTGTGGCTTCGGCGTTTCGCGGCTTGTCTCGTCGAACCGGCCGGTGCCGCCCGTCAGGCCGTCTCTTCCGGCGCATCCGGCATCTTTCCGTCGCCGACGCGGTTGATCGTGCCTTGCGCGATCGCGACGAGCCGTTCGTGATCGCCGTCGATGACGAACACGTGACACTGGCAGGTCGCCTGGTGCCGGCCCGCGTACACGAGCTTCGCGCGCGCGACGAGCGTGCCGTTCACGGCCGGCCGCAGATAGTTGATCTTGTATTCGGCCGTAATCACGCGCGGGCCCAGCACGAGCGCGCCGGCGAACGTCAGCGCGTTGTCCGCCAGGTAGCTGATGACGCCGCCGTGCACGAACCCGTGTTGCTGCCGCAGTTCTTCGCGCACGGGCAGGCACAGCGACACTTCGTTGTCGCCGATATGCATCAGCTCCGTGCCCAGCAGCATGCTGAACGGTTGCGCGCGCAATGCGCCGCGCGCGTGATCCGTGATGTCGGTCATCGAACTTCCTTCGAAATGAGCGCCCGCTTGCGCTGAACTCTAGGAAGGGGGCTGCGGATAAGCAAGGAAATTCGTCCGCATTTCGTGCAAATTCCGGCGCGATGCGACGCGATTATTGCGTCGAATACCGAAGATCCCCCGGTTTGCCGGCGATTCCGCGGGAATGCAGGAGCAACGTGAACTTTGCCGTCTCCCGGTCCTAAAGTCCGACGAAGAAATGCCGCTAATGCCGGGGCATTGCCTCATCGTCCGCTTTCCAGGAATCTCCCCCATGTTCGGAAAAATCAAGCTCGCGTCGGGTCTGCTCGGCGTGTTGACCGTGTTCTGCCTTTTCCTGTTCGCGATCGAGGCGCTCGGCTTCTGGGCGCTCACGTCGACGCGCACCGGCGTCGACGACCTGTCGAACGTCGCGATCACGCAGGTCGGCGCGGCGAGCCAGGCCACCCAGCAACTGCTCGACGCGCGCATCAACCTGTCGCGCGCCGGCACGCGGATGGTGCGCGGCGGCCCGAAGCCGGACGACATCATCCGCCATGCCGGCGCGTCGCTCGCGGAAGCCGACAAGGCGTTCGCCGCGCTGACGGCCGTGCAGCCGGTCGACGAGACCAACCGCGCGCGCGTCGCGGCGCTCACCGAGCGCTATCGCGCGCTGCGCGGCGCGCTGGGCGAACTCGTGCAGTTCCTCGACGCCGACAACATCCAGGCATTCCTCGACCAGCCGACGCAGGGCATCCAGGACGCCTATATCGCCGAGCTGCGCCGCTTCACCGACTACGGCGGCACATCGAGCCGCTCGGCGCTCGATACGATCGACGGCGGCATGCTGTGGTTCAAGTCGGTCGGCATCGTGCTGCTGGTGGCGATGCTCGTGGCGAGCGCGGCGATCTACGCGGCCGCGCGGCGCGCGGTCGTCGCGCCGCTGGAAGAAGCCGGCCGCCATTTCGAGCGGATCGCGCAGGGCCGGCTCGATGAAGTCGTGCGGGCAGGCGGCGTGTTCGAGATCGACCGGATGCTGCGCGGCCTCACGACGATGCAGACGAGCATCGCGGGCACCGTGCGCACGGTGCGCCAGGCGTCCGATGCGATCCACCTCGGCGCGGGCGAGATCGCGGGCGGCAACGCCGACCTGTCGGCGCGCACCGGCACCCAGGCCGCATCGCTCGAGGAAACGGCCGCGAGCATGGAGGAGCTGACGGCAACCGTCCGTCAGAACACCGACAGCGCACGTGCGGCGAGCGCGCTGGCCGACGCGGCGCTCGAGGCGACGAGCCACGGCGGCGGCGTGGTCGACAGCGTGATCGACCGGATGCGCGGCATCGCGCAGAGCTCGGGGCGGATCGCGGAGATCATCTCGGTGATCGACGGCATCGCGTTCCAGACCAACATCCTGGCGCTGAACGCGGCCGTCGAGGCCGCGCGGGCCGGCGAACAGGGCCGCGGCTTCGCGGTCGTCGCGGGCGAAGTGCGCTCGCTCGCGCAGCGCAGCGCGCAATCGGCGAAGGAGATCAAGGCGCTGATCGAGGATTCGGTCGCGCAGATCAACGGCGGCGCGGAGCTCGTCGAGCGCGCCGGCGAAGCGATGCGGACGGTATCGACGTCGATCACGCGCGTCGTGCAGACGATGTCCGAGATCACCTCGGCGTCGGTCGAGCAGAGCGTCGGGATCGAGCAGGTGAACCAGGCCGTCACGCAGATGGATCAGCTCACGCAGCAGAACGCGGCGCTGGTCGAGGAAGTCGCGGCGGCGGCCGCGTCGCTGAACGACCAGACCGCGCACCTGATGCAGGCCGTGTCGGTATTCGAACTGGGCGATGGCCGTGCCGCACGCGACGAACGCGCGGCATCGGCGTTCGCCGGGACGGGTTACGAACCGGCCGGCAGCGCCGCGTAGGCGGTCGCGAGGTGGTAGGGCGTCGTCGACGGCATGTCGGCGCGCGACACCTGCCCGTCAGCCGTCTTGCACTCGAACCAGCCGCGCGGATGCAGGAAGCGCGCGGCGAAGCGCTCGATCTGCCGCGCGAGCGGCGCGGAGGCCGGCGTGCCGCCGTGCGTCGCGAGCGCGCGCAGGTACTCCGTCTGCGCCCAGATCCGCTGCGTGCCGTCGACGCACGCGCCTTGTGCATCGAGCGCCGCGCAGACGCCGCCCGTCTGCGGATCGACACCGTATTGCTCCGCAAAGCCGAACGCGCGCGACAGCGCAGCGGGGAGCCCCGTTTGCGCGAGCCGCGCGCCGGCCGCATCGACCAGATAGAACCACTCGAACTGATGACCGGGCTCGAAACGGTTGTCTGCCGCGCCGAGCGGCAGCTCGGCCACGCAGCCGGTCGCCGCGTCGACGAACGTGCGCTCGACGGCCTGCGCGGTGTGCGCGAGCGCGTCGTCGAACGCCGCGTCGCCGAATGCATCGGCAGCCGCGAGCCACGCTTCGGTCAGGTGCATCAGCGGATTCTGCAGCGCCCCGCTGCCGGATGACGAGAAATCGGCGTGGCGCGCCGCATCGAGCAGCGCGTCGCCGGGGTGCGGCGCGAAACGGTCGCGGATCAGCGCGGCGGTCTCCTCGGCCGTCGTGCGCGCGGCGGCGTCGCCCGACGCCGCATACCAGGCGGCGCACGCGAACACGATGAATGCGTGCGTATAGAGATCCTTGGTCGTGTCGAGCGGCGCGCCCTGCGCGTCGACGCTGTAGATCCAGCCGCCGTGGCGCGTGTCGCGAAAGCGCCGGCCCAGCGCGTCGAACAGCGTGGCTGCGTGCGCGGTGTCGCCGGCCTGCGCGAACACGAACAGTTGCCGTGCGCACGCCATTGCGCGATAACGGGTCACGGGCAGCGGCGCGTGGGTGGCCGGATCGACGGCTTCGAACGGCAGCTGCAATGTCTGGTCGAACCCTGAACCCCGCCAGATCGGCAAGACGACGTGCGCGAAATGGTGGCGCAGCTGGGCGGCCTGGGCGGAAGCGGAGTCGGAAACGGACATGACGGGGTTGAGCGCTGGGTTCGAAACGTGTCGGCGCGGCCCGGAGGATCGGCGCGGCCGGGGCCAAGGATAAAACATTCCGCGCGGCCGGCACCAAAAAAGGAGATAAATCGCATGCTGAGCAACCTGGAACTCGTGATGCGGCTCGTTCTCGCGGCGGCGCTCGGCAGCGTCATCGGCTTCGAGCGCGAGCGCCTGTCGTGGGCCGCCGGCCTGCGCACGCACATGCTCGTCTGTGTCGGTTCGACGCTGATCATGATCGTGTCGGCGTTCGGTTTCGCCGACGTGCTCGGTAGCAGCGACCACATCATGCTCGATCCGTCGCGGATCGCCGCGCAGGTCGTGTCGGGCATCGGCTTCCTCGGCGCGGGTTCGATCCTGCTGCGCGGCGAGATCGTGCGCGGGCTGACGACTGCCGCGAGCCTGTGGTCGGTCGCCGCGATCGGCCTTGCGGTGGGCGGCGGGCTGTACGTCGCGTCGATTTCGGCGACGATCATCATTCTGATCATCCTGGCCGGCATCAAGCCGCTGGAGCGGCGCTATTTCACGGTGCGGCAGCGCCGCCAGGTCGCGCTGACGGTCGTGAGCGGCACGCTGAACTTCGATTCGCTGCATGCGGCACTCGGCCCGGACAGTGCGCGCGTGAAGCAGTTCATCGTGCAGCGTGCCGACGACACGGGCGAGCACGACGAGGTGCGCATCGCGCTCGCGCGGGTGTCGGCGCTCGAATACCAGGCGATCTGCGACAAGCTGCGCGCGCTGAAGGGCGTGACGCGTTTTGAAGAGGGCAACGGGCTGTCGGGCGACGAATAGGCTGAATCGGCAACGGGGCATGCGACAATGGCCGACCACCGATTCCGTTCGACATCCGGTTCCGTGTTCGCGGGCCCCGCTATCCGATTTCCATGACCGAATCCGTTTCCTCGCCTCGCTCCCGTTCCCGTTCCAATCGTTCGTCGGCCCGTTCCCGCCAGCGCTCGGCTGCTGCCGCGGGGAGTACGTCCGCGAGGGCGACGGCGCGGTCCGGCAGTGCGCCGGCCGCCGACGCGTCGCGGGACGAGCGAACGCTCGACCTGTTCGGCGATCCGGTGTTGGAGCCGGGCGAACGCGCGCCGGTTGCGGTTCGCGACGAAGCGGGGGCGCAGGCCGATGCAGCGGTCGATATCGCGGACGATGTCGCCTCCGGGCGGCAGCCGGCGCTGGACGGGTTCGGTGCGCGGGAAGGGGCGGGCGCGGCGGCACATGCGGAAGCGGTAGAGGGCGCGGTGACGCCGGAAGTCGCGACGGTGGCCCATGGCGTTTCGGTGCCGCAAGGTGAGGAGGTTGCAGATGCCGACATCGTGCCGGCCTCCGGGGCTGTTGCGATGAAGGCGGTCGATATTCCCGTGGCGGGTGGTGTTGCAACGAAGGCCGCCGATGTGCCCGCGGCCGACGCCGTCACGATGGCGGCGACCAGGCTGCAGGCGGCCGATGATACGGCGCCGAAGGTGGCCGAAGCGCAAGCAGCTGGCGGTGAAGTTGAGCAGGCTGTTGTCGCCGCTGCCGCCGCCGTCAAATCCCGCGAAGGGAGATCTTCCGGCGACGCCGTGAAGGAGCGTCGCGCGTCGTCGGGCGGCAAACGTCGGGCGGCTGCCGGTGCAAGCGACGCGACAGCAGAGCAATCTGCGCCAGTCGTGACGAGCGTCGACACGGCGCGAGCGGCGGCCGGGGCGAGCCCGGCACCGGACGCGGTGTCGATCGTCGAGCCTCAGGCGTCGGCGGAGCCGACCAAGCCGGCAATCGCCGCGAACCCGGCGAACCCGGCGAACCCGGCGAACACGGCGAACACGGCGAACACGGCGAACACGGCGAACACGGCGAACACGGCGAACACGGCGAACACGGCGAACACGGCGAACACGGCGAACACGGCGAAGGCCGTGGACGCCGCGCCGCACCCCGACACCACCGTATCCCCTGCCACCCAGCCGGTGGCTTCCGCTGCGTCCTTTGTCACGAAGCCGTCGGTGGAGCGCGCGCAACCGGCCGCGCCGGTCTTCGATCCGGATACGCACCTGCGCCCGCTGACCGACCGCCTCGCCGCGCTGCAGGCCGACGTCGACGGTTTGACGCGCACCGCCGATCGCGAGATGCGCCGCGTCAACCGCCTGCTGCTGGCGTTGGCCGTCGTCGTGCTGGCCGGGCTCGTTGCGCTGGTGCTTCAGACGCGGCAGATCGCGCACCTGAAGCAGGACGTCGCCACGAAGCAGCAGCGGATCGATCGCCTCGCGGCCGATCTGTCGACGCAGCAGGCAACGCTGATGACGCTCGAGGAGCATCACGAGGCGCTTCTGTCGCAAGTCGACCGGCTCCAGCGCAACGCAAATCGCGAGGCGGCTGTCGCGAAACGTGCGCACCGCACGCGCTAATCGTTTCGACCCTATCCTGGGAGCCCGACGGAGCAAGGATCGCGGTTCCGCGTCGGCGATCAGGCGCCGCGCGCATGCGGCAAATGGATGCGGTGCGCTGGCAGAGTTCAGGGAAAACCCTTAGAATAGCGTCCATCTAAGGGAAAACCCTAGCCACGTCTGTCAGGAGTCTCACATGAGCTTCATCCTCGCCCTGCTGCAAAAGATCGACGACCTCTTCGTGTCGCCCCACCTGCCGCTCGACGCCGAATACTCGTACGCTGCGCGTCGTGCCGAAGCCGAGCGCGTGCGCCGTGCGCACCTCGTGCCGATCGTCCTGTATCGTCGCTGATTCGCTGATTCGCTGATTCGCTGATTCGCTGATTCGCTGATTCGCTGATTCGCTGATTCGCTGATTCGCTGATTCGCTGATTCGCTGATTCGCTGATTCGCGGCCCCCGCCGCACCTGCCTGCCCGCTTTCCGCCGCCGCATCGCGCGCCGGCGCGACCGTCCCGCTACACTGGAAGTCCGAATCCGTTCACGGTGACCGGGCCATGCTGCAGATGCGGCCGATGACGGCCAGAGAATTCCACGCGTACCGTACGCGAGCCATCGACGGCTACGCGCGCGATCTCGTTTCATCCGGACAAAATGCTGTCGAAGACGCGACCAGCCGGGCGCGCGCCTGTTTCGACACGCTGCTGCCGGATGGCTTGCGGACCTCCGGCCAGACCCTCGTCGTGCTCGTCGACACCGCCAGCGGCGACGCGGTGGGCGACCTCTGGTACGCGATCGTGCCCGAAGGGCCGAACCGCACGCTGTTCATCTACGACCTCGACATCGTCCCGTCCCGGCGTCGCCAGGGCTGGGCCACACGCACGCTCGATGCGCTCGACGCCGAGGCGCGCCGCTACGGCATCACCGAGATCGGGCTGTCGGTGTTCAATCACAACACGGCGGCCCGCGCGCTGTATCGTGCGTGCGGCTTCGCGCCGATCACGACGACATTGATCAAGCCGGTCATTCCGGGCTGAATCGGCTGGCAGGCGCTCAGCTGGGACTTGCGGCCAACCGGGTACGTCGCGGGCGGCCTGCACCATCCACACTCCCGATCCTTCCTGCTCGCCGAGCGCCGAGCCCCGAGCGCCGAGCGCCGAGCCCCGAGCCCCGAGCCCCGAGCCCCGAGCCCCGAGCGCCGAGCGCCGAGCGCCGAGCCCCGAGCCCCGAGCCCCGAGCCCCGAGCCCCGAGCCCCGAGCCCCGAGCGCCGAGCCCCGAGCGCCGAGCCCCGAGCGCCGAGCCCCGAGCCCCGAGCGCCGAGCGCCGAGCGCCGAGCCCCGAGCGCCGAGCGCCGAGCGCCGAGCGCCGAGCGCCGAGCCCCAAGCCCCAAGCCCCAAGCCCCAAGCCCCAAGCAACCGACCCCGACCATCAAACACCAACAGCCGAACGGCCCTCCGACCCTTCGACCGTCCTGCACGCGCCGCCCACACCCGCTCAGTGCGCGCGCCCTTTCCATCTCCGCAGCAGCAGCGCATTGGTCACGACGCTGACGCTGGAAAACGCCATCGCCGCGCCCGCGATCACCGGGTTCAGCCAGCCGAGCGCCGCGAGCGGCACGCCGACCAGGTTGTAGACGAACGCCCAGAACAGGTTCTGCTGGATCTTCCGGTACGTGCGTCTGGAGATGTCGATCGCATCGGCGACGAGCGCCGGGTCGCCGCGCATCAGCGTGATGCCGGCCGTGTGCATCGCGACGTCGGTGCCGGTGGCCATCGCGATGCCGACGTCGGCCGCGGCAAGCGCGGGCGCATCGTTGATCCCGTCGCCGACCATCGCGACGATTCCGCCGTGCGTGCGCTTCAGCTCGGCGACGACGCGCGCCTTGTCGTCGGGCAGCACCTGCGCATGCACCTCGCCGATGCCGAGCGCCGCCGCGACGGCCGCCGCGCTGCCACGGTTGTCGCCCGTCACGAGCACGCTCGCGACGCCGCGCGCCGACAGTGCCGCGATCGCGTCGCGGGCGCCCGGCTTCACGGTGTCCCCGAAAGCGATCAGCGCGAGCAACGCGCGCGGCGCATCGGCGCGCATCAGCCACGAGATCGTGTTGCCCGCGCGTTCGAGCTCCGCCGCGCGGGCGTCGAGCGCGGGCGGCACGGCGATGCCGAGCTCGTCGCGCCAGCGTGTGCTGCCCAGCGCGAGCAACTGCCCGCCGACGCGGGCTTCCACGCCGCGTCCCGCCACCGCGCGCGCATCGGCCGCGCTTGCCGGCGGCACCGCACTGCCGCGTGCGGCAACGTCGGCGTCGTGCGCGGCGACCACGGCGCGCGCGAGCGGATGGTCGCTCTGACGCTGCACCGCCGCCGCGAGCGCGAGCGCTTCGTCATGCGGCACGCCGACGGCTTCGAACGCCGTCACGGACGGCTTGCCTTCGGTCAGCGTGCCGGTCTTGTCGAACGCGATCACGGTGGTGCGCTGCGCGAGTTCGAGCGCCTGCGCATCCTTGATCAGCACGCCGCGCCGCGCCGCGACGCCTGTGCCGGCCATGATCGCGGCGGGCGTCGCGAGGCCGAGCGCGCACGGGCACGCGATGACGAGCACCGCGACCGCGTTGAGGATCGCGGTTTCCGTGCCGGCGCCGGCGATCAGCCAGCCGGCCAGCGTCAGCACGGCGATGCCGAGGATGGCGGGCACGAACACCTCGCTCACGCGATCGACAAGCCGCTGGATCGGCGCCTTCTCGGCCTGCGCGGATTCGACGAGGCGGATGATGCGCGCGAGCGTCGTCTCCGCGCCGATCGCGGTGGTTTCGACGACGAGCGCGCCTTCGCCGTTGATCGAGCCGGCCGTGACGGGGTCGCCATCGTCCTTCGGCACCGGCAGGCTTTCGCCGGTGATCAGCGATTCGTCGATGTGCGAGCGACCCGACACGATCCGGCCGTCGACGGGCACGCGCTCGCCGGGCCGGATGCTGACGCGGGTGCCGACACGCACCTGCGTCAGCGGCACGTCGCGTTCGATGCCGTGCTCGACGACGCGGGCCCGGTCGGGACGCAACGCGTTCAGCGCGCGGATCGCGTCGGTGGTCTGGCGCTTCGCGCGCGATTCGAGCCATTTGCCGAAGCGCACCAGCGTGACGATGACGGCCGACGCTTCGAAATACAGATGGCCGGAATGGCCGGTGCCGCGCAGCAGCATCCACAGGCTCAGCCCGTATGCGGCCGACGTGCCGAGCGCGACGAGCAGGTCCATGTTGCCGGTGCGCGCCTTCACCGCGTGCCAGGCCGCGCGATAGAAGCGCGCGCCGAAGCCGAACTGGACGATCGAGGCGAGCACGAGCTGGACCCAGCCGTTCGGCATCAGGTGGATGCCGAACGGCGCGACGAGCATCGGCGCGATCAGGGGCGCGCTCAGCACCGCAGACCAGATCACGAGATCGCGTTCGCGGATCGCTTCGAGGCGCTTGCGTGTTTCGGGGTCCTGCGCGGCACCGGCCGGTTGCGCGCCGGCGCCGGCTGACGACGCGTCGGCGAGCGACGCGCGATAGCCGGCGGTGGTGACGGCCGCGATCAGCGTGGCGGCGTCGAGGGCGCCGGCGCCGTGCACCGATGCGCGCTCGGTCGCGAGGTTGACCGCAACGCGGGCGACGCCCGGCACGGCGGCCAGCGCCTTTTCGACGCGGCCGACGCAGGACGCGCAGGTCATGCCGTCGATGTCGAGTTCGAGGTCGGCGGGGGCGGTGGAAGCAGCCGGCGGGATGGCCGCGCCGGCAACCGGCGTCGCGCTGTATCCGGCCTGTTTGACGGCTTCGGCGAGCCGGGCGGCGGTAACGTCGGGCGCGGCGTCCACGGTCGCCCGTTCGGTCGCGAGGTTGACCGACGCGCGCGTGACGCCCGGCACCTTCGCCAGCGCCTTCTCGACGCGCGACACGCAGGACGCGCAGGTCATCCCGTCGATGTCGAGTTCGATGCTGGCGGGCGCGGCAGGCGAGGAGGGGGCGAGCGCGGTAAAGCCTGCATCCGTTACGGTCGGTGTCGCGCCGTAGCCTGCCTGTTTCACGGTTTCCACCAGTTGTGCGGCGGAAACGTCGGCCGTGACATCGACGGTCGCCCGTTCGGTCGCGAGGTTGACCGACGCGCGCGTGACGCCCGGCACCTTCGCCAGCGCCTTCTCGACGCGCGACACGCAGGACGCGCAGGTCATCCCGTCGATATCGAGTTCGACGGTGCTGGTGGCCGGGAGCGGGCGGCCGGCAGTCGAAGCGGCTGCGGCCATCGGCGTGGGTGATGCTTCGACAGGATGCGCCTGCATGGCGGCGGCGACTTCGAGCACTGGTGCGCGTACGGAGGCGCCGTAGCCGGCTGCGCCGATCGCCTCGATCAGTCGCGCGGCGTCGATGGTTTCCTGCGCAGTCACCGTCGCCGCGTGCGCGTCGAGGTCGACCGCCGCCTCGACGACGCCCGGCACCGCGGCCAGCGCCCGTTGCACGCGGCCCGTGCAGCCGCCGCAATGCATGCCGTCGACGCTCAGCTCGATCGTGTGCAGCGCTGTGGAGGCAAGTGATTCTGTCATGTCGGATTCCCTGAATGCACGGCTCGTGCCGCGAATGGAACCAGTATCAACATTCCCATGATGGTAAGGTCAAGCGGTGGCAGCGCGTGCCGATGCACACAGGGTGTCACAACGCGGAAAAAGCAATCTCCCGGATTCCTGACCGACATCCGGGAGGGGCGGGCCTTTGCGCTCGACTGCGCGATCAGGCGCAGAGCTTGGCGCTCGCGAGACGATTCAGGCTGACGCCCTGCTCGGCGGCCTGGATCACCAGCGCTCGGTGTGCCTGCGGCGGGATGCGAACCTTGAATTCACCGCTGTAGGTGCGGTCGGCGATCGGCTCGGGCACCTTTTCTCCGTTTGCGGTCATGTCGCGAATGACATCGGCGACCAGCCGGCGAATACCGGCCAGCGCACCTTCCGGCGTTGCGTCGAGCCACAAAAGAGACGGGAATTCCGCGCACAGGCCAACGTGCTCCCCGTCCTCCGGGGACCACGTTACGCGGTACGTAAAGTGGTCTTGAGTCATGATTTCTGTTCCTTCAGTCGATCGATCGCGTCGAGAACCTGTCGCACCTGATCGTTGAATCGCACGTTCGCGGGCTCGCGCCTCATGAGTTCGAGGATCTTCCATACGCTAGCCGCATCGAATGGTGTCATTAGTGACACCATTCGTCAATCGACCAGCCGGCCCCCGCACTCGAGATTGTTTCGCGTTGAGCGTGTGTCGCTCCGATATCCCCTGTTTTGTTGCAAATCGCCAGAACTATTTCGCATCTGTCGACAATACGGCTAGCGTTCGGCCAGCTATTCGGCATATTAGGGGATGCCCGTAGGCGCTATGATACCGGCCTGACATCAGCGCCCACCGTTACGCAACGTCACGAAACGGTTATCCGGGCACGCTGGGGTGCCTTGCTTTCGCCATTCGCGCGTCGCACAAGGCGTTGACTGAAAAGAACGATATTCGGCCAGTACTCGATGATTGAAAACCAGCAGGAATCAGTTTCTCTGCGGCGCGTGTGCGCGTCGCTGGCCTTGGCGGCGTTGCTTGCGGGGTGCGCGTCGCAACCGGATGCCATTCAGCGGAAAACCGGCTGGATGCGCGCGGAAGTCGCCGACTCCTATGTATACGCGTATCCGCTCGTGCTGATGGACGTCGCGAAGGAAGCGGCGACCGGCGGCGACGGCGCGCAGCCGGGGCAGGCGCCGCTCAACACGCTGCGCCACGCGCAGGCGCTGCCGCCCGTCGGCGCGGTCAATCCGCCGCTGCCGGGCGTCGACACGCTCGACTCGACCGGCTGGCTCGACGTCGCCGCCGAACCCGTGATCGTCACGTTGCCCGACACGCGCGGCCGTTACTGGGACGCGCGTGCGCTCGACATGTGGACGAACGTGCTGTGGTCGTCGTCGAGCGTGGCTGCACGCGGCACACGCGGCGGTGTGCGATCGCAAACGATTGCCTTCGCCGCGAAGGATTGGCAGGGCACGCTGCCGAAGGGGGCGGTCCGTATCGACGTCCCGTCGGCCAACGCGTGGCTCGAAGTCCGTCTGCAGACGAGCGGCGGGCGCGACCTGACGAACGTGAAGAAATTGCAGCGCGCGATCCGCGTGGTGCCGCTGTCCGTCTACACGGGCGCGGCGCGCGGCGCGTCGGTGGCGGTCCATGCGGGCAGCGCGCCGTCCGAGGCGGTGGGCGGCGGCACGCCGGCCGAGCAGGTGGCCGCGCTCGACCCGAAGGCGTTCTTCGCGCGCTTCGCGCAGGCGCTGCAGGACAACCCGGCGCCCGCCGACGACGCACACGCGCAGGCGTTGCTCGGCGACATCGGCGTGTCGGCCGGCTACCCGGTGCTGTGGACGGGCGACCGCCTCGCGGCCGCGACGGCCGGCGTCGCCGAGGCGCGCGCGCGGCTCGCGACCCCGCCGTCGAACCTGCTGAACGCGAACGGCTGGAGCTGGATCGGCGATACGGCCGGCAAGTACGGCCAGGACTACACGCTGCGCGCGTACGCGGCCTACACGCAGTTCGGCACCGCGACGCGCGACGACGAAACGCTCGCGATCGTGCGTGTCGACAGCGACGGCCATCAGTTGAACGGAGCGAACCGCTACGTGCTGCATTTCGCGCCGGGCGCGCTGCCGCCGGTTCGCGCGTTCTGGACGCTCACGCCGTATGCGACGAACGGCGCGCTGCCCGACGTCGGGTCGGCGCGCCGCTCGCTCGGCGATCGCGACCGCCTGCGCCGCAACCACGACGGGTCGATCGACATCGTCGTGTCGGCGTCGCCGGGCGGCACGCATGCGGGCAACTGGCTGCCGGCGCCGCGCGCCGATTTCGCACTCGCGTTGCGCCTGTACGCACCGAAGCCGCAGGCGAGCGACGGGTCGTGGATGCCGCCCGTCGTCGTCCGGAAATGAACGGATGACCGGCGGCGTTGTCCGACCGGCGGGCGCGACGGCGCCCGAACCCCGTACCGTCACCTCCTGAGCCTATACTTTCGGGATAGCGTGCGCGGCCGACCGGTTCTCCGGTACGGCCGGCATCCCATCCCGAGGCATTCAAGCATGGCAAGCGCAGACAAAGAAACCGTATCCTCGACCCTCCATGCCCTCGGTGGCGTTGCACGCTCGCGCCGCACCCGGCGCATCGGCCTCGGCCTGCTGATCTTCCTCGTTTTATTCGGACTGCTCGGGTTCTTCGCGGCGCCGCCGCTGATCCGCCATATCGCCGAACAGCAACTGAGCCAGCAGCTCGACCGCCCCGCCACGATCCGGCGCATCGCGCTGAACCCGTACACGCTGAACCTCGAAGCCGACGGCATCCATCTCGGCGACAAGGGCGGGCAGGGCGACTTCATCGACATCGCGAAGCTCGTCGTGCGGCCGTCGTGGTCGTCGCTGTTCCGCGGTGCGCCGATCGTCAATGAAGTCCGCCTCGACTCGCCGCGCTTCCATATCGTCCGCTACGATGCGCAGCGCTTCAATTTCACCGACCTGATCGAGAAATTCTCGACGCCGTCGCCCAAACCGGAAAGCAAGCCGACGCAGTTCTCGGTGTCGAACATCCAGGTCAACAACGGCCGGATCGATTTCGACGATCGCCTGCTGAACGAAAAGCACGTCGTCGACAACTGGACGCTCGGCATTCCGTATATCGCGACGCTGGCATCGAAGACCGACATCTTCGTCGAGCCGAAGCTGCGCGCGCGCTTCGACGGCAGCCCGATTGCGATCGACGGCAAGACCAAGCCGTTCGCGCAGTCGCGCGAATCGGAGATCGCGCTGAAATTCGACGGCCTCGACGTGCCGAAGCTGATCTCGTACGTGCCCGCGAAGCTGCCGGTGGCCGTGACGAGCGGCCTGCTGAGCAGCGACCTCAAGGTCAATTTCGTGATGAGCGGCGAGACGCCCGCGCTGCGCGTATCGGGCACCGTCGACCTGAACGACGCGAAGGTGACGGACCGCGCGTCCGCGCCGCTGTTCGCCGCGCGCGGCGTGCATGTCGCGGCGGCCAGCCTCGAGCCGCTGCGCAACGCGTTGCACTTCGACGAGATCCGGATCGACCAGCCGGTGGTCGACCTGTCGCGCGACAAGCAGGGCGTGCTGAACGTCGAGAAGCTCGCCGCGCAGCCGGCAGCCGCATCGAACGCCGCCGAGGGCAAGCCGGCGGCGCCGGGCGCCGCGGCCGCTTCCGCGGCTGCGGTAGCCGCCGCCAGCGGCGCAAAGGTCGAAGCCGCCGCGAAGGCGGCGCCGCCGCTCGACCTGACGATCCGCCATTTCGCGATCGACGGCGGCACCGTCAACGTCGACGACCGCGTGCCGGCAACGCCGACCGCGCTGTCGCTCACGAAGCTCGCCGCGACGCTCGACGGCTTCTCGATGCAGGGCAAGACCCCCGCGAAATACACGCTGTCGACGTCGCTGTCGCGCGGCGGCGACGTGACGGCCGAAGGCACGTTCAATCTCGCGGAGAAGCAGGCCGACAGCAAGCTGACGGTCGCCGCCCTCGCGCTGCCGGCGCTGCAACCGTACCTCGGCGAGGCCACGCGTGCGCGCGTGCTCGACGGCACGCTCGGCGCCACCGTCAACGCGAAGGCCGACTGGGGCAAGACGCCGCTCGCCGCGCAGGTCGCCGACAGCACGGTCAGCCTGAAGTCGCTGAAGATCGCGACGCCCGACGCGAAGGCGCCCGCGATCGTGCTGCCCGACGCGAGCGCGAAAATCGCGAAGGTCGACGTTGCCGCGCGCACCGCGGAGATCGCGAGCGTCGACGCCAGCGGGCTCGCGCTCGACGTGCAGCGCCTGAAGGACGGCAGGATCGACCTCGCGGCACTGGCCGAACCCGCGCAGGCGTCGGTGCCGAAGCGCACGGTCGCGCGCAAGGCCGAGGCCGCCGCGCCGTCGTGGCATTACCGGATCGATGCGCTGAACGTGAAGGATTCGTCCGCGAACTTCACCGACCTGTCGACGCCGCGCCCGGTGAAGCTGGCGATCAAGCCGCTGGACCTGTCGGTGCAGAAGATCAGCGACGACATGAGCAAGCCGCTGCCCGTGCAGTTGAAGGCGACGCTGAACCGCAAGGGCTCGCTGAACGTGACGGGCGACGTGACCGCGCAGCCGCTGAAGCTCGGCCTGAAGATCAACGGCAACCGCCTCGACGCGGCCGCGTTCGAGCCGTACTTCGGCAGCGCGCTGAACGCGACGATCGCCAGCGCGCTGCTCAACGCGCAGGGCAACCTGACGTTCGCGCAGGTGAAGGACGCACCGCGCGCGACCTATCGCGGCGACGTCGCGCTCGTCGACGTGCGGATGCTCGACAAGGCGACCTCCGACCCGTTCGCGGGCTGGCGCTCGCTCGCGCTGACGAACCTGAAGGCGAACTACGACGAGAAGGGCACCGACGTCGACGCGGCGCGCGTGACGTTCTCGAACTTCTACGGCCGCGTGCTGCTCGATGCGCAGGGGCGGCTGAACCTGAAGGACGTGGTCGCGAAGGAGACGGGCCCGGCGCAGTCGCTCACGCGCGACGCGAGCAAGGGCGAACCGGTGCCGCTGTCGCCGGGCGTGACGCCGCCGGCTGCCGCCGCGCAGCAGGCGTCCGCGCCGGCCGCCGCGTCGGCGACGGTGGTCGTGAAGGCCGCGCAGCCGCCGCAGAACCCGGTGCGGATGCATTTCGGCGAGTTGCTGCTGCAGAACGGCCGCGTCACCTACACCGACAACTTCATCAAGCCGAACTACACGGCGAACCTGGTTGCGATCAAGGGCACGGTCGGCGCGTTCGGCACGGATTCGACGACGTCCGCGCCGGTCGACGTCGCCGCGAACCTCGCGGGCAACGGACCGATCTCGATCAAGGGTTCGGTGAACCCGCTGATCGAGAAACCGGCGCTCGACCTCACCGCGACCGCGCACGACATCGAGCTGACCAACCTGACGCCGTATTCGGCGAAGTACGCGGGCTACCCGATCACGAAGGGCAAGCTCAACGTCGACCTGCATTACGAGCTCGCGAACGACCAGCTGAAGGCGAACAACCACATCTTCATCGACCAGCTCACGTTCGGCGACCATGTGGAGAACGACACGGCGACCAGGCTGCCGGTGAAGCTCGCGATTTCGCTGCTGAAGAACACGCGCGGCCAGATCGACGTGAACCTGCCGGTGTCGGGCTCGCTGTCGAACCCCGAGTTCAGTGTCGGCGGGCTGATCTGGCGCGCGGTGCTGAACCTGATCGCGAAGGCCGTCACGTCGCCGTTCTCGCTGCTCGCGCATGCGTTCGGCAGCGGCGGCGAGGATCTCGGCTACGTCGAATTCGCGCCGGGCTCGTACCAGCTCGACGACGCGCAGCAGAAGAAGCTCGACACCGTCGTGAAGATGCTGACCGAGAAGCCGTCGATCCGCCTCGACCTGATCGGCCGCGTCGACCCGGCGAAGGACACGTCGGGGCTCGGCGACGCGTACGTCGAGCGGCTGGTGCGCCAGCAGAAGCTGAAGGACGTGATCGGGCAGGGCGAGAGCATCGACCCGATGTCGGTGAAGGTCGAGCCGGCCGAGTACAGCAAGTACCTGACGCGCGCATACAAGGCCGCCGACTTCAAGAAGCCGCGCAACCTGATCGGCCTGCAGAAGACGCTGCCCGATGCCGACATGAAGAAGGCGCTCGCCGAACACGCGCCGGCCGACGACAACGCGCTGCGTGCGCTCGCGCAGCAGCGCGCGCAGGCCGTGCGCCAGTACCTCGAGGGGAAGATCGATTCGAGCCGCGTGTTCGTCGTTGCGCCGAAGCTCGATGCGAAGGGCATCGACGACAAGGGCGCGACCACCCGCGTCGATTTCGGCCTGCAGTAAGCAGGCCGTCCGCCGCCGCCGCGTCCGTTCCTCCGTTCGGGCGCGGCGGCGCGCTGCCTTCAGCGCGCGGCGATCGCCGGTTCCTCGCGCTTGCCCAATTCCTTCTTCGCGGCCAGCGGCAGACGCGCGTCGTCCCACTGCGCCAGCCATTCGACTTCCTTCGCGGTGAACACCTGTCCGTAGTTGCGCAACGCGTACTGCAACGCGTCGACGACGTGGTGGCGAATGATTTCGGGGGTGCGTGCATCGTCCAGCACGAACCGGAGGGCTTCCAGGGTCGACATACTCTTGCTCCGGGTCAGGGAAAACCCTTTATCACACGCCAATAGTCGCGCGCCAAGCCGGAAAAAAAATCGTGCGGCGGGTGACGCCGCGGACGGTGGCCGATGCACCGGGGCGGTGCTTGCCGGTGAGCGCGCGAGTCCGCAACGTGCGCCCGGCCACGCTGGTTTGCGACCGCATCGTGTCACTTGCGATTGGTTACGTTTGATAGAAAACAGAAAGCCCCGCTTCATGCGAGCGACCCACGGCACAGCCATATTCTTGCGCGCCTGATGGCAAGTCACGCAGTTCAACGTCAATCGATGAGGTGGGGTGATCATGTCTTTCCTTGGGAAGCAGCGGAAGTGGGTGGGGATGGTGGCGGGTGCGCTGGCGCTCGCAGGCGCGGGCGCGCATGCGGCGCAGCAGGACGGCAACCGTCAGGGCGAGGACCGCGGCCACGCGAGCCGCGTCGTGAAGCACGTGCTGCTGATCAGTGTCGACGGCCTGCACGAGCAGGATCTCGCGCGCTGCATCGGCGCGAACACGTGCCCGAATATCGCGGTGCTCGCGAAGAGCGGCGTGACCTACACGAATGCCTATACGCCCGGCCTGTCGGATTCGTTTCCGGGCCTCGCCGCGCTCGTGACCGGCGGCTCGCCGAAGACGGCCGGCCTGTTCTACGACGTGTCGTACGATCGCAACCTGTACGCGCCGGGCGACACGAGCTGCACGGGCAAGCAGGGCTGGAACGTCGTGTTCGACGAGACGACCGGCATCGACGCCGAGAACGGCGGCGCGCTGGTTCACCTGAACGGCGGCGGCGCATTCAATCCGCAGGCGATCCCGAACGCGAAGGTCGACGGCAAGTGCGTGCCGGTCTATCCGCACAACTACGTGAAGACCAACACGGTGTTCGAGGCCGTGAAGGCGGGCATCCCGAACGCGACCACCGCGTGGGCCGACAAGCACGCATGGGGCTACGACTGGCTGAACGGCCCGTCGGGCACCGGCGTCGACGATCTCGCGCGCACCGAGATCAACTCGATCGACCCGGCGACGCAGACGGACTACACGGACGTCTATTCGCATACCGCGCAATTCGACAACCTGCATGTGCAGGCGCTGATCAACCAGATCAACGGCCGCGACTCGACGGGCACGAAGCGCGCGCCGGTGCCGACGCTGTTCGGCGCCGATTTCCAGACGCTGAGCGTCGCGCAGAAGGCGGGGGTGACGAAGGGCGGCGGCTACCTGGATGCGAACTTCACGCCGAACGGGCAGGTCGCGAACGCGATCACGTACGTCGACAACGCGATCGGCCATGTCGTCGAGGCGCTGAAGCAGGCGAACCTGTATTCGTCGACGGCCGTGATCGTCACGTCGAAGCATGGCCAGTCGCCGACCGATCACACGAAGCTCGTGAAGAACGGCGACACGCTGACGAAGCTGCTCGAAGCGAACAACTATCTCGACCCGAACGGCAACTTCGGCCAGAACAACACGAAGACGGGCAACCTGAACGACGGTTCGGGCCTGGTCGGCACGGGCTTCGTGCAGACCGACGACGTCGGCCTGATCTGGCTGCGCGACCGCAACCAGCGCACGGCCGTGGTGCAGACGCTGAAGGCGAACCTGGGCTGCAATGCGCCGGGGATCTGCGCGGACGGCCCGCAGGCGTACATCCTGTACGGCGCGGCGCTCGCCGAGCGGTTCGGCGACCCGGCCAACGGCCGCACGCCGGACATCGTCGTCCAGCCGAATCCGGGCGTGATCTACACGTCGAGCACGAAGAAGGACGAGGAGCACGGCGGCAACGCACCGGACGACAGCCACCTCGGCCTGCTCGTGTCGTATCCGGGCCTGCATCGCGCGCGCACGGTGACCGACACGGTCGGCACGAAGCAGGTCGCGCCGACGATCCTCGGGCTGCTCGGTGCCGACCCGCGCCTGCTGCATGCGGTGGTGGCCGAGAATACCGGCGTGCTGCCGGGGCTCGGTATCGGTCGCTGAGCGACGCGACGCCGCAGGACTGCCCGCCGCCGGCCGCGCGGCGGGCTGCCGGTGTGTCGCGTGAGGTGCTGCCCGCGTCTACTTCGCGAACAGCACCGGCATCATCTGCACCGCGCAATCGTGCATGCGCTTGCCGATCGCCTGCACGTCCGGCTCGTCCCGCGCCATGAGCGAATCGCCCGCGCGTTTCATCGCCGCATAACTGCCGTGCATGGCCGCATACAACGGAATCGGCGACGTGGCGCCGGGGCCGGGCCCTTCGAAATAGCCGGTTGCGGCGAGTTCGCCCAGGTAGTAGGTGTACAGCGCACCGACGTGGTTCGCCTGCAGCCACCCCATCAGCTGGATACGCCGGTAGACCGACACGAGGTCGTCCTTCGGGCGCGAGCCGAGTGCGACGAAGATCTGCAGCCGCGCGAGCCAGTTGCCCTTGCGCGCGGCCTCGACGAGCGCCGTCCACTGCGCGGGCGTCGTCGAGCCGGGTTCGCGCAGGCTGCTCATGTAGTCGATCACGGCCTGCTGGTCCGGAGCCGGGCCGATCTGGTCGGGCGACCTGCACACGAAGCGGGACACGTCGATGTCGGCATCGCCGAGATTGTCGAGCTCGTGCTTGATCTTGCCGTACACGTCGTCGAGCTGTTTCTGGACGTCGTCCCTCGACCATTCGGCCGGCAGCGGGCCCAGCCACACGAGTTCGTCGTCGTTGGCCGCCGCGGCCGCGCGGTAACGGGCGAGCGCGGCATCGCGGCGCCGGGCGGCCGCGGCCTGCTCGTCGCGCGTGTCGTCGGCCATGCGCTGCGCGACCAGGTTGACGGCGTCGGTCAGTTTCGCGCAGCGGGCGAAGGCGGCGTCGCGGCGCGCCCAGCACGCGTTGTCGACCGTGTAGATCCAGCGGGTGTTGACGGTCTCCAGCACATAGTGCGTCTCGCCCGCCTGCCGTGTGACGGCGGCATGCCCCTTGTCATCGGTCACGCCTTGGGACAGCACCTTGCCGTCGTGCGTGGTCCAGCTGTAGGGCTCGCTGCTCAGCGGTATTTCGCTGCCGCTGTCGCCGGTCAGGTTGATCGCGTAGCGCGTCGTCGGCTTCGTTTCGGCGTGCGCGACGCCGACGGCGGCGAGCGCGGCGAGCGCGACGGCCGCGCAGCGGCGCCGGGCCTTCTTCGGGTGCGTGACGGCGGGCGGCTCGTGGCCGTGGTGTGACGACGGGGTGTTCATTGCCCTCTTTCTCCGTTGTTGTTCTCGTCGTGCTTCGTTCGACGACGCGCGAGTGTAGCAGGCGGGTATCGCGACGAACGGCTTGAATTCTGTCGCCCGTACCGGCATATTCGCCACGCATCACCCGTTCAACGACGCACCGAGAGGTTTGTTCATGCGCCTTCTGCTTGCCCTGCTGCTGCCGTGGTTCCAGTTCTTCACGATCGGCCGCCCGATCGCCGGGATCATCTGCCTGATCCTGCAAATCACGATCATCGGCTGGCTGCCGGCCGCGATCTGGTCGGTGTATGCGCTGAGCCAGTACAAGACCGATCGCAAGATCGAAGCGGCGCTGCGCGGGCAAAAGTAAGCGCCCGGGCGATTCCCCGTATACCGGGCTTCGTCGATCCGGCAGCGGAAGCGGCGAGTTCCGTGCGCGTCGTCGGCTATCCCGGCGGCGCCCCTTCCAGCGCCTCCGCCCGCGCGAACAGCCAGTCGACGAACGTGCGCAGCGACGCATCGCCGTCGTCGCGATACAGGCAGTGAAACGGCGGCCCTTCCAGGTGGACTTCCGGAAACAGCGCGACGAGCCGCCCGTGCTCGAGATCGTCGCGCACGACCGCACGCGGCGCGAGGCACACGCCGAGCCCGCTCGCGGCAGCCTTGGTCATCAGGAAGAACTCGCGATAGAACGGCCCGCGCAGCGTCTCGGTGACGACCGAGCCCGCCTGGTGGAACCAGTATTGCCATGCCTGCGGCAAGCCCGCGTAATGCAGCAGCGGCGCGTTGCGCAGGTCGGCCGGCGTGCGCGCGTCATCGAGCACCGGGTGGCCGGGCGCGCACACCGGCACCGCCACGGTCGCGAGCAGCGGCCGCGACACGAACCCCTTGCGGCGCAGCTCCGGCGTATAGCGGCGGATGACGATGTCGCAGGTTTCGTCGAACTGGTCGCGTTCGGTGTCGGGCGTCGTGACGAGTTGCACGTCGATATCCGGATGCCCGGCCTGGAACGCGGCCAGTTGCGTGAGCAACCATCCATGCGCGAACGACACCGACGTGTTGATCCGCACCGGATGGCCGCCGACCGGTTCGAGCATCTGGCTCGTGGCCTGCGCGAGCCGGCCGAGGCAGCTCGCGACGTCGACGAGGTAATGCCGCGCGCGCGGCGTGAGCCGCAACGAGCGCCCGTCGCGTTCGAACAGCTTCTGCCCGAAGAACGATTCGAGCACGCGGATCTGCTGCGCGACCGCGCTCTGGGTCACGTTCAGTTCGTCGGCGGCGAGGGTGAGGCTCTGCAGGCGGCCGGCAGCTTCGAAGCTGCGCAGCGCATTCAGGGGCGGCAATCGGCGCATCGTGAGATCGCGAAGAAAAGCTACACAGTGGGTCAAAAAATGTCGTTTGTGGCGGCCGGGGCGCCTCCCTATCATGGCGCCGACAGGAGAGAACGCCCCGATGACGATCATATCGCCACCCGACGCCCGGGCAACCGGATTTCGCCACCGTCTACGCGTCCGGCGCGCGGCACGTCGTGAGACGAACCGCCCGGCCGCGGTGCCGCCCGTGCGCGGCCGCGGCGCGCTGGCGCTCGCCTGTGCCGGACTGTTCGCGGCGCTGACCGGATGCGCGACGAAAGCCGATAACGAGCGGCAGATCGGCAACGGCGGATCGCTGGTGCGCTACAGCTCGAGCCAGACCGAAGTCGACCTGACCGATGCCGAGCAGCAGACGCTGCGCATGCTCAGCGACCGCCGCTATGCGGACGCGACGCAGGCGCGCGCGCTCGACGCGGTGGCCGGCGCGCTGCGCGCACAGGGTTACGCGCCGGTGACGGTCGATCGCGATTCGGGGCTGGTGGAAGCGGGGCGCAGCGACACGCTGATCCCGAAGTGGCGTCAGCTGCTGCGCGGCGCGCTGAAGGCGCGCATCGGGATGCTGCCGACGAAGCCCGATCATGAACGCGTGGCCGCGATCGTGACGGTTCGGGCGGGGCGGGACGCGCACGTCGCGATCGTGCGGGCGCGATTCGATCGTACGGTGTGGGACAGTGCCGGCGATTCGCGTACCAAGACCGTCATGGAGCCCGAGTACTACCAGGCGTTCTTCGCGGAAGTGGACAAGGCGATGTGCGCGACGAAGTGCGAGCGGTGAGCGGGGCACGCGCCGGCGCGTGAAAGCGTGAATGCCGGGGAGGAGGATCGCCACGGCGGCGTGCCGGCGGCGACGGTGGCGCGCCGGAGGCGGATTGCGCGGAACGGGCCCGGCATGCGCTCCGGCGTGCAACGCGGAAGGGGCCTACTTCACCGCGAACAGCGTCAGGTTCATGAAGATCTTGAACGCGTAACCGAGCGTGACGGCGCCGATCACGCCGCCGGCCCACAGGACGACGAACCACATCCAGCCGCGCATCCGCGGCCGGGGGGCCGCCGCGGCGGAGTGTTCGGCGGAATCAGTGGTGGTAGTAATGCTGGTCTTCATGGCGCACCTTGCCTCGGAATACCCAGTAACCCATCGTCGTGTAGGCGATGATGATCGGGAGGATAACCGCTGCGCCGACCAGTGTGAAGGTCTGGCTGGAGCGCGGCGCCGCGGCTTCCCAGATCGTCATCGTCTGAGGAATCGCATACGGGAACAGCGTGACGAGCAGGCCGACGTAGCCGAGCAGCACGAGCGCCAGCGCGAGCACGAACGGCGTCATGTCATGCCGGTCACGCACCGCGCGGCGCATCCATACCGCGCACGCCGCGACCAGGAACGGCACCGGCAGCAGGCGCCAGAACAGCCCCGAATCGAACCAGCGCTGCGCGATGGCCGGATCCTGCAGCGGCGTCCACAGGCTGACGACCGCGATGAAACCGAGCAGCACGAGCGTCAGCGGCCACACGACGCGATGGAGGCGCCGCTGCAGGTCGCCTTCCGTCTTCGCGACGAGCCAGCAGCAGCCGAGCAGCGCATAGGTCACGATCAGGCCGAGGCCGGTCAGCAGGCTGAACGGCGTGAGCCAGTCGAAGGCATCGCCCGCGAACACGCCGTCCTTCACGTTGATGCCCTGCAGGAACGCGCCGAGCGCGATCCCCTGGAACAGCGTCGCGCCGGCCGAGCCGCCGATGAACGCCAGATCCCACAGCTGCTTCGTGCGCCGCGCCTTCGCGCGGATCTCGAACGACACGCCGCGGAAGATCAGGCACACCAGCATGAAGATCAGCGGCAGGTACAGCGCCGACAGCACGGTCGAATAGACGACCGGGAACACCGCGAACAGCCCGGCACCGCCGAGCACGAGCCACGTCTCGTTGCCGTCCCACACGGGCGCGACCGTGTTCATCATCAGGTCGCGTTCCTTCTCGTCCGGGAAGAACGGGAAGACGATGCCGATGCCGAGGTCGAAGCCGTCGAGCACGACGTACATGAAGAGCCCCAATGCGATGATCGCGGCCCAGATTACGGTGACGTCCATAGGTTTTCTCGTGTGCGGAATGGGGTGGACCCGGGGTGGGTCAGACGGTCTCGATCAGCTCGTCGACGGCCGACATCGGGCGGCGCGCGGTGTGATCGGGGCGCGTGTCGGGTGTGTCGTCGTGCTTCACGTCGGGCAGCGCGGGGCCGGCCTTCATCAGCTTCAGCATGTAGTACACGCCGGTGCCGAACACGAGGAAGTACACGATCACGAACGTCATCATCGACAGGCTGACCTGCTGCACCGACAGCGGCGACACCGCATGCGCGGTGCGCATCACGCCATACACGACCCACGGCTGGCGGCCCGCTTCGGTCGTGACCCAGCCCGCGAGCAGCGACACGAAGCCGGTCGGGCCCATCACGAGCGCGAAGCGCTGGAACCACTTCGATTCATACAGGCTGCCGCGGCGGCGCAGGAGCCACGCGAGCGCGGCGAGGCCGATCATCGCGATGCCGAGGCCGACCATGATCCGGAAGCTCCAGAACACGACCGTCGAGTTCGGGCGGTCTTCCGGCGGGAATTCCTTCAGCCCGCGGATCTCGCCGTCCCAGCTGTGCGTGAGGATCAGGCTGCCGAGGTGCGGCACTTTCACCGCGTAGCGGGTCGTTTCCGCCTTCATGTCCGGGATGCCGAACAGGTTGAGCGCGGTGCCGCCCTTCTCGGTTTCCCACAGCCCTTCGATCGCGGCGATCTTCGCGGGCTGGTGCTTCAGCGTGTTGATGCCGTGCTGGTCGCCGATCACGGCCTGCAGCGGCGCGAGCACGAGCAGCAGCCACAGCGCCATCGAGAACATCTTCTTCACGCCCTTGTCGCGGCGGCCCTTCAGCAGGTGCCATGCGCCCGTCGCGGCCACCACCAGCGCAGCGACGATGAACGCGGCGATCGCCATGTGGAACAGGCGGTACGGGAACGACGGGTTGAAGATGATCGCGAACCAGTCGGTCGGCACGACGCGGCCGTCGACGATCTCGAAGCCCTGCGGCGTCTGCATCCAGCTGTTCGACGCGAGAATCCAGAACGTCGAGATCAGCGTGCCGATCGCGACCATCAGCGTCGCGCCGAAGTGCGCGCGCGGGCTCACGCGGTTCCAGCCGAACAGCATGATGCCGAGGAAACCGGCCTCGAGGAAGAACGCGGTCATGACCTCGTACATCAGCAGCGGCCCGGTGACGGCGCCGGCGAAGCTCGAGAAGCCCGACCAGTTCGTGCCGAACTGGTAGCTCATCACGACGCCGGAAACGACGCCCATCCCGAACGCGACCGCGAAGATCTTCGACCAGAACAGGCAGAGGGTTTTGTAGTACTGCTTGCCGGTTTTCAGCCAGCGATATTCGAGGACGGCGATGAAGCTGGCGAGGCCGATGCTCAGCGCCGGAAAGACGATGTGAAAGGAGACGGTGAACGCGAATTGCAGGCGGGCCAGATCGAGGGCCGAAAGAGCGGTGTCCATACCAGTTGACCGAGGCTGACGATACCCGCCGGCGGGTGCCGGCGGACCCCGGCGGACGGGCGTCGGGGTTGGCTGGAGTATGGGCCGCGATGTTGCACCGCGAAATGCGCCAACTCGTCGCAGATGTCCAGCCCGGCGCGCGCGATTCCGGGGTAAATCGTTGATTCGTATCAAGAAGGCTGCTTGCGGCGCGCGCGGCTGCGGCGTGGCGGTCTGACGCACGTGCGTCAATATGGCGCGTCGCGTCATCGGAACGGTTCGATCCGGGCGCGAACGCTGCGCGACACCGCACCCCTCGGCGCCCGAGCGCGGCCGAACCGTTGCGGTGCGTTATCGCGTAACGCCCCCGCTCGCGCCGGCGGGCCGCGGGTGATGGGGTCTGTCACATCGGTAACGCCGCGCAACATTGGCGCGTGCGCCCGTAATGGATGACGGATCGCGCGCGGCGTAGCGTTCGGTATGTCGGGTTCGCATCGACGAACCGCCAGCCGGAGAACGTGACGTGAATGGATTGAAGCTCGCACTGGGCGCGGTGGCCGCAGTGGCGATCGCGACGGGCGGCGTGGCGCATGCCGCCCGGGTCGGGGTCTATGTCGGCCCCGGCTACCCGTATTACTACCCCGTCGTCCCTGCGCCTTATTACTACCCGCCGCCCGTCGTCGCAGTACCCGTCGACCCGGGGCCGCCGCCCGAGTACGTCGAGAAAGGTCAGCCGCAGGACGACGGCGACGCGAACGTCTGGTACTACTGCGACGCGTCGAAGCATTACTACCCGCATGTGAAGACCTGCAAGTCGGGCTGGCGATCGGTGCCGGCACGGCCGCAGTGACGGAGGCGCGACGATGAAATCCCTGTTTCGACCACTGCGCGTGCCGGCCGCGCTGGCGCTGGCCGGCCTGCTCGGCGCGTGCGCGTACATGCCGACCGGGCCGAGCGTGATGGCGCTGCCCGGCACCGGCAAGTCGTTCGACCAGTTCCGTGCCGATGATGCGAACTGCCGCCAATACGCGTTCGAGCAATCGGGCGGCGTGAGTGCCGGGCAGGCGTCGACCGCGAGCGCGGTCGGCAGCGCGGCCGTCGGCACCGCGCTCGGGGCGGCGGCCGGCGCGGCGTTCAACGGCGGCACGGGTGCGGCCGTCGGCGCAGGCGCGGGGCTGCTCGCGGGCAGCGTGGTCGGCGCCGGAGCGGCGCAAGGCTCGGCCTACGACATCCAGCGCCGCTACGACTACGGCTACCTGCAATGCATGTACGCGACCGGCAACCGCGTGCCGGTGCCGGGCGGGATGAGCGGCGGCGGTGGGGGCGGTGGATACGGCGGTGGCGGATACGGCGGCGCACCGCGCGCGGCACCGCCGATGCCGCCGGCGGGTGTCCAGCCGCCGCCGCCGCGCTACTGACGGCGGCCCGGGCGGCGGCGTGCCGCATCGCGAGCCGGTGCGCCGTGCTCGCGTCGACCGTCGCCCGTCGGCGCACACACGCTGCGTGAATTGCGTACACTCTGAGTCTCGTTTCGGCAGGGCCGGGCGCATCGGTTCCGGTCCGCGTTTACCCAGGACTCAGCGATGATCGATTTACGCAGCGATACCGTGACACGTCCGAGCCAGGCAATGCTGGCCGCGATGACTGCCGCCGAAGTCGGCGACGACGTATGGGGTGACGACCCGACCGTGCTGCGCCTGCAGGCGGTGATGGCCGAGCGGGCCGGCAAGGAAGCCGGCCTGTTCTTCCCGAGCGGCACGCAGAGCAACCTCGCCGCGCTGATGGCCCATTGCGAACGCGGCGACGAGTACATCGTCGGCCAGCTCGCGCACACCTACAAGTACGAAGGCGGCGGTGCGGCCGTGCTGGGCAGCATCCAGCCGCAGCCGATCGAGAACGCGCCGGACGGCACGCTGCCGCTCGCGAAGATCGCCGCGGCGATCAAGCCGATCGACAATCACTTTGCCCGCACGCGCCTGCTCGCGCTCGAAAACACGATCGGCGGCCAGGTCTTGCCGGAAGGCTATGTCCAGGAAGCCACCGCGTTCGCGCGCAGCCGCGGGTTGGCGCTGCATCTCGACGGCGCGCGCGTGTGCAACGCCGCCGTCGCGTCGGGCCGTTCGATCGCCGAGCTGTGCGCGCCGTTCGACACCGTGTCGATCTGCTTTTCGAAAGGGCTTGGCGCACCGGTCGGCTCGGTGCTGGTCGGCAACCGCGTGCTGATCGAGCGCGCGCAGCGCTGGCGCAAGGTGCTCGGCGGCGCGATGCGGCAGTCGGGCATTCTCGCGGCCGCGTGCCTGTATGCGCTCGACCACAACGTCGAGCGGCTCGCGGACGATCACGCGAACGCCGCGCATCTCGCGGCGGGCCTCGCGCGCATCGACGCGGTGAAGGTGCTGTCGCACGCGACGAACATGGTGTTCGCGCAATTCCCCGAAGCCGATTGCGCGCCGCTCGAAGCGTGGCTCAAGGAACGCGGGATCCTCACGCAGATGCTCTACGCGTCGCGCTTCGTCACGCACTGCGACGTGTCGCGCGCGGACATCGATACCTTCATCGGTGCGGTCGGCGCGTATTTCGCGCAGCGCCGCGCGTAACGAGGAATGCGCCGGCCGGCGGGAGAGCCGGCACGAGGTGGCGCGAAGCGGGGAGCGAAGAGGCGACGGGGGCGACGAGGCAACCCGTCTGTCGATATCGGGCGAGCCGGCGGACTACGCTTGCCGGGGTGCGTCGGCGGGTGGCGTGCCGTCGCGGAACAGCGTTTTCAGTTGCGTGCGCAGTTCGGCGCTGTCGGTGTGCTGGTGCACCAGCACCGCATGTTGCACGGCGGCCTCCAGCAGTTCGTTGTCGGAGTCGGCGGAAATCGCGACCGAGCAATGCGTCGCGCTGGGAAACTCGCGGCAATCGATATAGCGGCGGGACATGATGTTCTCCTTGCGGGAAAGGGAACGGCCGGATGTGCGTGATCGGCCGCGCGATGCGTTCGCGAGGCCGATGGAAAAAGTATAGGCGGCGCGGCAGGGTTTCTCGCTGCGATGCGTACCGCGCCGCACGCCACGCACCGCCCTGGCGGTGTCGATCACCCGCGCGTCACGGCAGCGGCGCGAGCAGCCGGCGCGCCGCCTCGACGACGCGTTCCGACAACGACGCCATCGTCGGCGACTGCACGGTCCACGCGTGCCAGTACAGCGTGACGTCGGTCGGATGCGCGGGCGCGAGATCGACGAGCCCCTGTGCGTCGAGCGGCGCGGCGCCGATCAGCGGCTCCGGCACCATCGCGTAGCCGAGCCCGTGCCGCACCGCCGCGAAGTGCGAATGGGTGCCCGGCACGTAGTGGCACGGGTAGGCGCCCTCGGGCAGCCCGAACTTCTCCTTCAGGAACGACGACTGCAGCGTATCGCGCCGCGAGTACGCGACGACGGGCGCCTTGCGCGCGCTCGTGCGGTTCAGCCCGCGCGGGAACCAGCGCACCGCGAACGCGGCGGCCGCGAGCAGCCGGTAGCGCATCGTGCCGAGCGGCGTCGCGAGACAGCCGCGCATCGGCTTCGGCTCGGTCGTCACGCAGCCCACCGCCATCCCGCTTTCGAGCAGCGCGAACGTGTGGTCCTGGTCTTCGACGATCAGCTCGAACAGGATGCGCTCGCCGGCGAGTACGGACGTCAGTGCCGGGAGAAACCACGTGCCGAGGCTGTCGGAATTGAGCGCGATCGTGACCGAGATCGGCGATTCGCGCTCGGTCGCGAGCGTGCTTTGCAGGTCGGCCTGCAGCAGCGCGACGCGGCGCAGGTGCTGCAGCACGCGCTGCCCGGCCACCGTCGGGCGGCACGGCCGCGTGCGCAGCACGAGCGGCGTGCCGAGGCTTGCTTCCAGTGCGCGGACCCGCTGTGTGACGGCCGATGCGGTCACGTGCAAGCGCACGGCCGCCTGCTCGAAGCTGCCCGTGTCGGCGACGGCCAGCAGTGCGGCGGCCTGCTTCGGATCGATCGTCATCGACATGTCGGCGGCATTCCTGTGAACGTAAGACGAGAGGAGCCGCTAGTGTAAGGCAGCCCGCCCGCGCACCCGGTTGCGGCGCATCGTGCTGCCGTGCCGCCTTGGTCGTCGGAGTCGGCCGAGACATCGCGCACACCGCATCCCGGTGGTGCGCGCATTTTGAACTAGGCTATATGAACGCGCGGAACCCGGGCATGTGCCATGCCTGCACTCCGCGCGCGGACGATCGCGCGTCGCGCGCAAGCCGCGGCGCGGGCGTCGTGACGATTCCCATTTGACGGAGACGAACATGTCGATTCGACTAGGCGAGGACGCGCCCGATTTCACCGCGGAGACCACCGAGGGAACGATCCGCTTTCATGAATGGATCGGCGACCATTGGGCGATCCTGTTTTCCCATCCGAAGGATTTCACGCCGGTATGCACGACCGAACTCGGCTACATGGCCGGGCTCAAGCCGGAATTCGACAAGCGCAACACGAAGATCATCGGGCTGTCGATCGATCCGGTCAGCGATCACCGGAAGTGGGTGGCGGATATCGCCGAGACGCAGGGTCACGCGGTCAACTATCCGCTGATCGGCGACGACGAGCTGAAGGTCGCGAAGCTGTACGACATGATTCATCCGAATGCGAGCGGCGGCCCGCGCACGGCGGTCGACAACGCGACCGTGCGCTCGGTGTTCGTCATCGGGCCGGACAAGAAGGTCAAGGCGATGCTCGTTTATCCGATGAGCGCGGGACGCAATTTCGACGAGGTGCTGCGCCTGCTCGACGCGTTGCAGCTCAACGCGCAGCATACGGTGGCGACGCCGGTCAACTGGCGGCCCGGCGACGATGTCATCATTCCGACGTCGGTGTCGGACGATGCGGCCAAGCAGAAGTATCCGCAGGGCTTCCGGACGCTGAAGCCGTACCTGCGTTACGTGACGCAGCCGGGCTGACGCGCCGTGCCGGCCGGATGCCGGCAGTGCAGGACCGCGACGGGGCGGCCCGCGCGGCGGCCGCGGCGGCAGCGGCGGCAGCGGCGGCGCGGGCCGGACAATGCGCATCAACCAGCGACGGAGCGACTTCGCGATGATCTTCCGGCAACTCTTCGACCCGCAGTCGTCGACGTATACGTACCTGCTCGCCGACCGCGCGTCGCGCGAAGCGCTGCTGATCGATCCGGTGTTCGAGCAGGTGCGCCGCGACGCGGCGCTGCTCGACGAGCTCGGGCTGCGGCTCGTCGCGACCGTCGACACGCACGTGCATGCCGATCACGTGACGGGCGCGTGGCTGCTGAAGCAGCGCACGGGCAGCACGATCGCGATCTCGGCCGCGAGCGGCGCGCAGGGCGCCGATCGTTACCTGAACGACGGCGACCGCTGTGCGTTCGGCGCGCGCTACCTGACCGTGCGCGCGACGCCCGGCCACACGAGCGGCTGCATCAGCCTCGTGCTCGACGACGAATCGATGGCGTTCACCGGCGATTGCCTGCTGATCCGCGGCACCGGCCGCACCGACTTCCAGCAGGGCGACCCGCGCGCGCTGTATCGCGCGGTGCACGGCCGGCTTTTCACGCTGCCGGCCGCGTGCCTGCTGTATCCGGCGCACGACTATCGCGGGCTCACGGTGACGAGCGTCGGCGAGGAGCGGCGCTTCAATCCGCGCCTCGGCGGTGATCTGAGCGAAGACGATTTCGCGGGCTACATGCGCAACCTCGGGCTCGCGCATCCGCGCCAGATCGATGTCGCGGTGCCGGCGAACCTGCAATGCGGCGTCGCCGCGAACGCGCCCGATGCGCAGGCGGCACCCGACTGGGCGCCGCTCGTCTATACGTTCGCCGGGTTCTGGGAAATCGATCCGCAATGGCTCGAGGATCATTTGCAGGCGGTGCAGGTGGTCGACGTGCGCGAGCCGGACGAATTCACGGGCCCGCTCGGTCACCTGCCCGGCGCGATGCCGATTCCGCTCGGCGAACTGGCCGCGCGTGCCGGCGAGATCGCGCGCGACCGGCCGGTCGTGACTGTGTGCCGGGCCGGCGGGCGATCCGCGCAGGCGACCGTGATCCTGCTGAAAGCCGGCTTCGACACGGTCGCCAATCTCGGCGGCGGGATGCTGCGCTGGCGTGCCGAGGGGCGCGTCGTGATGGACGGCCGGTCGTAACGGCACAAGTCGCACGACAAAAAATTCCGGACCGCTGTCGAAACGGCCGGGTGCCGTTCGTCGTCAAGGTATCCGATCACGTGGCGCCGCACGACGCGGCGCCGAAACCCGGAGAGACCGCACGATGATACCGACGCTTTACGCCCATCCCTTTTCGTCCTACTGCCAGAAGGTGCTGACCGCGCTGTACGAGAACGGCACGCCGTTCGCGTATCGCGTGCTCGCGCACGACGATCCGAAGCCGATGCAGGAACTGGCCGCGCTGTGGCCGCTGAAGCGCTTTCCGGTGCTGGTCGATGCCGGCCGCACCGTGATCGAGGCGTCCATCATCATCGAGTACCTCGGCCTGAACCATCCGGGCCCCGTGCGGCTGCTGCCCGACGATCCGCACGCGGCGCTCGAGGTGCGCACGATGGATCGTTTCTTCGACAACTACGTGTCGACGCCGCAGCAGAAGGTCGTGTTCGATGCGCTGCGGCCGGAAGCCGAGCGCGATGCGCGCGGTGTCGCCGATGCGCGCGCGATGCTCGACACGTCGTATGCGTGGCTGGACAGGAAGATGGCCGATCGCGAATGGGCGGCCGGCGACCGCTTCAGCCTCGCCGACTGCGGCGCGGCGCCGTTCCTGTTCTATGCGGACTGGACGCACCGGATCGATCCGTCGTTCGCGAACGTGATCGCGTATCGCAAGCGTCTGCTGGCGCGGCCGTCATTTGCGCGCGCGGTCGACGAGGCGCGGCCGTATCGCCCGTTCTTTCCGCTGGGCGCGCCCGATCGCGACTGAGCGGCGCGGGCGTTGCGCGGCGCGCCGACGCCGCGCATGGCCGGCAGCGCGTGCCGGGGCGACGGAACGAAAGCAGCGGCAGCATCGCGGCGTCTCCCGTTACATCGTGCGGGTGGCCGACTGCGCGAGCGTCAGCAGTTCGTCGAACTGCGTGATCAGCTCGAAGCACAGCAGGAACGCGAGCGTATAGGCCGGCGCGGGGAAGCGCCGGATTGTCGCCAGCACCTGCGGCGCGAAGCGCGAGCGGATCGCGTCGCGCGTCAGCAGCCATGCGATCGCGATGCCGATCGCGGCGCCGGCGATCAGGTCGGTCGGGTAGTGAAAGCCGAGATAGGCGCGCGGTACGCAGATGAACACGACCGCATACAGCAGCGCGAGCACGCCGACGCGGCGCGCGATGATGAAGATGCCGGTGGCGATCGCCATCCACAGCATCGCGTGATCGCTGGGAAACGAACTCCATGCCTGTAGCGTGGCCGCGCGCAGGGCTGCCGACGGGAAGTGCAGGTGCAGTTCGGGGTTGTAGATCGGCCGCACGCGGAACGGCAGCACCTGGGCGAGCAGCCGGCCGAACGCGAGCGCAATGAGCCCGCTCGCGATCGTCGCGACGACCAGCTCGCGCTGCCGCTCGCGGTTCGGGCCCGGCTGGAACCACAGCCAGCACAGCACGGGAATGAGCACGAAGCCCTTGAACGTGTACAAGCCCGCGATCACGCGGATCGCGTGATTCATCAGCGGTCCGAACGTGATGTGGGTGAGGAAGGTCTGGATCGTGGTATCGAAATTGTTCATGTCGTGCGATCCCGGCGGACGCCCGATGCATCGCGCGCGGCCGGCCGGATCTGGAAGCGCGCTCGCACCGGAGCGCAACGGGGGGCAAGTATGTCACCCGTTATTTCGAAGAAAATGCGAAAAAATACCGGGAATCCCCTGATGAAACGGGGCTGTGCGATGGGGCCGGATGGGCGGGCGCCGTGTGGCGGGGGGATCGGAATCGTCCGATATTTCCGCGTCGATGCGCGCGGCCATCGGAAAAATAATCGGTAGAACTGGACAGTCGCGCGGGCCGGTCTGGATCTTGCACCGGATGAGCGGTTCCCGCGCCGGATGCGCGCGAATCTGCCGGGTGGCGCGGCGTCATGCGTGCGCCGATCGAAAATAAAAGAAAAGGCGGGCAAGCCCTGTGGGGCTGCCCGCCATGTGCGTGCGGTGCGGAAATTCGGCGGCGCCGGATTCGTGCCGTGAGCGCCGGGCGGCCGCGGCGCCGTCAGCCGCGCCGGATGCCTTCGGGCAGTGCGCTGATGCGGCGCACTTCGGGCGAATCGAGCCACGCGCGCGACGTCGCGCAGTCGGCGAACATGTCGGTCGCATCCTCGCCCCAGAACAGGTCGCCGTCGAGTTCGAAGGTCGGCACGCCGAATACGCCGTGCGCGATCGCATCGTCGGTGTTCGCGCGCAGCGCGTCCTTGACCGGCTGGGCTTCGACGGCCGTCACGCCCTCGGGGAAACCGACGGCTTCGCACAGTGCGGCGAAGCCTTCCGGCGTCGACACGTCGTGGCCGTCGCGCCAGATATGCCGGAAGATCCGGCGGATCGCGTCGGGCGAACTGCCCATCGCGATCGCGAGACGCAGCGGCCTGATCGGATTGAACGGGTGCGCGGGCGGCATCCGGAACGCAATGCCGAGCTTGTCCGCGCGATATTGCGCGTGGCGATAGGTGAAGACGCGTTTCGCCGCGATCTCGGCCGGCGCTTTCTGGCCCCAGTGTGAAAGCAGTGCGCCGAGCACGATGGGCCGCGGCTCGAACGCGGCGGCGGCCGGCAACCGGTCGAACTGTTCCTGCTGCAGGTAGGCGAATGGCGACACGAAATCGAAATACCAGATGGCGGTGCGCGCGGCGTTCATGGTGGCTGCCCTCATGGGTGTCCGGTTGGCGGTGGCATGCGCGGCACGCCCGCAGGCGGCGCGCGATGCATGCATCGGCGGCCAGTGTCGCACGCGGCTGCCCTTTGCGTTGTTGCTGTAGCGCTGTTGCGTGGCGGGGCGCGCGCCGCCGGTCATGACGTTGTGTCGCCGTGGCCTGCTGCCGGCGCGAACTGCGCGAGGCTGTCACGTACGGCCGCCGCATCGTAGCGCGCGCCTGCGCCGCCGAGCGCCACGGTCGCCTTCTGCGCGAGCGGCAGCAGCATCGCGAGCGCTGCCGCCATGGCCGGTGCGGCGGCGAGCCGCGATTTCGGGCCCGACACGGTCAGCGCGCCGACACACTCGCCGGCCGCACCGAACACGGGTACGGACGCCGAAGCCGTCTCGGGGTCGCGCTCGCCGTACGACGCGGCCCAGAGTCGTTCGCGCACGTCGTGCCATTGCGCATCCTGCGTGTCGGTGAACGCCAGCAGCACTTTCCCGGACGCGCCCTGACGAACCGGAAATTCCTCGCCGACACGAATCGACACGCGCACCGCGCGGGCGGGCTCGACCCGGTACAGCACCGAGCGCATGTCGCCCTGGCGCACGTAGAACGACGCCGTTTCGCCGAGTTCGCGGCTGAGCGTTTCGAGCAGCGGCTCGACCACCGGGCCGACCCGGAACGAACGCTGGTACAGCGCGGCGAGCCGCAGCGGCTCGTGCCCGATCGCGTACTGGCCGTCGTCGAGCTTGCGCATGAAGCCACCATGCTCGAGCGCGGCGAGCAGGCGCAGGATCGTGCTCTTGTACAGCCCGGTGCGGCGCGACAGCTCCGCGAGCGACAGCCGGTCGTCGGTCTGCCCGAAGGCGCGGAGGATCGCGAACGCGCGATCGAGGACGGCGACGCCGCTGGACGCTTCTTCGGCCGGCGAATCGGGCTCGCTGCCGGCGTGATCGGTGTGAGTCGTAGGCACTGCCTGCTTCCTTCAGAGGATGATCGGTCGACTATATCGTTCTGCCTGACAGAACTCAAGTTCCAGAAAATCGCAATTTCACGGGTATACCCCGCTTACAGCGCATTCGACGCACGCTTAGAGTTCTATCAAGCAGAACGATGTTCTTTCAGATAGAACTATGGAGTATCAAATGAGCGTTTCCGAATATCCGAAGGTGCTGGTCAGCGAGGTCGGGCCGCGCGACGGCCTGCAGAGCATCCGGGCCGTGATGCCGACGGCCGGCAAGTTGCGCTGGATCACGGCGCTGGCCGCGGCCGGCTTGCGCGAGATCGAGGTCGGGTCGTTCGTGCCGGCGAGGCTGTTGCCGCAGATGGCCGACGTGCGTGAGGTCGTCGCGCATGCGCTGGCGATTCCCGGGCTGCATGTCGCCGCGCTCGCGCCGAACCTGCGCGGCGCCGAGGGCGCATTCGAAGCAGGCGTGCACAAGCTGACGCTGCCGGTATCGGTGACGGAGGCGCATTCGCTGGCGAATATCCGCAAGACGCCCGCGCAGATGATCGACGAGGTGCGCGCGATCGTCGCGCTGCGCGATGCGCGGTTCCCGTCGGTGCAGATCGAGGCGGGCGTGTCTGTCGCGTTCGGCTGCACGATCGCGGGCGCCGTCAGCGACGACGAGACGATCGCGATGGCCGCCGCGATGGCCGAATGCGGTGTCGACGAAATCGGCCTGTCCGACACGAGCGGCTATGCGAACCCGGCGCAGGTGCGCCGGCTGTTTGCCCGGCTGCGCCGGGAAGTCGGCGACAAGGCGGGCGGCGCGCATTTCCACAATACGCGCGGGCAGGGGCTCGCCAACGTCGTCGCGGCGCTCGACGCGGGCGTGACGACGATCGACGCGAGCCAGGGCGGCCTCGGCGGTTGTCCGTATGCGCCGGGTGCGACCGGCAACATCGTCACCGAGGATCTCGTGTTCCTGCTCGAATCGTCGGGATTCGACACGGGTATCGACGTCGACGCCCTGCTCGCTGCGCGCGCGATCCTGCACGCGGCGCTGCCGGCCGAGGCGTTGTACGGCCATGTGCCGGACGCCGGTTTGCCGAAGGGCTTCCGTTACGCGGACGGCCGTTCTCCAGCCGCGCCGCAACCGGAAGGATGCCTGGCGGGAGTCGCGCAATGAACGGCCGCCAACCCGCTTCGATGCTGCCGTACGCCGGCGTCCGCGTGATCGAGATGACGCACATGGTGATGGGCCCGACCTGCGGGATGCTGCTCGCGGATCTCGGCGCGGAAGTCATCAAGATCGAACCGATCGCCGGCGACAGCACGCGCGCGCTGCGCGGTTCGGGCGCGGGATTCTTCGGGATGTTCAACCGCAACAAGAAGAGCCTCGCGGTCGACGTGAAGGATCCGCGCGGGCTCGAGATCGTGCTGCGGCTCGTCGCGACGGCGGACGTGTTCAGCGAGAACTTCAAGAGCGGCACGATGGACCGGCTCGGCCTCGGTTATCCGGCGCTGCACTCGCTGAATCCGCGCATCGTGTACGTGTCGCACAAGGGTTTCCTGCCGGGGCCGTACGAGCATCGCACCGCGCTCGACGAGGTGGTGCAGATGATGGGCGGCCTCGCATACATGACCGGCCCGGAGGGGCGGCCGCTGCGCGCGGGCGCGAGCGTGAACGACATCATGGGCGGCATGTTCGGCGCGATCGGCGCGATGGCCGCGCTCGCGCAGCGCGAGCGCACCGGCCGCGGCCAGCAGGTGCAGAGTTCGCTGTTCGAAAACAACGTGTTCCTCGTGGCGCAGCACATGATGCAGTTCGCGGTGACGGGGCAGGCCGCATCGCCGATGCCGAGCCGGATTTCCGCGTGGGCCGTCTACGACGTGTTCTCCGTGAAGGACGGCGAGCAGATCTTTCTCGCGGTCGTGTCGGATACGCAGTGGGCGCTGTTCTGCGATGCGTTCGGGCTGGCTGCGCTGAAGGACGATGCGCGCCTCGCGACCAACAACCTGCGCGTGCAGGCGCGCGAGTGGCTGCTGCCCGAACTGCGCGCGCGGCTCGCGCCGCATTCGGCCGCGGAGATCGGCGCGATCTTCGAGTCGATCGGCCTGCCGTATGCACCGATCACCAGGCCGCAGGATCTGTTCGACGATCCGCACCTGCTGGCGACGGGCGGCCTCGCGGACGTGACTTTGCCGGCCGATGCGAGCAGCGCCGGGCGGCCGGTCGACACGCGCACCGCGCTGCTGCCGCTCACGCTCGCGGGCGAGCGCCTGCGGCTGCGCTCGGCGCCGCCGGCGCTCGGGCAAGACACGCGCGCGCTGCTTGGCGAACTCGGCTACACGCCGGACGAGGCGCGCGCGCTGATCGAAGCCGGCGTCGTGGCCGGGCGGCACGACGCGGACGGCGCGGCGGCGGGCGGCGCGCCGTCGCCGAACGAACTGGCGAGCGCGTAGCGCGGCCGCGATCCCCTGATCGAACAAAGGCGTCCCGACCGCGCCACGCGCGGGCGAGGATCGCCCTATCCACGGAGACAACCATGACATCCGCATTCCCGGCGCTGGCCGCCGATCGCGAGACCGATGCATCGATCGAGCAGCGGGCCGTGCGCAAGGCCGCATGGCGCTTCATCCCGCTGCTCGCGCTCGCGTATTTCTTCAATTACCTGGACCGCACGAGCGTCGGGTTCGCGGCGCTCACGATGAACCGCGATCTCGGGCTGACGGCGACGCAGTTCGGCTGGGGCGCGGGGATCATGTTCGCCGGCTACTGCGTGTTCGAGGTGCCGAGCAATCTCGCGCTGTACCGCTTCGGCGCGCGCCGCTGGCTCGCCCGCATCATGATCACGTGGGGCGTGATGGCGGCCGCGACCGCGCTTGCGACCGGGCCGACGAGTTTCTACGCGATCCGGTTGCTGCTCGGTATCGGGGAAGCCGGGTTCTTTCCGGGCGTGATCTTCTTCCTCGCCGTGTGGTTTCCGGCGAGCTACCGCACGCGGGTGCTGGCGTGGTTCACCGTGTCGACGCCGCTGTCGTCGCTGATCGGCGGGCCGCTGTCGACGTGGCTGCTGCAACTCGACGGCGCGCTCGGGCTGGCCGGCTGGAAATGGATGTTCATCGTCGAAGGGCTGCCGGCGTGCGCGCTCGGTTTTCTCGTGCTGAAGCTGCTGTCCGATTCGCCCGCGGATGCCGCGTGGCTGTCGAGCGACGAGCGTGCCGCGCTGCAGCGCGCGTTCGAGCGCGAAGGCGCGGCCGCCGGCCGCAAGAAGCGCTTCGGCGTCGCGCTGCGCGACGTGCGCGTGTACGTGCTCGCGCTGATCTCGTTCGGTTTCACGATGGGTTCTTACGGGATCGGCATCTGGCTGCCGCAGATGCTCAAGGCGCACGGCATGTCGACGATGCAGACGGGCTGGCTGTCCGCGGTGCCGTACTTCTTCGCGACCGTCGCGCTGCTGTGGTGGGCGAAGCGCGTGGACCGTCGCGGCGGCCCGGTCGCGAACCTGGCGATCGGGCTGTTCATCGGCGCGGTGGCGCTCGGCGTCTCGACGCACTTCCTGACGCTCGGCCCCGCACTCGCCGGCATCACGCTGGCGCTGGTCGGCACGATCGCCGGCCGCACGATCTTCTACACGCTGCCCTCGCGCTTCCTGTCCGGCCAGGCGGCGGCCGGCGGGCTTGCGCTGATCAACTCGATCGGCGCGCTCGGCGGCTTCGCCGGCCCTTATCTCGTCGGCTACCTGAAGGACGGCTTCGGCACCTTTACCGCCGGCATGCTCGGCCTCGCGATCGTGCTCGCGATCACGACGCTGCTGACGCTGTCGCTGTATGCGTTCGACCGGAGCGAATGACATGGACACGACGCTTTCGATCAAGCGGCGCCGGCTGCTCGGCGCGGCCGCCGCATCGCTCGCGCTGCCCGCGTTCGTCGAGACGCGCGCGGCGACCCAGGAGGGAGTTTCCCGCATGACGACGCAAAGCAACTATCTGGCGGTCCGCCCCGACTGGCTCGCGTCGGCGCTCGAACCCGTGCTCGAGCCCGACCTGCCGATCGTCGACGCGCATCATCATTTCTATGAGCGGCCGGGCTGGATCTACATGCTCGACGACTATCTGGAGGACGCGCGCTCGGGCCACAACCTCCAGGCGTCCGTCTACATGCAGGCGCAGACGCGCTATCGCGATGCGGGCCCGGTCGAACTGAAGCCGGCGGGCGAGACGGCCTACGTTGCCGGCGTGACCGAGCCGTTGCAGCAGCACGGCCGCCCGGCTGTCGCCAAAGGCATCGTTGGCCATGCGGACCTGCGTCTCGGCGAGCGCGTGCGCGAGGTGCTCGAAGCACATCTCGAAGCCGGGCGCGGGCGGTTTCGCGGCGTTCGTCACCTGACGACGTGGGATGCCGATCCGACGCTCGCCAATCCGCTATCGGCGGTGCCGCGCGGCATGCTGCTCGATTCCGCGTACCGGGCGGGCGTCGCGCAGCTCGCGCCGCTCGGGCTGTCGTACGACGCGTGGCTGTTCTTTCCCCAGCTACCTGAACTGTTCGAGCTCGCGAAGGCGAATCCCGATACGCGCATCATCGTCAATCACTGCGGCGGCGTCGTACGGATCGCGAGTTATGCCGACAAGCGGCCGGAGGTGTTCGAGCGCTGGTCGGCGTCGATGCGCGCGCTCGCGCAGTTGCCGAACGTGTACGTGAAGGTCGGCGGGCTCGGGATGCGCATCAACGGTTTCGATTTCGAGAAAGGTGCGCGGCCGCCGTCTTCCGTGCAACTCGCCGACGCGTGGAAGCCGTGGATGATGACCTGCATCGACGCGTTCGGCCCCGAGCGCTGCATGTTCGAGAGCAATTTTCCGGTCGACAAGGGCTCGTATTCGTTCGTGAACGGCTGGAATGCGTTCAAGCGCCTGACGGCGCAGGCAAGCCCGGACGAGCGCGACGCGCTGTTCCGCGGCACGGTCACGCGGGCTTACCGGCTCGGCTGACGCGCGTCGCGACGACAGGCCCGGCGCTTGCTCACTCCGCTTCCACCAGCGCCGCCAGCCTCGCCAGCGCCATTTGCCAGCCGGTTTCGTTGTCGGCGACCGGCACGCCGGGCGGCACCCCGTCGTGCACGGCGTCCACGCGCGTGCCGCCCGCTTCGTCGGACAGCGTGATCGTGATCGTCATGGCGCCGCGCAGCATCGGATCGTCGGTTTCGAACACGTCGATCTCGACGATCTGCTCGTCCGGCACGAGCGTGACGAAGCGGCCGTGATAGGTATCGGTGCGCGCGGTGGTCTTGCCGGTGCCGGCCGACGGTGCGTCATAGCTCAGCGACACGCGCAGCGCGCCGCCTTCGCGCGCGTCGTACGCATGCACGCGGCACGTCATGCCGTCGGGCACCTTCCATTGTTCGACTGCGTGCGGATCGAGCAGCGCGCGGTAGACGCGCCCGCGCGGGGCGTTCAGGTGCCGGCTGACCCGGGTCGAATGCGTGTGCGTGTGCAACATGTCGCCTCCCGCGGAGCGCGCGCGACGGTGCACGCCGGCGGCCGGCGTGTCGTCGCGCTTCCTTCAGGAATCCTAGGCGCGCACGAGGCGGCATGCAATGATCGCGCACCCGGCCGCGCTCAGCGCAGCGCGGCCGCGAAGGCGTCGAGCTGCGTGATGCAGGTGTTCCAGCCCTCGAAGAAGCCGAGCGCTTCATGGCGCTCGCGCGTGGCGGCGTCCGGATGCATCACGCGCGCCTCGTAGCGGCTGCCCGCATCGTCGTCGGCCATCGTGATGACTGCCGTGAACCCCATCCACGGCACTTGCGGCCGCCAGCCGCCCGCGAGCATCGACGTGAACGCGATGCGCGATTCGGGCACGATTTCGAGGAAGCAGCCGGGGTTGTCGCTCGTGCCGCCGTCGGGGCCGCGCATGAACGTGTGGAAAGCGCCGCCCGGACGCAGGTCGAATGCGCGCACTTCGGTGGTCCACGGTTTCGGGCACCACCATTCCTTCAGCAGTTCGGGGTCGGTCCACGCACGCCACAGCGCGTGGCGCGGCGCGTGCAACGTGCGCGTGATGACGAGATCGTGGGCTTCAGCGGGGTCGACGGGGCTGGCTGACATCGTGCTCCTCCTGGTGACGGCGTTCGACGAATTCGACGAGACGATCGGATCGTGCTTCCCACAGCGCGCGTTGCGCGGCGAGCCATGCCTCGGCCTCGGCGAGCCGGCTGCCGACCAGTGTGCAGGTGCGCGAGCGGCCGGATTTCCGGGTCTGCACGAGGCCGCTGCGCTCGAGCACGGCCACGTGCTTCATGAACGACGGCAGCGCCATGTCGAACGGCTCGGCCAGTGCGGAGACGGTCCGCTCGCCCTGGCCGAGCGCGCCGACGATCGCGCAGCGCGTCGGATCGGCGAGGGCGTGGAAGACGTCGCTGATGCCGGGTTGAAAGTTAGCCATGTGGCTAAGTGTAGGCAATGCGAACGGCGATGCAACGGAAATTTTCGTCGCGTAGGATGATGGGGCGGTAACACGCGCCGACCGGGCGCGGTATCGCCGCATGCCTGCTGCCGTTGCGCGAGCCGCGACGATCGGCCGGTGTTCTTTCCGATCCGGCCGCCCGCCGAACCCGTGCGGGCGGCCCACCTGATTACGGGGATGGCATGACCGAATCCGTTACCGTCCGCCGCGTCGACGCGGGCGAAGCGATGACCTGCGTCGATGCGCTGGCCGACGTGCTGATCGATTGCGTCGAGGGCGGCGCGTCCGTCAGCTTCATGTTGCCGATCGGGCGGCCGACCGCCGTCGCGTTCTGGACCCACGTCGCCCACGGCGTCGCGAACGGCGAGCGCATCCTGCTCGTTGCCGAGGACGCGGCCGGCCGGATCGTCGGCACCGTGCAGGTCGTGACCGCGCAGCCGGAGAACCAGCCGCATCGCGCGGATATCGCGAAGATGCTCGTGTCGCGGCACGCGCGCCGGCAGGGCATCGCCGGGCGGCTGATGGCGGCGGCCGACGCGGCCGCGCGCGACGCCGGCAAGACCGTGCTCGTGCTCGATACCGTGACGGGCGGCGACGCCGAGCGGCTGTACGAGCGGGCCGGCTGGCAGCGCGTCGGCGTCGTGCCGAACTATGCGTTGATGCCCGACGGCACGCCCTGCGCGACGACGGTTTTCCACAAGCAACTCGCGTAACGGGGCGCGCGATGCAGCCCGTCGCTCCCGCGCTCCTGTTCCTTACGCTCGCGGCCGGTCTCGTCGCGCTGCTCGCGCCTGCGTGGCTCGCGGCCGCGTGGCGACGCCGCACGCAGGTGCCGCTTCGCGTGTTTTTCTACGGGATGCTGACCTTCTTCGTGTTCCAGCCGGTACTGCGCATGTCGTGGCAGATTCCGCTGTACCGCTGGCTTGCTCACGACCCGCGCTGGCACCTGCCGATGCTCGTGTTCGCGGCATTGACGGCCGGGCTCTTCGAGGAATGCGGGCGCTGGGTCGCCTTCCGATATCTGCTGCCGAAGCGGCATGATGCGCCGACGGCCGTGATGCTCGGGCTCGGGCACGGCGGACTGGAGGCGATGCTGCTGGTCGGCGTCGGGTTTCTCGCGCTCGGCACGGCTTATCTGCTCGCGCACGCGGGTGTCGTGGTGCCTGAGGGCGTGCAGTCGCTGGTCGGGTCGCAGTTCGCGGGCATGACGCTCGCGTCGCCCGTTCTCGCGTTGCTCGAGCGCACGAGCGCGCTGGCCGCGCATGTGGGGCTGTCGCTGATCGTGCTGCAGACGTTCGTGCGCGGAACGAAGCGTTGGCTGGTGTATGCGATTGCGCTTCATTTCGTGTTCGACCTCGTTGTCGTGCTGCTGACGCGGTACTGGCATGTCGATACGGTGCTGGTCGAGGCGACCCTGTTCGTGTGCAGTGCCGTGCTCCTGTTGCTGGGCATTCGCTGGAGCCGCCGGGCGGCGGGTGCCGGAGGCGCGAGCACGGGGCACGTCGCGTGACGGGCAGGGAGCGTGTCAGCCGTTTGCAGCGGGTTCGGCCGCTGGATGGCCGGCGCATCTGATTATCCAGGCGGCATCAGCGGGTAAAAGGTCCCGGGTTCGACGAAACGGCAGATCGCAATGGCAAGCGCCGGAATGTCTCCCCGGTCGCGGCGAGCGCAGGGGCCCGGGGCGACCGGGCTCCATCCGGGAATCAGGCAGGGCCGGAGACGTCGCCAGTCCGATATAGTCACGCAGGAAGATTTCAGCAGCACGCCCCGGAACCCCCGCCTCGATGAAACGCTCCCATATCGTCTACGCCCTCACGGGCCTGCTCGTCGCGCTGCCGATTGCCGCGTATGCGCTGGTCAAGCCGCTGCGCGTCGTCGCGCCCGCGCTGGTTCCCGGCGTGTCGTGCCCGAGCGCCGATATCTGCACGGACGATGCCGCGAGGCTCGGCGACGCACGGCAGCTCTATCGCGACGGTTATGCACGCGCGGCGGCAGCCGTCGGTGCGTTCCGGGAGGCGCCGCGCGTCGTGTTCTGTTCGACCCGCGCGTGCGCCGATGCATTCGGCCTCGGCCAGCGCGCGGCGCTGACACTCGGGAATTTCGGCGTGGTTGTCGCACCGCGCGGCTGGCAGACCTACTTTCTCGCGCACGAGCTGATCCATCACCGCCAGGCGGAAGTGCTCGGCAACCTGGCCGTCGTGACCAAGCCGCGCTGGCTGATCGAAGGGATGGCGTATTCGCTCAGCGACGATCCGCGCCATCCGCTGGCGGAGCCGTTCGAAGCGTGGCGCACGCGTTTCGGCGCATGGCATGCGGCGCTGGGCGGGCAGCCGCTGTGGGAGGCCGCGCGGGCGGTCGAATAGCGGGGCAAGGGCGCCGAGCGCGCCGTCTTGCCCCGCCGTCTGCCCGTCATGCCGGCGCGACCGGATCGTCGCGCCCGGCGGTGAGCGCGTCCCGCCCCGCCGCGAGGATTTCGTCGGCCAGCGCGGGCTCGGTGCCGGCGATCGCGCGCGACAGCACGAGCGCGCCGACCATCTGGCTGAAGACGGCGATCGCGTCGCGACGCGTCTGCGCCGGTGTCCCGCCTTCGACGGCCACCATCCGTTCCAGCCGGTCGAGATACGTGGCGAGGCCGTGCGCGTAGCACGCGCGCGCCGCATCGGTCAGTCGCGGCGCATCGCCCGCGAAACCGGACAGCGGGCACCCGGCCTCGACGTTGTCGCGATGCGCGGCCGACAGATACGACGCCACCTGCGCGTCGAGACTGCCGGCGTTCGGCGAATCCGCGCGGTCCTGCATGGCCTTTTCCATCACCTCGGCAACCAGCGCGTCTTTCGACTTGAAGTGGTTGTAGAAGCCGCCCTGCGTGAAGCCGGCTTCCTTCATCAGCTCCGTGAGTCCGACCGCGTCGACGCCGCGCACGCGGAACAGCCGCTCGGCGGCCGCGACAATCGCGCTCCGGTTCTCGGCAGCCTGCTGTCTTGAAACGCCCATCGATCCCTCCCTGATTTTTTTGCCGATCGCGTCGATTGAAAATCACAATGGCGACCACCATTGACATGAGCGGATTGCGTGAACACAATGCACGACAAAGACAATGGTGATCGACATTGACATCGAGTGTAGCCGACTTGGCGGAGGGTGCAAAGCCGCTGCCGGAACGGCCGATGGCAATCGATCGGCGTCTTGGGCGCCGCCGGGGCACGTGTATCGGGCAACGGGCGGCTCGCCGTCTGCCGGCGGCGTACCGGTTCGGAACGCAATGGCAGCCTGGTTTTTCACCGGATCTCACGCGCGCGGCGAGCCGGCGCGCATGCGATTCATCATGCGAAAGGAAGCGTCATGAAGATCGAAGGTGCAGTGGTGTTCGTCACGGGTGCGAATCGCGGGCTCGGGCTCGAGTTCGCGAAGCAGGCGCTTGCGAGAGGGGCGCGCAAGGTCTATGCGGCGGCGCGCGATCCGGCCACCGTGACGCTGCCGGGCGTCGTGCCGGTGAAACTCGACGTGACCGATCCGGCGGCCGTCGCGGCGGCCGCCGACGCGGCGCGCGACGTCACGCTGCTGATCAACAACGCGGGCATCGCGCGACTCGGCAGCCTGACGGACGACGGTGCGACCGACGCATTGCGCGACCATTTCGAAACCAACGTGTTCGGGATGCTGGCGATGTCGCGCGCGTTCGCGGGCATCCTCGCCGGCCATGGCGGCGGCGCGATCCTGAACATCCTGTCCGTCGCGAGCTGGGTGAACCGGCCGATCCTGTCGGGCTACGGCGTGTCGAAATCGGCCGCGTGGGCGCTGACCAACGGGCTGCGCCATTCGCTGCGCGAGCAGCGCACGCAGGTCGTCGGGCTGCATGCCGGCTTCATCGATACCGATCTGACGGCCGGCCTCGACGTGCCGAAGGCGACGCCGGCCGACGTCGTGCGCCAGGCGTACGAAGCGATCGAAGCAGGGGAAGAAGAAGTGTCGACCGACGAGTTCACGCGGCAGGTGAAGGCCACGCTGTCGTCGGGCGTCTATCTGGAAGAACCGGCGCCGCGTTGACGCCGCCGGAACCTCGAACCCGCCTCCCGCGCCGCGTATGCGGTACGGGCGGCGGGTCGGGCCGTCAGGCCGTGGTGTCGATGATGCCCGGGATCTTCACGTCCGGGTTCACGTCCGCGTCGTAGTCGACGCCGGCGATCTCGAAGCCGAACAGCCGCAGGAACTCGGTCTTGTAGCCGGCGAAGTCGGTCAGCTCGTACAGGTTGTCGTTCGTCACGTGGTTCCACTGCGCGACGACCTTCGCCTGCACCTGCGGATCGAGCTCCTTGTAATCCGCGCGCAGGCGGCCTTCTTCGTCGACGTGCGGCGTCGCACCGTACAGGCTGTCCTTGAACAGCCCGTACACCTGCTCGATGCAGCCTTCGTGCGTGCCGGTTTCCTTCATCGTCTTGAACAGCAGCGACAGGTACAGCGGCATCATCGGGATCGCCGAGCTCGCCTGCGTGACGACGGCCTTCAGCACCGACACGCGCGCATCGCCGCCGTGCGCGGCCAGCTTGTCGCGGATCGACAGCACCTTCTTGTCGAGATCCTTCTTCGCTTCGCCGATCGAGCCGTTCCAGTAGATGTCGTGCGTGATCTGCTCGCCGAGATACGTGAACGCGGTCGTCTTCGCGCCGTCGGCCAGCACGCCGGCTTCATCGAGCGCGTCGATCCACATCTGCCAGTCCTCGCCGCCCATCACGGCGACGGTGCCGTCGATCTCTTCCTGCGTCGCCGGTTCCAGCGCGACGTCGCGGATCACTTCCTTGTCGGTGTCGAGGCCGCGGAACGTGACCGTCTTGCCGATCGGCTTGAGCGTCGAGCTGATGGTTTCGCCCGTCTTCGGATGCGTGCGGCGCGGCGCCGCGAGGCTGTAGACGACGAGATCGACCTTGCCGAGATCCTGCTTGATGGTGTCGATCGTGACCTGCTTGACCTTGTCGGAGAATGCGTCGCCGTTGATGCTGCGCGCATAGACCCCTTTTTCGGCGGCGAATTTCTCGAACGCGGCGCTGTTGTACCAGCCGGCCGTGCCTGGCTTCGTTTCGCTGCCGGCGCGCTCGAAGAACACGCCGAGCGTGTCCGCGCCCGAGCCGAATGCGGCCGAGATCCGGGCGGCGAGGCCGTAGCCGGTCGACGCGCCGATCACGAGCACCTTTTTCGGGCCGTTGGCGATCGGGCCGTGCGAAGTCACGTAGTCGATCTGTTCCTTGACGTTGGCTTCACAGCCGACCGGATGAGTCGTCACGCAGATGAAGCCACGCACGCGCGGTTTGATGATCATGGAAACCCTCTAGTCAGAAAGGCAGAAACGGCCTGAAATCGGAAAAATCCCGCGCATTGTAATGGAAGCGGCCGATCGCGGGCGGGCGCGGCCGGAACCTGGCGGATCGTCCGGTTATTTCTCTCTTGACAGAAATAACTGAAATGCCTAAATTTCACGCCATGGAACTCACACCGATTGCCGAACGATTCATTCTCCACTGGGGCGAAATGGGCTCGCGGTGGGGCGTCAACCGCACCGTCTCGCAGATCCACGCGCTGCTGTATCTGGCCGGCCGGCCGGTCGCGGCCGACGAGATCGCCGAGACGCTCAACGTCGCGCGCTCCAACGTCAGCACGAGCCTGAAGGAGCTGCAGGCATGGCGGCTCGCGAAGGTCGTGCATGTGCTGGGCGACCGCCGCGACCACTTCGAGACGTCGACCGACATCTGGGAACTGTTCAAGCTGATCGTCGAAGGGCGGCGGCAGCGCGAGATCGAGCCGACGCTCACGGTGCTGCGCGATTGCCTGACGAATCCGGAGATCGCGAATGAGAGCCGCGAGACCGAGCAGCGCATCCGCGACACGCTGCAGTTCGTCGAGACGCTCACGACCTGGTCGGACGAGATGCTGCGGCTCAAGCCCGATACGCTGATGAAGGCGCTCGGCATCGGCGCGAAGATCAGCCAGACGGTCAGGCGCAAGCCGTCGAAGTAAGCGTTACGCGCAGTGCGGGCAGGCAGCCCGCTTTTTTTGGGGTTTTTATTTCTGTCTGTACAGAAATAACTGTAAATAGAGGATGAAAATGAACGCTGTCTTGCCGTCGACCTGCCCGCAGGGCCGCACCGGGGCGCGCCGCATGACGGTCCTCGTGTGCGGCGCGAACGGCTTCATCGGGCGGGCACTGTGCGCGCAGCTCGAAGCCGGCGGCCATCGCGTGCTGCGCGGCGTGCGGCATGCGGCCGGCCCGTGCGACGTCGCGATCGACTTCGCCGCCGACATCGATCCCGACGCGTGGCTCGCGCGGCTGAAGGGCGTCGACGTGGTGATCAATGCGGTCGGCATCCTCGCCGATCGGCGCGGCGCGACGCTCGACGCCGTGCACCATGCCGCGCCGTGCGCACTCTTTACCGCGTGCTGCCGCGCCGGCGTGCGGCGCGTGATCCAGATCTCGGCGCTCGGCGTCGAGCGCGGCGGCACGCGCTACTTCGCCAGCAAGCTGGCCGCCGACCGTTTCCTGCAGACGCTGCCGATCGACTTCCGGATCGTGCGGCCCGCGCTCGTCTACGGCACGGACGGCGCGTCCGCGCGGTTTTTCCGGATGCTCGCGAGCCTGCCCGTGCAGGTGCTGCCGGCGGGCGGCCGTCAGCGGCTGCGCCCCGTGCACGTCGACGATCTCGCCGAAGTCGTCGCGCGGCTCGTCGTGCAACCGGGCGATGCGTCGGCCGCCGGCCGCGCGGTGATCGACGTGGTCGGCAACGACGAAGTCGAATACCGCGAGATGCTGGCCTGCTACCGTGCCGCGCTGGGATTTCCGCCGGCCGCCCGCGTGACGCTGCCGGGCCCGCTGGCCGGCGCGGCGGCCGCGTTGCTCGGCACGCTGCCGGGCGCGATGTTCACGCGCGACACGTGGACGATGCTGCGTGGCGGGAACACCGGCGATCCGGCCGCCGTCACGACCATGCTCGGCCGGCCGCCGCGCGGGATCGACGGCTTCATCGGCACGGAAGCCGCCGCGCTGCGTCGCGACGCGCTGGCGATGTGGCGTCGGCCGTTGCTGCGCGGCGCGCTCGCGATCGTGTGGATCTGGACGGCCATCGCCAGCGCGTTCATCCATCCGCTGCCCGCGAGCCTCGCGCTGCTCGCGCCTGCGCACCTCACGGGGCTGCCCGCGCTGATCGCGCTGTACGCGGCCAGCGCGCTGGACTTCGCGTTCGGCATCGCGACCGTCGCCGCGCCTTCACGGCGCCTGTGGGCGGCGCAAGCGGCGCTGATCGTCGCGTACTCGGCCGTCATCGCGGTCACGATGCCGGCGCTGCTCGCCGAGCCGTTCGGCCCCGTGCTCAAGAACGTGCCGATTCTCGCGATCCTGTTGATCCTTTTTTCAGAAGAAGAACAAGCATGAATACCTATCTCGTCATCAAGGCGCTTCACATCCTGTCCTCGGTGCTGCTGGTCGGCACCGGCTTCGGCACCGCGTTCTACCTGTTCTTCGCGAACCGCACGCAGTCGGTGCCGGCGATCGCGGCCGTGTCGCGCCTCGTGGTGCGCGCGGACTGGTGGTTCACGACGCCGGCCGTGATCTTCCAGCCGGCATCGGGGCTCTGGCTCGCGCACACCGCCGGCTGGCCGTGGCATACGCCGTGGCTGCTCGCATCGATCGTGCTGTATGCGATCGCCGGTGCATGCTGGCTGCCGGTCGTGTGGCTGCAGCTCGAACTTGCATCGATGGCGAAGCTCGCCCATGCGAACGGCGACGCCGCATTGCCGGAGCGCTACTGGCGCTATGCGAAGCGCTGGGAACTGCTCGGCTACCCGGCGTTCTTCGCGATGCTGTCCGTCTACTTCCTGATGGTGCTCAAGCCGATGTAAGCGCGTGGCCGCCGCACGGGAGCGGCGGTACGGCGTGCGGGAAAGCAGTCGATCGATTCACGATGCACGCAAAGACAAGAAGGAATGCGAATCATGGAATCAAGTGAACTGGTGTTGTACTTCGACGGACGATGTCCGTTATGTGTCGCGCAGATACGGCGTCTCGGCGCCCGCGACGCGCAGCAGCGGCTGGCTTTCGTCGATATCGCCGGGCCGGGCTTCGACCCGGCGCCGCTGGGCGTCGGCCTGCCCGCGCTGAATCGCGAGCTTCATGCGCGTCTGCCGGACGGACGCATGCTGACCGGTGTGGACGGCATCCTCGCCGCCCATGCGCTGACCGGGCGCGGCTGGCTCGTCCGGCTGCTTCGCGTGCCGGTCGTGCGCGGTGTGCTGGCACCGCTGTATCGCCACTTCGCGCGCAACCGGCACGCCGTTTCTCGTTGGTTCGGCTATCGCGCCGAAGCGGCGTGCGACGGGCCGGCGTGCGGTAGCGACCGTGCCGCCGCCGAACCCGCCGAACCCGCGGCCGATCGTCCCGCATGCGATGACATGCGCCGCATCGTGGTGACCTGGATGTACGGCGCGGCGCTCGCGCATCTGCTCGTCGGCATCGCCGTTCCGTGGGTGGCCGGCACGCCGTGGCTCGACGCGTATCACCGCGTCATCGAGCTGCATTTCTGGGCGGGCACGGCGCCCGGCCCGGCACGCGCGCAGCAGGTCTGGTGGATGTCGCTGATCGGCGCGACGGTGCAATGCGCGTCGGTCTGGATGCTGGCGCTCGTCCACCTCGGCAACCGGCTGCGCCGGCGGGAAGTGTGGGGATGGCTGCTGGCCGGCCTGGCGATCTGGGCGCCGCAGGACATGCTGTTTTCATTGCAGGCCCGAGTATCGGGCCACGTGGCGATCGATGCGGCGGCACTCGTCGCGATGGTGCCGCCACTTGTGTGGCTGTGGAGGAGGGATACCCCATGAACACCTTGCCTGCTTACGACTGGGCGCTCAACCTGCTGATCGTGCAGGGCGCGATGGGCGCATTCGATACGCTCTATCACCACGAGCTCACGCAGGATCTGCCGCACAGCCCGCGCGCGCGGCTCGAGCTGGGGATTCACGCGGTGCGCTCCGTGCTCTACGGTCTCGTGTTCGCGTCGATCGCGAACGTCGCTTTTCATGGCGCGTGGGTCGCGGCCCTCGCGGCGGTGGTGGTCGTCGAGGTGGTGCTGACGTTGTGGGATTTCGTCGTCGAGGACCAGAGCCGCAAGCTGCCGGCGACCGAGCGCGTGCTGCACACGCTGCTGGCCGTCAACGGCGGCGCGCTGTTCGGGATGATCGCGATGCAGCTGGCCGTCTGGGCGCACGAGCCGACCGCGCTTCAGGTACTCGACCTCGGCTGGCGCGGCGGATTGCTGAGCGTGTTTGCCGTCGGCGTGACGGTATCGGGCCTCCGCGACGGAATCGCGGCCTGCCGGATCGCGCAACGCGCGCCGGCCGCCAATCCGTTTGCGGGGCAGCCGCCGGGGAACGTGCTCGTCACAGGCGGAACCGGCTTCATCGGCGAAACCCTCGTGAACCATCTGCTCGATGCAGGCCATACGGTCACGTTGCTGGCGCGCGACCCGCTGCGCGCGGCCTACCAGTTTCAGGGCCGTGTGCGCAGCGTGACGTCCGCCGGGCAACTGCGGCCGCACGAGCGTTTCGACACGGTCATCAACCTCGCGGGTGCGCCGGTGCTGGGCGCGCGCTGGAGCAAGCGCCGGCAGGCGGTGCTGCTCGCCAGCCGCGTCGGCGTCACGGAATCGCTGATGCGCTGGGTCGAGACCGCCGAGGTCAAGCCCCGCACGTGGATCCAGGCGTCGGCGATCGGCTACTACGGCGTGCGTCCTTCCGACGAGCGGCTCGACGAGCGCAGCAGCGCCGGCGCCGGCTTCATGTCCGGGCTGTGCCGGCAGTGGGAGCAGTCCGCGCAGGCGCTCGAGCGTCATGGCGTGCGCTCGGTGGTGCTGCGGCTGGGCCTCGTGTTCGGCCCCGGCGGCGCGTTGCGCCCGATGCTGCTGCCGCACTACTTCGGGATGGGCGGGCGATTCGGCGACGGCACGCAGGTGATGAGCTGGATTCACCGGGACGACGTGCTGCGGATCATTGCACGCGCGATGTCGAACGCGGGCATGCACGGTGTCTACAACGCGGTTGCACCCGCGCCGTTGACCCAGCGCGAGTTCGTGCAGGTCGTGTCGAAGGTGTTGCGTCGCCCCGCGTTTCTGCACGTGCCGGCCGCGCCGCTGCGCATCGCGATGGGCGAGATGGCCGCGCTGCTGCTGGACGGGCAGCGGGTGATGCCGGCGCGGCTGCATCAGGACGGATTCATGTTCCGGTTCCCGACGGCCGAGCACGCGCTGCGCGACCTGACGAACCGGCCGCACGCGGATTTTCCGCGTACGGCATGTCGTTTGCCGCGCCGTCGTGTATAAATTCGGCGTGAATGCGTTCGTGGCGCGTCGTGCGCCCCGAACGCTCCGCATCCGACCTCACAAGGAGACTGCATGCTGCACATCCTCGGCAAGATTCCGTCCATCAACGTCCGCAAGGTGCTGTGGCTGTGCACCGAACTGAACCTGCCGTTCGAACAGGAAGACTGGGGCGCGGGCTTTCGCACGACCAACGATCCGGCCTATCTCGCGCTGAACCCGAACGCGCTCGTGCCCGTCATCAAGGACGACGATTTCGTGCTCTGGGAATCGAACACGATCATCCGCTACCTCGCGAACCGTTACGGCGGCGACGCGCTGTATCCGGCCGAGCCGCAGGCGCGTGCGCGAGTCGACCAATGGATCGACTGGCAGGGCGCGGACCTGAACCGCTCGTGGGTCGGCGCGTTCCTCGGCCTCGTGCGGAAATCGCCCGATCACCAGGATCCGGCCGGCATCGCGCAGTCGATCGCAGGCTGGACGAAGCACATGCAGGTGCTGAACGCGCAGCTCGAAAAGACGGGCGCGTACGTGGCCGGCAATACGTTCACGCTCGCGGACATTCCGATCGGCCTGTCGGTGAACCGCTGGTTCGGCACGCCGTTCGAGCATCCGGAATTGCCGGCGGTGTCGCGCTATATCGAACGTCTCGCGACGCGCGAAGGCTTCAAGCAATACGCGGGCAGCGCGAATCCGTAAGCCGGCCGGTAGCGCGTGAAGCGGCCGTGTTGCAATCGCTGCCGCTTCACGCCTGATTCATCGATCCGCGTACCCGTCGTCACGCGCCGGGCGCCGGCAGCGCGTCGAGCACGCGCGCAAGAAACGCCTCGTGGTTCCACGCGGATTCCGGCCGCGACAGCCCGAGCCGCACGACCACCAGTTGACGGCTCGGCACCACGCTCACGAACTGGCCTTCATGGCCGACCGCGTGAAACGCGTCGGCCGGCATCGCGACCGCGTGCGGATCGCGATCGTTGAACGGCTCCGGCACCTTGACCCACAGCTGCGCGCCGTATTCCTGGCGCGACGACTGCGGCGTCGCGCGCGTCAGGTAGCGTACCCAGCCGTCCGGCAGCAGCCGCTGCCCGTCCCACACGCCGTCCTGCAGCAGAAGCTGCCCGAAGCGCGCCCAGTCGCGTGCGCTCGCATACATGTACGACGGACTGACGAGTGTGCCGGACACATCGGGCTCGAACACCGCGCTGCGCATGCCGAGCGGCGCGAACAGCGCGCGACGCGGAAACGCGAGATAGTCGTCCCCGCTGCCGCCCAGCGCCTCGCGCATCACGCGTGCGACGATCGCGCTCGTGCCGCTCGAGTAGGACCACTGCGTGCCGGGTGTCGCCGCGAGCGGCTTCGCCGATGCGAACCGCGCGGTATCGGGCTGCGTGAACAGCATCAACGCGACGTCGGACAGCGGGTCGTCGTAGTCCTCGTTGAATTGCAGGCCGCTCGTCATCCGCAGCAGCTCGTCGAGCGTGATGGCCGCGCGCGGGTCGCCGCTGCCGCGCCATTCGGGCAGCAGCGCCGACGTATCGGGCGACAGCTTGTGCTGCGCGACGAGCGCGCCGACCAGCGCGGCCGTCACGGTCTTCGTCATCGACCAGCCGGGCAGCGGCGTGTCGGCCGTGAAGCCGGGCGCATAGCGTTCGGCGATCACCTGGCCGCGCCACATCACGACGACCGCGCGCGTGCGCCGCGGTCGTGCCGGATCGGGCTCGTCGAACGCGCGGTCGAGCGCGGTCTGCAGTTTCCGTGCGTCGATGCCGGCCGGCGGCGTGGCCGGCGCGGCTGGGGCGGGCTGCGCGGGCGGCGGATCGGGGAGGCGCGGCAGCGCGGCCGGCAACGCGCCGGGCGACGGCCCGATCGCGAGCGTGCAGCCGAGCCCGGGCCGGAAGTCGGCTTCGCGTCCGGCGAAGCCGGCGAAAGTCGCCACGGCGCGATGATGGTCGGGATCGATCGACGGGCGAACCAGCTTCAGCAGCGGATGCACGCCGGCCATGATGTCGACGTCGATCACGGACGCGGCAGGGCGGCCCGATACGTACACGCCGGAACACAGCGCCTTCGCCGCATAACCGGTCGCGACCGGCGCGAGCCGGGACAGCATGTAGCCCGTGTAGCCGATCGCGGCGACGGCCGCGAGCGCGACGCCGCGCAGGATCGGCTTCTTGAAGGGGATCGTCATGCGCGGGTGTCCTCGGTTGTCTGAAGGCGGAACACGAACCGGCAGTGTCGCAGGTTCGGGCCGGCGGTGGCAATCGCGAGGGCGGCGATGCCGGGCAGCGTCGACACGGCGCGGATTGCCCGGCCCGTGCGAATCGTGTGTGTCGATCGCCGAGGTCGAACGGGCCGCGTGCGGCCCCTTCAAGCGGTGTATCACTGCGCGTTGTCGTGGTCGGAGCGCAGGGTCCAGACCGTCGCGGTATTCGTGTTGTCGTCGACGGCCGCGAATTGCGGCTGGCCTTTGCGGCCGCGCCCGAACGCCTGGCCGAACGCGGCCCGGGAACGGTGTCGACCTGCATTTGCGCGCCGAAGCGCCCGTCCACCGTGAATTCGACGATCTCGCTCGGCTGCAGCGGGTCGGCGTTGACGCGTCGCCGTTCGCGGTCACGAGATGATGGCCGTTCGGCGCGAGCGCCAGCGCGACCCGGCCCGGCAAGTTGAAATCCGACCCGTCGTCGGCCGATAATCGTCCGGCATTGCACTCCCGCTTTCCCAGTCCAACCGATATCGGAACCCGACATGTCCTACGACAACAACAACCCGTTCGCCAGAATCCTGCGTGGCGAACTGCCGTGCGTGAAGGTCGCGGAAGACGACACGACGCTCGCGATCATGGATCTGATGCCGCAGGCCGACGGCCACGTGCTCGTGATCCCGAAGGAGCCGGCCGCGCAGATCTTCGACTTGTCCGGCGACGCAGCCGCGGCCGGCATCCGCATGACGCAGCGCGTCGCGGCGGCGGTGCGCGCGGCGCTCGAGCCGGACGGCGTGTTCATCGGCCAGTTCAACGGCGCGGCAGCCGGCCAGACGGTTCCGCACGTGCACTTCCACGTGATCCCGCGCTGGGAAGGCGCCGAGCTGCGGATGCACGCGCGCGAGATCGCCGACGCGGCGACGCTCGAAGCGCTCGCGCAGCGCATTCGCGCGCGTTTCGTGTAATGCGTCGATCGCACGCGGCACGGCGCGCCGCGGCACACCGGCCGGCCGTCGCGCCATTACCTGTTTCGGCGGTCATGCGAGGTAACACGTGTAACCGCCGGCGAAACTCGGCCCGGCCGACCCGGCGCTAGACTCGGCGCATTGCTTCATCGAGCGACAGGAAGGGCGGATCGCCTCTTCGTGCCGGCCGCCGCACCTCGCGGCGGCGCGGCGTTCGCGAGGTGCCATTCGTCTTTCGCGCCGGGAATCGAGCCATGTCCAGACTTCTCATTACGCTTGCCCTGATCGGCGGCCTGTCCGGCTGCTACGTCGCGCCGCCGTACGGCTACGCGCCCGCGCCGGCCTACTACGGCTATGCGCCGGCGTATTACGCGCCGCCTGTCAGCATCGGGATCGGCGGCAACTTCCGCATCCGCTGATCCGGCACCGGGCGCGGGCCCTGGACGCCCCGGCCAGGGTCGTGGCGTCGTGCCGGACGATGCGCGCGGATTCGCGCGCCGCGTGACGGCGGCGCGCCGCGCGGCGTGTGCGCGGTTCCTATACTTCACAGGAAAGCGCACTCCGGCGAGGCAGTCATGACAGTCACCCGCAAGGTCGCCGCCCTGTCGGGCATCTCCACGCTCGTCTATCTCGGGCTCGCGGTGCTCGGCAGCGGCGGGTTCGCGGCCTTCTTCTCGCATCCGCCGCTGATCGTCGTCGTCGTCGCGACACTCGCGATGGCCGTCGCGGCGATGTTCACCGAAGGCAACCTGAGCAGCGGCGAGCGCGAGAACCGCGACAACCGCTGGGTGCTCGCGGCGTTCGGGGTGAGCGGGTTCCTGCTGGCCTACCTGCCCGCGCTGACCGACCGGCTCGACTTCTGGACTTTCGGCGGCGACGCGGTGCGCTGGGCCGGTGTTGCGCTCTACATCGCGGGCGGCGTGCTGCGCATCTGGCCCGTGTTCGTGCTCGGCAAGCGCTTCAGCGGGCTCGTCGCGATCCAGCCGGGCCATACGCTCGTGACCGACGGCATCTACCGCCGCATCCGCAATCCGAGCTATCTCGGGCTGCTCGTCAATTCGGTCGGCTGGGCGCTCGCGTTCCGCTCGGGTGTCGGCGTGCTGCTGGTCGTGTTGACGATGATCCCGCTCGTCGCGCGTATCCGCTCCGAAGAGGCGCTGCTGCGTGCGCAATTCGGCGCCGAGTACGACGCGTATTGCGCGCGAACCTGGCGGCTGCTGCCCGGCGTGTACTGACCCCCCTCATTTTTCCCCGACCGTCGTTTCCGGGCCCGCTCACGACACGTGCCCGATGTGTTGCCACGTGTGTCGCAAACGTGCGACGCCCCGCATGGACGACCCCGTCGTCGCGCAGGGCCGGAACCTCGGCAGAGCCAATGCCGGCGCGGGTTTGCGGGCATTCTGGTGCGGGCGTTCGGGGGCGCCTGTTCGTAAACAACTTGTTACCAGAATGTCGACGGCAAGGACGCGGGACCGGTGCTATTCTTCGCCGCAAGCTCATTGAAATGAATTGGTCCGCGGTTCGGCACAATGCCAGACCCGACGTCGATCGATTCAGATCGTCGTACCGAGCGGACCTTCGATAACCAGATTGCGAACAAGGAAGAATACGGGAATGTGGAAGAAAATCGCCCCCGCTCTCGTCGTCGCCGCGCTGACCGGCGCGACTGCGCTGCCGGCTCTGGCAGGTGACATGAACAACGCGCTTGGCGGCGCGCTCGGCGGGGTAGCCGGCGCAGCGGTCGGCGGTGCGCTCGGCGGCAGCACGGGCTCGGTGATCGGCGGCGCCATCGGCGGCGGCGCGGGTGGCGCGGTGACGTCGAACCGTCGCGAGCGCACCGGCGCGATCATCGGCGGCGCCCTCGGCGGCGGCGCAGGCACCGCGGCAGGCAACGCGATGGGCGGCCGTACGGGCGGCCTGCTGGGTGCGGCGGTCGGCGGCGGCGCCGGCGCGGCGCTCGGCGGCAACATGTCGCGCAGCTCGTACGAGCGCGATCATGGCGATCGTGGCTATCGCCACCGCAAGCATCGTCACCACCGCGACTGGGACTGATCGCCGCTCGCGCGGCGCGGTGCGCGAACCGCGCACCGGCGCGTAGACGGCGTCGGCTTCCGACGCGAGATTCGGCCCGGCAGCCTGCCGGGCCGCCATCGCCGGCCAGACCGGCGAACATTTTCCGGCTTCGCCAGCCGCGGCCGGATGCCCGATCGACGGGCCGGCCAGTTTCCCCTCCTCGCAGCATTTCCCCGTTTTCCGGCTACACCGCCTCTCGCGACGGAGTGCGTTCGCGCAGCGTCGACATCCTTGGCGTTCCGTTCGATCCCCGTTCGATTCTCGTTCTGCTCCGTTGGCCCGTTCCGGTCCGACGACGGCCCATGATCGGTGCGGAGCGGCTCGCAGCCGTGCACGCTTCGGCGCACGCCAATCTGCGTAACCGGATGTATCGCGACCCGCGTGACCGCAGTTGCATACCCGCGCCTCCAGTGCCTCCGACGTGCGTTTGCACGGCCCCGCCCGTCAGGATTTCCCGGATAGCCAGACCGTGGCGCCACGCTCCCTCACCGCGTATCGCGGGTGCCGGCAGGTAGTGGGAAATCGAATGGAATCCATCGCAACATTTAATTGGTCGATTGCGAACGACTTCGCTATCGTCGGCGATGCTCGCGTACGGCGTCGAACCGTGCCGCCGGCCGCGCGTCGCCGCATGAACGGAAGCGCCACGGCCCGGCCGCCGGCCCCGCAAGCATGGGCCGCTGCGTCCGATGAACCGGACGAACCCGTCGCGAAGCCTGGCCGACCGAACGAAGGCGCGTGCGCCTTCAAGCCACCCCGGCAACGATGTCCCGCCGCCGCATGCGTGCCCCACGCGCATGCGTGCCGCCCGATGCCGTTGGCGCCCGGGGCCGGACCAACCCATTGCCTGGATGCACTATGTCTAAGACAACGTATTACGCGCCGCACGGCGGCCACCCGCCGCAGACCGATCTGCTGACCGATCGCGCGATGTTCACCGAGGCGTACGCGGTGATCCCGAAGGGTGTGATGCGCGACATCGTCACGAGCTGGCTGCCGTTCTGGACGAACACGCGCCTGTGGGTGATCGCCCGCCCGCTGTCGGGTTTCGCGGAAACCTTCTCGCAGTACATCGTCGAAGTGAACCCGGGCGGCGGTAGCGACAAGCCCGAGCAGGACAAGAACGCCGAAGCCGTGCTGTTCGTCGTCGAAGGCGAAGCCGAGCTGACGCTGCAGGGCACGAAGCACGTGCTGAAGCCGGGCGGCTACGCGTTCATTCCGCCGGGCGCGGACTGGACGCTGCACAACGTCAGCGATGCCGCGGTGCGTTTCCACTGGGTGCGCAAGCATTACCAGGCCGTCGACGGCATTCCGCTGCCGGACGCATTCGTGACCAACGAGCAGGACGTCGAGCCGATCCCGATGCCGGGTACCAACGGCGCATGGGTGACGACGCGCTTCGTCGACATGAGCGACATGCGCCACGACATGCACGTGAACATCGTGACGTTCGAACCGGGCGGCGTGATTCCGTTCGCTGAAACGCACGTGATGGAGCACGGGCTGTACGTGCTCGAAGGCAAGGCCGTCTATCGCCTGAACCAGGACTGGGTCGAGGTCGAAGCGGGCGATTTCATGTGGCTGCGCGCGTTCTGCCCGCAGGCATGCTATTCGGGTGGCCCCGGCCGCTTCCGCTACCTGCTGTACAAAGACGTGAACCGTCACATGAACCTGACGCTGAATCCGGCGCGCTGAGCGCCGCGTCAGCAGTCGAATGTAAAAACCCGCCGGCGTATGCCGGCGGGTTTTTTCTTTGCGCGGCGGTTGTCCGGGATGCGCATGTCGAGTCCAGGGCCGGTAACCTTGCCGTCGCCCGAACGGCGGCGGCGCGGGCCATCCCGTGCGTCATCCCTTGCGTCCGACGCTCAACGGCGCATCGGTCAGGCGCAGCTCATGCGCGAGGTCGATCAGCGCGCGCAACCGCGCGGGCACGAAGCGATGGCCCGAATAGTAGAGCCGCAGCCCGCCGAACGACGGGCACCACGGCGCCAGCACCGGCACCAGCGCGCCGCTCTTCAGTTCTTCGCCGATGAACCATTCGGAAATGAAACCGATGCCCAGCCCGAACAGGATCGCCTGCTTGATCGCGGCCAGTTCGTTGAGCGCGAACCGCACGGGCAGGTCCAACTGCAGCTTTTGCCCGTTGCGTTCGAGCTCCCAGTGATAGATGCCGCCGTGGGCCATGCGCATGCCGATGCTCTGGTGCTTGAGCAGGTCGCGCGGATGGCGCGGCGTGCCGTGGCGTTTCAGGTACTCGGGCGTTGCGACCACCAGCATGCGGATATCGCGCGACAGCGCGACGGCGATCATGTCCTGCGGCACGGCTTCGGCCAGACGGATGCCGGCGTCGAACCCCTCGGCGACGATGTCGATCAGGCGCGACTCGCTCACGATGTCGATGCGGACGTCGGGGTAACGCTGCGCGTACGGATGGAACAGCGGCCCCAGCAACAGATGCGCGGCCCCCTGCGGCGCGTTGATGCGCAGCGTGCCGCTCGGTGTGTCGGGACCGGCGGCGGCATCCTCGCCGGCGCTCCTGATCTCGGCGAGCGCGGGCGCGATGCGCTCCACGTAACGCTGGCCCGCATCGGTCAGCGACACGCTGCGTGTCGAGCGGTTGAACAGGCGCACCTTCAGGCGCGCTTCCAGTCCGGCCACGGCGCTGCTCACCGCCGTCGTCGACATGCCCAGCTCCAGCGCCGCGCCGCGAAAGCTGCTGCGGCGCGCGACGGCCAGGACCACTTCCAGCTCGGTCATTCCGGTGCGGTGCATCGATTGTCCTGATTTTCGGGATGAGTCATCAGAGATAAGACGGCTTATCGGAACAGTAATGTATTCCTAGACTGCGTGTCATGACGGCTTGTCGGATACGCACACAAGGAGTACGCACCATGCAACGCATCGAACGGATCTACATCGACGGCGAATTCGTGACGCCGCACGGCGACGAATGGTTTGACCTGCACGACCCGAGCACCGAGCGGGTGATCGGGCAGGTCCGCCTCGGCGACGAGCAGGATGCCGAACGGGCGATCGCCGCGGCCAAGGCCGCGTTTCCCGGCTGGTCGCGCACCACGCGGGAAGAACGGATCGCTGCGCTCGAGCGGATGCGCGACGCCGTCGTCGCGCGGGAAGACGACCTGATGGAGGCCGTCGTGACCGAATACGGCGCGCCGGTCGAGCGCGGCCGCTGGATGGCGACCTATCCGGCGGACGCGATCCGGCAGGCCATCGCCGCGCTGGAGACGTTCGCGTTCGAGGAGCAGGCCGGCTCGGCCCGCGTGATCATGACGCCCGTCGGCGTGGCCGGCCTGATCACGCCGTGGAACAGCGATGCGGGGTTCATCTGCAACAAGCTGGCCACCGCGCTGGCGGCAGGCTGCACCGCGGTCATCAAGCCCAGCGAGATGAGCGCGATGCAGACGCAGGTCATCACCGAGGCGCTGCATGCGGCGGGCTTGCCCAAGGGGGTGTTCAATATCGTCAACGGTCGCGGCGACGTGGTCGGCGACGCGATCTCGCGCAGCCCCGACGTCGCGAAGATTTCGTTCACCGGCTCGTCCGCGGTGGGCCAGCATCTGGTGAGCGTCGGCGCGGCGACGATGAAGCGCGTGACGCTGGAGCTCGGCGGCAAATCGCCGACGGTGGTGCTCGACGATGCGGATTTCGCGAGCATCATGCCGCTCGTGCTGCAGGCGGGATTCATGAACAGCGGTCAGGCCTGCATCGCGGGGACGCGCGTGCTGGTGCCGCGCCATCGGCTCGCGGAATTCGAAGACGCGATCAGCCAGGCGGTGGCGCGTGTGCGCTCAGGCGATCCGCGCGATGCCGGCACCGACATCGGACCGATGGTCAGCGCGAAGCAATGGGAGCGGGTGCAGCACTACATCCGCATCGGGCAGGAAGAAGGCGCGGTGCTGCTGGCGGGCGGTGAAGGTCGGCCGGACGGTTTGCAGGCCGGGTGGTTCGTGAAACCGACGGTCTTTTCCCGGGCGAACAACCGGATGCGGATCGCGCAGGAAGAAATCTTCGGGCCGGTGCTGACCCTCATCCCTTACGAAGACGACGCCGATGCGATCGCCATCGCCAACGATACGCGCTACGGCCTGAGCGCGATGGTGCTGGGCAAGGACTCCGAACGCTGCGAGCGCGTGGCGCTGCAGATCGATTCCGGCCGCGTGCTCGTCAATACGCTGGCCCACGAGCCGCTTGCGCCGTTCGGCGGCTTCAAGCATTCGGGGTTGGGGCGGGAAATGGGCCGGTGGGGCATCGGCGCGTATCTGGAGCCCAAGACCCTGATCGGGAGCGCAAGCCGGGTCGCGTGAGCGGGCGCTCGCATTCGATGCACCTGTACGCCGTGCGGGGGCGTTTGCGTCTCTCATGCTGATGCATCACGCATGCATCACCGGTGATCGGGCGCGCAAGCCGGGTCGCGTGAGCAGGCACTTGCCCTCAATGCCCTTGTCCGCCGTGCGGCCGCGTTTGCGTATCCCATGCGGCTGCACGTCGCACACGCATCGCAGGTGAAAAGGCGCGGCCGGTGATTCCAAGCCTCGGAGGTGGAACGGACGCATGCGGCGCATCCTGACGATGCGTGGCTGCTCGCGGATGCCGTTGCGTTGCGCGGCTACAAGCCGAGCGCGTGCGCGGCGAGCTGCGCGACCGCCAACCGCGTGTCGGGCAGCAGGTCATCCTCCATCAGCCACACCGCCGACAGGCCTGCCCACGCCAGAATCCACTTCAGCAGCCGACGGCGATCGAGTCGCGCGGCATCAGCCACGCACACGACGCGTTGCGTGAAGCGCGCCGGATCGACCGCGATCTCGTGCGCCGGATTGCAGAACAGGTTCGCGTAGTCGAACGCACGATCGCCGCGCAGCCCTTTCGGGTCGATCGCGAGCCAGCCGCGATCGCCGAAATGAAGAATGTTGTCGTGATGGATGTCGCCGTGCAGGACGACTTCGTCGACGGGTGGTCCGGCCAGCAGCTCTCGCGCGATCGTTGCCGAGCAATGCAGCACGTCGTTGCCGGCGTTGTCCGACAGCAGCGAACGGAACCAGTCGCGCAGCGGCACGACCGAAGCCGGCTCCGGCGCGCGATGCGCGTGCAGCCGGGCGACGACGCCGCATGCGATGCGCATCGTGTCGTCGTCGTGACCCGATGCGGACAATTTGGCCAGCGACGGCGCGGGCTGCGCGCGCTCGAGCAGGATCGCGTCGCTGTCGTGCTGCCACACCTGTGCCGCGCCGTGCCCGTTCCACCACGTCATCAGCGCGTTGCCGCGCCGCTCTTCGTCGCAGGTGGCGACCTTCAGCATCGCGGGCCGCGCCTGCCAGAGAACGGGCAACAGGCCGCCGCTCGCGGTCAGGATCGGGCCGCCGTCGGGTACGAGGCCCCACAGGCCGAGGTATCGATCGAACATCACACGATGCTACAGGCGAAACGGATCGCGCGCAGCGCGGTTCTCCCGGCCGCGCTTGACGTGCCCGCACGTTCGACGTGAACGGCCCGACACCCTTTCCTAAATAAAATTTAGCCAGCCAAACTTTGGCTAAAGAATGTTCCGGTTTCGCGCGATCCCTTCGACAATGCGCGCCTTTCGTGACCGGTCGGTGCATATCGCGCGCCGGCCGTCGCAGCATCGAAGAAGGAGCCCGACATGACCGACCACACCGCATCCCCTCCGCCGCCGCCCGTGCCGCCGCCGCGCCGCCGTCGCGCATGGCGCACGCTCGCGGGCGCGCTGCTGGGCCTGACGCTCGCGTGCGCGGGCATCGGCGCATGGACGATCAATCGCATCTGGACGCAGCTGCCGTCCGTCGAGCACCTCGCCATCTATCGTCCCGCGCTGCCGCTGCGGATCTTCTCGCGCGACGGCGATCTGCTCGCCGAATACGGCGTCGAGCGGCGCGAGTTCGTGCCGCTCGAACGCATCCCGCCGCTGATGCGGCACGCGCTGCTCGCGGCCGAGGACGCGAAGTTCTATCAGCACGGCGCGGTGGATGTCGGCGGACTCGCGCGCGCGACGTTCGCGAACGTCGTGACGGGGCAGCCGGGTCAGGGCGGCAGCACGATCACGATGCAGGTCGCGCGCAACTTCTACCTGACGCGCGACAAGGTGCTGAGCCGCAAGCTCGCCGAGATCCTGATGGCGGCCAAGCTCGAACGCGAATACAGCAAGGACAAGCTGCTCGAGCTGTACATGAACGAGATCTACCTGGGTGAGCGCGCATACGGTTTCGCGGCGGCGGCGAACGTGTATTTCGGCAAGCCGCTCGACGCGCTGAACGCGGGCGAGGCGGCCGTGCTCGCGGGGCTGCCGAAGGCGCCGTCCGCGTTCAACCCGGTCGTCAATCCGGCGCGCGCGACCGCGCGGCGCAACTACGTGCTCGGGCGGATGCACGTACTCGGCCAACTCGACGACGCGACGTACCGCGCAGCCGTCGACGCGCCGATCGCGCTGGCGACCACGCCGCCGCCCGGGATCGTCGCCGCGCCGTACGTCGCCGAACGCGCGCGCCGGATGATGGTCGAGCGCTTTCACGACGACGCCTATACGCTCGGCCTCGACGTGACGACGACGATCTCGATGCGCGACCAGCGCGCGGCCGAAGCCGCGCTCCAGCGTCAGCTGAGCCGGCAGCCGGGCGCGCAGCGCGATGCGCGCAACGGGCTCGAAGGCGCGCTCGTGTCGCTCGATGCGGCCACCGGCGACATGCTCGCGCTCGTCGGCGGCGCGGATTTCAATCGCAACGTGTTCGACCATGCGCTGCAGGCGTATCGCCAGCCGGGTTCGAGCTTCAAGCCGTTCGTCTATTCGGCCGCGCTGGAGAAGGGCTACTTCCCGGGTGTGCTCGTCGACGATACGCAGCGCACGCTCACCCATGAGGAAACCGGCGCGCGGCCGTGGCGTCCGCGCAATTTCGGCAACCGCTACGAGGGTTTCATCCCGGTGCGGCGCGGGCTCGTGCGCTCGAAGAACCTGGTCGCGGTCAGCCTGATGCAGGCCACCGACGCGCGCTACGTGCAGCAGCACGCGGTGCATTTCGGCTTCGACGCGCAGCGTAATCCGGCGTCGCTGCCGCTCGCGCTCGGCGCGGGCTCGGTGACGCCGCTCGAACTCGCGAGCGCGTACAGCGTGTTCGCGAACGGCGGGACGAGGATGGAGCCGCGCCTGATCCTGTCGGTGAAGCAGCGCCACGGCGGCGCGATGTACGAGGCCACGACGCCGGAAGGCGCGCGCGTCGTGTCGGCGCGTAACGCATTCTTGATGGACAGCATGCTGCGCGACGTCGTGAAGGCCGGCACCGCGCGCGGCGCGCTCGCGCTGCGCCGCGACGACGCGGCCGGCAAGACGGGCACGTCGAACGGGTCGAAGGATGTGTGGTTCGCCGGCTACTCGTCGGGGGTCGTCGCGGTCGCGTGGCTCGGCTACGACACGCCGCGCCCGATGGGGCGCGCGACCGGCGCGACGCTGGCGCTGCCGGTCTGGCTCGACTACATGAAGACGGCCGTCGACGGACGCACGCCGGTCGATGCGACGCCGCCGCAGGACGTCGCGCTCGTCGACGGTGATTTCGTCTACGCCGAATACACGCGCGGCACGTGCACGGCCGACGTGCCGTCGTACATCCGCAGCCGCTTCGCCTGCGGCGGCGCGGCGGCGCAGGACGCCTCCGATGCGCCGGCCAGCAGCGGCAAACCTGACGAGCCGATGCCCGCGGCCGTCGACGCGGCCGAGCGCGAACGCGTGCTCGACCTGTTCCGTACCGACGACTGACGCGCACCATGCATACGCTTTATCTGATTGCGATCGTCGCGGAAGCGATGTCGGGTGCGCTGATGGGCATGCGGCGCGGGATGGACCGCTTCGGGCTCGCGCTCGTCGGCGCGGTGACGGCGCTCGGCGGCGGCACCGTGCGCGACGTGCTGCTCGGCCACTATCCGCTTGGCTGGATCGCGCATCCCGAATACCTGGTGATCACGCTCGCCGCGGCAACCGTCGCATCGTGGGTCGCCCGGCATGTCGCGCGAATGAAGACGCTGTTCGTCACCGTCGACGCGATCGGCCTCGCCGCGTTCACGATCATCGGCTGCGACATCGGCGCGTCGACCGGCGCCGCGCCGATCATCGTCGTGCTGGCCGGCGCGATCACCGGCGTGTGCGGCGGGATGCTGCGCGACCTGCTGTGCAACGAGATGCCGCTGATCCTGCGCGAGGAACTGTACGCGAGCGTCGCGTTCGTGACGGGTGCGTTGTACGTCGGGATGCAGCATCTCGGCATCGATGCGGACGCGGCGACCGTGGTCGCGCTGGCGGCCGGCTTCTCGATGCGGATGCTGGCCGTGCGGCTCGGGTGGAAGATGCGGACCTTCGGCGCAGCCGACGTCGGGCATTGACGCGCGGCCGCGAGGTGGCGCGGCGGCATTCAGTCCGGCTGCATCACCTGGAAGACATTGCCTTCCGGATCGATGCCGTCGAGCAGCCGGTACGGGAATCCGTCGAAGCGCTTGACGTCGCGCACGGTGACGCCGTCGCGCGAGAGACGGTCGCGATGCGCGTCGATGTCGGCGTCGATCCGGAAGACGAGCTTCACGTTGTTCGTCGCCGGGTTCGCATTCGACGGCGCGGCCGCGTGGCGAAACGCCGGGCCGGCCAGATGCAGGGCGAGTTCGATCGCGCCCGCGTCGAGCACCGCCCATTCACCGTCGATTTCCTCGATGACAGGCAGATCGAAATGGCGTTGATAGAACGCCTTCAGCAGCGTGACGTCCTGGACGTACAGGATGATGCGGGTCATCGGAAGCGGCATGGGAGTCTCCTCGAAGGGGAAGCGCGAATGAGGCTGCCTGAAAGTCGGGCGCGCCGATCGACGACCGATCGACAGTCGGGACGCGGCCGCCCCGCATGCGCCCGCGGCGTCATGCCGGGACCATGACCGGCGGCGCACCGTCGCCGGTTTCCACCATCTTCACGGAAAACCCGTAGCACTGCGCGATATGCGTGGGCGTCATCACGTCGCGCGGCGTGCCGTGCGCGACGATCGTGCCGTCGGCGAGCATCGCGATCGTATCCGCGTGCCGCGCGGCGAGGTTCGGATCGTGGACGATCGCGAGCACGCCGAGCCGCCATTCGCGCGCGACCGAGCGCACGGTGTCGAGCAGCCGGTGCTGGTGCGCGAGGTCGAGCGCGGCGGTCGGTTCGTCGAGCAGCAGGTAGCGCGGGCCGCTCTCCGTTGCGTCGTCGTCCGGCCATAGCTGCGCGAGCACGCGCGCGAACTGCACGCGCGCGAGTTCGCCGCCCGACAGCGTCGTGACGTCGCGGCCGACGAGTGCGTCGGCGCCCGCGCGTTCGAGCGCGCGCCACGCGATGTCGCGATCGTGATGCGACGTCGCGCCGCTGCGCCGCGCATGCGGATAACGGCCGAGCAGCACGATTTCGTCGACGCTGAACGGGAAGGCCGGTTGCGCGGCCTGCGGCAGCACCGCGCGCAGGCACGCGAGGCGTGGCGCGTCGATGCGCGCGAGCGGTTCGCCGTTCAGCGTGATGTCGCCGGTCACGCGTACGCCGCTCGGCGCGACGCTACCGGTCAGCTCGCCGGCGAAGGTCTTCAGCAGCGTGCTCTTGCCCGCGCCGTTGCGGCCGAGCAGCGCGGTCACGCGGCCCGGTTCGATCGACAGCGACAGGTCGCGGAGGATGGCGTTGTGGCGGCGCGCGACGTCGAGATGGTGAGCGGTCAGCATGGTCGTCGTGAAGAAAGGGTTACCCGCCGAGCGCGCCGCGGCTTTTCCACAGCAGCGCGAGAAAGAACGGTGCGCCGAGCAGCGCGGTCAGCACGCCGAGCGGAATTTCGGCCGGCGCCGCGACCGTGCGCGCGGCGAGATCGGCGGCGAGCGTCAGCAACGCGCCGAGCAGCGCGGCGCCGGGCAGCACGACGCGCTGGTCGGGGCCGCACGCGAGACGCACGCAATGCGGCGCGACGAGCCCGATGAAGCCGATGATGCCGGCGCACGATACCAGCGCGCCGACCGCGAGCGCGACCGCGACGAGCACGCGCCGCTTCAGCCGTTGCACCGGCACGCCGAGGTGCAGTGCCTCGGTTTCGCCGAGCTGCAACGCGTTCAGCGCGTCGCGTTCGCGTGCGAGCAGCACGCAGCCGATCGCGACGCACGGCGCGACGGCCGCCAGCGCGGACCATTGCGCGCCGCCGAGGCTGCCGAGGCTCCAGAAGGTCAGCGAGCGCAGCTGCGCATCGTCGGCGACGAACGTGAGCAGCCCGATCGCCGCGCCGGCCAGCGCATTGATCGCGATGCCGGCGAGCAGCAGCAGCGGCAACGCGAGCCGGCCGCGCGACGCGGCGAGCCGGTAGACGAGCGCGGCGACCGCGAGCGCGCCCGCGAACGCGGCGACGGGCAACGCGGCGGCACTCACGTGTGCGGCGAACAGCGCGGGGCCGAGCACGATCATCGTGGTCGCGCCGAGTGCCGCGCCGCTCGACACGCCGACGAGCCCCGGATCGGCGAGCGGGTTGCGGAACAGCGCCTGCATCGCGGCGCCGGCCGCGCCGAAGCCGCCGCCGACCAGCAGCGCGAGCGCGACGCGCGGCGCGCGGATGTCGAGCAGTACCGCGCGCGCCTGCTGCGCGGCGGCATCGCCGGTCAGCGCGGCCCAGGCTTCCGTGAGCGGAATGCGGTACGCGCCGACGCACAGCGCGACGACGGACATCGCGCACACGAGAACGGCGAGCGCGGCCAGCGCGAACGGCGCGAAGCGGCGCGACGTGCCCATGCGCGCGGCGCCGGAGCGCGACGCGGGCGACGGTGCGGGGAAGGGCGAAGCGTGAGCGGGCATCGGGGCGATCCGGGATCAGGCGAGCGCATCCGACAGCCGTCGGTGCAGGGTCGTGACGGCGAGCGGCAGGCGTGGGCCGAAGCCGAGCAGGAACAGGGCATCCAGCGACACGACGCGTTGCGCGCGGCCGGCCGGCGTCGCGCCGAAGCCGGGCGTGGCGAGCAGCGCCGTGCGCCCGCCGACTGCCGCGAGCCCTTCGTCGGAAATCAGTACGACGTCGGGCGCAGCGGCCGCGAGCGCTTCAGTCGTCAGCGGCTTGTAGTGATCGAAACCCTGCATCGCGTTGCGTGCGCCCGCGTAGCGGATCATCGCGTCGGCGGCCGTGCGCTGGCCGGCGACGAGCGCCTGGTTGCCGGTATGGTTCAGCACGAACAGCACGCGCGGCGGCTGCGCGCCGCCGGGCGCACGGGCAGCGACCGCGTCACGCGCGGCCTGCCAGTCGCGGTCGAAACGTTGCAGCAGCGCGGTGCCCGCGTCGCGCACGTCGAGCGCCTGCGCGACGCCCGTGATCTTCGCGCGGACCGATTCGACGTCGTGCCGTTCGTCGAACGTCGTCACCGCGACGCCGGCGCCTTTCACCTGTGCGATCGCGGTGGGCGGGCCGGCTTCCGCCGACGCGAGCACGAGATCGGGCCGCAGCGACAGCAGCCCCTCGGCCGACAGCGCGCGCTGGTAGCCGACTTTCGGCAAACGCTTCGCGGCATCGGGATACGTGCAGGTCGTGTCGGCGCCGACGAGCCGGTAGCGCGGCGTCTCGGCGCCGCCGAGCGCGAACGCGGTTTCCGCGAGTGCGCCGCCGATCACGACCACGCGCTTCGGCGCAGCCGGTGCGGCCTGGGCGAGCACGCTGCCGGGCAGCGCGCCGGCGAGTGCGCCGGCTGTCGCGCCCGCCAGCATGGCGCGGCGGCGCGGATCGAACGGTCGCGCGCTCACCGCGCGCCTCCGCGTGCCGCGGCCGGCAGCGTCGCGACGAGCGCGCGCCAGTCGTCGCGTTCGACCTTGCCGGGCTTGCGCTCGCCGAACAGCAGCGCGACGTGGTCGCCCTGCCGGTCGAACAGCTCGAGCGACGTGACGATGCCGTCGCTCGTCGGCTTCTTCACGACCCACGCGGCGGCGATCAGGTCCTCGCGCACGTGCAGGTTGAAGCCCGGGTCGAGCACGTTGATCCACGCGCCGACCTCGCGCACGTTCGCGACCGGGCCCGTATGAATCTGGATCATCCCCGCGTTGCCGACGAACACCATGATCGGCTGGCCGCTTTGGGCGGCCTGTTCGAGCACGTGGCGCAGCGCATGCGCGGTTTCGACCGGATACGCGTATTGCGGATCGGCGAGGCGCAGCGCCTGCATGCGGCTTACGCCGAAGCGCTGCGTGATGCCGAAGAACTGGTGCGTGTCGGTCATCGCGTCCCACGCGGCGCGAAAACCCGCGACGTCGATCTCGGTGTCGGCGCGCTCGGGCGTTTTCGGCGCGGCGGCCGCGACCTCGAGTCCCGGCTCCTGCGACGGCGCGCGCCAGCGCTCGACGAACGCGTCGTACGCGGCGTGGTCGCTGTGCGCGCGCAGGTAGACCTTGTGAATCGCATGCCCCTGCGCGTCGAAGAACTGCAGGCTCTTCAGCGGGCCGTGCGCGGTCTCGTCGCGCACCGCGAACGCCGACACCCAGTGACGATAGAAGATGCGCAGGTCGATATCGCCGAGCGCGAGGCCGACGGGCCCGTCATGGCTCATCTGCGCATATTCGCCGTCCTTCTCGTGGACGGCCGTGTCGTTGCGCGTGAGCGCCATCACGCGGCCGAGGCGCGGCATTTCCTCGAACATCGCCGGAAAGCGCGCGTCGAGCCGCACGACGTGCTCGCCGACGAACGCGGCGAGCGCCTCGCCTTCGCTGACGCCGAGCGCCTGCGCGACGTCGCGGTTGCGCAGCTGGCGCTCGGTCTTGAGCTTGATGAACGCGTCGCGCAGCGCGGCGGCCGCGCGGGCCGGCGTGGCCGGTTGACCGGGAAGGGCGGATTGCATCATGTCGGACTCCTTCAAGTAACGGTTGGGGTGGCAGCGCGGGCGGCGCGCATCAGAAATCCACTTTCATGCTGACGGCGACCGTGCGTCCGGACGACGTATACGCATCGAGCACCCGCGAATCGGCTGCGATGCCGCGCACGTCCGACCAGTTCCAGTATTTGCGGTCGAACAGGTTGCGGATGCCGATCGTCGCGCTCACGTGCTTGTTGAAGCGGTAGCCGCCGCGCAGGTCGACGACGAACGACGACGGCGGCGAGAAGCACGTCTTGTTCGAACAGTCGGACTTGTCGATGTCCTTGTCGCGTTTCGCGGCCTGGAACAGCAGGTCCGTCTGCACGAACCAGCGTTCGGTCGGCTCGTAGCGCACGCCGAACACGGCGGAGAACGGGTTGACGGTGTTGAGCGGCTGGCTCGCCGCGCCGTCGTTCTGCGTCGAGCCCTTCGTGAACGCCATCGCCGTCTTCAGCGTGATGCCGTTCGGCATCACCCATTCGGCGCGGCCTTCGAGGCCGTGGATGCGCGCGTCGGCGAAGTTCACGTACTGGAACACGAACGGGTCGGCCGGCCGGCCGCTGCCCGCGATCGTCGTGCGCGAGATGAAGTTGCGGTAGCGGCCCGTGAACGCGGCCGCGCTGTAGCGCACGACGCCGTAGCCGGTGCCGGCCTTGCCGCGCAGCCCGGCTTCGAAGGTATCGCTCGTCTCGGGCTTCAGGTTCGGATTGCCGATCGACGTGTAGCCGTACACCGGGTTCGAGAAACTGCTGTTCACCTGGTCGGGTGTCGGTGCGCGGAAGCCGTGCGCGTACTGCACGTACGGAATGACCGCGGGTGTGATCTCGTAGAGCACGGCGACGCGCGGCGACAGTTCGTTCGCGCTGGTCGACACGGCCTTGCCGGTGAACAGCGGATCGTTTTCGGTCGGGCTCAGCCGGTACGTGTCGAAGCGCAGGCCCGGCGTGACGAGCAGGCGGCCGTAGCCGATCTGGTCCTGCAGGAACGCGCCGAACAGCGTGTAGTCGGTGTCGGGGAACGCCTTGTTCGGGAACGCTTCGCCGACGCCCGGCACCGTGCCGTCGCGCAGGTTCGTCACGCGCGACACGCTGCCGTCGACGCCATACAGCAGCTTGTGCGCGAACGGCCCGGTCGCGAAGCCGCTTTCGGCGAACGCCGAGCCGCCGAACGTGCGTTCCTTGTACTGGTTGTCGCGCGAGCGCGATTTCAGCGGCGCGCCGCGCGTCTCGAACGCGTACTGGTCCTGCTTCGCGTCCTGGTAGTAGAACTGCACGTGCGCGGTCTGGAACCAGCGGAACGCATCGTCGCGGAAATCGTAGTCGACGCTGAAGCGGTTGCGCTCGAGCCGGTCGTTCGTCGTGAGGCCGAGCGTGTTCGGCGGATTGATCGCGGACAGCACGTCGGTGCTCACGCGCCGCTGCACCGTTTCGGCGGTGAGCTTGAACGTGTCGCGCGCGGTGGGCGTCAGCACGAGCTTGCCGAGCAGCGATTCCGAATAGACATCCTGCGGGTTCGACGTGGTGCGCAGCGTGCTCGCCGAGTTGTTGCTGCCGCGCGTGTCGACCTCGTGGCCGCGCCGGCCGTCGGCGATGATCATCCCCTGGACGCGATCGTTGCCGCCCGCGGCCGACACGGTCGCGCCGATGCTGCGGTCGGCCGAGTCGTAGCTCGGCCGGAACGAGAAGTAGTAGGGCTTGTTGTAGATCGACAGCAGGTCGCGCGGATCCTTCGTGATGAAGTTCACCGCGCCGGTCAGGCCGTCGCTGCCGTAGAGCGCCGACGCCGGCCCGCGAAGGATCTCGATGCGCTTGAGCGTGTCGAGATCGGCGTAGTCGCCGCGCCCCGCTTCGAGCGGGCCGAATGAAAACGCGTTCGGCAGGCGGATGCCGTCTTCCATCAGCAGCACGCGATTGCCTTCGAGGCCACGGATGTTGATGCTCGAATCGCCGTCGCGGCCGCCGCCGAGCGCGGCGCTGCCGGGCCGGTACGCGGTGCGGCGCACCGTGATGCCCGGCTCGTAGCGCAGTGCATCCTTGATGTTGGTGGCCTGCTGTTCCTCCAGATCCTCGTCGGTGATCACCGAGACGGACGCAGCCGTGCGGCTCGTGGCCGTTGCGGTGCGGTTGGCCGTGACGGTGACGGGGTCGAGCAGCGCCGCATCGCCGCGCGTGGACGCGGCAACGAGCAGGGTGGAAGGCGGGGTGGCGCCTTGCGGCGACGAATCGGCGTGAGCCGGGGCGGCGGACAGGCCGAACGCGCCGAACAGCGCGGCACAGATCGGCCGCCGCGCCAGCGTATAGCAATGCACAGGTGGTCTCCCATTGACGAAAACAAGCCCGAAGGCTGGCTGGGTGACGCGTTCACCTGGCTGGCCCGCCCGCGCACGGAATGCGGCGAGCGGCGAATTGAAAGGCAACTGACAATTTTGCCAGTGTAAATGAGAATTATTATCAATACAAGAACGAAAAGCGGCGCGCGTGGGTGAGCGCTCACCTGCGCGGCGCGGGCGAGCCGCGCCGGAAAATACGGAAGAAACGCGGGCCGTGGAGCAAGCCCGTCACGAGCGTGAACAGGCTCTAGGCGAGTGCTTCGATGCGGATCAGCAGGTTGCGTGCATGCGTGATGAACGCATCGTGGGTCGCGCGATCGCCGTGGCCTTCGAGGCCGGCCTGTTCGGCGAACGCGATCTGTTCGGTGTAGAGGTCGACGAGCGCACGGCGTGCATCAGGGGGAAGCGCGCGGACCATCGACACGATCAGCAGTTCCTGCGCGCGAAGCGTGCCGGACAGCGTCTGGACGTTCATGCTGGCCTCCTCGGACGATGCGGCGACGAGCCGCTCTTTCCATACTAGGCGGTCGGCGTACGCAGCGCAGGCGAGGCGTCGGCGGAATGCGATTCGACGGGGCAATCGAGGGCGCCGTTGCGCGACGCGAAACGCGCCGCGCGCGGCCGGGCACCACGGATTGAAGCGTGCAGGGATGCGAACGGAATCAGCCGGCCGTCGTTGCGGCCTGCGCATCGCGCACGACCTGCGCGACGCGTTCGACGAACTCGACGTCGACGCTCGACAGCGCTTCGCGCTTGCCGTCGGGCATCTCGACCATCAGGCGATACGTGACGTCTTGCGTGGTCCACGCGAGATAACCGACGACGGCGAGCATCACGCCGACGACGAGCGCGGCGCTCGATCCGGCGATGCCGCCCGCGACGGCGGCGGCCGCGCCGATCAGCGAGATCAGCGACGGCACGAGGCGGTTTTTCGGAATCTTGACGACATCGACGTGGCGGATGTCACGCAGCGCGAATACCTGCCCGGCGGCCGACAGGCCGTTGCGCGTGATCATCACGCCGCGTTCGTTGAATGCGTTTTCCATCGTGTGTTGCGTGGACGAAAACGCGCAGCGTAGCAGGTTTCGTTGCTGCATCAAACGAGACCGACTGCCGCACGATGCGTGCGGCGCGCTCGAAAGACAGGCAGCGGGTGGAACGGGACGGCGTTCAGAACTGCAGCCGGCCGTCGCCGTAAAGCCGGCCCGGCACGTGCGAAGCGACAACCTCGGCGATTTCTTCGTCGGTCGATTCGGCCGGCACGATCTGGCGCCGCGCGGGTGCGTCGAGGTGCATCGTCCATTCGACGAGACGATACGGCCGTCCCCACGGGCGCTGCATTTCGACCGATACGCGGCAGCTCTGGACCGGCATCGAGTGTTGGCACGTCAGAATCGCGTGCAGATGGCTGAAAACGGTATCTTCGATCATCATGGCCTCCGATCCTGTCTTGTGGGCAATCGATGGCGGCGCCGTCGGCGGTTCAAAAAAAAAGCCGCCGATGTTCAGGCGGCCAACAGGGGGGGTGAGAGCATCCTCTCAGCCCAGAATTAAGCGAAACTTAAAAGCCCATAAAAAAGCGCCCCGCGTGGAGCGGGGCGCTTCTTGCCGTCGTGATCCGCGAGTTAAGCGGATGCTTTAGAACTTGTGACGGATACCGATACGTGCGGCGATCTGGTTCTTCGAACCCGTGCCCGACGTGTTGAAGTAGCTCGTGCTCGAGCCGATCTGCGCTTGCACGCCCTTGCCCGATGCCTGCTGGTACACGACCAGGCCGTACACGTCCGTACGCTTGCTGAGTGCGTAGTCGGCGATACCGTTGACCTGGTTCCAGTGCCACGAGTTGCCGTTCTGCGTCGCGTTCGTGTACGTGTAGCCCAGGCCGCCCGACAGGGCCGGCGTGAACGCGTACTTCGCGCCTGCTTCATACGCGTTGTAGAACGTGCCGCCCGCGCCCGAGACGGTCGAGAACTGCGTACGCGTCCACAGCAGCCATGCCGTTGCCGGGCCCCAGACGTAGCGGCCGCCCACACCGTAGGTGCGCAGGTCGCGGACGTTGCCCGTGCTCAGGTTCGCGATCGACGTCGAGAAGGCCGGCGTCGACTGGCTCGGGAAGCGGATGTCCGTGTAGGCTGCGCCGACCGACAGCGGGCCGTTCGCGTAGTTCAGGCCGAAGCTGTATGCGCGCGACGAGCCTGCCGTCGTCGTCGTGCCCGACGTCGTTGCCGGTGCGCCGGCGAAGTCCGTCGAGTTCGAGAAGCCGTACAACGCGCCGAACGTGAAGCCCGAGTAGTTCGCGCTCTGGAACTTCACGGCGTTGTTGATGCGGCTCGACGTGAGCTGGTCGATGTCGTTCACGTGGTACGCGTAGTTGCCCGCGACCGTGTTGCCGCCCGTCGAGTAGTTCGAGCCGAGGATGTCGGTCGAGAACGAGTACTGGCGGCCGAACGTGACCGTGCCGTATTGCGACTGGCTCAGGCCGACGTAAGCCTGGCGGCCGAAGATCGCGCCGCCCTGGCCGATCGTGCCGTTACCGCTGTTGAAGCCGTTTTCGAGCACGAAGATCGCCTTCAGGCCGCCACCGAGGTCTTCGGTGCCGCGCAGGCCCCAACGGCTGCCCTGGGCAACGCCGTCGTCATACTTGAACAGCTTGCCCGAGCCGCCGTTGGCGGTCTTGCTGTGGTTCACGTAGCTGATACCGGCATCGATGACGCCGTACAGCGTCACGCTGCTTTGTGCGTGCGCCGTGCCGGCCGTTGCTGCCAGGACGGCGATGGTCAACAGTTTCTTGTTCAAAGGATTCTCCGAGCGAATAAATGGCGTGTCCAGTTGCGGTTCCGGCGCTCTCTGTGGGCGCTTTCACGGACCGGCGGCAACTTTATCGAGGGGCCACGTAATGAATATGACAGCGACTGTCATATGAAGAATGTGTGGCGCCGATGCGACACTGAATTCTGCCCGGTTGTACCGTCGCGGGTTATACCGAATTCGGCTGAGAATCGATCCGGCCCCGGAATATGCACATGAAATAAGCTTGGTTGGTGGCGTTCCGGCCCCGTGCCACGATCCGTCTTCCAACAAACGACACGGGACAAGAGGACACCATGCGACGTTCATTCCTGACCGGCCTCGGCGCGCTCGCAGCCGCACTGGCATTCGCGGCGCCCGGCGCGCACGCCGACTCGCAAACGCTGAAGATCGGCACGATGAGCGGCCCCGACGCGCAGATCTGGACCGAGGTGACGAAGGTCGCCGCACGCGAAGGCCTCGCGATCAAGGTCATCGAATTCAACGACTACGTGCAGCCGAACGCGGCGCTCGATGCCGGCGACCTGGACGCGAACGGCTTCCAGCACCAGCCGTTCCTCGACAGCCAGATCAAGCAGCGCGGCTACAAGATCGTCAACGTCGGGCTCACCTACACGGCGCCGATGGGTTTCTATTCGAAGAAGATCAAGTCGCTGAAGGATTTGCCGGTGGGCGCGAAGGTCGGGATCCAGAACGATCCGTCGAACGGCAACCGCGCGCTGCTGCTGCTGCAGAAATACGGCGTGATCAAGCTGAAGCCGGGCGTCGGCACCAACGGCGTGAACGCGACGCCGCTCGACGTTGCCGAGAACCCGAAGAAGATCAAGATCGTCGAACTCGACTCCGCCCAACTGCCGCGCGCGCTGCCCGATCTCGACGCCGCGTCGATCAACACCGACTACGCGGTGAAGGCCGGGCTCACGCCGGTGAAGGATGCGATCGCGATCGAGGACCTGCGCGGGCCGTACGCGAACCTGATCGCCGTGCGCGCGCAGGACAAGGACAAGCCGTGGGTGAAGAAACTCGTCGCGGCCTATGAATCGGCCGACGTGCGCAAGTTCATCGACCAGAAGTTCGGCGGCGCGATCGTGCCGGCGTTCTGAACGCCCACGCGTGCCTTCGCCCGGCCGGATGGATCGCCGGGCATTCCGGAAAGCAAATCGCCCGCGCAAGCGGGCGATTTCATTGGTGCGCGCGGGTGAGCGCCGGGGGATGCCCGATACGCGCCGTGACCCGGCGCGCGGGCCGGCCGCTCAGGCCGACAGCAGCGAACCCGTGCGGATCGCGGTCGCGCCCGCGATGCGCGCGACTTCCATGCCGGCCGTCGCGAAGCGCACGATCTGGCGCGCGTACAGCACGCCCGACACGCTGCTCTTCAGCGTGACGACGCGATCGGTCAGCGGATCGACGATGTCGGCCACGGCCTGGCCGGCCTCGATCATCACGCCGACCGGCGTGCGGAACACGATCACGCCCGACACGGGCGCGACGAGCGGATCGGTGCCCGCGAGCGGCGTGGCCGGATGCGCGAGCGGCGGCAGCGGCGCCGGCGTGCCTTCGACGACACCGCGCTCGGTCAGGTATTCGACGATCGCCTGCGCGTCCTTTTCGGCGAACTCGTACGACACGTCGCGTTCGCTGCGCAGTTCGACCGTGACGGAAATCGCGCCGTTCGGGATCGGGAAGCGGTCGCCGAAACGGCTGCGCAGATCCGACCAGCAGAAGCTGTGGATTTCATCGAACGGATTGCCGACCGAATTCAGCGCGAGCAGCGACGCCTGCGCGTCGAGATAGCGCGCCAGCGGCTCGACGTCGGTCCACAGATCGGGATTCGTGTAGAGGTGCATCACCGCATCGCTGTCGCAGTGCAGGTCGAGCACGATATCGGCGTCGAACGACAGCTTCTGCAGCGCGAGGCGCTGCGAATCGAGCTCGGTGCGCGGCTTCTGCTCGTCGAGCGCTTCGCGCATCGCGGCGCGCACGGCAACGAGGTTGTGCTGCGCATCGTGCGTGAGGCGGTGTTCGACGCGCGGCAGCACGAGCGCCGCGAGATCGTAGAAATTGCGGTTGAAGTTCTGCATCGAGCCGAGCTCGAAGCGGCCGAGGTGATCGCCGAACACGTGCTGCGACAGGCCGATCGGGTTCGGTACGGGCACGATGACGACTTCGCCGCGCAGCTTGCCGGCCGTTTCGAGCGCGGCGATCTTGCGGCGCAGCAGCGTGGCGACCAGCATGCCGGGCAGTTCGTCCGCGTGCAGCGACGACTGGATGTAGACCTTCTTGCCGCCGCGCGGGCCGTAGTGAAAGCTCGTGATCTGGCGTTCGGTACCGACGGCGGGGGAAATCAGCGGATGGGTCTGCGTTTGCATGATGGGGGAGTGCGGCGCAGCCGCGAATGATCCGGTGTGCGTGGAAGATCGATTGTACGTTGCCTTCCTCGCCCCCATCAAACCGGCGCCAGAACGCGCCGATTTTCGTTGCGAATCATCAGGTTGGTGCGGAAAAAATAACGCCGCGTCCGCCGTGCACGAAAAAAACGGGCTCCTTGCGGAGCCCGTTCGTGCCGAAGCGAAGCGTGCGCTTGCGTGGCGGATTACTTGCCGTAGACGTCGAAATCGAAGTACTTCTTCGCGATCTTCGCGTACGTGCCGTCCTTGCGCATGCCGGCGATCGCGCTGTCGATCTTCGCCTTCAGGTCGGTGTCTTCCTTGCGCAGGCCGATGCCGGCGCCTTCGCCGAGCGTCTTCGGATCGTCGAGATCCTTGCCGGCGAAGTCGTAGTTCGCGCCGCGCGGGGTCTTCAGGAAGCCGATTTCGGCCTGCACCGCGTCCTGCAGCGCGCCGTCCAGACGGCCGGAGATCAGGTCGGCGTAGACCTGGTCCTGGTTCTGGTAAGGCACGACGTTCACGCCCTTCGGGGCCCAGTACGTCTTCGCGTAGGTTTCCTGGATCGTGCCCTGCTCGACGCCGACCGACTTGCCCTTCAGCGATTCGGCCGTCGGCATCAGGCCGGCACCCTTCTTCGTGACGAGGCGCGTCGGCGTGTTGAACAGCTTCGCCGAGAAGGCGATCTGTTCCTGACGCGCCGGCGTCATCGACATCGACGACAGCACGCCGTCGAACTTGCGGGCCTTCAGTGCCGGGATCATCCCGTCGAAGTCGTTTTCGATCCACACGCACTTCGCGTTCATGCGGCGGCAGATTTCGTTGCCGAGATCGACGTCGAAACCCACAACCTTGCCGTCAGCGCCTTTCGATTCGAAAGGCGGGTAGCTTGCGTCGACGCCGAACCGCACGGTCGACCAGTCCTTCGCATACGCGCTGCCGGCCGATACGGCGAGCAGGGCAACGGTCACAGCCGCAAGAATCTTTTTCACCAGGTGACTCCTCGTTTTGTTCGATGGGTGCGCGGTTGTGCCGCGCCGTAAGCCTTCGGCCCGCCGCGGCTTCGCGTCAGGCTGTCCGTTTCGCCCACCCGATGCGGGCGCGCGACGTGCGCAAGATTATCAAGACAAAATACCGGCAGGGCGCCTAGGACAAGCCCCGATACCGGGCCCGGCGGCGGCGCGTTGCGTGCGCCGCCGTTTCAGACACAGGAACGATTCAGCCGAGCGTTTCGTTGACCGCACGCTGCAGGCACGTGACGAATTGCGTGACGGCGGGCGTGGGCAGCAGGTCGCGCCGCGCGATGATCGACAGGTCGAAGCGCGGCATGCGCTCGTCGAGTTCGGCCGTGCGGATGCCGAGCGGCGCGACCGTCGCGGCGAGCGGGCGCGTGAAGCAGCCGATCACGTCCGAGCGCGCGACGAGCCCGAGCGTCACCGCGAACGACATCGGCGAGCGCAAGAGCCGCTTCGGCAGCGGCAGCCCGTGCGCCTGGAACATCCCGACCATCACGCTGTGCGGAAACTGCTCGGCGCCGACGGTGACGATCCACTCGGCATCGAGCAATTCCTCTAACCGGCGCGCGTGCGCGAGCGGGTGGCCTTCGCGCATCACGACGGTGAATTCGGTGGACAGCAGCGGCAACTGCGTGAAATCGCGGTCGAGCGCGGGCACGTGGTGCATCGCAGCGATGTCGAGCGTGCCGTTGCGCAACTGCGCGAGCGCGTCGGGCACCGTCACTTCCTCGAGATGCAGGCTCACGTCCGGCATCGACCGGCGGAATGCCGTCACCGCGCGCGGCAGCGCCGTCAGTGCGATCGACGGCATCGTGCCGACCGCGACGCGACCGGACATCTCGCCCTTCACCTGTTCGACGGCCTCGACCGTGCGGCGGATATCGCCGAGCAGTTGCTCGGCGCGCGGCAGCAGCGCATGGCCGCACGCGGTCAGCTCGACGCCGCGGACGCTGCGCGCGAGCAACTCCGCGTTGAGCGCCGTTTCGAGCTCGCGGATCGTATGCGTGATCGCGGGCTGCGTGACGCCGAGTTCGCGCGCCGCGGCGCGCAGGCTCTTGTGATGCGCGGCGGAGACGAACGCCTGGAGCTGCGCGATGTTCAGGGGATTGCGGATGCGGGTCATCGATCGGGTCCGGTTGGCGCGAAAGGGGGCGGCGGCTGGATGCTTCAGGTAGTGATCCTGACGAACGTCACGCGCCGGTGCGTGCGCGGAACGTCTGGCGATAACGCTGCGGCGACGTGCCGACGATGCGCGCGAACCGCTCGCGAAACGCGGTGACCGAACCGAATCCGGCTTCCGTCGCGACATGCTCGATCGACAGCGCCGTCACCTCCAGCAACTGCTGCGCGTGCCTGACGCGTGCGGTCTGCAGCCATTGCCGCGGCGACGTGCCGGTCTGTTCCTGGAAGCGCCGCGTCAGCGTGCGCACGCTCGTCGATGCCTTGCGGGCCATCTCGTCGAGCGTGAGCGGCTTGCGCAGGTTCGCCTGGAGCCAGTCCATCAGGTCGTGCAGCCCGTCGCCGCCGGCCGGCCATTCCGGCGCGATGAACTGCGCCTGCCCGCCTTCGCGCACGCGCGGCGCCACCGCGCTGCGTGCGGCGTCGACGGCAACCGCCGCACCGTAGTCGGCCTGGATCATGTGCAGGCACAGGTCGAGACCGGCCGCCGCGCCGGCCGACGTCAGGATGCGCCCGTTGTCGACGAACAGCACGTTCGGATCGACGTCGACGTCCGGATAGCGGCGTGCGAGTTCGGCGGCCGCGAGCCAGTGCGTCGTCGCGCGCAGGCCGTCGAGCAACCCGGCTTCCGCGAGCACGAACGCGCCGCTGCAGATCGACGCGATCCGGCAACCGCGCGCGGCAGCCGCGCGCAACGCGGCGAGCACGCGGGGCGACGTGGGCGCGAGCGGCTCGGACGTGCCGGGGACCATGATCGTATCGGCGCCGGCCAGCGCGTCGAGCCGAAACGGCGGGCGCAGCTCGAACAGGTCGCCGGTGACGCGCGGCTGCTCGCTGCACACCCGCACGTGGTAGGCCGGCGCGACGTCGGGCGACCGCACGCGCGCGAACGTGTCGCAGGCGACGCCCAGGTCGAACGGGACGACATCGGGCAAGGCGAGAACGGCGACCGTGTGCATGGCGTTCGCGGCCGTGGCCGGAATCCGTTGAAAGATGTCATTCTAGCCAATGGCTCGAACCCGCACCACGCGCGACAATCGCGGCGGATCAACCTGGAGCCCCACCGATGAAACAAGACGATCGCAACGCGTTGCGGAACCTGCAGTACCTGTCGTTGCTGGAGGCGACCACGCTCGTCGTGCTGGTGTGCGTCGCCGTGCCGCTCAAGCATCTGGCCGGCTATCCGGTCGCGGTATCGATCATGGGGCCGGTCCACGGCATCGCGTTCGCGATGTACGTGTGGGCGGTCGTCGGCACCGCATCGAGCGGGCTGTGGAGCAGGGGCGACGTCGCGCGGCTCGTGCTGTCGGCCGTCGTGCCGTTCGCGGGGCTGGCGAGTGCGGGATGGATCGCGCGCCGGAGGCACGCGCGATGATCTACCTGATGATGAAGACCGTGCACGTGGCGGCCGTCGTCACGTTCGTCGGCGGGCTGCTGATGCTGTCCGTCGGTGTCCGGATCGCGAACCTCGCCGTGCATCGCGCGGTGCGGCGCTGGGATCGCACGGTGACGGCGCCTGCACTCGCGATCGTCTGGATCACGGGGCTCGCGATCGCGCTGAGCGGTCACTGGTTCGGCGCGGCGTGGCTGTCGGTGAAGCTTGCGATCGTCGTCGCGCTGTCGGCGCTGCACGGCATGCTGGCCGGCACGCTGCGGCGCATGGCGCGCGACGATCTCGTCGTCGTGCCGACACCGTGGCTCGGGCAGGCGGCGGGCGCGGTCGTGGCCGCGACGGCGATCGTCGTCGGGCTGGTCGTGATCAAGCCGTTCTGACGAGTGCCGTTTCGACCGCCGCCAGCGTACGGCGCCGGATCCAGCCGCTTCCCAGCCGGATCGCGAGCCAGTACGGCGTGAGCAGCCAGCGCGTGCGCTCGCTCGGGCAGTGGATGAACGTTTCCGTGCGCAGCATGTGCGCGCCCGATGCGAGCCCGACGACCTCGAAGCGGAGCACCAGCTTCGCATCGCGCGGGTCGTCGTGCCGCACGAAGGCCGTTGCGTCGGCGATCGTTCGAACGTCGGGCGTGGGACGCCAGAAGCGGCCGACGAGGCCGAGCGACAGCGATGTGTCGTCGCGGTGGAGCAGCGTGAACGAGTTGAAGCCGAAGCGCGCGTGTTCGGGGCGGGCCGGCCCGTTGCGGAGCGCGCCGGCGACGGCGGCCGGGAATTCGCGCACCATGAGCAGTGCGTCGATGACGGGATCGGCACGCATGTCGAGCGACGCGACGGCGTCGATGATGCGCGCGGGCGGCGCGTCGATCGGCTGCGATTCATGCATTTCGTGGAACCCGAACGACGGGATGAACGGCGGCTTGCGCGCCGAGGTCCGGGTGCTCGATTCGGAGACGATGCCGAGCGCGTTCATCGCGGCTCCTGAAGGGGGGCAAAGCGCGATCGTAGCACCGGGCGCGAATTTGCGTCGCGCCGTTTCCGCGACGCGCATCGTGCTGCACTGCACGCACAAAAAAAGCCTGGAAACTTGCGTTCCCAGGCCTGGAGACCATCAACGACGATGGTGGAGGAGACGATGTCGTCCCGATGCGCGCCGCCCTTCTGCAGGCGACGTCGCGCAGGTTTCGCGGTCAGATCGCCCAGCCGCCGAGATAGAACGTGACGAGCACGGCCGCGATGAGCACGGTGCCGACGTTCAGCTTGCGGAATTCGCCGCTGGCGATGCGGCCGATCACGAGCGTCGAGAAGCCGAGCATGATGCCCGTCACGATGTTCGCGGTCAGCACGATGAACACCGCGCACACGAGGCCCGACATCGCGTCGACCATGTCGTCCATGTGCAGCTTGCTCACGCTGCCGAGCATCAGCAGGCCGACGTACATCAGCGCGGGTGCGGTGGCGTACGACGGCACGAGGCCCGCGAGCGGCGAGAAGAACATCACGACGAGGAACAGCAGGCCGACCACGGCGGCCGCGAGGCCCGTCTTCGCGCCGGCGGCCACGCCGACGCTCGACTCGATGTAGGCCGCCGCCGGCGCGCCGCCGAGGAAACCGGAGAAGATCGAGCTGATCGAATCGGCGGTCAGCGCGCGGCCGCCGTTGATGATGCGGCCGTTCTCGTCGAGCTGGCCGGCCTGGCCCGCGACCGCGCGGATCGTGCCGGTCGCGTCGAACACGGCGGTCATCACCAGCGCCAGCACGCTCGGCAGCACGGCCATCGACAGCGCGCCCTTGATGTCCATCGCGCCGATCAGCGATGCATGGCCCGGTGCGCTCAGCGACGGCAGTGCGAAGACACCGTGGTACTTCACGGCGGGATCGAAGATCAGCCCGAAGATCGAGATCGCGATCACGACGAGCAGGATGCCGCCCGGCACGCGACGTTTCTCGAGGCCGAAGATCGCGGCGAGGCCGACGACGGACATGATCACCGGGAGGGCGGTGATCTGGCCGAGCGAGACCGGCAGGCCGGCGCCCGGGTTCTTGATCACGAGGCCGACGTCGTTCGACGCGATCAGCAGCAGGAACAGGCCGATGCCGATCCCGGTGCCGTGCGCGACGCCCGCGGGCAGGTTGCGCAGGATCCACGAGCGCACGCCGGTCACCGAGATGCCGGTGAACACGAGGCCCATCAGGAACACGGCGCCGAGCGCGACCGTCGGATGCAGCCCCTTGCCGAGCACGAGGCCGAACGCGGTGAACGCGGTCAGCGAGATCGCGCAGCCGATCGCGATCGGCAGCTTCGCCCACAGGCCCATCAGCAGCGAGCCGAACGCGGTCGTGAGGCAGACCGCGACGAACACCGCGCTCGTGTCGAAGCCGGCCTTGCCGAACATGCCGGGCACGACGAACACGGAATAGACCATCGCGAGGAAGGTGGTGACGCCGGCGACGATCTCGGTGCGTTGCGTGCTGCCGCGCGACGAAATGCCGAAGTACCGGTCGATGACTCCCTGGGTGCCAAAGTCAGATTCTGCCGCGCCGACGTCGACCGTCGGCTGCACCGGGGTATCACTCATGAGCTTGCTCCTTTATCAGCATGCTGAAACGGCCCGTAGCGAACCGTCGTCAGGGTGTCTCGTATCTGGTTGGGATTTGTCGGCAACGTCGTGGGGACGAATGACGCGTGATGCGTGTCGTTACGTGCGAATCGAAACGATCGCGAGGGTGTCGCGTCGGACGACGCGTGGTGTGGTCGACCCCGTCACGTGTGCTTTGCCGTAGCGAAGGTTAGGCGAGCGGCCCATCACGTCCCATCGGGGGAAGTGCATGCAGCGCATGTCGCAGCGCTTATATCGGCGTGCAACCGGGCTCCGTCGCGACGACACGCGTGTATACGCCTAGTTCGAATCCGTTAAGGCGACTATTTGAATGCAGGGTCGACGGGCAGGGCGGGAGCGGGTGAGGCATTGAATCTTACGAATATCTTTCATTGAGGCGGTGCACGCGCATGAAAACGGCGGCGCGCGACGCGATGCGGTGCGCGGCCGTGTACAAGCGGCACCCGGATGATACCGATGCCGCACGCGGCTTGCGCTCGCGCGTTCCGGCCCTCGTCGCTTCGGTCGCGCCGATCGCGTCAGTCGCTTGCGAGATGCGAGAGGTACGCGCAGAACATGTCGGCCATCGCGGTCGAATAGGCGTCGATTTCCGCCGGCGTGCGCGCGGTTTCGGAGAACGCCTTGCCGCCCGACGTGAGCGTCGTCATGATCAGCTCGCAGGCGAGCGCATGCGTGGTGTCGGGCACGCCGGGCAACGCTTCGCGCATGAACGCGTTGAAGACCCGGTTGCCTTCGGCTTTCACTTCCTGCGCTTCGGGCGCGTCGCGATAGAGCGGTGCGGCGTCGTCGAGCGCGATGCGCATGCTCGCCTCGTCGCATTCCGACTGGACGAACGCATGGACGGCCGTGCGCAGTCGCTCGGGCGGCGTCTTCTGCGTGTCCTGCAGTATCTGGCACAGCATGTCGGACGTCTGCCGCCATTCGTCGTGCTGCAGCCGAAACAGCACCGACGCCTTGTTCGGGAAGTACTGATACAGCGAGCCGACGCTCACGCCGGCGCGCTCGGCGACGCGCGCCATCGTGAAGCGCTGCGCGCCTTCGGTCGCCAAAACCTGAACAGCAGCCTGGAGGACGTCTTCGACGAGACGGGTCGAGCGCGCCTGCCGAGGCAGCTTGCGCGTGGCAATCGGGGCGTTTCGGCGGTCGGTCATGGGCGGTTGGCCAATGCGAATAGTAAAACCTGAATAGTTCGTCATATTCTAGTCGGGCGCACTGACGCACTCAACCTGACACCGGAGATCCGCATGACCACCCTGATTCACGACCCGCTGGCGTCGCTGCTCGCGCGCCTGTTCGACGAAGCCGAGGCGGCGTCGCCCGCGACGAGCCCGGCCTTCGCCGACCTGTCGCGCGACGAGCAGGCGCGGCTGATGCGCAGCAAGACGGACTACACCGATCTGTATGCGCGCCTGAAGGACTATCCGCTTTCCGTGTCGCGCGAGACGGGCACGCTGCTGTACATGCTCGCGCGCAGCGGCGGCGCGCGGGCGATCGTCGAATTCGGCACGTCGTTCGGCATTTCGACGCTGCATCTCGCGGCCGCGCTGCGTGACAACGGCGGTGGCCGGCTGATCACGAGCGAGTTCGAACCGTCGAAGGTCGCGCGCGCGAGGGCGAACCTGACGGCGGCCGGGCTCGCCGATCTCGTGGAGATTCGCGAGGGCGATGCGCTGCGCACGCTGGCCGCCGATCTTCCGGATTCGGTCGACCTGTTGCTGCTCGACGGCGCGAAGGGGCTGTATCCGGAGATCCTGGCGCTGGTCGAACCTCGCCTCGGGGCGGGGGCTTTCGTCGTGGCCGACAACGCGGAATACAGCCCCGACTACCTCGCGTACGTGCGCGCGCCGGAAAACGGCTATCTGTCGGTGCCGTTCGGCGGCGATGTCGAGTTGTCGATGCGGATACGCTGAGCGGGCGTAACGCGGGTGTCGACGCTTTCACGCTTCCGCGCATGAAAGACAGGAAAACTGAATGAATGGCGGCGTGGCAGCGCGGCGGAAGGAAGCGGGAAGAGGCCCGGTGCCGGCGGCGCCGGGCGTTACCTCACTTCACTTCAGGAACACATAGCGCGCGAAGTAAGGAAAGCGTCCGACCGCATGCTCGGTCGTGCACGTCGCGGCCGGCGGCGTGCCGCCCGCCGTGTCGAGCCGCTGCACGAAGCGCACGCCGGCAAGCGTGCCGGTGGCGGCCGGCGTGGCCGCGAGCAGCAGTTGAGGAACGCTGCCCGGGCGTGCGCTCGGCGCTTCCTCGAGCTTCTTGCCGGTGATGCGGCTGCCGTCGAGTGCTTCCCACGACGGGCCCGCGCCGTGCCGGACGACGAGGGTGCCGCCGGCATCGAACAGCAGCGCTTCGGGGTACTGGAAGGCCCACGCGAGCCGGTGCCCGGCATCGTATTCGCAGGCATAGACCTGCATGCCGCTCGCGGTGGTCGACAGCACCGGCGTGGCCGGCTCGGGCGGCGCGAGGCCGGCGGCCTCGTCGGCATGCGCGGGCGCGGTGAACGCCGCGCAGGAAAGACCGGCCGCAAGGGCCAGCAGCATGTCGCGTGTCGGGGAACGGCTGGGCATGGCGGAGCGTCCTCTCAGGTCGGGTGACGGTCGTGTGAAGTCGATCTCGTCAACACTAGACGCCGATGGCGCGGGCCGCAACCCGGAAATGACAATCGCGGCGCTAGCGGCCGCGATTGTCCGGGGGAGGCGGATGCGCGATCAGCGGATCGCAACCGGGTTGATGTTGACCTGCGTGGAGCCGACGTACAGCGGCTGGCCGAGCACGAACAGGAATTCCCACGCCTTGTCGCGCACCAGCGCGCGGCTGTCGATCAGCTCCAGGTTGTAGATGCCGCGCTTCGCGAGCATGTACTGGTTGATCGGGAATTCATCCTGCGTGTGCGGATTCCTGTCGATCGTCACGCCGCGGCTTGCGCGAGCGTCGGGTAATCGGTCAGGCCCCGGGCACCGCCGCCGAACAGCGTGTTGCGGTCGTGCGGCGCGAGCGCGGCGCCGGTGCGCAGGCGTTCGGGCAGGTCGGGGTTCGCGACGAACGGGCGGCCGAATGCGACGAGGTCGGCCCAGCCGGCGGCGATCGCTTCGCGTGCGCGCTCGGCGGTGTACGCGCCGGCGTAGATCAGCACGCCCGGGTACGCGGCGCGCAGCTGCTGCTTGAATTCGAGCGGCATCAGCGGTGCGTCGTCCCAGTCGGCTTCCGCAATGTGCAGGTAGCCGACGCCGAGCTCGCCGAGCAGCTTCGCGGCGGCGAGATAGGTCGTTTCCGGATCGTCGTCGACGCAGCCGTTCAGCGTGGTCAGCGGCGCGAGGCGGATGCCGACGCGCGATGCGTCGCCGGTGCCTTCGATCAGCGCCTGCGTGACTTCACGCAGGAAGCGCAGCCGGTTCTCCAGCGAGCCGCCGTATTGGTCGGTACGCGTGTTCGCGTTCGAATCGATGAACTGGTTGACGAGGTAGCCATTCGCGCCGTGCAGCTCGACGCCGTCGAAGCCGGCTTCGATCGCGTGGCGCGCGGCGGCGCGGTACTGGTCGACGATCTCGCGGATTTCGTCGACGGACAGCGCGCGCGGCTCGGATGCCTGCACGAAGCCCGGCGTGCTGCCGTCTTCACCGGCGATGAACACGTTCACGCCCTTCGCCTGGAGCGGCGACGACGATACCGGCTGCGCGCCGCCGAGCAGGCTCGTGTGGCTCAGGCGGCCGACGTGCCACAGCTGCGCGAAGATGCGGCCGTGCGCGGCATGCACGGCGTCCGTCACCTTGCGCCAGCCGGCGACCTGCGACGGCGTGTGAATGCCGGGCGTCCATGCGTAGCCCTTGCCGAGCGGCGCGATGTAGGTGCCTTCGCTGACGATCAGGCCCGCACTCGCGCGCTGCGCGTAATACGCGGCCATCAGTTCGTTGGCTTCGTCGCCGGGCTGGCTGGCGCGCGAACGCGTCATCGGCGGCATCACGATGCGGTTCGGCAGCGTCAGCGCGCCGAATTGCAGCGGTTGGAAAAGCGGGTCCTGGGTCATGATGGAGTCCTGTCGGTGCCGCGGCCGGCTGGCCGCGGACGATTCGATTGAGAGAGCGGTGCGCTTAGTCCCACTTCGGCGCGAGGCCGGCCGGGTCGACTTCGCGGCCGTTGCGCTCCAGCGCGGCGATCTGCGCCATGTCTTCGTCGGTCAGGCGCAGCGTCTGCGCGAGCAGGTTGCTCGCGAGGTTCTCGCGTTTCGTCGACGACGGAATCACCGAGTAGCCGAGCTGCAGCGCCCACGCGAGTGCGACCTGTGCCGGCGTCGCGTCGTGACGCTGTGCGATCGCGCCGATCACCGGGTCGCCGAGCACCTTGCCGTACGCGAGCGTCATGTACGACGTCACGTGGATGCCTTCGGCGTTCAGGAACTTGACGAGCTTGCGGTTCTGCAGGTACGGGCTCAGTTCGATCTGGTTCGTCGCGATCGCATCCTTGCCGACGGCCGCGATCGCTTCCTTCGTCAGTTCGATGTTGAAGTTCGAGATGCCGATCTGGCGCGTGAGGCCCTTCGCCTTCGCGTCGGCCAGCGCGGTCATGAACGCCTCGATCGACACGCCGTTGCCCGGGGCCGGCCAGTGGATCAGCGTCAGGTCGACATAGTCGGTGCGCAGCTTGCGCAGGCTTTCCTCGAGGCTCGCGACCAGCTTTTCCGGTGCGTAGTTGTCGACCCAGATCTTCGTCGTGAGGAACAGGTCTTCGCGGCGCACGCCCGATGCGGCGATCGCTTCGCCGACTTCGGCTTCGTTGCCGTAGATCTGCGCGGTGTCGATCGCGCGGTACCCGACTTCGAGGCCGTTGCGCACCGAGTCGATGACCACCTGGCCTTGCAGGCGGAACGTACCGAGGCCGAATGCGGGAATGTTGCTCATCAAGTGCTCCTGAAAGGGGTGGAACGGTTGCGGTATGGAAGTCATTCTGGCGCTTGATACTGATGAGATAAACGCCTTTAGAGGTCAAAAATATTTGATTTGAATTCAAATATCGGTCGTGCGGCGGGCTCGCTCGAGGCCGTTGCCGGCCTTATGCGGCGCGCGTCTGCGCGTTTGCCTTCGTCTTCGCGTGGAATGCCGGCAGCACGTCCGACGCGATCTCGGCCATCGTCTCGTCGAGCGGGCGGCGGTTGCGGCGGAAATGCAGGCCGATGTGCCGTACGCCCGCGTCGCGCATCGCCGCGAGTTCTTCCGTCAGCGCGATGCGTCCGGCGCGGGCGCCGAAGCGGTGCCGCTGCAGCGGCTCGTGCGGATCTTCCGCGAGGTCGAGGTGGATGAAGCTCACGTACGGCTTGTCGCCGGCCACCGCGCGCCAGTTCGCGGCGCGCTGCGCATGGTCGGCCGGCGTGCCCGGATAAGCGAGGCAGCCGTCCATGTGTTCGCCGATCCACGCGGGCGTCTGCTGCGCGAGACCCGCGACGAGCAGCGGCACCGGCGAGCGCGCGGCCGGCAGCACCTCGAGGCCCGGCGGCAGGTGCCCGCGCGCGCCGTTGCGCAGCAGCGCGACCTGGTCGCGGAAATTCGCGCCGCGCGACGCGAAGTCGCGGCCGAACAGCGGATATTCGACCGGCCGGTCGCCGCTCGCGACGCCGAGCATCAGGCGGCCGCCGCTCAGTTCCTGGATCGTCGCGGCCGATTTCAGCGTCAGCAGCGGCTCGCGCAGCGGCAGCACGACGGCCGCCGTGCCGAGCAGGATGTCGTTCGTGATGCCGGCGAGGTAGCCGAGATACGAGAACGTTTCGAACACCTGCGCGGCGTCGCCGAACGACGGGTCGTACACCGGCACGTCGCGCACCCAGAGCGCGCGGAAGCCGAGCGTGTCGGCCAGCTGCGCAAGCTCCGCGTGGATCGCCAGGTCGGGCACGCCGGGGCGGCGGCCCTGTTGCTGGCGCTTCGCGTCGCCGGCCGGCGACCAGTCGTTGTCGAGCGGCAGTTCGATGCCGACGCTGAAGCCGCCGTCGGCGAGTTTCTCGAGTGAAGTGGACATGGTCGGGCTCCGTTCAGACCGCGCGCAGGCTGCCTTCGAGGCGGTAGAAATCGAGCGACGCCGCGGTGAAGAACGAGCGCGACGTGCCGGCGGCGAAATCGTCGACATGCACGACCGTCGCGCGGTCGGCTTCCTGCCACGAGATCGCGTAGGTGTCGCCGGCGACGTGCTGCCACGTGTATTCGACTTCACCCTTCGCGCCCGCGTACGGGCCTTCGGTGATCTCGTAGCGCATGTGGAGGCCGTCCTCGTCGTACGCGTTGAGCGCGGTGAGACCGTCGTAACGGACTTCGAAAGTCTTGCCGGCGAACGGCGGACGTTGGGTCGATGCGTTCATGCTGGTTGGCTCCTGCAAAAAGTGACGTTCAATGAGCGAGTTCGACGGGTTCGGCCGTGCGTTCCGGCAGCCCGTGGCGGCGGTCGAGACGGCCGCTCAGCGCGGTGAGCGCGAACGCGCCGAGCGTGACGGCGGCGGCGATCCACGGCGTGTGGCCGAGGCCGACGTTCGCGACGATCAGGCCGCCGAGCGACGAGCCGCCGGCCACGCCGAGGTTGAAGGCGGCGATGTTGAAGCCCGATGCGACGTCGGTGGCGTCCGGCGCGAAGTGGCGCGCCTGCTTGACGACGTACACCTGCAGCCCCGGCACGTTGCCGAACGCGACCGCGCCCCATGCGAGCATCGTCAGCACCGCGAGCCATTTCACGTGGATCGTGAAGGTCAGCGCGAGCAGCACGATCGCGAGCAGCAGGAAGATCCGCTTGAGCGCCTTCACGGGGCCGACGGCATCCGCGAGCTTGCCGCCCCACACGTTGCCGAACGCGACCGACACGCCGTAGCCGACGAGCACGAGGCTGACCTGCGACGGCGTGAAACCGGCGATCTGTTCGAGCAGCGGCGCCATGTACGTGAACGCGATCAGCGAGCCGCCGTAGCCGACGGCCGTCATCGCATAGACGAGCAGCAGGCGCGGCTGGGCCAGCACGCGCAGCTGGCGGGCGAGCGGCGCCGGCGGCGTCTGCGGCGTCTGCGGCAGGCCGCGCGGCACGAACGCCACCGCGCCGAGGAACGCGACGAGGCCGAACAGCGCGACGATCAGGAACGTAGCGCGCCAGCCGAAGTGCTGGCCGATGAAGGTGCCGAGCGGAATCCCGGCGACGAATGCGACGGTCATTCCGCTGAACATCGTCGCGATCGCGCTGGCGGCCTTGTCTTTCGGCACGAGCGTGGTCGCGATGATCGAGCCGACCGAGAAGAACACGCCGTGCGCGAGGCCGGTGAGCACGCGCGCGACGATCAGCGATTCGTAGCTCGGCGCCTGCCAGGCGACGAGGTTGCCGACGGTGAAGAGCGCCATCAGCCCGGCGAGCAGCGTCTTGCGCGGCACGCGGCCGGTGAGCGCGGTGAGCAGCGGCGCGCCGATGGCGACGCTCAGCGCATAGAGGCTGACGAGCAGGCCGGCCGACGGCAGGCTGACGCCGAGATCGGCGCCGATCGTCGGGATCAGCCCGACGATCACGAATTCGGTCGTGCCGATGGCAAAGGCGCTGATGGTCAGCGCAAGCAGGGCGAGTGGCATGATGGGATCCAGGTTCCAGTAAGGATGGATCGCAGTGTGCCGACTTTACTTTTGCGGAAAAACTGGTCTATAAACCAAATTGTTTTGATTTCAGATCAACAATGAAGATCACGCTCGACGAACTCCAGGCCTTTGCCGCCGTGGTCGACACCGGTTCGATCACCGCGGCGGCCCAGCAGCTCGACCTCACTGTGTCGGCCACGAGCCGCACGCTCGCGCGGCTCGAGGAGAAGCTGAAGACCACGCTGCTGCGCCGGACCACGCGCCGGCTCGAACTGACCGAGGAAGGGCGCGCGTTCCTGCAGGACGCGCGCGCGATCATCGAATCGGTCGAGACGGCGGAAGAGCAGATGCTCGCGCGGCGCGAGATGCCGTCGGGGCGGCTGCGCGTCGACGCGGCGACGCCGTTCATGCTGCACGTGATCGTGCCGCTCGTGCGCGGCTATCGCGAACGCTTCCCGAAAGTCGAGCTGGAACTGAACAGCAACGAGGGCATCATCGACCTGCTGGAGCGGCGCACCGACGTCGCGATCCGGATCGGGCGGCTGAAGGATTCGACGCTGCACAGCCGGCGCATCGGCAACAGCCGGCTGCGCATCTTCGCGAGCCCCGCGTATCTCGAAGCGCACGGCCAGCCGCGCAAGGTCGAGGATCTCGGCAAGCACACGCTGCTCGGCTTCACGCAGCCCGAATCGCTGAACGTGTGGCCGATCCTCGGCGCGGACGGCGAAGCGTGCCGCATCGAGCCGGACATCTGTTCGTCGAGCGGCGAGACGTTGCGGCAGCTCGCGCTGGAGGGCGCGGGTGTCGTCTGCCTGTCGGATTTCATGACCGCGCAGGATCGCGAGGCCGGGCGGCTCGTGCAGGTGCTCGCGCGCCAGACGCTCGAGGTCGAACAGCCGATCAACGCGGTGTATTACCGGAATACCGCGATTTCGTCGCGGATCGCGTCGTTCGTCGATTACATGATCGAGGTGCTGGGCGGCGGGAGCGGCGGCAGCGATGCGCCGGCGCGGCGCAAGGCGGCGTGGATGGGGACGGTGTAGCCGGGGGCGGCTGCATCGTTGCCGCCGGGCGCCGTTCCCGCGCGGGACGGCTCGGCGGACTTCCTCCGGCCGAAGCGAACGGCGCGGAGGCGGGCGGTGCGCGGCGGGCGCGCCGATGTGATCCGGCATGCCGACGGCGCGTGCGCCGCCGACATGCCGTCGCGTGCTGCGCGTCCTACGCTTCCTCGGACCACGACATCCCGTCGCGCGCGAGCAGCGCCGACGAAGCCGCGGGCCCGAACGTGCCGGCCGTGTACAGGCGCGGCCGATCGCCGAGCTGCTTCCAGCCGTCGAGGATCGGCTCGACCCACGACCAGGCGGCTTCAAGCTCGTCGCGCCGCATGAAGTGCGTGAGGCGGCCGCGGATCACATCGATCAGCAGCCGTTCGTATGCTTCTGCGCGCCGCTCCGGAATCGCCTGCTGCAGGTCGAGGTTCAGGCTCACGGGCACCATGTTCATCCCGCTGCCCGGTTCTTTCGCGAGCATCTGCAGCTGGATCGACTCTTCCGGCTGAAGCTGGATCACGAGGCGGTTGCTGTAGTGGCGCGGGCCGGTCGGGATGATCGAGAACGGCATGTCCGCGAACTCGATCACGATTTCCGACTGGCGGCGCTGCAGCCGCTTGCCGGTGCGCAGGAAGAACGGCACGTTCGCCCAGCGCCAGTTGTTGATGTGCGCGCGCAGCGCGACGAAGGTTTCGGCGCGGCTGTCGGCCGGCACGTTGTCTTCCTCGAGGTAGCCCTTTACCGGCTGGCCGTCGACCGCACCGGCCGTGTACTGGCCGCGCACCGTGTCGCGGGCGACGTCGGCGACCGCCATCGGCCGCAGCGAGCGCAGCACCTTCAGCTTCTCGTCGCGCACCGCGTCCGGGTCGAGCGACACGGGCGGCTCCATCGCGACGATGCACAGCAGCTGCAGCAGGTGGTTCTGCACCATGTCGCGCAGCGCGCCGGTATGGTCGTAGAAGCCCGCGCGGCTGCCGACACCCACCGTCTCCGCCACCGTGATCTGCACGCTGCGGATGCTCGGCGCCTGCCACAGCGGCCCGAAGATCGGATTGCCGAAGCGCAGCACCATCAGGTTCTGCACGGTTTCCTTGCCGAGATAGTGGTCGATCCGGTAGATCTGCGATTCCTCGAAGTGCTTGCCGACCGCGTTGTTGATCGCCTTCGCGGACGCGAGATCGTGACCGAGCGGCTTTTCGAGGACGACGCGCGAGTGCCTGTCGACGAGATGCGCGGCCGACAGGTTGTCGCAGATCGTCGTAAACAGCTCCGGCGACGTCGACAGGTAGAACACGCGGATCGCGTCGCCGCGCGCCGCTTCCGCGAGCCGCAGGTAGTCGTCCGGCGCGTTCACGTCGATCAGCACGTACTTGAACAGGTCGAGGAAACGGCTCCAGGCGGCGGGATCGAACGCCTTTTCGTCGATGAACGGGCGCGACTGCTCGTCCATGAACTTGCGATAGCCGTCGATGCCCCAGTCGCGGCGGCCGACCGCGATGATGCGCGTCTCGGGCGGCAGGTTGCAGTGCAGGTGCGCCATGTACAGCGCGGGCAACAGCTTGCGGGCGGCCAGGTCGCCGCCGCCGCCGAAGATGATCATGTCAACGGGCCGGTCGGCCGCGGTCTGGGTAGGCTGATTCGTCATGGGAGGTTCGCGTCTGAAACGGTGAGCGTGGAACGAACGTCGAAGGCGCCGGGCGCCGGTACGGCAAAACCCTAATAGTGCACGCATTTGATGGATCGCGTGTGTGTCCGTTTCCTGTCGCGCAGCTGGTGGATGGGTCGCAGGCGGGTTGCAGGCGGTGCGGGCGTTGAAGGAGCCGGGCCGCTGCCGGAGCGGGTGAGCGGCATGGGCGGTCGTCGGGCGGCGGCTCGCCGGCAGGGTGTGGCGCCGCCGGCCTGCGAGCCGCGTCGCCTCACTCGATCGGTACGGTACCCGGCATACGCATCCGGTACAGCGACACGGCCTGGATCGCGAGCGTACAGACGATCGCGAAACCGTCGGCCGGAATCGGGCCGAGCCGCGTGAGCGTCAGGCTCGGCACATGAAAGAACGCTGCGAAGCTCGGCAGCCCGGTGGCCGTCCCGCCCGCGTGAGCGCACGACTGCCCGCCGAGCGCTCAGCGCCCCAGCGCGTAAAACTCCGCGTTCGGCCGCATGTTCGTCACGTTCGCGATGCGATTGGACATGCCGAAGAAAGCCGAGATCGCCGCGATGTCCCAGATGTCTTCTTCGACGAAGCCCTGCGACTTGAGCGTGTCGAAATCCGCTTCGCCGACCTGGTGCGCGGCCTGCGACACCTTCATCGCGAAGTCGAGCATCGCCTTCTGCCGGGCGGTGATGTCGGCCTTGCGATAGTTGGTGGCGACCTGGTCGGCAATCAGCGGATCCTTCGCGCGAATGCGCAGGATCGCACCGTGCGCGATCACGCAGTACTGGCACTGGTTCACGCTGCTGGTGGCCACGACAATCATTTCCCGTTCGGCCTTGCTCAGGTTGCCCGGCTTGTCCATCAGCGCGTCGTGGTAAGCCATGAACGCGCGAAACTCGTCCGGGCGATGCGCGAGGGTCAGGAAGACGTTCGGGATGAAGCCCGACTTTTCCTGGACGGCCGCGATGCGTTCGCGAATGTCCTCGGGCAGGTCTTCGAGCGCGGGCACGGGAAAGCGGCTGATGGGGGCGGTGCTTGCGGCGGTCATGAGGTCTCCTGGATAAGACGGCGCGGCCGCGCTCGATGCGCGGGCGGCCGTCCGAAAAACGAAGCGCCGGTGGTCGGCGGCGACGTTACGCGTTGACGTCGACGACGATACGGCCGCGAACCTTGCCGGCGATCAACTCCCCAGCAAGCGGGATGACGTCGCCCAGGCCGACCTGGTGGCTGATCGCGCCCAGCTTCCCGACGTCGAGATCGGACGCGAGCCGGCGCCACGCCTCCAGGCGGTCGGCGCGCGGGCACATGACGCTGTCGATCCCGACAAGCGTGACGCCGCGCAGGATGAACGGCATGACGGTCGCGGGGAAATCCATGCCGGCGGCCAGGCCGCAGGCCGTCACGACGCCGCGGTACCGCGTGGTCGCGCACACGTTGGCGAGCACATGGCTGCCCGCCACGTCGACCGCGCCGGCCCATCGTTCCTTGCCCAGCGGCTTGCCGGGCTCGCTGAATTGCGCCCGCTCCAGGATCTCCGCCGCGCCGAGCTGCCGCAGGTAGTCGGCATCGGCGGGGCGGCCGGTGACGGCGACGACGCGGTATCCCAGCCGCGCGAGGAGGGCCGTGGCGACGCTGCCTACCCCGCCTGCCGCGCCGGTCACCACGATCTCGCCGTCGTCCGGGCGCACGCCATGCCGCTCCAGTGCCATCACGCACAGCATCGCGGTGTAGCCCGCCGTGCCGATGGCCATCGCCTGTTGCGGCGAAAAGGCGGACGGCAGCGGCACCAGCCAGTCGCCATCGACGCGGGCCTTCTGCGCCAGGCCGCCCCAGTGCGTTTCGCCGACGCCCCAGCCGTTGAGCACGACCTGGTCGCCGGGGCGATAGTCGGGGTGCGTGCTGTCCTCGACTTCCCCGACCAGATCGATGCCGGGCACCATCGGGAACTTGCGGACCACCGGGCTCTTGCCGGTGATCGCCAGCCCGTCCTTGTAGTTCAGCGTCGAATAGCCCACGCGTACCGTCACGTTGCCGGCCGGCAACTGCGCGTCGTCCAGCGTCTCGAGCCGCGCTTGCTGGCCGGTTTCATGCCTGTCGATCACGATGCCTTGAAACATGCGTCCTCCTTTCTAGACCGATCGTCTAGTTAACGGCAAAAAAATTCAGCGGCGGGGCAGCCCGTTGAAGAAGAACTGCGCGAACAGGGCCAGCGGCGTATCGCTGCGCTCCAGCTTCGCGCGCAGCACGGCGCCTTCCCAGCCGATCCAGAAGAATGCGGCGAGTTCGGCAGGGTCGGCCGAGCCGGCCAGTTCGCCGGCTTGCTGCGCGGCGGCCAGGCAATCGGCGAGGCGGCGTTGCCAGTCCTCGAAGGTGGTGCGCAGGCGTGCGCGAAAGCTTTCGGGCAGCGCGCCCATTTCCTGCCCGAGGTTGCCGATCAGGCAGCCCCGGCTGTATTCGTAGCGGGCCATGCCGTCCCGGGCATCGTCGACGAACGCGCGCACGCGCTGCAACGGCGAGCGCGCCGCGTCGCTGAAATGGCGATCCAGCTTGCGCGCGAAGAAGTCGGCATAACGGTCGATCAGTTCGAGGCCGAACGCTTCCTTGCTGTCGAAGTAGTGATAGAAGGAGCCCTTGGGCACCCCGGCGCGCCCGAGGATCTCGTCGAGCCCGGTGGCCGAAAACCCCTTCTCGGTGAGCACTTCCAGCCCGGTGCGCAACAGCATGTCCCGCGTGGCGACGAGGTCTTCATGCTGCTTCGGTGGCCTGCCGCGACGGCGAGGCGGATCAGTTCGAACGTCCATGCGCGAATAATAGACCGTTTGTCTCAAAAATCAACGGGCGCGTGTCGAGCCCATCCGATCGAGCACGGACGGCGAGCGACGCCCGTATTAACCCTGATTAAAAAACCTTATCGCGGTGAAAAATTCCGCATCTTATTGAACCGATATCGGCTCGATATAGTGGCTCGCTTTCCCGCACGCACCGGTTGCGTGTGCAGACAAACAGCAGGAGCCCCTTGATGACCACCGATACCCGATTCACCGTAATCGAGGATCTGATGCCCGCCGCCGGCGGGTTGCGCGAGATCCGTCACCACATCCACCACCATCCCGAGCTTGCATACGAAGAGCACGACACGGCCGCGCTCGTCGCCGAGAAGCTCGAACAGTGGGGCTGGCAGGTGACGCGCGGGGTCGGCAGGACGGGCGTGGTCGGCACGCTGCGGGTGGGCGACGGCACGCGCAGCATCGGCATTCGCGCCGACATGGACGCGTTGCCGATCGTCGAGGCGACGGGGCTGCCCTATGCGAGCGGCACGCACGGCAAGATGCACGCCTGCGGCCACGACGGCCACACGACGATGCTGCTCGGCGCCGCGCAGCAGCTCGCGAAGACACGCAACTTCTCCGGCACCGTGCACCTGTATTTCCAGCCGGCGGAAGAGCACGGCGTCGACAGCGGCGCGAAGAAGATGATCGACGACGGCCTGTTCGAACGCTTCCCGTGCGACGCCGTGTTCGGCATGCACAACCATCCGGGCGCGGCGCCGGGCGTGTTCCTCACGCGGCGCGGCCCGTTCATGTCGGCCGGCGACAAGGCGATCATCACGATCGAAGGCGTCGGCGGCCACGCGGCACGGCCGCACCTGACGGTCGACCCGGTCGTCGTCGCGGCCAGCATCGTGATGGCGCTGCAGACGATCGTCGCGCGCAACGTCGACCCCGCGCAGCCGGCGGTCGTCACGGTCGGCTCGATGCACGCGGGCACCGCGAACAACGTGATCCCGAACGGCGCGCGCCTCGAACTCAGCGTGCGCTCGTTCAGCCCCGACGTGCGCGCGCTGCTCAAGCGCCGCATCACCGAGCTGGCCGAATCGCAGGCCGCGAGCTACGGCGCGACGGCCAGCGTCGAGTACATCGAAGGTTATCCGGTCGTCGTCAATACGGATGCCGAAACGGATTTCGCCGCGCAGGTCGCGCGCGAACTTGTTGGCGACGCGCACGTGGTCGAGCAGACCGACCTGCTGATGGGCAGCGAGGATTTCGCGTTCATGCTGCAGCAGCGGCCGGGCTCGTTCGTGCGGCTCGGCAACGGCGAAGGCGAGGACGGCTGCATGGTGCACAACCCGAAATACGACTTCAACGATCGCAACCTGCCGATCGGTGCGGCGTTCTGGACGCGTCTCGTGGAGCGTTACCTCGGGCGGTGATTCCGGCGGCGGTGGCGCGCGGCCGGCGCTTCCGGCCGCATTGAGAGGAGAGGACAACGATGCAGAAAGACCATCTCGCGCTGCACCCCGTGTCGACGGGGAGCGCCGAAGTCGGCACGCCGCGCGCACCGGCCGTCACGCGGCGCGGTGCGATCGCGGCGGCCGTGATCGGCAACTGGCTGGAATTTTTCGATTTCACCGTGTACGGCTTCTTCGCGGTGCTGATCGGCAAGCTGTTCTTCCCGTCGAGCGACCCGACCACGTCGCTGCTGCTGTCGGTCGCGACGTTCGCCGCCGGCTTCTTCACGCGGCCGCTCGGCAGCGTCGTGCTCGGCGTCTACGCGGACCGCAAGGGGCGCAAGGCCGCGCTGAACCTGACGATCATGCTGATGGCGCTCGGCACGGGCCTGATCGCGATCGCGCCGACGTATGCGCAGGTCGGCGTGGCCGCGCCGCTGCTCGTCGTGTTCGCGCGGCTGATGCAGGGCTTCTCGCAGGGCGGCGAATTCGGCGCGGCGACGTCGACGCTGCTCGAGCAGGGCGGCACGTCGCGCCGCGCGTTCCGCGCGAGCTGGCAGCTCGCGACGCAGGGCGGCGCCGCGCTGATGGGCTCGGGTTTCGCGGCGCTGCTGTCGAACACGATGACGAAGGACGCGCTCGAAAGCTGGGGCTGGCGGCTGCCGTTCCTCGTCGGCGTGCTGATCGCGCCGGTCGGCATGTACCTGCGCCGCCGGCTCGCGGACGATGCGCCGGGCGACAGCCATCACGGGATCGAACGAGGCGTGCTGCACGAGCTGTTCTCGAAGCACACGCGCACGGTGCTGCTGCTGATGCTCACGGTGATGGGCGGCACGGTGTCGACCTACATCCTGACGTTCTACATGCCGACCTACGCGATCCACACGCTCGGCCTGCCGATGAAGCTGTCGATGTTCGTCGGCGTCGCGTCGGGCTGCGTGATGCTGGTCACGTGCCCGCTGTTCGGGTGGCTGTCGGACCGGCTCGGCAGCCGCCGCCTGCCGATCTTCGTCGGCCGCGGCGTGCTGGTCCTGTTGCTGTTCCCGGCATTCTGGCTGATGAACCATCACCCGACGCTGTCGGTGATCCTGCCGCTGACCGCGCTGATGCTGCTGTTCTATTCGCTCGGCTCGGCGTCGGAAATGGCGCTGATGTGCGAGTCGCTGCCGCGCCACGTGCGCGCGACCGGCATCTCGATCGCGTATGCGCTCGCGGTGACGATCTTCGGCGGCACCGCGCAGCTGATCGCGACCTGGCTCGTGAAGACGACCGGCAGCAAGCTCGCGCCGGCCGGCTACGTGGCCGCGTGCGTGGTGCTGTCGCTGATCGCGGTCGCGATGCTGCGCGAGACGGCGCGGGATTCGATCGACTGACGCGCGGCACAGCACGGCGGGCGGCGGGCTGCAGTACGCGCTTACCGCCCGCGGACCATCCGCAGGTACGACGCGAGCATTGTCGCGAGTTCCTGCGCGGCAGGCGTCAGCGGCACGGCCGCGCGCTGCAGCAGGCAGATGTCCTGCGATTCCGCCTGTTCGCGCACGGGCACCTTCGCGAGCGCGCCGGCGAACGGCCCATGCCGCGTGATGGCTTCGGTTTCGAGCGCGAGGGAATCGGTCTGCGTGACGATCTGCAGCGTCTCGAACATCCCTTCGACGGTCGCGAGAATCCTCGGCGGCGGCTGGCCATGCGCGTCGAAGTACGCGAGCAGCCGGTTCACGACCGGGTCGGCGCTCAGGTTCGGCGAGCGCGTCGACACCCACGCGTAGCCGGCCAGTTCGGCGAGCGATTTTGCGTGCATCGCCGGATGCCCGTTGCGGCACACGACCACCGGCGCTGACGCACGCAACGGCGTGACCGCGAGATCGGTCGTGTCGGTCTGCTTCGCGACGAGTGCGATCGCGAAATCCACCGCGCTTTCGCGCAGCCAGCCGATCATCATCCGCGACGTGCCGGTGCGCAGGTGCACATCGACCTTGTCGAAGCGCGCGCGGAACGCGCTCAGCACGGGCGCGAACGCGTCGATCAGCGGTTCGGCCACGAGGCCGAGCGTGACGGTGCCTTCGTACGCGCCGCTCAACTGCCGGATCTCCCGCTCGACCTGCTCGCATTCGCCGAGGATCGAACCGGAGCGCGCGAGCAGCCGCTGGCCGACGGCCGTCGGCACGATCCCGCGATTGGTGCGCGTGAACAGCGTCGCGCCGAGCGTCGCCTCGAGGCTCTGCAACTGCTGCGTGACGCCGCTCTGCGCGAGATCGAGCGCGCGTGCGGCGGCGCGCAGGCTGCCGTGCTCGACGACGGCCTGGAAGATGCGGAGCTGGGAGAGCGTGAACGCCATGGGCACGCGCGGGGCCGGTGATCGGAAATACCGATCATGATAAGGCAGTCGATGGTTCCGGCGGCGGCCCGTGCCGCCTACGATCGCAGGCAGTCCGGCTGATGCCGTTTGCCTTCCTTCCTGTCCTCCGTCGACCATGAAACGTATCCTCGTCCCGCTCGTTTCCCTGTGCCTTGGCTGGGCTGCCACGTCCGCGTTTGCACTCGACGCGCACGTCGTGCGCCTCGGCATCGATCCGACCTATCCGCCGATGGATTCGAAGGCGCCCGACGGCAGCCTGAAGGGCTTCGACGTCGATCTCGGCAACGAGATCTGCCGCCGCGCGCAGTTGCGCTGCCAGTGGGTCGAGCTCGAATTCTCCGGGATGATTCCCGCGCTGCAGGCGCGCAAGATCGACGCGATCCTGTCGTCGATGGCGATCACCGACAAGCGCGAGAAGCAGATCCTGTTCTCGTCGAAGCTGTTCCGCTTCAAGTCGCGGCTCGTCGCGCGGCCCGGGAGCGGCCTCGGCAGCACGACCGCGTCGCTGGCCGGCAAGCGTGTCGGCGTGCAGTCGGGCACGCAGTTCGAATCGTGGGCGCTCGCGCACTGGGCGACGGCCGGCGTGAGCGTGGTGCCGTACAAGAGCCAGGACGACGTGTTCGCCGATCTCGTCAACGGCCGCCTCGACGCGGCGCTGCTCGGCACCGTGGAAGCCGACTACGGCTTCCTGCGCACGCCGAAGGGCAACGGCTTCGCGTTCGTCGGCGCGCCGCTCGACATGGGCGATCGCGGCGTCGGCATCGGCATGCGGCAGTCGGATACGGCGCTCAAGGCGTCGATCGACGGCGCGATCGCGTCGATGCTGAAGGACGGCACGTACGACCGGATCGCGAAGAAGTATTTCGACTTCAACCCGTACGGCGACTGAGCGCCGAGCCACCGCGCCGTTGTACCCGCGGCCCCGTTTTCATCCGTTCGAGACCCTCGATGCAGATTCGCACCACGCCACTCCTGTCGCCGTCGATCGGCACGCAGCGCACGCTGACGAGCTTTCATTTCGGGCAGGCCGGCACCGGCCGCAAGATCTACCTGCAGGCCGCGCTGCACGCGGACGAGACGCCCGCGATGCTCGCGGCGTTCGTGCTGAAGCAGCGTCTCGCGCAGCTCGAGGCCGAAGGCCGGCTCGCGGCCGAGATCGTGCTCGTGCCGGTCGCGAACCCGGTCGGCCTCAATCATCATCTGCTCGGGCAGTTCATCGGCCGTTTCGACCTTGCGAGCGGCCGCAACTTCAATCGCGGCTTCCTGCCGCTCGCGGACATCGCCGCGCGTGCGCGCGACCGGCTCGGCGACGACGGCGAACGCAATCGCGCGATCGTGCGCGAATGTGTCGGCGCGGCGCTCGACGATATCGCACCGCGTACGGAATTCGATGCGCTTCAACTGGCGCTGCTGAAGCTGTCGTTCGACGCCGAGGTCGTGATCGACCTGCATTGCTCGCTCGAAGCGGTGATGCACGTGTACACGAGCGATACCGCGTGGCCGCAAGTCGAGCCGCTTGCGCGCTATCTCGGCGCGCAGGTGTCGCTGCTCGCCGAGGATTCGGGCGGGCACGCGTTCGACGATGCGCATCATCTGCTGTGGTCGCAGTTGCGGCAGCACTTGCCGGCCGGCACGCCGATGGCGGGCGGCGCCGTGGCCGTGACGGTCGAGTGCCGGGGGCAGCGCGACGTCACGTACGACCATGCGGAGCGCGATGCCGATGCGCTCGTCGCCTATCTCGTGTGGCGCGGCGCGATACGCGGCGAACGCGTGCCGCTGCCGCCGCTCGCCGCGCCGGCCACGCCGCTCGCGGGCAGCGAGCAGTTCTACGCACCGGTGAGCGGGATCCTCGTGCACCGCGCGGCGATCGGCGCGACGATCCGCGCCGGCGATCCGCTGTTCGACATCGTCGATCCGCTGACCGATGCGATCACGACGATCTCGAGCGGGACCGACGGCGTGTTCTACATGCGCCGCGCGATCCGTTTCGTCATGGCCGGCGCGCCGCTCGGCCGCGTGACGGGCGCAGTGCCGGTGCGCAAGGGGATGTTGCTCGGCGCGTGACGAGCGGCGCGCGTCGCGTCCAACGAACCCGACCTTTACGAAATCGTCGAGAAATTTCGGTTTCCTCGGATAATCGCTCGCCGCTCGACCCCGGCCTGCACCGGGGCGGCCGCCTGGAGACGGCCGGCGGACGCAGGCTGCATCGTCAGCAGGGACGTTCATGGCCCGCCGCGACGCACGGCAGCACGCTTGCCTGGCTTGCCGCGCGCCGTCGTCCCGCCGTTGCGGCCGTCCGCGTCCGAAAACATCTTCATGTCCCGAAGGATGCCGCGCAGCAGCGTATCGGCTGCCACCCCGAGCGTGCGTCCGGCCTTGACCAGCAGCCGCGCGTTGGCTGCCTCGAGCAGCGGATGGGCGACGGGAACGGCGACGAGTTCTCCCGCCTCCAGTTCCTGATACGCCGCGAACGCGGCGAGCAGCGTGACGCCGTCGTTGCGCCTGACGAAGTGGCGCAGCACGGCCAGCGAGTTGGTGGTCAGCGTCGGGTGGAGCTGGATGTTCTCCGCATAGGCGAGCATCTGCACGGCCTGCCCGAGACCGAACGCCGGCGGCATCAGCGCGAGCGGATACCCGGCGAGTTCGTGTACCGCGACGGGCCGGCCCCGCGCGGCCAGCGGGTGCCCGGGATGCACGAGCGCCACCACCGGCTGCGGCGCGGTGGCGACGTACTCGATATCCGGATGCGCCGGGGGATTGTAGGCGAGGCCGATATGCGCGCGGCTCTCGGCGACTTCCTGCAGCAATGTGCTGACCGGAAGGATATCGACGGTGACGTCGAGCTTCGGATAGCGCGCGCAAAAATCGGTGAGCACCTCGTCCATCAGGCAGTCGATATAGCCTTCGCTGGTGGCGAGGCGGATCTGGCCGTGTTGCAGGCCGTGCAGCGCCTGCAGGCGGTCTTCGAACAGTTCCTGCTGGGAGCGGCAGCCGCGCCAGTATTCGAGCAGGTGCGCCGCGGCTTCGGTCGGCCGGACGCCGCGCGGCTGGCGCTCGAACAGCGGCGCCCCGATTTCTTCCTCGAGCAGCCGGATCTGCCGCGTGATGACGGACGGCGACGTGTTGATGCTGTCGGCCGCGCCGCGGATCGAGCCGTGCGTCAGGACTTCATGGAAATAGCGCAGGCGGCGCTGGTTCAGTTCGCGCATGGTGTCGGTCCGTTTGCCGTTGAAGTGTTGCTCGTTGAGCAACGATAACTCGCTTAGGTTGCTATTGCGCTGCTTTTTCGGCTCCTCGACGATTCGAACGGAGTCGATCATCGATGCGGGATTCGAAGCAATACGCCCTAAAGGAGAGCGCATGTCCGCCATTCCATCCCCTCAAGACCCGGTCGCGCCCGACAGCCCGGCGCATCAGGCCCTGTATCGCAAGCTGAACTGGCGTCTGCTGCCTTTTCTGCTGCTCTGCTACACGTTCGCCTATCTCGATCGCGTGAATATCGGGTTCGCCAAGCTCTCGATGCAGAGCGACCTGGGCATCTCCGATGCGGTGTACGGGCTGGGCGCGGGCATCTTCTTTCTCGGCTACGTGCTGTTCGAGATCCCGAGCAACCTGCTGCTGCCGCGGATCGGCGCACGCAAGACCATCAGCCGGATCATGGTGCTGTGGGGCCTGACCTCGGCGGGCATGATGTTCGTCCACAACGAGACCACCTTCTACGGGATGCGTTTCCTGCTCGGCGTGTTCGAGGCCGGCTTCGCGCCGGGGATGATCTTTTACCTGACCTACTGGTATGGCCAGCGCCGCATGGCCGGCGTGATGGCGGTCGTGATGCTCGCGGGCCCGATCGGCGGCGCCTTCGGCTCGCCGCTGTCGGCGTGGCTGATGACTGGGCTGTCCGGTGCCCACGGCCTGGCCGGCTGGCAGTGGATGTTCATCGTCGAAGGCCTGCCGTGCGTGCTGCTCGGCGCGCTCGCACTCAAGGTCCTGTCCGACCGGCCGGCCGACGCAGCCTGGCTGACCGACGACGAGAAGCGGTTGCTCGCCGCCGAGCTGCACGCACCCGGAGCCGGTCATCACTCGTTCGGACAGGTGTTGCGCGACCCGCGCGTGTACCTGCTGGCGTTCGCGTACTTCACGATCATCTGCGGGATCTACGCGGTGAGTTTCTGGCTGCCGTCGATCCTCAAGGCCGACGGCGTGACCGACACGATGCAGATCGGGCTGTACTCGATGATCCCGTACGTCTGCGCCGCGATCGCGATGATCGTCATCGGCCGCCGGTCGGACCGCCGCGGCGAACGCCGTTTCCACAGCGCCGTGCCGGCCCTGATCGGCGCGATCGCGCTGGCCGTGGCGACGACGGCCAACGGCAATCTCGTCATTTCACTGGTCGGCATGACGATCGCCACGTCGATGATCTGGGCCGCGTACACGGTGTTCTGGGCGATTCCGTCGCAATACCTGAAGGGCGACGCGGCCGCGGGCGGCATCGCGCTGATCAATACGATCGGCCTGATCGGCGGCTTCCTGAGCCCGACCATCATCGGTGCGATCCACTCGGCGACAGGCAGCATGGCAGCCGGCCTGCTGGTCATGGTCGCGCTGCTGGTCGCGGGCGCCGCGGTGCTCGTGGCGAACCGGCTGCCCGCGCCGCAGGACGCGTTGGCGACAGCGTGATATCGCGGGCCCGCAAGCGCTCGCGACCTCCGTCGCGGCGCAGCACGGCCCGTGCCTTGACTATCTATTTCCGGAGACACGTTTTTGAACACGCGGATCTTGATTGCCGGCTTTCAGCATGAAACCAATACGTTTGCGCCGTCGAAAGCCGCTTACGCGAACTTCGAGCGCGGCGAGGGCTTCCCGGCCATGGTGCGGGGCGACGACGTGCTTGCGCTGCGCGACGTCAACATTCCCGCGGGCGGATTCATCGTCGCGGCGGAACGACGCGGCTGGACCCTGCTGCCGGTCATCTGGGCGGGCGCGAGCCCGTCGGCCCACGTGACCGAGGATGCGTTCGAGCGCATTGCCGGTGAAATCCTCGCGGCGGTTCGCAGCGGAGGCTACGACGCGGTGTACCTCGACCTGCACGGCGCGATGGTCGCCGAGCATACCGACGACGGCGAAGGCACGTTGCTGGAGCGCGTGCGCGCCGCGGTCGGCCCGGCCGTGCCGGTGGTCGCGTCGCTCGACCTGCATGCCAACGTCACCGCGAAGATGCTGCACGAGGCCGACGCGCTGGTCGCCTTCCGCACCTATCCGCATGTCGACATGGCCGAGACCGGCGAACGCGCGGCCGTGCTGCTCGAGCGCCTGCTCGTCTCGCGGGCGGCGGGTGGCCGCCCGCTGCATCGCGCGGCGCGGCGGCTGCCGTTCCTGATCCCGATCAACGGCATGTGCACGCTGCTCGAGCCTTCGCGCGGCATGTATGCGCAACTCGCGGCGCTGGAAACCGGGGCCGTGGTATCGCTGTCGTTCGCGCCGGGTTTTCCGGCGGCCGATTTTCCCGAATGCGGCCCGGTCATCTGGGGTTACGGCGATGACGCCGCGTCGGCCGAGGCCGCGGTGCAGGCGCTCTACGACAGGATGCTGGCGGACGAGGCCGCGTGGCAGGTGCCGTTCCTGTCGCCCGATGCCGCCGTGCGCGAAGCGATGCGGCTTGCCGACGGGGCCGGCAAGCCGGTCGTCATCGCCGATACGCAGGACAACCCCGGCGCGGGCGGCGACTCGAACACGACGGGCATGCTGCGGGCGTTGCTGCGCAATGGCGCGAGAGAGGCGGCGATCGGCCTGATCTGGGACCCGGCCGCCGCCGCGGCGGCTCATCGCGCCGGGGTCGGGGCGTTCGTCGAGCTGGCGCTCGGCGGCGTTTCCGGCGTGCCCGGCGACGAGCCGGTCCACGCGCGTTTCGAGGTCGTGAAGTTGTCGGACGGCGTATGCCGGTACGACGGCCCGATGATGAACGGCATGCGCGCGGATATCGGCCCAGTCGCCTGCCTGCGGATCGATGGTGTGCTGATCGTGGTGAGCAGCGGCAAGGCGCAGATGCTCGACCGCAATCTCTATCGCGTGGGCGGCGTCGAGCCGGAAGCGATGCGCATCCTCGTCAACAAAAGCTCGGTGCATTTTCGCGCCGACTTCCAGGGGATCGCCGAGGCGGTGCTCGTTGCCACGGCGCCCGGCCCGATGACGGCCGATCCGGCCGAGTTGCCCTGGACCCGGCTGGCCCCGGGCATCCGGACGAAGCCGATGGGCGACGCATTCGCCGGCAACGGCTGAAGCACGGCACGCCGCCGGCGCGCCGGTGCGCCGGCGAGCGGGCGGCTGTCCTGGACAACGCCGTCGCGCCGGCCGACACAGGGCGCTGCGCGTCGTTTCACGCCGCGCGGCGTGCGCGTACCCGCGCGCGGATCGGCGCTCACCCGCGCCGCGCCACCAGCTCCGACACCGTCTGCGCGGCCTGCTGCAACGGCTCGAGAAACTCCTTCACCATCTGCTTCGCGGTATGCCGCTGCGCGTTGCCGCTGATGTTCATCGCCGCGATGATCTGCCCGCGCCGGTTGCGAATCGGCGCGGACAGCGACATCAGGCCCACTTCGAGCTCCTGGTCGACCACGGCCCAGCCCTGCTGGCGCACCTGTGCGATCGCCGCCTTCAGTTCGCCGAGGTCGGTGATCGTGCGCGGCGTATGCGCGCGGATGCCGCTTTGCGCGAGCGTTTCGTCGAGCGCGGCGTCGTCGAGCGCGGACAGCAGCACGCGGCCCATCGACGTGCAGTACGCTGGCAGCCGACTGCCGATCGACAGGTTGATCGTCATGATCTTGCGGGTCGGCACGCGCAGCACGTAGACGATCTCGGTGCGGTCGAGCACGGCCGCCGAGCAGCTTTCGTGGATCTGCTCGGACAGTTGCTCCATCACGGGATCGGCGAGATTCCAGAACGGCATCGATGTGAGGTACGCGAAGCCGAGCTCGAGGATCTTCGGCGTGAGCCGGAACAGCCGGCCGTCGGCCTCGACGTAGCCGAGCGTCTGCAGCGTGAGCAGGATCCGGCGCGCGCCCGCGCGCGTGAGCCCGGTGGCCGAGGCGACCTCGGTGAGCGTCTGCTCCGGACGGGCCGCGTCGAACGCGCGGATCACCGCGAGGCCGCGTGCGAACGACTGTACGTAGGAGTCGCCGGGTTTCGTCTGAGTGTCTTCGGTTGTCATGAGCGCCTGGAATATCGTGCAGCCGAGAAGATAGCGCACGGGGCCCGACACGCCAACCGCACGGCGGACCGGGCGCTTGACAGGTCGTCCCCGCACTCCCTATGATGCGTTGAACGTTCGATACACGATCTTATGTTCGTATATAGAACATTTAAGCGCATCCCGGCGGGCAATGCAAGGGGCGCGCCCTGTTCATTCCCCAGCCTGTCCTGGGAGCGGAGACACTGATGACCGAAGCTTTTCTGTGTGATGCGATCCGTACGCCGATCGGGCGTTACGGCGGTGCACTGTCCGGCGTGCGCGCCGACGATCTGGGCGCCGTGCCGCTCAAGGCGCTCGTGGAGCGCAACCGCGACGTCGACTGGACGGCGATCGACGACGTGATCTACGGCTGCGCGAACCAGGCCGGCGAGGACAACCGCAACGTCGCCCGCATGTCCGCGCTGCTCGCGGGGCTGCCGCAGGGCGTGCCGGGTTCGACGATCAACCGCCTGTGCGGCTCCGGGATGGACGCGGTCGGCGTGGCCGCCCGTGCGATCAAGTCGGGCGAGGCCGCGCTGATGGTCGCGGGCGGCGTCGAGAGCATGACGCGCGCGCCGTTCGTAATGGGCAAGGCCGCGAGCGCATTCGCGCGCCAGGCCGACATCTACGACACGACGATCGGCTGGCGCTTCGTCAATCCGTTGATGAAACAGCTGTACGGCGTCGATTCGATGCCGGAGACGGCCGAGAACGTCGCGGTCGACTACAACATCAGCCGCGCCGACCAGGACCTGTTCGCGCTGCGCAGCCAGCAGAAGGCCGCGCGTGCGCAGCAGGACGGCACGCTCGCCGAGGAAATCGTGTCGGTCACGATTCCGCAGAAGAAGGGCGATCCGGTGGTCGTGTCGCGCGACGAGCATCCGCGCGAAACGTCGCTTGAAACGCTTGCGAAGCTGAAGGGCGTTGTGCGTCCGGACGGCTCGGTGACGGCCGGTAACGCGTCGGGCGTCAACGACGGTGCCGCCGCGCTGCTGCTTGCGAACGAGGAAACCGCAAAGCGCTTCGGCCTGACGCCGCGCGCCCGCGTGCTGGGCATCGCGACGGCCGGCGTCGCGCCGCGCGTGATGGGCATCGGCCCCGCGCCTGCCACGCAGAAGCTGCTCGCCCGGCTCGGGATGACGATCGACCAGTTCGACGTGATCGAGCTGAACGAGGCGTTCGCATCGCAAGGTCTCGCGGTGCTGCGCATGCTTGGCGTCGCCGACGACGATCCGCGCGTGAACCCGAACGGCGGCGCGATCGCACTGGGTCATCCGCTCGGCGCATCGGGCGCGCGTCTCGTGACGACCGCGATGTACCAGCTGCATCGCACGAACGGCCGCTTCGCGCTGTGCACGATGTGCATCGGCGTCGGTCAGGGTATCGCGATCGCGATCGAACGCGTCTGACCCGCGTCTCATGTCTCGCGGCGAAGCGGCGGCCACGAGCCGCTTCGCTGCTCGGCCGCTTTGCCTCTCGACCGATTCGCCGCTTTGGAAACGATGCGCGGCACGAGGATGCTCGTGCCGCGCATCGTCGTTAACCGGCCTGCGACAGCTCCCTGAGGCGCGCCTCGAGCGCGTCGATCTCGGTGTCCGCGAACACCTCGATCCCGTGCTCGCGCAGCAACGCCGCCGTGACGCCGGCGCCCGCGTGCCGCCGGTTCCCGAAACTCCCGTCATGGATGAACGTGCTGCCGCACGACGGACTGCCGTCGGCCAGGATAGCGAAGCGGCAACCGTGCGTGCGCGCGAGGGCCAGCGCGGTTTGCGCGCCGGAGACGAACGGCGCTGTCACGTCGGTGCCGTTCACGTCGACGATGCGCGCGGCGCCCGACAGCACCTGCTGACCCGATGCGCCGCCGGCGATTTCGGCGGGCGGGCGCGGCACGCTGAAGCCGCCGGCCAGTTCGGGGCAGACGGGCACGAGACGCCCTTCGCGCTGCCACCGTTCGAGTGCCGCGTGCGCGGCGGTCTTGGCCGAGCCGTTGTAACGCACCGGATGGCCGACCACGCACATGCTGACGAGGATCTTCGGCATGGTTGGCGGCTGTGCTTTGTCCTGCAATTTTGCTCTCCGTGATTGCGCGATGGCCGATGGCAGCCGAGGCAACGCGGGACATCCCGCGCTTCATACGCGTGCCGGCGCGTCAGGCCGCCGGCCCTTCCAGATGAATGTCTTCCGGCTCGAGCGCGTAAAGCGCCGGGTCGGGCGCTGCGCTGACCGTGAAGCCGAGCCGCAGGTAGAAGTCGATCGTGCGCCGCGACGGCGTCGCGGACACGTACAGGCGTGCGGCGCCCATCGCGTGCGCCTGCTCGCGGGCTGCGCGGTAGAGCTGCTCGCCGAGCCCGCAGCCGCGCCAGTCGCGGCTCACGTGCAGGAACTTCAATTGCAGCATGTCGCCGTGCGGGCCGAGCGGCCGGCTGTCGACGACGACCGCCGCGACGAGCCGTTCGCCGTCGAACATGCCGAGGCACCAGCCGCCGCGATCGTGGCAGTCGAGCAGGATCGGCGTGTAGTGGTCGGCTTCACCTTCCGGCCAGCCGCCGACGTCGTAGAACTCCGGAACGAGATGCAGCGCGCCGTCGCGCAGCACGTACAGGTGCTCGATGATCTCGCGCCGGTCGATGGTCCACACGAGCGGCACTTCGTCGCGCGTGAGCGGGCGTGCGCAAAGCGCGTCGCGTTCGGCGGCGGTGCGGCGCGTCATGCGGCCTCCCGATGCGCGGCGATCGCATACATCAGCGGCAGGCTCGGCATGTGACCGGGCGGCACCATCCGGCGGCCGTCCAGTTCGCGCATGCCGTCGAAGCCCTTCCAGCCGTTCGAATACGGATATTCGGTCAGGCGGTCGATCGCGAGCCCCGCCGACACGAGTGCGTTCACGACCTCGCCGATGCCCCACATGAACTCGTAGCTCGGATGCGGGTTCGCGAAATCGACGACGCCAGGATGGTCGTGCTGCGCGCCGAGCCCCGTGCCGGATACGGCGACGTAATCGCCGACGCCTGCCGGCTCCTCGGTCGCGTCGCTTTTGAAATAGTCGTAGTGCGGCTTCCACTGTTCGTCGAAATACAGCGCGAACGGATGGAACTCGACCATCGCGAAACGGCCGCCCGGCGCGAGCAGCGCGGCGATCCCGCGCGCCCACGCGTTCAGGTCGGACAACCAGCAGATCGCGCCATACGACGTGAACACGCGATCGAAGCGCTCGCCGCGCGCGGCGGCCTCGGGCATCCAGTCGAGCACGTCGGCGCGCTCGAAACGCGCGGGCAGGCCCGCGTCGGTCGACAGTTGCCGTGCGAAGGCGATCGCTTCGTCGGAGATGTCGACGCCCGTCGCATCCGCGCCCTCGCGCACGAGGCTCAGCGTGTCCTGCCCCGCGTTGCACTGCAGGTGAAGGAGCCGCAGCCCGCCGACGTCGCCGAGCAGTTCGCGTTCTTCCGGATAGAGCGTCGAGCCGCCCGCGCGGAAAAACGCGGCCTGATCGCCTTTGTGGCTGTTATGCGCGACTGTCGCGGTATTCCAGGACAGCCGATTCAGTTCGTGTAATGCCTTTTTCATCGAATTCGAATGCCGGTTGAATGGAGCAGGATAAACGGAATCGTTTCGCCGCGCGCAACGGTCGATGGCGTGGGTCTGCCGCGCGACGTCGTTGCGCAGCGTGGCGTGACATTGGGATGAACGCTCGCGGCGATTATTGCCGGATTATTTGATCGAAATCATGGCGGCGGACGAATTGGATATTTTATTCGATGAAAGGGTAAGGTTTTTCCCCAATATGCCGACAGTAAGATGAAGACCGTCGTTAAGCGATAAACCGTTTTTCGGCTACTGAGCGTGATTTCAGCGCGGCGCGGACGACAGATCCGCCTTTCGGAGCCTTGCATGCGCAATAACCAGCCCGTTACCCAACAGGAATTCGATTTTCCCGACGACGTCACGCTGATGTCGACGACCGATGCAGACAGCATCATCACCTACGCCAACACGACGTTCGCGCAGGTGAGCGGCTTCACGAACGAGGAACTCGTCGGCCAGCCGCACAACGTGGTGCGCCACCCGGACATGCCGCGCGAGGCGTTTGCCGACATGTGGGCGACGCTCCAGCGCGGCGAGCCGTGGACCGCGCTCGTGAAGAACCGCCGCAAGAACGGCGATCACTACTGGGTGCGCGCGAACGCGATACCCGTGATGCGCAACGGCGAGCCGCAGGGCTACATGTCGGTGCGCACGAGGGCGCCGCACGACGAGAGCGCGGCCGCCGACGCGCTGTATCGCGCGTTCCGCGACGGCAAGGCCGGCCAGCGCCGGTTCCACAAGGGGCTGGTGATCCGCACGGGGCTGCTGCGTATCGCGTCGCTGTCGCAGACGATGTCGGTACGCGCGCGCGTGCATTCGGCGCTGTGCGTGCTTGCGCCGGCGGTCGTCGGCGCGGGCTGGGCGTGCGGGCTCGCCGGTGGCGGCCTCGCGGCATTTGCCGGCGTGACGGTCGGCGTGGCGGCGGCCGCCGGCCTGTGGCTCGATGCTCAGATCGTGCGTCCGCTGAAGCGGCTGCACGACCAGGCGCTGAACGTCGCGACCGGCGAAAGCCGGCGCGGCGTGCGGATGAACCGCGTCGACGAGATCGGCATGACGCTGCGCACGATCAACCAGCTCGGGCTGATGTTCCGCTGGCTCGTCGACGACGTCAGCGAGCAGGTGCACAACGTGCAGCGCGCGAGCAACGAGATCGCGCAGGGCAACAACGACCTGAGCGCGCGCACCGAGCAGGCGGCGTCGAGCGTGCAGGAGACGGCTGCGTCGATGGCCGAGATGACGGCGACCGTCGACAGCAACGCGGAGACCGCACTGCAGGCGAACCGGCTCGCGATGTCGGCGAGCGAAGTGGCCGGACGCGGCGGGCAGGCGGTGGGCGAGGTCGTCGCGACGATGAGCGACATCACCGCCAGCTCGCGAAAGATCTCGGACATCATCGGCGTGATCGACGGCATCGCGTTCCAGACCAACATCCTTGCGCTGAACGCGGCCGTGGAAGCGGCCCGCGCCGGCGAACAGGGGCGCGGCTTCGCGGTGGTGGCCGGCGAGGTGCGGGCGCTCGCGCAGCGCAGCGCGAACGCGGCGAAGGAGATCAAGACGCTGATCGGCGCGAGCGTCGAGCGCGTCGAGTCGGGCGCGCGGCGCGTGGACGAGGCCGGCAAGACGATGGAGGACATCGTCGCGCAGGTGAAGCGCGTGTCGGATCTGATCGCGGAGATCAGCTCGTCGACGGCCGAGCAGAGCACCGGGGTGTCGCAGGTCGACCAGGCGGTGGTGCACCTGGACAACATCACGCAACAGAACGCGGCACTGGTCGAGCAGAGCACGGCGGCGTCGGAGAGCCTGAAGCAACAGGCAACGCGTCTCGTGGATGCGGTGAACGTGTTCCGGTGATCGTCGGGGCGCGCACGCCATGTGCGCGCCCGATCGATGCATCGTGACATCGTGATTGACGCGCGTAATGCGCGTTCAGGTTTTTCGATTCAATCAAAATACGCGAAACGAGAAATATTCGTATTCAGGATTTTGCATTCATGCATTGAATCGATCTGGACGAATTACGCTGATTAATCAGACGAATATCCGTCAAACCGTTGCCTGGCCTGGTGTTTAGTTTCATCAGTAAACGGATTGTTCGGTAAAGGCAAGGTGATGCATTTTTAATGCATATTTACCCGGGCAAGGCATAATGTTTTCGTAAAAGTTGCCGAAAGTGCAGGAGCATGACCAATGCGCATGCGGATTGACCGCAATGTGCAGGGTCGCGAATCAATCGACAAGCGGACGCAAGATCCGTTACCCGGAGCTCCACACCATGCGCAACAACCAGCCCGTCACGCAACGCGAATTCGATTTTCCCGACGACGCGACGCTGATGTCGACCACCGACGCGAACAGCTACATTACCTACGCGAACGCGGCATTCATCCAGGTCAGCGGATTTTCTCCCGAAGAGATCGAGGGCCAGCCGCACAACGTCGTGCGGCATCCGGACATGCCGAAGGAGGCGTTCGCCGACATGTGGGCGACGCTCAAGGGCGGCGAGCCGTGGACCGCGCTCGTGAAGAATCGCCGCAAGAACGGCGATCACTACTGGGTGCGCGCGAACGCGATACCCGTGATGCGCAACGGCGAGCCGAAGGGCTACATGTCGGTGCGCACGAAGGCGACGCGCGACGAGATCGCGGCCGCGGAGGCGCTCTACAAGGACTTCCGCGAAGGGCGGGCCGGCAACCGGCATTTTCACAAGGGGTTGATCGTCCGCAAGGGTGTGGCCGGTTTCACGTCGCTGTTCCAGACGATGTCGGTGCGGGCGCGGCTCCATGCGGCGCTGTGCGTGTTTGCGCCGGTCGTGGTGGCCGGCGGCTGGGCGTGCGGGCTGGCCGGTGGCGGGCTCGCCGCGTTCGCGGCGGTGACGGCCGGCGCAGCGGTGGCCGCGGGGCTGTGGCTCGATGCGCAGATTGCGCGCCCGCTCGTGCAGTTGCGCGACGAGGCGTTGCGCGTCGCGACCGGCGAGAGCCGCAGCGGCGTGCGGATGAACCGTGTCGACGAGATCGGCATGACGCTGCGCACGATCAACCAGCTCGGGCTGATGTTCCGCTGGCTGGTTGACGATGTCAGCGAACAGGTGCTGAACGTGCAGCGCGCGAGCAACGAGATCGCGCAGGGCAACAACGACCTGAGCGCGCGCACCGAGCAGGCTTCGACGAGCGTGCAGCAGACGGCCGCATCGATGGCCGAGATGACGGCGACCGTGTCGAGCAATGCGGAGACGGCGCTGCAGGCGAACCAGTTGTCGGTGTCGGCGAGCGAAGCCGCCGGGCGCGGCGGGCAGGCGGTGAGCGAGGTGGTGGCGACGATGAACGACATCACCGCCAGCTCGCGAAAGATCTCGGACATCATCGGCGTGATCGACGGCATCGCGTTCCAGACCAACATCCTTGCGCTGAATGCGGCCGTTGAAGCGGCGCGGGCCGGAGATCAGGGGCGCGGTTTCGCGGTGGTTGCCGGTGAGGTGCGGGCACTCGCGCAGCGCAGCGCGAACGCGGCGAAGGAGATCAAGACGCTGATCGGCGCGAGCGTCGAACGCGTCGAATCGGGTGCGCGGATCGTCGACGGCGCGGGCAAGACGATGGAGGACATCGTCACGCAGGTGAAGCGCGTGTCGGATCTGATCGCGGAGATCAGCTCGTCGACGGCCGAGCAGAGCACGGGCGTCGCGCAGGTCGACCAGGCGGTGGTGCACCTGGACAACATCACGCAGCAGAACGCGGCACTGGTCGAGCAGAGCACGGCGGCATCAGAGAGCCTGAAGCAGCAGGCGACGCGGCTGGTGGAGGCGGTGAACGTGTTTCGGTGATGGCGGGAACGCGTGAAGCAGGAGGAAGGCGGCCCGCGTTGTGCGGGCCGGTTTGGGCGTGTCCTGCTACGTCATTGCGCCCTGGGTATGGGATTCAGGTTCGGGCAACAGTGGTTGGGGCACCCCGGACTGACGTTCACTTCAACGCGTCGCCCGGATTGACCGAATTCGTCCGGCTTGAAAATCTTCGCCGCCAGGGCGCTTTTCTCGCCACGGATCGAATGCCGATCCAGAACAGCCATCACGTTTTCCGCTCGTTGCGTTGCGAGCTGTTGCGCGTTGTTCTCGGTTCGTTCGGCCAGTCCGATCAGCCATACCGTATCAATGATCGGAAAGCGCTTGTGCATGTCGCTCGACCATGCCGACAACCTCGAGAGTTCGGTCGGAGAAATCGCACTCGAATCCGCATCGAAAACAATATCGATGTAATGGGCGGGCATGTTCGACGCACCGTCACAGGCGAACGCTGCCTGTGCGCAGCTCAACGCGAGCGCGGCGGCGGTCAGGAGTTTAGTCGCCGTCGACAACATACCCCGCAATACTGTCGGCGTTGTGGATTGCCAAGTCAGGATTTGACCGGCCCCAAGGCGCGAGAAATGGCGTGATTGTGTATTGATCGTCTGTCGAAGACATGGTGTCGTGGAAGTGGGTCGCTTCATGGATGATAGTAGATACATGAGAATCAGCACCATCGGTCCATGGGCGCATCGTGCAGAATCGCGCGCTGATGGCGATGGTATGTGTTGCCGTGTCTGGTGCGCATACATGCGCGGCTTCGTTATCCGTTCCACGCGGATGGGGCGTGCAACCCGTTGCCCGATCGCCTGCGCTGCCGCTTCGCACGACATTGTTTTCGTTGAATGCTCGAACGACGCCAAGCACTTTCGTCAAGCCGGTGAGCAGATGCATACGTATTCGCTCGTCGTTACGACCGAACCACTTGAACACGCGATCTTTTTCCGACTGCGACCACCTGTGTAAAGCGGCGATGCGTACGCCCAGCTTCTCGACTGCTTTAGCTTGTGCCTTCGCGAACACGGCACGGAATTCCGAGTTGGTCATGTTTTCGCAGATGGGTCGCAAGTCAACATCGGCAAATGTCTGCGATCCTGCGGTGGTGTTTGTTGTTGTCTCGGCGACGGTAGTTTGGTTTCCCATCGTTTCAGTCCTCGATTACAAGCTTCAATGCTTCCGCATGTTCGGTTCGTACGCGCACGGTACAGCCGTGCCGATCACTCACGCCGGATGCATGCACGTTTCCGGATCGATCCTTGATCCAGTAGCGCACGTTGCTTAACGGTTGCTTCGTCCTCACGTCGCGGATCACAAATTGACCGCTGTAAATGTCCGATGCCGGCGCGTACCGCGTGGGTGGGAATGCCGAATATCCGATGAAGGGGGTAGCCGAGCCATGGCCGCCGCTGTCTTCAATGAAAAACATGCAGTCGTTGCTCGCGACTAAAAAGTTTTGACCGCATGGACAAAGTACCGCGTCGCCCTCGACGGCTACGGCACGTCCGTCACCGACGACGGATACCGCGCTTCCCGCTATCGGGAACCTTCCCTCGCAATTTCCACACGTCGCTTTGTCGCCATCCAAGGCAATGTGCTTGTCGTCCACGAATATGCTTGCAGTGCCTGCGATAACGATTCCACCTGTCGTCGTTGCGTCGCCGTTCCTGATCGCTCGTCGGCTCATGGCTATGTCCTCAATCGAAGTTGGTAAAGACCCAATCGGCTGACTCCGGGTCATAAATCGCGTATTGGTCGATCGTGAAATTTTGCGAAGGCAATGGTCGTAGGCGTGCGCGCGAGTGCTTCTGTTTCCGCATCGGCCTGCGAGGTGTGTCGCTGCTGCACCATCGCGTAAAGCCGGATCGATGAGCGAATAAAGTACGGGTAGGCGGCATGTTCTTCTTCCATGGACTCGGATACCTTGTGTATGGACGAGCCATAGACAGTGGCCGGTAAGACTTTCTCTGTCTATAGAACGAGTACGATTCTTATTTTGGAGTCCGACGGAGATTGATGACAAAAAGCGATCATCGAGGCCGACGCGAATGGGTATCGAGCAGAACGCGGCCGAGCGTTATAATCGCCCGTCCGTCAAGTCGGAGACTATTGCCGTATGTCACGGCACCACCCGCTGCAGCGGTTCCTGCGTGCACTGACGCTGCACACTGGGGGGCCGTAGGATGTCGTGTTCATGCGCGTGCCAACCGGATCGAGACGGAGAACTCAATCTGGCGTCGTGCAGCGAAGTGAGAAATGAGACTGGAACGAGATTCGCGCGCGATACGACGTATCGGCGGATACAGCGATCGAAACAGGGTACGCAGAGCGTGGCGATCTCATGCGTATCAAGACGACGCGGGCACGACGGAGAGGGACGTCGGCCCGCGTCGGACCGCCCGGTTCCGGCCGGGCGGTCAGGGCCTGTCACCGAAGCGGTGCCAGGCCCTGAACCGTCAGACGGCGAGGCAGAGGTACTTGATCACGACGTAGTCGTCGATGCCGTAGTGCGAGCCTTCGCGGCCGAGGCCCGATTGCTTCACACCACCGAACGGCGCGACTTCGTTCGAGATCAGGCCCGTGTTCACGCCGACCATCCCGTATTCGAGCGCTTCGGCGACCTTCCACACGCGGCCGATGTCGCGGCTGTAGAAGTAAGCGGCGAGGCCGAATTCGGTGTCGTTCGCGAGGCGGATCACTTCATCGTCGCTGCCGAACTTGAACAGCGGCGCGAGCGGCCCGAACGTCTCTTCCTTCGCGACCTTCATCGCCGGCGTGACGCCCGTCAGCACGGTCGGCTCGAAGAAGCCGTGGCCGAGCGCGTGGCGCTTGCCGCCCGTCACGACGGTCGCGCCCTTCGCGAGCGCGTCCTCGATGTGCGCCTCGACCTTCAGCACCGCTGCTTCGTTGATCAGCGGGCCTTGCGTGACGCCCGGCTCGGTGCCGCGGCCCACCTTCAACTGGCCGACGGCAGCCGCGAGCTTCTGCGCGAACTGGTCGTACACGGCTTCATGCACGTAGAAGCGGTTCGTGCACACGCAGGTCTGGCCGCTGTTGCGGTACTTCGATGCGATCGCGCCCTGCACGGCCGCGTCGAGATCGGCGTCGTCGAACACGATGAACGGCGCGTTGCCGCCGAGCTCTAGCGACACCTTCTTGACCGTCGCCGCGCATTGCGACATCAGCAGGCGGCCGACCGGCGTCGAGCCGGTGAACGACAGCTTGCGCACGATCGGGTTCGACGTCAGCTCGCCGCCGATCGCCTTCGGGTCGCCCGTGACGACGCTGAACACGCCGGCCGGCACGCCCGCACGCTCGGCCAGCACGGCCATCGCGAGCGCGGAGAACGGCGTCGCCTCGGCCGGCTTCACGACGATCGGGCAGCCCGCGGCGAGCGCCGGGCCGACCTTGCGCGTGATCATCGCCGCCGGGAAGTTCCACGGCGTGATCGCCGCGCACACGCCGATCGCTTCCTTCGTCACGACGATGCGCTTGTCGCTCGCCGGCGTCGGGATTGTGTCGCCGTATACGCGCTTGCCTTCTTCCGCGAACCATTCGAGGAACGATGCGGCATAGCCGATCTCGCCCTTCGCTTCAGCCAGCGACTTGCCCTGCTCGGTCGTTAGGATCAGCGCGAGGTCGTCGGCGTTTTCCATCATCAGGTCGTGCCACTTGCGCAGGACGACCGCGCGTTCCTTCGCGGTCTTCTTGCGCCACGCCGGCCATGCGGCGTTCGCGGCTTCGATTGCGTGACGCGTCTCGGCCGTGCCCATCGCCGGCACGGTGCCGAGCAGGCCGCCCGTCGCCGGGTTGCGGACTTCGAACGTCTCGCCGTTCGTCGCGCCTTGCCATTCGCCGTTGACGTACGCCTGCTGGCGGAACAGCGACGAATCTTTCAGTGCCAGGGTTTCCTGAACAGTGCTCATATGAATCGCCTGCTTTGAAGATGACGGATAAAAAGGCCGCCGCCGTCGTGACGACGGCGGCGGCGCATTCGGAAGGCAGGAACTCAGGCGGGCACGCCGACCGTTTCCTTCAGCACTTCCTCGAGGATCACGAGCGCTTCATCGAACACGGCTTGCGTGATCGTCAGCGGGAACAGGAAGCGCACGACGTTCGAGTACACGCCGCACACGAGCAGCAGCAGGCCGCGCTCGAGCGCACGCGTCTGCACGCGCTTCGTGAACTCGGCATCCGGCTCGCCCGAACCCGGCTTCAGGAACTCGACCGCGATCATCGCGCCCGGGCCGCGCACGTCGGCGATCTGCGGCACGTCGGCCTGCAGCGCGTTCAGCTTCGCCTTCAGCACGTCGCCGAGTTGCGTCGCGCGCTCGCACAGCTTCTCTTCGTCGATGATCTCGAGCACGGCGTGCGCCGATGCCACGGCCAGCGGGTTGCCCGCATACGTGCCGCCGAGGCCGCCGGGCGCTGCCGCGTCCATCAGGTCGGCACGGCCGACGACGCCCGACAGCGGCATGCCGCCCGCGAGGCTCTTCGCCATCGTGATCAGGTCGGCCAGCACGTCGTAGTGCTGCATCGCGAACAGCTTGCCGGTACGCGCGAAGCCCGTCTGCACTTCGTCGGCGATCAGCAGGATGCCGTGTTCGTTACAGATCTTGCGCAGCGCGCGCACGAATTCGGCAGGCGCCGGGTTGAAGCCGCCTTCGCCCTGGACCGGTTCGAAGATGATCGCGGCAACGCGCTTCGGATCGATGTCGGCCTTGAACAGCATCTCGATCGCCTTGATCGAGTCGGCCGTCGTCACGCCGTGCACGGCGTTCGGGTACGGCGCGTGGAACACGTCGCCCGGGAACGGGCCGAAGTTCAGCTTGTACGGGGCGACCTTGCCGGTCAGCGCCATGCCCATCATCGTGCGGCCGTGGAAACCGCCCGAGAAGGCGATGACGCCCGGACGGCCGGTGGCCGCGCGTGCGATCTTGATCGCGTTCTCGACGGCTTCCGCGCCGGTCGTGAAGAACGCGGTCTTCTTCGGGAAATCGCCCGGCGCGCGTGCGTTGATCTTCTCGGCCAGCTCGACGTACGACGCGTACGGGACGATCTGGTAAGCGGTGTGCGTGAAGTTGTTCAGTTGATCCGCGATCGCCTTGACGATCTTCGGGTGGCGGTGGCCGGTGTTCAGCACCGCGATGCCGGCGGCGAAATCGATGAAGCGGCGGCCTTCGACATCCCACAGTTCCGCGTTCTCGGCGCGGGCTGCGTAGAAATCGCACATCACGCCGACGCCGCGCGGGGTGGCGGCGTTCTTGCGGGCCTGCAGGTCGGCATTCTTCACGGTCATCTCCTTGATGTTCTTTCCGGTGAGGTGAAAATCGGGCGCTTCGACAGCCCATGGAGGCGACTATAATCACATTTGGCTCTGACAATCAGAGCCATTTCAATAAATATTCAGGAGCCAATCATGCGCGCGAGCGTGTTGTCGGACTGGCTGGCGCAGCGCCTCGTGCGAGGCGGCGAACAGCCGATCTACCGGCAGCTTCACCGGCTGCTGCAACAGGCGATCCTGTCGCGTGAACTGCCGGCCGGCACGCGCGTGCCGTCGTCGCGGCTCCTCGCGGCCGAACTCGGAATCGCGCGCAACACGGTCACGCAGGTTTACGAACAGCTTTCACTTGAAGGCTACGTGAACTCGGCGACCGGCCGCGGTACGTTCGTGGCCGACAGCGCACCCGACGAGATCGTCGGCGCGCCACCCGACGCGACCGCCACCCACCCGGCGCTCGTGCAGCCGTCCGCGCGGCGGCTGTCGGCGCGCGGTACGCGGCTCGTCGAAGGGGCCGGCGTGTCGAAACGGCAGGGCGGCGCGTTCATGCCGGGCGTGCCCGATGTGTCGCGCTTTCCCGCGCGCGTGTGGACGCGGCTGCACAACAAATACTGGCGGCGGCTGCGCCCCGACCTGCTGACCTACGCGCCGGGCGGCGGGCTCGCGCTGCTGCGCGAGGCGCTGGCCGATTACCTGCGCACGTCGCGCTCGGTGCGCTGCACGCCCGAGCAGATCGTGATTACGACCGGCATCCACCAGTCGATCGACCTCGCGGTACGGCTGCTGACCGACCCGGGCGACGCGATCTGGACCGAGGATCCGTGCTACTGGGGCGTGCGCAGCGTGCTGAACGTGTCGGGGCTGACGACGCGGCCGATCCCGGTCGACGAGGAAGGCATCGCCCCGTCGGCGGCCGATCTCGCCGAACCGCCGAAGCTGATGCTCGTCACGCCGTCGCACCAGTATCCGCTCGGGATGGTGATGAGCCTCGCGCGGCGGCGGATGCTGCTCGAATACGCACGCCAGCACGGTTGCTGGATCATCGAGGACGACTACGACAGCGAATTCCGCTACGGCAGCCGCCCGCTTGCGTCGCTGCAGGGGCTCGACACGGCCGGGCAGGTGATCTACGTCGGCAGTTTCGGGAAGACGCTGTTCCCGGGGCTGCGGGTCGGCTACCTGGTCGCGCCCGAGCCGCTCGCGGAAAGTTTCGCGACCGCGAGCGCCGAGTTGTACCGCGAAGGGCAGTTGCTGCAGCAGGCGGTGCTTGCCGAATTCATCGCGGAAGGGCACTTCGTGTCGCATATCCGCAAGATGCGCACGCTGTACGGGCAGCGCCGCGAGGTGCTGCTCGACGCGGTCGCGCAACGCTATGGCGACACGCTGCACGCGCTCGGCAGCGATGCCGGGCTGCATCTGGTCACGCAGTTGCCGGAAGGCGTCGACGATCGTGCGGTCGCGCAGGCCGCGCTCGAACGCAATATCGTCGTGCGACCGTTGTCGGGTTATTACGCGGATCGCGAACGCGCGGCGCCGGGGTTGCTGCTCGGTTATGCGTGCGTGCCGGAGGACGAGATCGCGACGGCGTTCGCGACGCTCGCCGAGGCGATCGACGAGCGGGCATTCGGCGGGGCGGCGGTCACGGTCTGACGCCTGGCAGGTCGGCACGACCTGCAGACGAACGCGTGTCGCGCGCGCCGCCTACAGGCGGATCAGCGCCGCGCCCACGACCACCAGCGCGCACGCGGCAAGCCGCTGCGCGCCGGGCCGCTCGCGCATCACGAGCCAGCCGATCGCGACCGCGAAGATCGAACTCGTTTCACGCAGCGCCGACACCGTCCCGACCGGCAGGTACCGGTACGCGAGGATCACGATTCCATAAGCGGCGAGGGAGATCGTGCCGGCGATCGCGCCCTGCGTGAGCGCCGTGCGCGAGGCGAGCACCGCGCGCGGGCCGCCACGTACCGCGCAGACCAGCACGAACTGCGGCACGCTCCACAGCACGTACACCCACGCGATGTAGCCGAGCGCACTGCCGGATACGCGCGAGCCGATGCCGTCGCAGATCGAATACGCGGCGATGAACACGCCCGTGAGCAGCGCAAACGGCACGCCTTCACCAGAGAACCGGAAGCCGCGCCGCAGGGCGAGCGACATGATGCCGAACGACACGAGCGCGATGCCCGCGAAGCCGAACGGGGTCGGCTGTTCGTGGAGGAAAGCGAGCGCGAGCACCGACACGAGCAGCGGCGAGATCCCGCGCGCGATCGGATAGATCTGCCCGAACTCGCCGCTGCGGTAGGCGCGCGCCAGCGTGAAGCAGTACGCGACCTCGAGCGCGGCCGACGCGGCGATATACGGCCACGCGGCGGGTGCCGGCGCGGGCAGTAGCGCGGCGCCCGCGACGCCGAACCCGAAATAGGGCAGTGACATCGTGCCGAGCTGTACGAGCCGGTCTTCGCTGACGTGGAGGAAGGCATTCCAGATGGCGTGCAGCAACGCGGAGCACAGCACGAGGCCGATGAAGAGGTGATCCATGGACGGAAGGTGCGGGCGGCAGCGGGGGCGGGGAGTGCGCCGCCATTATGTGGGTATCGGGCGCACTCGCACGGAATTGTCGATAATGTCGTGTTGTTATTCACCGGATGCCGACGATGACCGAAGCCACCCAAGCCCAGCCTGCCGTTCCGCGCCTCACGAGCCTGTCGCACGGCGGCGGCTGCGGCTGCAAGATTGCGCCGGGCGTGCTGTCCGAGCTGCTGAAGCGCGCGACGCCGCCCGCGCTGTTCCCGGATCTGCTGGTCGGTACCGAGACGTCCGACGACGCGGCCGTCTACCGTCTCAACGACGAGCAGGCGATCGTCGCGACCACCGACTTCTTCATGCCGATCGTCGACGATCCGTTCGACTTCGGCCGCATCGCAGCGACCAACGCGCTGTCCGACGTGTATGCGATGGGCGGCAAGCCGATCCTCGCGCTCGCGCTGGTCGGGATGCCGATCAACGTGCTGCCGCACGAGACGATCGCGGCCGTGCTGCGCGGCGGCGAATCGGTGTGCGCGGACGCCGGCATTCCGGTGGCGGGCGGCCATTCGATCGATTCGGTCGAGCCGATCTACGGGCTCGCGGCGATCGGCGTCGTGCATCCGTCGCGCGTGAAGCGCAACGCGGCCGCGCGTGCGGGCGACGTGCTCGTGCTCGGCAAACCGCTCGGCGTTGGCGTCCTGTCGGCCGCGCTGAAAAAGAACCAGCTCGATGCCGCGGGTTACGCGCAGATGGTCGCGACGACCACCAAGCTGAACCGTCCGGGCGCCGACCTCGCTGCGCTGCCGGGCGTGCACGCGCTGACCGACGTCACGGGCTTCGGGCTGCTCGGTCATACGCTCGAACTCGCACGTGGCGCGCACCTCACCGCGCGCGTGCACTACGCGTCGCTGCCGTGGCTCGCGGGCGTCGAGGCGTTCGTGGCCGACGGCGTGTTCACCGGCGCATCGGGCCGCAACTGGGCCGCGTACGGCGCGGACGTTCAACTGGCCGACACGCTGCCGCCCGTCGCGCAGGCGCTGCTGACCGATCCGCAGACGTCGGGCGGCCTGCTGGTCGCGTGCGCGCCCGAGGCCGTCGACGACGTGCTCGCGTGCTTCCGTGCCGACGGCTTCGACCGCGCGGGCGTGATCGGCGAGATGGTGGAAGGGCCGGCGCGCGTCGATGTCGCGTGACGCCGAATCGCCGCACCGGAGATTTTTGCGTTCGCTAGAATCGGTGCCTTCGATCGAAGGCATCGACGACCGATGAACGATTTCCTGTTCGGGCTGATGATCGCGCTGTCGGTCGGGCCCGTTGCGCTGATGATCGCGAACTACGGGATGCGCGCCGGCACCGCAAGCGGCGTGCGCGCGGCGGTAGGTGTCGCGACGGCCGACGGCTGCTACGCGGTCGTCGCGTTCACGCTCGGCGCGATGCTGGCGAGCACGCTCGCGGCGCATCTGTCGCTGTTTCGTCTGGTGGGGGCGCTCGTGCTGCTCGCGATGGGCGCGCGGATGCTGTGGCAGGCGTTGCGGGATCGCCGCCGCACGCTCGACGGCGATGCGCGGCCGCCGGGCAGCCGCCCGTTTGCATCGATGTTCTTCGTCACGCTGGCGAATCCGCTGACGATCCTGTTGTTCTACGGCTATGCAACGGCCGCCGCCGGCGCGCAGCGGCACTGGCTGCTCGGTGCCGCGTGCGTGTTTGCCGGCAGCCTCGCGGGGCAGCTGGTGTTCGCATTCGGCGGCAGCGTGATCGGCCGGATCGTGAAGTCGCCGGGGCTGCTCGCGGCGAGCCACGTGGTCGCGGCGCTTGTCGTGCTGGGGTATGGGGTGGCAGGACTGGCACGGCTGTAGCGGTTTGCCGGGTGACGGGCATGCAAGTGCGACCGACGTGTCGGCGGCGATCAACCGGATAGTATTCCTGACGGTATGTCGACGTGCGGAGCGAATTTCCGTTGTGCTTCCCGCGTGCGCCGCACCCGAACCGACGCACCGGCCGTCGTTTCGTAGTCGGGTTCCGCAACGCGCACGCCCGTTCTATACTCCGTCGCGCAGTCTACGAGAGCCGTTCTCACCCAACATCATCGAAACAAGGAACGCCGATGCTGACTCGCTCCATTCTTTCCGCCGCTGCATTCTCGCTCGCAGCCTGTGCAACCGCGCCGTCGATCGCGCAGGACAACCAGGGCAACAACGCGGGCAACAATGCATTCGCCGAGACCGGTGCACAGGGCCGCCCGGTCAAGGTCATGATCATCACGATGTTCGGTCCGGAGGGCCAGGCATGGCTCGACCGGCTCGGCCCGTGGCGCGACATCGCCGTGCCGGGCCTGTCGCCCGACTACCCGAACGTTCATTGCAACAAGCAGGACGTGTGCGTGGTCACGACCGGCATGGGCTATGCGAACGCGTCGGCGACGATCATGGCGCTCACGTTCTCGCAGCGCTTCGACCTGCGCCGCACGTATTTCCTGATCTCCGGCATCGCGGGCGTCGACCCCGCGCAAGGCACGGTCGGCTCGGCCGCGTGGTCGAAGTACCTCGTCGATTTCAGCCTGCAGTGGGAGCTCGATGCACGCGAGATTCCGGCCGGCTGGAATACCGGCTTTCTCGGCATCAACACGAAGAGCCCGAACGACAAGCCGCCGCTCGACTATCGCACCGAGGTGTTCCAGCTCAATCCGCAGCTGACCGACGCCGCGGTAGCGCTGTCGCGCAACGTCGTGCTCGCCGACAGCGCGCAGGCGCAGGCCGCGCGCGCGAAGTTCACGTATGCGCCGGCGAACCGGCCGCCGACGGTGATCCAGTGCGATACGTCATCGGGCAACACGTGGTTCTCGGGCACGCTGATCGGCGAGCGCGCGCGCCAGTGGACGAAGATCCTGACCGACGGCAAGGGCACCTATTGCATGACCGCCCAGGAAGACAACGCGACGTATGAAGCGCTCAAGCGTGCGGCGAGCGTGAAGCGGGTCGACCTGTCGCGCGTCGCGGTGCTGCGTACCGGGTCCGATTTCGACCGGCCGTATGCGGGGCAGACGAGTGCCGACAACCTGCTGAACTACGCGGACCAGGGCGGCTTCGCTCCGGCGACCGAAAACCTGTATCGCGCGGGCAACCCGCTCGTGCAGGACATCGTGACGCACTGGGGCGAGTGGCGCGACGGGGTGCCGCGCCGTTGAGGGCCAGGCGACGGCTCAGCCGGCGGTCAATGCGAGTGCGGGGCCGAACGGAAAGGCGTCCAGACCGGCGTGGTGTCGTCCCAGTGATCGAGCGGCGAAGGAAGTTGGTCGTTCATCATGTGCTCCTGCAACTGACTGACTCGGTGAGTCGTCGATCGGTGTGTCGCGACGCCGCGCACGGGGCACCCCGCTGCGCGGCGTTGCACGTTTACCGGCCCCCGCCGGCGAGCTGGTTGCTTTCCGGCATCGAGCGATACGGGCCTTGCGCGAGCTCGAGCCCTTGCGGGTACGAATTTGCCTTGCGCAGGTACGCGAGCGTGCCGTCCTTGCGGGCCTGCTCGACTTCCGCGCTGACTTCGGCGCGTGTGCGCGGGCCGTAGTGCTGCGAGTACCACGACGTATTGCCGTAGTCGCCGGCATGCGGCGTGCCCGAGTCGGCGAAGGCCGGGGCGGACACGGCGAGCGTGAGGGCCAGGGCGGAGAGAAGGTGGCGGCGGTTCATGGTGTAGCTCCTGTGTCGATATGAGTTAGCGCTTCAGCGCTTACTCAGATCCCATGCTTTGCGGTCGATATGAGTAGCGTTTCAGCGCTTACCCAGATCCCATGCTTTGCACTGTCGGAGCTGGCGCTTGAGCGCTTGCCCCGGTCCCATCAAGCGGGATCTGTTCGATGCGCAACGAGGTGCGCGACAGGGTTTACTCTAGGTATCTGTTCCGTCGCGATAAATGCGGCAGACGCGAATTGAATTGTCGCGATGGCGGAACAATCGAAAGCCGCACAGGTACTGGGGGATACGGGACGCCTTGCTGGCCGGGGGCGGCAGCGGAATTCGACCGATCGGGCGGGGCGTCGCGCGGCGATCAATCCGAATGACGCAATAGTCTTCTGCACGCGGTGGTGCAATGCCGCACGCCGCGACGCGCCGTTGCATGCGGCGGCCGACGAACGCGGCAGCCCGGCGATGCCGTTCGAGGGCGGAACGGGCGTGGCCGCCGTCGAGCGTCAGATCGCTTCGAGCCGATAGCCGAGCGTATAGACCGCGCTGAGCCGCACGCCGTTCGACGGCTGGAGCGCCATCTTCATCCGGAGCCGATAGATGTGCGTGTCGAGGCTACGCGATACGCCGGTCATGTCGCGACCCCACAATGAAAGGATCAGCGCGTCGCGCGGCATGATGCGGCCGAGGTTGCGAAACAGCAGCACGGCGAGATCGAATTCGCGCGGCGTCAGCCGGACATGCTCGCCATGGAGCAGCACGGTTCGCGCCTTCGTGTCGATCCGGTAGCCGCCGATATCGAGGGCGTCCTGCGGCGCGCCGCCGCTGTGATACGCGCGCCGCAGCAGCGCGTTGGCGCGGGCCAGCAGTTCGAATTGGTTGATCGGCTTGACCATGTAATCGTCGGCGCCGGCGTTGATCGCGGAGAAAATCTCGTCGTCCCGAACGCGACTCGTCAGGAACAGGATCGGCAAGCGTCCGCCGATGCGCTCGCGCGTCCATTTCAGTACCTCGAACCCCGACAGCCCCGGCACTTGCCAGTCGAGAATCAGCAAGTCGACGACCGCGTTCTCCAGGTGACGGATCGCGTGACAGCCGTTGCCGACCGCATGCACGCGGTGTCCGGATTTCTCGAGTATTGAAGTGATCATTTCGACATATGCGTTGTCGTCCTCGAGATATAAAACGTTCATGATTCGCACTCCTTTGTTAGCGAGCAGGTCGATCGTGCTGCATCGAGCGTGGGTCGGAGGATTCTGACGAACGGTGCGAGGGTGGGCGGCCGGTGGTTTGCCGCGCATGTTCGCATCGTTTCATGTTCGTAATTGTCAACAATTTTGAACGCATAAAACATGCTAATCATAGGCAAAAACAGCCTTTAACGACGTATGAATCATCTGTTTTCAACGATTGTTGTTGACAAACGTTGTCAATACGAAGCGGCAGCGTGATTACGCTTGGATGTGCCGGCAACGTCTCGGTGAAGTCCTGTAAAGAGCCGAATTGAGGGGAAAATCGCATGCTGATATACAAGTCGTTCATGGAGAAAAAGGCGCTGCTCGAAGAGCAGCTCGAACGCGAGCGTCTCGCCATATCGGAGACGGTGCTGCTCGAAGTCCGGCGCTGCATCGAGGAATTCGGGTTCACGTACAAGGATGTATTCCCGGCAGGTGCGGCCGGCGCCCGGAAGCGCAGGGCAAAGTATTTCGACCCGCGGACGGGGCAGACGTGGTGCGGCGTGGGCCGCGAGCCGGCATGGCTGCGTGGTCAGGATCGCGACCGGTTTCTGATCGACAGGTCGTCGTTCGAGCAGTCGCAGGGTCAGGATTCCTGATTAGTGAGCGAATGAAAGGGCGTTGTCTTGTCATGCGGGTATCGGGGGTGTCGATGCGAGGGCCGGGTACCGTCGGCATGGAACACGCCGAGGGCCGACCGCGATGGCTCGGGTTGAGCCGCGCCGCGAATGGAACCGGTTCTGTCCGTGAATATTACATTTAGATTATGACAGTTCTAGTGGCGAACAATAACGCCCCATTTTTCTTGTCTTCGACCGGATCGCAAGACGAGCCCGACGGGCAGATTCGTATGAACAATGAGGCGGCAGCGCGACAGCACGGCGACGAACTGACGCCGGAGCGCGTATTCGTCGGCATTAGCGTGACGCGCGAGATCCTCGAGGTCGACGTCTCGTCGTTGCGAGTGATTCTCGGTTACCGGAACGAGACGTACGGTATCGAGTCGCTGACCGATGCGATTGCCGAATGGGCGCCGGCGCGCATCGTGCTGGAGTCGTCCGGCGGTGCCGAGTCCCACGCGGCATGCGCGTTGCAGGCGGCGCGACTGCCGGTGGCCGTCGCCCACGCGCATCAGGCTCGCGATTTCATCGCGGGGGCGGCCGGGATGCCGCCCGAAGGCAAGGGCGCGCGTGCCCGTCTGCTCTCGTCATTGGCCCGCGAGTTCGACCGGTATCCGATGTGCGCGCGGCTCGCCGAACCGTTGTCGGACCCGCCGCTGCAGTATGTTCAGGCGTTGGTGCAGCGCCGCCGGCAACTCGCGCGCACGATGATGGCCGAATATCAAGTGCTCGCGCGATCGCACGCGAGCGTGCGCGGCGGCATCGAGCAGACCATCGCGTTCCTGAAAGGCCAACTCGGCGTGATCGACCGCTATTGCGCTCGGCACGTAAGCGCGCAGCGTGCGGAACTCGCGCGGGCGATGGCGCGCGCAAGGCGGCCGGGCAGTTGCGCGCCAGGCACGGGGGCCGCGGAGTTCATGCGCACGTGGCGAACGAAGTGACAGGCGTGCGCGGGAGCGTCGCGCCTACGCGACCCATTCGTTGATGACCGGCGTGTCGAGCACCGGCGCGCGTTCGGCTTCCTCGAACGTGCGCTTGCTGCACGTCGCGTCGAGGCTGCCCTTGCCGCTCAGCAGCGGGCAACGGTCGAACACCTCGGCGATCCAGTCGACGAATACGCGCACTTTCGGCGACAGATGGCGGCTGTGCGGATACACGACGGAGATCGGCATCGGCAGCGGCTTGACGCCGGGCAGCACTTCCTTGAGCCGGCCTTCGCGCAGATGCGGCAACACCATGAAGAGCGGCGGCTGGATCAGCCCGAAGCCTTCGATCCCGCAGGTCACGTACGCATCGGCATCGTTCACCGACACGATGCCCTCCATCTTCATCTCGACTTCCTGGCCGTCGGTCAGGAACGTCCAGTCGATCGTGCGGCCGGTGCGGCTCGAGAAGTAGTTGACGGCCTTGTGCTGGCTCAGGTCGTCGATCGTCTTCGGCTCGCCGTGACGTTCGAGATAGTCGGGCGACGCGACCGTCACGCATTCGAACAGGCCGACCCGGCGCGCGACGAGCGACGAGTCCTGCAATGCACCAACGCGGATCACGCAATCGACCCCTTCCTGCAGCAGGTCGACCGGCCGGTCGGACAGGCCGAGCTGCAGGTCGATGTCCGGGTAGCGCGTATGAAATTCGCACAGCGACGGAATCACGAGCAGCCGCCCGATCGAGCCCGGCATGTCGATACGCAACTTTCCGTGCGGCTTCCGGTTGTTCGCCTGGAAGCTCGCCTCGGTTTCCTCGACGTCCGCGAGGATCCGCACGCATCGTTCGTAGTAGGCGGCGCCGTCCGGCGTGAGCGACAGCCGACGCGTGGTCCGGTGCATCAGCCGCACACCGAGGAATGCTTCGAGATTCTGGATGATCGTCGTGACGGACGCCCGCGGCAAGCTGAGCGTTTCTGCTGCCTTGGTGAAGCTGCTTGTATCGACGACGCGAGTAAACACCTGCATGGCCTGAAGCCGGTCCATCACAACCTCCGCAATCTAATTTGCCGCCGGAACAAGAAGGCTGCGCTACCTCGTGGGTAAACGCAGCCTCGGATTGTTCGGGGGCGTTGAATTGTGTTGCCGGATTATAGGCATTTATCCCAATGTCTGCCGGACCCAGAATTCGTTCCATCTCGAAATGGATGCTGCATCGTCATGGACGCTTCTGAATTCAGCAAATTCCTGAAGGCCGCGTTGCCCGCGCAAGCCACGGCGGGCGCGGCGTTGACGGTCGCCGAAGTGGAAATTCCCGGCTACGCGCAGGACATCGTGCTGCGCCTGTACCGGCGCCCGGACAAGACCGGGTTGCCAGTAGTGCTTTACTTCCACGGCGGCGGCTTTGTCCGCGGTTCGCTCGAAGACGCCGATTTCGCCGCGCGCTTTTTAGCAGAACGCTTACCAGCTCTCGTAGTGTCGGTCGACTATTCGCTCGCGCCGGCCTTTCCCTTTCCGGCCGCGCCGGAGGATGCGTATCGCGCCGCCGTGTGGGCCGCGACGCGCGCCCGCGCGTTCGGCGGCAACCCGAAGAAGATCGGTGTCGCGGGTCACGACGCGGGCGGTCAGCTCGCGAACTGCCTCGCGTTCATCGCGCGCGATCGCGGCGAAGTGTCGATCGTCGCGCAGGCGCTGTTCGGGCCGATGCTCGACCCGAGCATGACGCGCATCGGCGACGCCGAGCGCCTCGCGTCCGACATCACCGCGCGCGAATGCGCGGCCTGTTATCGCGCGTATCTGCCGCAGGCCGCGCAACGCATGCACCCGTATGCGGCGCCGCTCGAATCGGTGCGCCTCGCGGGCCTGCCGCCGACGCTCGTCGTCACCGCGCAGAACGACGTGCTGCACGTCGAGGCGGAGAAATATGCGGGCTGCCTGATCTCGTCGGGCGTGCTCACGCAGGTGATCCGCTATCCGGACATCACGCACGCCGCGCTCGCGACGCACGAAGCCGCCTTCGAGGAAGCCGTGCGCTTCTTCCAGTGCCGCTTCCAGGCGCGCCAGCCCAACCGTTCCGAATAACCAGAACCAATCCACGTTTACCTGGAGATCCACATGGCCATCCTACGCACCTCCCGTTCCCGAATCGCGACAGCGGCGATCGTGACGCTTGCCGTCGTCGGCCTCGGAACGTTCGGCGCGATGCGCGTGAACGCGAACGCACCCGAGAAAGCGGCTGCACCGCTGCCCGAAGTCGACGTCGCGACCGTCGTGCCGCAGACCGTTACCGACTGGCAGAGTTATTCGGGCCGCCTCGAGGCGGTCGAGAAAGTCGACGTGCGCCCGCAGGTGTCGGGCACGATCGTCGCGGTGAACTTCAAGGACGGCGCGCTCGTGAAGAAGGGCGACGTGCTGTTCGTGATCGACCCGCGCCCGTACCAGGCCGAAACCGATCGCGCGGCCGCGCAGCTCGCGGCCGCGCAAGCGCGCAACGGTTACGCGCAGACCGACTGGCAGCGCGCACAGCGGCTGATCGGCGACAACGCGATCGCGAAGCGCGATTACGACGAGAAGCAGAACGCGGCGCGCGAAGCGGCCGCGAACCTGAAGGCCGCCGAAGCCGCGCTCGAAACGGCGCGCATCAACCTCGGCTATACGCGGATCACCGCGCCGGTCTCGGGCCGCGTGTCGCGTGCGGAAATCACTCTCGGCAACGTCGTGTCGGCCGGTGCGTCGGCCGCGCCGCTCACCACGCTGGTGTCGGTGTCGCCGATCTACGCATCGTTCGACGCAGACGAACAGACCTACCTGCAATACATCAACGGCGCGCGTAACGGCCGCAAGGTGCCGGTCGAGCTCGGCCTCGCGAACGAAACCGGCTACTCGCGCAGCGGCGAGATCGACTCGGTCGACAACCGGCTCGACACGTCGTCGGGCACGATCCGCGTGCGCGCACGCTTCGACAATGCGGACGGTGCGCTCGTCCCGGGCCTGTACGCACGCGTGAAGGTGGGCGGCAGCGCGCCGCACGAGGCATTGCTCGTCGACGACGCGGCGATCAACACCGACCAGGACAAGAAGTTCGTGTTCGTCGTCGACCAGCAGGGCCGCGTGTCGTACCGCGAGGTGCAGCAGGGGCTGCAGCACGGCAACCGGCGCGTGATCGTGAGTGGCCTCGCGGCAGGCGATCGCGTGGTCGTGAACGGCACGCAGCGCGTGCGCCCCGGCGAACAGGTGAAGCCGCACATGGTCCCGATGACGGGCGGTGACGCGCCGTCCGCGCCGCTGGCGGACAACGCGAAGCCGGCCGCCCCGGCGAAGGCGGATTCGTAAGCGGCCCGCCGCTTCGCATCCGCGTTCAACCAGACAGAGCCACACATGAACATTTCAAAATTCTTTATCGACCGGCCGATCTTCGCAGGAGTCCTATCGGTGATCATCCTGCTCGGCGGGGTGATCGCGATGTTCCTGCTGCCGATCTCGGAATATCCGGAAGTCGTGCCGCCTTCCGTGATCGTGAAGGCGCAGTATCCGGGCGCGAACCCGAAAGTGATCGCCGAGACGGTCGCGTCGCCGCTTGAAGAACAGATCAACGGCGTCGAGGACATGCTCTACATGCAGTCGCAGGCGAACAGCGACGGCAACATGACGATCACCGTCACGTTCAAGCTGGGCACCGATCCGGACAAGGCCACGCAGCTCGTGCAGAACCGCGTGAACCAGGCGCTGCCGCGCCTGCCGGAAGACGTGCAGCGGCTCGGCATCACGACGGTGAAGAGCTCGCCGACGCTGACGATGGTGGTCCACCTGATCTCGCCGGACAACCGCTACGACATGACCTACCTGCGCAACTACGCGCTGATCAACGTGAAGGATCGCCTGTCGCGGATCCAGGGCGTCGGCCAGGTGCAGCTGTGGGGTTCGGGCGACTACGCGATGCGCGTGTGGCTCGATCCGCAGAAGGTCGCGCAGCGCGGGCTGTCGGCCGAGGACGTCGTGCAGGCGATCCGCGAGCAGAACGTGCAGGTCGCGGCCGGCGTGATCGGCGCGTCGCCGTCGCTGCCCGGCACGCCGCTGCAGCTGTCGGTGAACGCGCGCGGCCGTCTGCAGACGGAAGACGAGTTCGGCGACATCGTCGTGAAGACCACGCCGGACGGCGGCGTCACGCATCTGCGCGACATCGCGCGGATCGAGCTCGACGCATCCGAATACGGGCTGCGCTCGCTGCTCGACAACAAGCCGGCCGTCGCGATGGCGATCAACCAGTCTCCGGGCGCGAATTCGCTGCAGATCTCGGACGAAGTGCGCAAGACGATGGCCGAGCTGAAGCAGGACATGCCGGCGGGCGTCGACTACAAGATCGTCTATGACCCGACGCAGTTCGTGCGTTCGTCGATCAAGGCCGTCGTGCATACGCTGCTCGAAGCAATCGCGCTGGTCGTGATCGTCGTGATCGTGTTCCTGCAGACCTGGCGCGCGTCGCTGATTCCGTTGATCGCAGTGCCGGTGTCGATCATCGGCACGTTCTCGCTGCTGCTCGCATTCGGGTATTCGATCAATGCGCTGTCATTGTTCGGGATGGTGCTCGCGATCGGGATCGTGGTCGACGATGCGATCGTGGTGGTCGAGAACGTCGAACGCAATATCGAAAGCGGGATGAACGCGCGGCAGGCGACCTACAAGGCGATGCAGGAAGTGAGCGGGCCGATCATCGCGATCGCGCTGACGCTCGTCGCCGTGTTCGTGCCGCTCGCGTTCATGTCGGGCCTGACCGGCCAGTTCTACAAGCAGTTCGCGATGACCATCGCGATCTCGACGGTGATCTCGGCGTTCAACTCGCTGACGCTGTCGCCGGCGCTGTCCGCGATCCTGCTGAAGGGGCATGGCGACAAGGAAGACTGGCTCACGCGCGTGATGAATCGCGTGCTCGGCGGCTTCTTCCGCGGCTTCAACAAGGTGTTCCATCGCGGCGCGGAGAACTACGGCCGCGGCGTGCGCGGCGTGCTGTCGCGCAAGACCCTGATGCTCGGCGTGTACCTCGTGCTCGTGGGCGCGACCGTGCTGGTGTCGAAGGTCGTGCCGGGCGGCTTCGTGCCCGCGCAGGACAAGGAATACCTGATCGCGTTCGCGCAGCTGCCGAACGGTGCGTCGCTCGACCGTACCGAGAAGGTGATCCGCGACATGGGCTCGATCGCGCTGAAGCAGCCGGGCGTCGAGAGCGCGGTCGCGTTCCCGGGTCTGTCGGTGAACGGCTTCACGAACAGCTCGAGCGCGGGCATCGTGTTCGTCACGCTGAAGCCGTTCTCGGAACGGCACGGCAAGGCGCTGTCGGCCGGCGCGATCGCGGGTGCGCTGAACCAGCAGTACAGCGCGATGAAGGATTCGTTCGTCGCGGTGTTCCCGCCGCCGCCGGTGCTCGGCCTCGGCACGCTCGGCGGGTTCAAGATGCAGATCGAGGATCGCGGCGCAGTCGGCTATGCGCGGCTCGCGGATGCGACCAACGACTTCATCAAGCGCGCGCAGCAGGCGCCGGAACTCGGCCCGTTGTTCACGAGCTACCAGATCAACGTGCCGCAGCTCAACGTCGATCTCGACCGCGTGAAGGCGAAGCAGCTCGGCGTGCCGGTGACCGACGTGTTCAACACGATGCAGGTGTATCTCGGCTCGCTGTACGTGAACGACTTCAACCGCTTCGGGCGCGTGTACCAGGTGCGCGTGCAGGCCGATGCGCCGTTCCGCCAGCGTGCGGACGACATCCTGCAGTTGAAGACGCGCAACGACAAGGGCGAGATGGTGCCGCTGTCGTCGCTCGTCACGGTGACGCCGACGTTCGGCCCCGAAATGGTCGTGCGCTACAACGGCTACACGGCGGCCGACATCAACGGCGGCCCGGCGCCGGGCTTCTCGTCGGGTCAGGCGCAGGCCGCGATCGAGCGCATCGCGCATGAAACGCTGCCGCGCGGCGTGCGGTTCGAGTGGACCGACCTCACGTACCAGCAGATCCTTGCCGGCGATTCGGCGATGTATGTGTTCCCGATCAGCGTGCTGCTCGTGTTCCTCGTGCTCGCCGCGCTGTATGAAAGCCTGACGCTGCCGCTCGCGGTGATCCTGATCGTGCCGATGAGCATTCTGTCGGCGCTGACGGGCGTGTGGCTCACGCAGGGCGACAACAACATCTTCACGCAGATCGGCTTGATGGTGCTGGTGGGGCTGTCGGCGAAGAACGCGATCCTGATCGTCGAATTCGCACGCGAGCTCGAACACGACGGCAGGACGCCGCTCGAGGCCGCGATCGAGGCGAGCCGGCTGCGGCTGCGCCCGATTCTGATGACGTCGATCGCGTTCATCATGGGCGTCGTGCCGCTCGTCACGTCGACGGGGGCCGGTTCGGAAATGCGCCATGCGATGGGTGTCGCGGTGTTCTTCGGGATGCTGGGCGTGACGCTGTTCGGGCTGATGCTGACACCGGTGTTCTACGTCGTGTTGCGTACGCTGGCGGGCGGCAAGATCCACGTCGCCGGCAAGGACTCGTCCGGCTACGGCGTGCCGGCCCAGGGCGTACCGGCTTCGGATGCTTGAGGATAAAAGATGGACAACATGCACAACACGAACGGCCTGATGCGCTTCGCGAAGGTGGCGGCCGCGAGCACCCTGCTCGCGACGCTGCTCGCCGCGTGCGCGGTGGGCCCCGACTACAAGCGCCCGGATGCGGCGGTGCCCGCCGCGTTCAAGGAAGCGCCGGCGCTCGCCGCCGGCGAGCAGGCCGGCACCTGGAAGACGGCCGAGCCGGCGGACGGCGAACATCGCGGCGAATGGTGGAAGGTGTTCGGCGATCCGGTGCTCGACTCGCTCGAGACCCAGGCGCTCGCCGCGAACCAGAACCTGAAAGCCGCGGCGGCGCGGGTCGAGGAAGCGCGCGCGGCGACGCGTTCGGCGCGCTCGCAATGGTTCCCGCAGGTCGGCGCCGGGTTCGGGCCGACGCGCGAAGGGCTGTCGTCGGCGTCGCAGTTCCAGCCGCAGGGCACGGGCCCGACCAATGCGACGCTGTGGCGCGCGCAGGGGACGGTGTCCTACGAAGCCGACCTGTTCGGCCGTGTCGGCCGGAACGTCGAGGCGTCGCGTGCCGACCAGGCGCAGAGCGAAGCGCTGTTCCGTTCGGTGCAGCTCGCGCTGCAGGCGGACGTCGCGCAGAACTATTTCGAACTGCGCCAGCTCGATTCCGACCAGGACCTGTACCGCCGCACGGTGGAGTTGCGCGAGCAGGCACTGCAACTCGTGCAGCGCCGCTTCAACGAAGGCGACATCAGCGAGCTCGACGTGTCGCGCGCGAAGAACGAGCTGGCCAGCGCGCAGGCCGATGCGGTCGGTGTCGCGCGCCGGCGCGCGGCATCCGAGCATGCGCTCGCGATCCTGCTCGGCAAGGCGCCCGCGGACTTCGCGTTCAAGGAAACGCCGATCGTGCCGGTCGCGGTGAAGGTGCCGCCGGGCCTGCCGTCCGCGCTGCTCGAACGCCGTCCGGACGTGTCGGCGGCCGAGCGCGCGATGGCGGCCGCGAATGCGCGGATCGGCCTCGCGAAGTCGGCATATTTCCCGAAGCTCGACATCACGGGGGCGTTCGGCTATGAGGCATCGACGCTCGGCAACCTGTTCCTGTGGTCGAGCCGCACGTTCCTGCTCGGGCCGTTCGCGGGCACCGCGCTGACGCTGCCGCTGTTCGACGGCGGGCGCCGTGCGGCCGGCGTGCAGCAGGCGCGCGCGCAGTACGACGAGCAGGTCGCGAACTACCGGCAGCAGGTGCTCGTCGCGTTCCGCGAGGTCGAGGACAATCTCGCCGACCTGCGCCTGCTCGACGACCAGATCCGCGCGCAGGATGCAGCCGTCAATGCGTCGCGGCGCGCGGCGACGTTGTCGCGCACGCAGTATCAGGAAGGTGAAGTCGCCTATCTCGACGTCATCGACAGCGAGCGCTCGGTGCTGCAGTCGCAACTGCAGGCGAACCAGCTCACCGGTGCGCAGGCCGTGTCGACCGTCAACCTGATCCGCGCGCTCGGCGGCGGATGGGGGCCCGCGCCGACGGCGGTCGGCGATGCGGCGTCCGTCAAGGCGGAAGTCGCCGCGCGTTGAGCGCGAACGGCGGGCGATTCGTCGCTCGCCGGCAGTGAAGCGAAGAACCCCGGCATGCAGGCTCAGGTCTGCATGCCGGGGTTTTTTATGGCGTCACGCGTTTTCGCTCATCGTCAGGATGATCTTGCCTACGTTCACGGCCGACTCCATCCGTCGATGAGCCGCCGCGGCATCGGCGAGAGGAAACACGCTGTCGACGACCGGTTCGAGACCCGCGCCTCCCGCAAAGCGGTCCAGCCAATGTTCGCGAAATCGCCGAACCATCGCGTGTTTCTCGCGCGGGTCGCGCGACTTCATCACCGTGCCGATGATTTGCAGATGACGGTACAGGATCTGATCGAGCGCAACGCTCACGTCACCGCCGCCGCCGAGTATGCCGACCTGCACCAGCCGGCCGCCGTTTGCCAATGACGCGACATTCCGCGAAAAATACGGCGCGCCCACGAAGTCGATGACGACGTCGACACCGCGTTTGCCTGTCCTGTTTGCGACGACTTCCGAAAAATCCTGCGCCTTGTAGTCGATCGCATGGTCCACGCCGAGTTGAACGATCCGTTCCAGTTTCGACGCTTCGGCGGTCGCGAATATCGTCGCGCCGGTTGCGTAGGCGAGCTGGACCGCCGCGGAACCCACCCCGCCCGCCGCTGCGTGAATCAGCACCGAATCGCCGCGTTGCAAGCGGCCCAGATGCAACAACGCTTCGTGCGCAGTGACGAAAACTTCCGGTATGGCAGCCGCGTGCACGTAGTCGATCGTTGCCGGAATGGGCATCGCCATTCTCCAGTCGATGCGCGCCAGTTCCGCATAGGCCCCGCCGCCCACGACGCCCATTACACGATCACCCACCTTGTAGCCCTGCACGGCGCTTCCCGTCTCGATCACCTCGCCGGCGATTTCGAGCCCCATGAGGGTGGAGTCGCCGAAATTGGGCCGGCCGTATCCGCCTCGCCGATGTGTCAGATCCGCGCGATTCACGCCCGCGGCATGAACGCGTACCAGTAGATCGTCGGGGCGAACCTCGGGTGCCGGGACTTCGGCCAATTGGAGAACCTCGGCCTCGCCGAACTCCTTGAATGTGATGGCTTTCATTTCACACCTTCCTGTGCGGGAGCTGAATGACCGGCGAGATCGTCGGGCCGAGGTTGTGCGCCCAGCGTTGCCTGCGCCACGGCGGAAGCGGAAATCGCTGCGGGAAACCCGGCGTAGAACGCGAGGTGTGTGATTGCCGCGGAGAGCTCTTCGCGGGTGACGCCGTTCGTCAACGCGCGCCGCAGGTGCGCCGGCAACTCGTCGAGATGGCCCCCCGCGATCAGGGCGGCGACGGTCACGAGGCTGCGGTCGCGCGGCGCGAGCGACGGATCGCTCCAGATGCGCGGATAGAGCGTGTCGTCGACGAATGCCGAGATCGTCGGCGTGAAGGCCCGCGCGGCCTCGCGCGGACTGTCGAAATGCGTATGAGACATGGCGATACTCCTTAAGCCTGGCTGATGAACTTGTGCGTGAGGTAGTACTCGATGCCCTCGGTGCCGCCTTCCGAGCCGTGGCCGCTTTCCTTCATGCCGCCGAACGGCAGTTCGGTCGACACGATGCGGTACTGGTTGATGCCGATCATCCCGGCTTCGAGACCGTCCGCGACATCAATGGCCGTGCGCGCGCTGCGCGTGAACGCATAGGCGGAGAGCCCGTACGGCAACCGGTTCGCTTCGGCGAGCCCGTCGGCGAGAGCATCGAAGCGCATCAGCACCGCGATCGGGCCGAACGGTTCTTCATGCATCACGCGCGCGTCCTTCGGTACGTCGGCGAGGACCGTGGGTTCGAAGAAATATCCTTCGCCCTCGATGCGCTTTCCGCCGGCGAGGACCCTTGCGCCACGTTCCACCGCATCGGCGATGAGTTCTTCCATCTTGGCAAGCTGGCGCGGATTGGCCAGCGGCCCGACCTGCGTGCCGGCATCCATGCCATTCCCGACCTTGAGGGCCTGGGTGGCGCGCACGAAGTGCCCGACGAACGCGTCGTAGACTTCGCGCTGGATCAGGAAGCGCGTCGACGAGATGCAGACCTGGCCCGTACCGCGAAAGCGGTTCGCCGCACCGTCGACCGCGGCCTTCTCGACATCCGCGTCGTTGAATACGAGGACGGGCCCGTGGCCGCCCAGCTCCAGCGTGATGGGTTTGACGCCTTCGGCGGCACGCGCCGACAGCAGGCGGCCGATCGGTACCGAGCCCGTGAACGTCACCTTCCGGATGACCGGGGAAGCGATCAGATGCTTCGACACCTGGTCGGGCACGCCGAATACGACTTGAAGCACGCCCTTCGGCAAACCGGCGTCGTCCAGTGCACGTGCCAGCGCGAGCGCCGTTGCGGGGCTTTCCTCGCCGGGTTTGATGATGACGCTGCATCCGGCGGCGAGTGCGGCGGAGAGCTTGCGCGCCGGGGTGATCGCGGGAAAATTCCATGGCGTGAATGCAGCGACGGGCCCGATCGCCTGTTTTTTCACGAGCTGTTGCACGCCCGGGCGGTTGGATGGCACCACGCGGCCGTCGATACGGCGAGCCTCTTCGGCGAACCATTCGAAATAGTCGGCGGCACGCAGGACTTCGTCGCGGCTTTCTGCCAGTGGTTTGCCTTCCTCGAGCGTCATGACGGTAGCGATGTGCTCGGCGCGCTCGCGCATCAGTTCCGCCGCACGCTTCAGAATGCGCGCGCGTTCGGCAGGCACGGTGTTGCGCCAGACGTCAAAAGCCGGTGCGGTGGCCTGCAGGGCGCGATCCAGATCGGCTGCCGTCGCCAGCGGGACGCGCCCGATCTCGATTTGCGTGGCGGGGTTGATCACCGGCGCCGTTTCGCGTTCGCTCGCACCGATCCATTCGCCGTTGATGAAAAGATGAAGCGCGTCGTAACTGATGTCCATGGTATTAGCCTCTATGGTTAGGATTGCGATTCGATGTGTGTTCGCCACGAGCCGGACAGGGGAACCTGCGCCACGCCGTGTCTGGACGATTCGCCGTAGCGGGCCGAGCTCGGGTTCGATACTTCCGCGTTCTGATTGCCTGACTTCGGGACCCAGTCTAGGCGTGAAGCGGGCGGCAACTTAGAGGGGCCGGAAAGAATGAATCTTGTCTCGGGAGGGAAAATCCCGCACCAGTATGAAAGCGCATTGAAAGGATGCGCGAAAACGACAGGGGATTGCGCGCTGACTGCACGAAGCAGGCGCGGGCCCTATGATCAACAGGCTCGCGCGGGCCGAAACGCAGCGATTCGGCGATCAATTCAAAACCAGGGTGCGTAATGGACAAGGTTCACACCATGTCGGTGTTTGCGAAGGTGGTCGAGATGGGCAGTTTCACGGCTGTCGCAAACCACCTCGATACGACGGTCGGCAACATTTCCCGAGCGGTCTCGGTACTCGAGGACAATCTCAACACGCGGTTGCTGCAGCGCTCGACGCGACGGCTCGTCGTCACCGATGCGGGGCGACGTTTTTACGAGCGCAGCGTTGCGATCCTCTCGGACATCGAACGGGCAGAAGCGGAAGCGCGCGATGCGCTGCTGGAGCCGCGCGGCGTGTTGCGCGTGCATGCGGTGCCGGGATTAGGCCGTCAACTCGTTTCGCAAGCCGTGCTTGCCTATCGGAACGCATACCCGGAGGTATCGGTCGATCTCATGCTGTCGCAGCGGATGCCGAACCTGCTCGAAGAGCAACTCGACGTGGCGATCGTGATTGCGCGCACGCTGCCGGACTCGGCGTATGTGAGCCAGAAGATCGGCGTCAGCCATTGCATTCTGGCGGCGTCGCCCGATTATCTGGCGCATCGTCCGGCTCCCGCGTGCGTGGAAGACCTCGTCGACCACACATGTGTGCTCCTGAGCACGGTCGATTACGCGCCCGACGAATGGCGTCTGCAAAGCAGGGCCGGCGAGGCGGTGTATCGTCCGGCGGGATCGCACTTCAGCGTCAACGACATGGATGCGATGTCCACGGTACTGCGCGAGGGCGCGGGGATCGGGCTGATCGCCGCCTTCTCGGCAATCGACGATTTGCGTAAAGGATCGCTCGTTCGCGTGCTGCCTGAATTCCACACCGCCCAGCGCAACGTCTATGCGGTGTATTCGTCCCGTCAGTTCGTCGACGCGAAGATCAAACGGTTCATCGATGTCCTTAAGTTGCGGGTAGGCGACCGGTTGGAGGCGTATGCGGAGGAACTCGCCATCACGGTCGTATGACCCGCCTCACGGCCGGCATGGTCGGGCAGGTCGAGCGATGACCGACCGGGAACGCGTTTCCGGCGCCGAGCGCTCGGCGGTGGTCCATTGACTGCAACTAACGGTCAAGTCGTCCGGCGTTGACGGACGGTGTGGCGACGCCATCGCCGCACCGCTCAATGCGGACTGTCTTCAGCCCGCAGTGCCCGCAAGAGTTCCCCGGCGGCCTTGCCGAGCCCCGTATGTTTCGGCCGCCGCAAATACACAGGCAGCGGCAGCCCGTTGCGAATGTTCGCGAACACGAGCGGTGCGAGTTCGCCGTTCGCCACATACCGGTCGATGATCGATTCCGGCAAGTTCGCCCAGCCATGACCGGCCTTCACGAGCGCGATCGCGGTCGCCATGTCGGTCACCTTCCACGTGCGGTTGCCGATAAGCGGCCGCACGTCGGTGAGCGGCCGCTCCGGATCGGCGATCACGATCTGCCGAAACCCCGACAAGCGCTCGATCGCCTCCGGATGCGCGGCTTCGGCAATCGCCGGATGGCCGGGCGCGGCGACCGCGATCAGCGTCTCGGTCCACAGCGCGTGAATCTGTTCCTGCGGATGAAGATCGAGCCCGCCGTACGCGACGCAAAGATCGACGGCCCCGCGATGCAGCGCGTCGACGATCGCATCCTGCGGTGCGGTGACGACGCTGACCGCGAGCGCCGGATATTTCGCGGCGACGGCGGCCAGCGCGCGCGCAATCGGCGCACCGTCGATTTCGGCCGCGAGCCCGAGTCGCAGCGTGTCCTCGACACCCTCCGACAAGTGCTGCGCATGCGCACGCAGCGCATGCAGCCGTTCGGCGATCGCGCGCGCGTCGGGCAGCAGCGCGGCCATCGCGGCGGTCGGTGTCGGCTCGCGTGTGCCGCGGTCGAACAGCACGAGGTCGAGTTCGGCCTCGAGGTTCGCGATCGCCATGCTGATCGCCGACGGCGTGCGGCCGAGCGCACGCGCGGCCGCCGAGAACGAGCCTTCGTCGATGACGGTCAGCAGCATGTCGATGTGATCGCTGGTCAGCATGGTCGGCCGCCTCCTGTCAGAAAAATTGAAAGGACCTGACTTTTGCGGACGAAGTGTCCGCTGTAGTCTCGCCACCTTGTTCGAAACGAAGGTGGTCGGTCATGCAAGGATGGAAGAGACGCATAGTCTACGTCGTGATGTTCGAGGTGCTCGGCATCCTCGTCGCGTCGTCGGTGCTCGGCATGCTGAGCGGCGCGAGCGCGGCGACGAGCGGCCTGCTCGGCGTGATGATCTCGACGACGGGCGTCGCCGTCAATTTTCTGTACAACCTTGGGTTCGAGGCGTGGGAGCGGCGGCGCACCGAAACGACGCGCACCGTCGGGCGACGTGTCGTGCATGCGATCGGGTTTCAGGTCGCGCTCGTGACGTTCCTGATTCCGTTGATCGCGTGGTGGCTCGACGTGTCGTTATGGCAGGCGTTCCTGTACGACGCGGTGCTGATCGTGTTCTTCCCGATCTTCACGTTCACGTACAACTGGGCGTTCGACAGCGTGTTCGGGTTGCCGGATGCGGTGACGCGCAAGGCGGCATCGGCTGCGTGATGCAGGGGGATGCGAAACGATGCGGATTGCCCGCGCCGTTTCGCTTCCGCAAGAGAGGGGAAGGCCGGGCGGCGCGCATGCCGCCCGCTCGCGTTACGCGGCGACGAACTCGTGCACGTAACGGTTGAACACGGCGGGGCTTGCCGCGTTCATCCCGTGCGATGCGCCGGCGACGGTCTGCCGTTGCGCATTGCCGATCCACTGCGTCAGCGTATCGACGTTGTTGCGGAACATCTTCGGGCTGCGCTGGCCGTCGATCAGCAGCGTGCGGCATGCGATGTCGCCGGCCGCGTGCTGCGAGTACGCGGGCAGCGGGTCGCGCAACTGCTTCGGCAGCGTGCTTGCGTTGTCGATCGCCATCGTGCGGAAACGCGACGTGCTTTTCTTCCACGCGCCGGGCAGGCTCACGGAATCGACGAACATCTCGAGGCCCGCTTCGACGTCGCCTTGCCCGATCAGGCTCACGGCCTTCGTGCGCAGCGCGATCGCGGCGGCCGGCAGCGCGGCTTCGCGCACGCCCGGCTGTTGCAGCGGGCCGCCCGGATCGGCGAGCGTCAGCGATTCGACGAGTTGCGGATGCTGGCGCGCGACGTTGAACGCGATGCTGCCGCCGCGCGAGTGGCCGACCAGATGCACGGGGCCGAGATCGAGCGCGTCGATGAACTCGGCGAGCTCGTCGACGTGGTTCTGCCAGCTGAACTCGTCCTGGATGCCCGCTTCGACGGCCGGCCAGTAATGGCTGAGGCTCGGCGCGATGCAGCGGTAGTGGGCCGACAGCGACGCGAGCTGCGGATCCCAGTAGCGGTAGTCGCACAGCGAGCCGTGCACGAACACCATCGGCGCGCCGCTGCCCCGCTCGACATACGGCAGGCTGATGCCTGACGAAAGCGTCGCAAATTGCAGGTCGGGGTTCGCGAGCACGGACGGCTCGATTCGCATGTTCATGACTGAAAGACTCAAAGGTGCGTCAACACGACGCAACTATGCATCACGGCAACCTGCAAGGAAAACGCATAATTTTCATCGTGACGATCAATTTTTTTGATGGCTCGGCCGCAAACCCTTGTCGGAAGGGGATGGGTGCCGATGCTTTCAATCGTCTAACGATTGTCCGTGAAGCCGGACAGGCCCGGAAAGGCGCGTGCGACGGCCTGCGCACCCGTGCACCGCAACCAGGAAAACGGGGAATCGGGAAGGACGCGCGCCGCGAACGCGGCCCGCGTTTCAGCGCACCGCCAGCGCGGGCGCGGTCTGAAGCTCGACGGGGAGGTCGTTGTCGGCCGCGAACTGCATCGCGAAGTCGAAGGCGTCCGCGCATACGGTGCGCAATTCGTCAGACACGAACAGGCATTTGACGCCGCCGTCGACCACCGGCATCGCGAGCCGCGACAGCGCGCACGGATAGCCGGGCCGCCGCTCGCCGACGAACAGCGTGATGACGCCCGCGAGGCGCTCGGGCCAGTCGCTCGGGCGGAAGGTTTTCTGCGCGCGCGTGACGCCGCGGATCAGGTGGCCGGCGACGCGGCCGTGTTCGGTGATGTCGATGCGATCCATGCTGTCGTGCGTGTCCTCGTTCGCGTCATTCGCCGCCATCGGCCGCCGCGTCGCCGCGCGCGGGAATCCGCAGGTTGCGCAGCTTGTGATAGAGCGTCTTCTTCGGCATGCCGAGCGCTTCGCTGGCCTCCGCGACGTTGCCGTTGTGACGCTGCAGCATGTCCTCGATCAGCATCCGCTCGAAATACGCGAGCTGCTCCGCGAGCGTGCCGCCCGCGGCCGGCGTGCCGCCGGACGACAGCAGGCTGTCGCCGGTCAGCCCGAGCACGAAGCGGTCGGCCACGTTCTGCAGCTCGCGCACGTTGCCGGGCCATGCGTGCGTCATCAGTTCGGATACCTGCGCGGCCGTGACGACCGGCGCCGGCTGCCCGAAGCGCCGTGCGGCCGCGAGCACGAAATGCTCGAACAGCAGCGGCACGTCTTCGCGCCGCTCGCGCAGCGGCGGCAGCTCGATCTGCGCGACGTTGAGGCGATACAAAAGGTCGGCGCGGAAGCGGCCGTCGGCCGCCAATTCGGCAAGATCGGCCTTCGACGCGGCGACCACGCGGCAGTCCACCGGAATCAGCTCGTTCGCGCCGAGCCGCTCGACCACGCGCTCCTGAAGCACGCGCAGCATCTTGACCTGCAGCGGAACCGGCATCGTCTCGATCTCGTCGAGGAACAGCGTGCCGCCGTCCGCCCATTCGATCTTGCCGATGCGCTTCTTGATCGCACCCGTGAACGCGCCGGCCTCGTGGCCGAACAGTTCGCTTTCGAAGACCTGCTCGGGCAGGCCGCCGCAGTTCAGCGCGACGAAATGCGCGTCGCGCCGGCCGCCGAAGTCGTGCAGGCTGCGCGCGATCAGTTCCTTGCCGGTGCCCGTTTCGCCGGTGATCAGCACCGACACCGACGTATCGGCGAGGCGCAGGATCTTCTTGCGCACGTCGGCCATCGCAGGCGACTTGCCGAGCACGAACGCCTCGATGCCCTGCCAGTTGTTCAGCGCCGCACGCAGGCCCTGCACCTCGAGCGTCAGGCGGCGCTTCTCGACCGCGCGCGCGACGCGCCCCGCGATCACGTCCGACGAGAACGGCTTCTCGATGAAGTCGTACGCGCCGACCTGCATCGCGCCGACGGCCGTCGAGATATCGGCGTGGCCGCTGATCAGCACGACCGGGATCTGCGCGTCGATGGCCATCACGCGATCGAGCAGCTGCAGCCCGTCGATGCCCGGCATCCGCACGTCCGACACGATCACGACCGGCGCGCCGGGCGCGACGTGATGAAGCGCGTCGGCGGCCGACGCGAAGGCATCGACCGCGAAGCCGGCGAGCGCCACCGCCTGCTCGACGCCGATCCGGACGTTTTCATCGTCCTCGATGACCAGCACCCGAATCTCATCTTCCATGCTCTGTCCTTTGCAGCGTTGCCGCCGCGAATTCGATACTGAACTGCGCGCCGCCTTCGTCGCGGTTCGTCGCGGCGATCTTCGCGCCGAACGCCTCGACGATGCGCGACGTGATCGCGAGGCCGAGCCCGAGGCCCTGGCCGCGCGGCTTGGTCGTGACGAACGGCTCGAACAGGTGCGGCAGCACCTCGGGCGCGATGCCCGCGCCGCTGTCGGCGACCGTGACGCGCACACGGCCGGCTTCGTCCGGCCCGGTGGCCTCGATGACGATGCGGCGCACGGGCGCGTCGCGCACCGCGTCGAGCGCGTTGCCGAGCAGGTTCACGATCACCTGCTGCAACTGGCTCGATTCGGCCGACACGGCGGTGCCGGGCGCGATGTGCACGTCGAGTTGCACGCCTTCGTCGCGGATCCGCGCATCGTAGATGAGCCGCGCATGTGCGACGGCCTCGTTCAGCGAGACCGCGACGCGCTCGACGTCGGGCTTGCGCGCGAAGGTCTTCAGCTCGCCGGTGAGCACGGCCATGCTGTCGACGAGCTTGCCGATCCGTTCGAGATTGGCGAGCGCCGGCGCCGGCTGGCCGCGCTCGAAGAACGTGCGTGCGTTGTCGCACAGCGTGCGGATCGCGACGAGCGGCTGGTTCAGCTCGTGCGTGAGACCGGCGGCCATCTGCCCGAGCACCGCGAGCTTGCCCGCATGCACGACTTCCTGCTGCGACGCGCGCAGCCGCTGCTCGGTGCGCTCGCGCTCGACGATCTCGCGCTGCATCCGTTCGTTCGCGGCCGTCAGCGCGGCCGTGCGCTGCGCGACGGTCAGCTCGAGCCGGTCGTTCGCGCGTCGCAGCGCGTCCTGCGCGTTCAGCCGCGCGACGATCGCGCGGCGGCGCTGGATCGCGTAACCGGCCAGCAGCGCGGCGATCAGGAACGCGCCGGTGACGAACACGAAGGCCGTCTGCTGCTGGCGCCGCGCCCCCGCGATGTCGAGCAGCACCATCAGCGAATCGCCGGCCTGCGGCGCGGGGCGCGACATCACGAGATAGCGTGTGGTGCGGCCGGCGTGGCGCGGATCGGGAAAGGTGCCGAACCATGCGGCCGCGCTGCGGTCGCCGATGCGGCGGTACGGCAGCGCGTCGACCGTGCGGCCCGCGTACTGTCGCGACGCCTGGATGTCGCGCTGCTGCTGCGCGGTGATCGGGCGCAGCGCGGTGAATTTCCACGCGGGTTCGGTCGAGATCACGACCACGCCGTTGCCGTCGACGACCATCGCGGCGACGCCCGGCGCGCGCCACGCCGATTCGAGCGGGTCGACGCTGATCTTCACGGCGGCGACGCCGATCGGCACGCCGTCGTCGCGCACCGCGCTCGCGAAGTAGACGCCCGGCACGCCGGTATTGGTGCCGATGCCGAAGAAGCGGCCGCTGCCGCGCGCGAGCGCGTCCTTGAAATACGGCCGGTACGACACGTTGGTGCCGACGAAGCTGAGCGTTTCGTTCCAGTTGCTGGCGGCGATCACGTCGCCCTGCAGGTCGATCACGTCGACCGCGCCGCTGCCCGCGTCGCGGTTCACGGCTTCGAGGTACGTGTCGACCGTGTGCACGAGCTCGGGGGCATCGTGCGGCGCGGCTTTCAGCATCGCGCGCACGCGGTCCTGCCGCGCGACCAGGCCGGGCAGGATCTCGAAGCGGCCGAGCTCGCTCTTCAGGCTCGATGCATACAGGTCGAGCCGGTGCGCGCCGGTTTCCTCGAGCGCGTCGATCGCGCGTTCCCACGCGAAATCGACGGCCGCGGCCGCCACGCACACGTACAGCACGCCGGCCGATGCCCAGCCCCACCACGGGATTCCCTTGAAGCTCTTCTGCACGTTCGCCCTCATCGAAGCCCGCAACCGGCCGCCCGGAGCGACGCCCCGAACGACGCGCGCCGCGCGCCGGCAAGGCCGGCGGCGGCGCGTGCGAAGCGGCCTGCGCGACGGAGCGCGCGGCGGCGCGTCATCCGAAGTGTGCGATCAGGATCAGCGTGACCGTGACGACGATCGCGCCGCCGATGCGGGTCGCGATCTGCGCGAACGGCATCAGCTGCATCCGGTTCGCGGCCGTGAGGATCGCGACGTCGCCGGTGCCGCCTTGCCCGCTGTGGCAGGCGTTCACGATTGCGGTGTCGATAGGGTACATCTTCATCAGGCGGCCGACCACGAAACCGGTGCCCATCAGCGTCGCGACGGTCGACACGATCGTGACCACGTTGACGATCGTGAACGCGGCGGTCAGCTTGTCCCACGGCGTCATCGCGACGCCGATCGCGAACAGCAGCGGGTACGTGACGGCAGTCGAGAAGAACTTGTAGACGACGAACGCGCCTTCCTGCAGCGGCGGCGACACCGCGCGCGCGAGCTTCACGAGCACCGCGAGGAACAGCATCGCGACCGGCGCGGGCAGGCCGAACAGCTTGTGCGCCATCAGGCCGACCAGGTACAGCGTGATCGCCGTGATGCCGGCGCCCGCGATGTGCGAGACGTCGACGTGGCCGCGGATTTCCTCGTTCTCGGGCGTCATGTCGCCCGATTCGCCAACCTGCAGGCGGCCGTTGCCGGTCAGGTGCGGGAAGCGCTTGCCGAGCATGTCGAGCGCGCCCGACAGGATGATCGCGGTCAGGCTGCCGAGCATCACCGGCGGCAGCACCATCGCGAACATCTCGCCTTGCGGCAGGTGCATCAGTTCCGAATAGCCGATCGACAGCGGAATCGCGCCTTCGCCGACGCCGCCCGCCATGATCGGCACGACGATGTACAGCAGCGTGTGGCGCGCGCCGAGGCCGAGCGCGGTACCCACCGCCGTGCCGACGATCGCGGCCGCGACCGAGCCGGCCGCGAGCGGAATGAAGATCTTCACGAAGCCCTGGATCAGCACGCGCCGGTCCATGCTCAGGATGCTGCCGACGATGATCGACGCGATGAACAGGTACAGGAAGTTGGTCGACTTCGTGAACTCGACCGTCAGGTTCAGCACCGGCTTCGGCAGCACGTGGTAGTACGTGAGCGCCGACGGTACGAAGGTCGCGAAGATCGCGGCGGCGCCGATGTTGCGCAGGAGCGGCAGGCGCTTGCCCAGTTCCGCGCAGGTGAAGCCGAAGAACGCGAGCACCGCGATCGCCATCGAGATCTCGCCGGGCACCTTGCCGGTGACCGAGAAGCCGACGATCAGCGCAAGCAGGATGAAATAGACGGGCAGCGGGATGATGCCGATGCGGATTTCCATCAGCTTCCACCAGCCTTCCGGCCAGAAGCGCTCGCGCGGGGCGGCGACGGCGTTGGAAACCGGCTCCGGATGGGACGGGGTATGGATAGAGGTCTGCAAGACGTGTCTCCTGATGTTGGAATGCCTGCATCGCTTCGCGGCATCGTGTGCCGTCTATTACGCAACCCCCATGCCAGAAATGCAGCCTGCCGGAATATTTTTAATCCATTGATTCATAAGGGATTTGTTTCGTCTGCGGAAATGACGGCCCGGCCGGCTGGCCGAGATTTCGGAATTCGCCCGGCGTCCAGGCCGAGATTTCGGCCGGGCGCCCGGTCGGGCCGCCGATCCTGCGTGGCCGCCGCCCATATCGCCGCGCGCGATTTTCTTCGCACAATCGCTTCGTAGACCGTCCCGGCTCCGCTCTCTATCATCGGCTGATCCTTTTCCGACGTGCTTGACCCTTGTCCGGAGAACGCCCGCGCGTTCGCCGCGGCGTCGCTCATCCGTCGATACCGTCTTTGGACAGGAGAGTGGTTCCCATGCTGCATGCCGTTTTTTCCGCCCGTCTTTCCGCCGGCCGCGTCGCGCGCCTGCTGGCCGCCGCCCTGCTCGGCGTCGCGCTGCTCAATGGTGCGCGGGCCGACACCGCGCCGCTGAAGGTCGGCATTTCGACGAGCCCGCAGATCGAGGCGCTGAAGGTTGCCGCCAAGGAGGCGAAGGCGCAGGGGCTCGACGTGCGGATCGTCGAATTCACCGACTGGAATACGCCGAACGCGGCGCTCGCGAACAAGGACATCGACGTCAACTACTTCCAGCACATCCCGTTCCTCGAGAACGCGAACAAGCAGGGCGGCTACAACTTCGTGTCGATCGCGCCCGGCACGATCATGAAGATCGGCCTCTATTCGAAGAAGGTGAAAAGCTTCAGCGAGCTGAAGGACGGCGCGAAGGTCGCGATCGCGAACGATCCGGTGAACGGCGGGCGCGGGTTGCTGCTGCTGCAGCGCGCGGGGCTCATCAAGCTGAAGCCGGGCGCCGACTACCGCGCGACGACGCACGACATCGTGTCGAACCCGAAGCACCTGAAGATCATCCCGCTCGAGGCGTCGCAACTCGCGCGTTCGCTCGACGACGTCGATCTCGCGCAGGGCTACCCGAGCTTCATCAAGCTCGCCGGCACGACCGACCCGAACAGCGCGCTGCTGTTCGACGGCACCGAGAACAAGATCTTCGCGATCCAGTGGGTCGTGCGGCCGGACAGCGTGAACGATCCGCGCATCCGCAAGTTCATCGCGATCTACCAGCAGTCGCCGGCCGTGCGCCGTGCGCTCGACAACGCGTTCGGCTCGCTGTACGCGATCGCGTGGTGACGGAGGCACGCACATGACGACGGCGAACCGCAAGAAGATCCTGCTCAACGCGTTCAACATGAACTGCGTCGGGCACATCAACCATGGGCTGTGGACGCATCCGCGCGACCGCTCCGCGCACTACACCGATCTCGACTACTGGGCCGACCTCGCGAAAACGCTCGAACGCGGCAAGTTCGACGGGATCTTCCTCGCGGACATCGTCGGCGTGTACGACGTGTTCGGCGGCGGCCCCGATGCCGCGCTGCGCGAATCGGTGCAGGTGCCCGTCAACGATCCGCTGCTGCTGGTGCCCGCGATGGCGCAGGTCACGTGGCATCTCGGCTTCGGCGTGACCGCGAACCTGACCTACGAGCCGCCTTACCTGTTCGCGCGCCGCATGTCGACGCTCGATCACCTGACCAAAGGGCGCGTGGGCTGGAACATCGTCACCGGTTATCTCGACAGTGCCGCACGCGGGATGGGCCTCGCGCAGCAGATCGGCCACGACGACCGCTACGAGCGCGCGGACGACTACATGGACGTCGTCTACAAGCTGTGGGAGCAGAGCTGGGACGACGACGCGGTGATCCGCGATGCGCAGGCGCGCGTGTTCGCGCAGCCGGGCAAGGTGCGGCGCGTGAAGCACGACGGGCCGTTCTATTCGATCGATGCGATCCACCTGAGCGAGCCGTCGCTGCAGCGCACGCCGGTGCTGTACCAGGCCGGTTCGTCCGCGCGCGGCGTCGAGTTCGCGGGCCGTCACGCCGAATGCGTGTTCGTGAACGGGCAGAGCAAGGCCGCAGCGCGTGCGGCGGCGCTCGACATCCGTGCGGCTGCCGCGCGGCAGGGGCGCGATCCGGCGTCGATCAGGATCTTTGCCGGCGTGAGCGTCGTGACGGCCGAGACCGAACTTCTCGCGCGCGAGAAGTTCGACGAATACCGGCGCTACGCGAGCCCGGAAGCCGGCCTCGCGCATTTCGCGAGCTCGACCGGCATCGACTTCGCGAAGTACGGCCTCGACGAACCGATCTCGTACGTGAAGACCGACTCGATCCAGTCGGCCGTCGACGCGATCTCGCGCAAGAGCACGACCGGCACGTGGACCGTGCGGCGGATGCTCGAACAGATGTCGCTCGGCGGCCGGTATGCGCCGATCGTCGGCTCGCCGTCGCAGGTCGCGGACGAACTGCAGTCGTGGATCGACGAGACGGGCATCGACGGTTTCAACCTCACGCGCACCGTGATGCCCGAGTCGTTCGAGGATTTCGTCGACTGGGTCGTGCCCGAGCTGCAGAACCGCGGCGTCTACAAGGAAGACTACGATCCCGCGCCGACGCTGCGCGAGAAGCTGTTCGGCGCGGGCCCGCGCCTGCCCGCGTGGCACACGGGCGCGCAGCACCGGCCGGCTGCCGTGCCGGCATCCGAACCCGCGCATCCCGCGCATGCCTGAACGTGACGGAGCGAAGCGATGACGCAATTGTTCGATACGCTGGGTTTCGTCGATGCATCGGCCGCGCGTGCCGGCACCGTTGCCCCGCATGACGCGGCGGCCGCGGCGGCCGCCGGTGGCGCAGCCGTGTCGCTGGAGCAGGTCGGCAAGGTGTTCGCGACGCCGCGCGGCCAGGCCGCCGCGCTGCGCGACGTGACGCTCGACGTGCGGCGCGGTGAGGTGTTCGGGATCATCGGCCGCAGCGGCGCGGGGAAGTCGACGCTGCTGCGGCTCGTGAACGGGCTCGAGCGGCCGAGTTCGGGCCGCGTGCGCGTGCAGGGCGTCGACGTCGGCGCGCTCGACGAGGACGGGCTCGTCGCGCTGCGGCGTCGCACCGGCATGGTGTTCCAGCATTTCAACCTGCTGTCCGCGAAGACGGTGTTCGAGAACGTCGCGCTGCCGCTGAAGATCGCCGGCGTGCCGAAGGCCGAGCGCGTGCGCAAGGTCGAGGCGCTGCTCGAACTCGTCGGGCTCGCCGCGAAACGCGACGCGTATCCGGCCAGCCTGTCGGGCGGGCAGAAGCAGCGCGTCGGCATTGCCCGCGCGCTCGTGCACGATCCCGAGGTCCTGCTGTGCGACGAGGCGACCTCGGCGCTCGATCCCGAGACGACGCAGTCGATCCTCGCGCTGCTCGCCGACATCAACCGTCGCCTCGGGCTGACGATCGTGCTGATCACGCACGAGATGGAAGTGATCCGCGCGGTGTGCGACACGGTCGCGGTGATCGAACAAGGCGAAGTCGTCGAAACGGGCCCCGTGTGGCGCGTGTTCGGCGATCCGCGCCACGGCGCGACGCGCGCGCTGCTCAGCACGCTCGTGCACGACCTGCCGGCCGAACTGGCCGCGCGCGTGCAGCCGCTGCCCGAGCAGGCCGCGCTGCCCGACGGTGCGCAGGTCGTGCTCGACGTCCGTTATACGGGCGAGAGCGGCGGCGAGCCGGATGTCGGCGCACTCGCGGCGGCGCTCGGCGGCTCGGTGCGTTTCCTGCATGGCGGGATCGAGCGCATCCAGGGGCATGCGCAAGGGCGGCTCGTGATCGCGGCGGCGCCGCGCGCGGACGACGCCGGCCAGCCGGCGGCCCGCGGTGGTGCGGTGGCGGCGCTGCTCGAACGCGCGCGCCGCCACGCGAATCACGCGGAGGTGCTCGGCTATGTTTGACCTCTGGTGGCCCGAACTGCTCGACGCGATCCGCGACACGCTGTCGATGGTCGCCGCGTCGGCCGCGGTCGCGGCGCTGCTCGGCGTCCCGCTCGCAGTGATCCTCGTGACGACGGCGCCCGGCGGCATCTACGAGCGGCGCGGCGTGAACGCGGTGCTCGGCGCGCTCGTCAACGTGTTCCGCTCGACGCCGTTCATCATCCTGCTCGTCGCGCTGCTGCCGTTCACGCGCGTGCTGATCGGCACGACGATCGGCGTGTGGGCGGCCGTCGTGCCGCTGTCGATCGCCGCGATCCCGTTTTTCGCGCGGATCGCCGAGGTGAGCCTGCGCGAAGTCGATCGCGGGCTGATCGAGGCCGCGCTCGCGATGGGCGCGAAGCGCCGTCACATCGTCTGGCACGTGCTGCTGCCCGAGGCGCTGCCCGGCATGCTCGGCGGCTTCACGATCACCGTCGTCGCGCTGATCGGCTCGACCGCGATGGCGGGTGCCGTCGGCGCGGGCGGGCTCGGCGATCTCGCGATCCGCTACGGCTATCAGCGTTTCGACACGACCGTCATGGCGACCGTGATCGTGATCCTGATCGCACTCGTTTCGGCCGTGCAAATCACGGGCGACCGCCTGGTCCGACGCGTGACCCGGCGTACCTGAGCGGCGCCACAAGCGCCGGCTCTTTTCATTGAAGACCCTGAGAGAACGATACCCATGACCTTACCCATCGGCGCGCCGCGCGAATGGAACGGACAATTCGAGGAAGCGCTGTTCCTGGACGTCGCGCGACGCCATCGTCCCGGCTTCCCGGACAAACTGGCGACACCGCCGCGCGAGCCGCGCGGCGAAGACGAACTGGCCGCCGTCGCCGACTACTACACGAAGATGGCGTCGCACGACCTGTTCATCGTGCAGGTCGTCGCGAAGGCGATCGACACGCTGTTCCGCGACGACCCGCATTTCCAGCTGATCCTGTCGCGCCAGCTTGGCGACGACGGCGCGCACGCGGTGATCGGCCGTGAGCGCGTGACCGAACTGACGGGGCGCGATCCGCTGCCGGAAATCGACCGGCTCGTCGCCGCGCACTGGGCGCGCATCGGCGACATCGCGGTGCGCGACGTCGCGGGCTTTCTCGCGTTCGAGTGGCATTACGAGCTGCACATCCTCGCGAAGCTGTGGATCCAGCGCAAGACCGGCCGTATCGGCGACAGCGCGATGCGCGAGCATGGCGAGAACCGGATCCGGCCGGACGAGGAGTGGCATCGCGTGCAGATCGTCCAGTGGTGGTTCGACACGTTGAAGGCGCTGCCGGCGGCCGAACGCGACGCGCTGATCGAGCGCGTGATCGCGGCCGACGAGGAAACGCAGGCGCGGCTCGACGGTTACCTGCACGACGAATACGCGCACACCGCGCACGTGTTCGGCGCGGATATCGCCGAATACCGCGCGATCTACGACGACTGGCGGCGCGAGATCCTCGCGCGGTTGACCGGCAGGCGCGAACTCGGGAAACTCGTGCCGTTGTCGGAAGCTGTCTCGACCCAGGAACAGGAAGCCGTCGCATGAACGATCCCCGCGGCCCGGCGACGCTCGCCGCTGCAACGGATGTGTCAGCCGTCGATCCGGACGCACTGGCGCGCGTCATCGAAACGCTGCGCGAAACCGCCGCCGCGCGCGATCGCGCGGGCGGCCACGCCGCGCAGGAAAAGCAGTGGCTCGCCGACGCGGGCCTGCTGACGCTCGCGGTGCCGCGCGAATTCGGCGGGCAGGAAGCCGGGTGGCCGGCGATCTACGACACGATCCGGCGGATCGCGCGCGTCGACAGCGCGCTCGCGCATCTGGTCGGGTTCCAGATCCTGCAGGTGGTGAGCGTCGACGTGTGGGGCAGCGCGGCACAGCGCGAACGCTATCTGCGCGGCACGGTCGAGCATCGCTGGTGGTGGGGCAATGCGGTCAACCCGCTCGACACGCGGCTGGCGGCGACCGCGACGCCGGACGGCGGCTACCGGCTCGACGGCGTGAAGGGCTTCTGTTCGGGCACGCGCGGCTCGCAGCGCATGACGGTGTCCGCGCACGATCCGCAAGCGGGCCGCACCGTGTTCGGCGTGGTGCCGACCGATCGCGCGGGGATCACGGTCAACGAAGACTGGGACCCGATCGGCCAGCGCCAGACCGACAGCGGCAGCGTGAGCTTCGACGGCGTGACGCTCGCGCCGGACGAGGTGCTGCACCGCTCCGAGGCGCCGCCGACACCGCGCGCGACGCTGCGCACGCTCGTGTCGCAGCTCGTGCTGACGAACCTGTTCGTCGGGCTCGCGGAAGGTGCGCTGGCGGAAGCGCGCGACTACGTGCTGAAGCATGGCCGCCCATGGATACAGTCGGAGGTCGCGCAGGCGAGCGACGATCCGTACACGCTGCAGCGCTTCGGCGACATGCGCGTGCGGGCGATCGCCGCGGCGGCGCTGGCCGATCGCGCGGCGGCCGCGTTGCAGCGCGCGTGGGCGCGGCAGGATGCGCTGACGGCGGACGAGCGCGCCGAGGTGGCGCTCGCGGTATCGGAGGCGAAGATCGTCGCGCAGCGCGCGGCGCTCGACAACGGCGAGGCGCTGTTCGACGCATGCGGCGCGCGCGCCACGGCCGCGTCGCTCGGCCTCGACCGCTTCTGGCGCAACGCGCGCACGCATACGCTGCACGATCCGCTCGACTATCGGCTGCGTGATGTCGGCCGGTTCGCGTTGACCGGGGAATTGCCGCCGGCGTCGCTCTATACGTGACGGATTGACGCCGGAGCGGGCGCGGCCTGCTCCGGACAACACCCGACCGGCGCGCTGGACGTTCAAAATGATATGTTATATCGTTGCGATACAATATATCATTCGTTCCTCAACGTCCTCTTCCGGAATCGCCCGATGAGCACCGCCCTCCCTCCGTCCACGCGGCTTCCCGTGACCGTCCTGTCCGGCTTTCTCGGCGCCGGCAAGACGACGCTGCTCAACCACATCCTGAACAATCGCGAGGGCCGGCGCGTCGCGGTGATCGTCAACGACATGTCCGAGGTCAACATCGACGCCGCGCTCGTCCGCGACGGCGGCGCAGGGCTGTCGCGCACCGACGAGAAGCTGGTCGAGATGAGCAACGGCTGCATCTGCTGCACGCTGCGCGAGGATCTGCTGATCGAGGTCGACCGGCTCGCGCGCGAAGGGCGCTTCGACCAGCTCGTGATCGAATCGACCGGCATCTCGGAGCCGCTGCCGGTGGCCGAGACGTTCACGTTCGAAGGCGAGGACGGCCGCAGCCTCGGTGAAGTCGCGCGGCTCGACACGATGGTGACCGTGGTCGATGCGTTCAATTTCCTGCGCGACTACGCGTCGCGCGACAGCCTGCAGTCGCGCGGCGAATCGATGGGCGACGAGGATGCGCGCACGGTGGTCGATCTGCTGATCGACCAGATCGAGTTCTGCGACGTGATCGTGATCAACAAGATCGACCTGATCGACGACAGCGCACGCGAGCAGCTGGTCGCGCTGCTGCGCGGGCTGAATCCGCGGGCAAGGATCGAGATCGCCGAATTCGGCAAGGTGCCGCTCGAGCGTGTGCTCGACACGGGCCTGTTCGATTTCGACGCAGCATCGCGCGCGCCGGGCTGGCTGCAGGAGCTGCGCGGCACGCACACGCCGGAAACCGACGCATACGGCATCCGCAGTTTCGTCTACCGCGCGCGGCGGCCGTTCCATCCGCAGCGTTTCTTCGCGCTCGTCGAAAGCGAATGGCCGGGCGTCGTCCGCTCGAAGGGGTTCTACTGGCTGGCCACCCATCCGACCGTCGCCGGTTCGTGGTCGCAGGCCGGCGCGGTCGCGCGGCACGGGCCGGCCGGCCACTGGTGGGCGGCCGTGCCGCCCGAGCGCTGGCCGCAGGACGCGGAAGCCGTCGCGCAGATCCGCGCCCGCTGGGACGAGCGCGTCGGCGACGCGCGGCAGGAACTCGTGCTGATCGGCATGGACATGGACGAGCCCGCGCTGCGCGCGCGCTTCGACGCGTGTCTGCTGACCGACGCCGAGATGGCCACCGGCCCCGAACACTGGACCACGTGGGACAACCCGTTTCGCGACTGGCCCTGACCTGAACGCGCTTCCTGCATCGATCCGGATGGAGAAGGCGCTCCACCGGATCCCGAGCATGAATGCCCCCCTTCCCGATATCTCCCTGACCGATGCCGCGCCGGGCCGCCGCCCGCTCGAATGGGTCGGCATGCAGGGCATCGACCTGCCCGTTGCAGTGGCCGAGCCCGGCTGCCGGCGCGACGTGCATGCGCGCGCCGACGTGCAGGTCGACCTTCCCGCACCGCACGTGAAGGGCATCCACATGTCGCGGCTGTACAGGCTGCTCGACGGGCTCGGCGATGGCGCCGCGCTGTCGCCGGCCGGCCTTCGGCCGGTGCTGCAGGCGATGGTCGACAGCCATCGCGACTGCGACACGCGCCGTGCGCGGCTACGGCTGCACTTCAACCTGCTGGCGCGCCGCGTCGCGCTGGTGACCGACGGGCTTGCCGGGTGGAAGGCCTATCCGGTCCGGATCGACGCGACGCTGACCGACGTCGGGTTCGAGCTGCGCGCGCAGGTGACGGTCGTCTATTCGTCGACGTGCCCGTGCTCGGCCGCGCTGTCGCGGCACTGGGTCGAACAGGCGTTCCTGGCGGCGTTCGGCCGCGACGATCGCGTGGAACCGGCAGCGGTCGCCGCGTGGCTGAAACGGCATGCGACGGCGGCCACGCCGCACAGCCAGCGTAGCGAAGCCGTCGTCAGCGTGGGGCTGCCGGCCGATGGCGCGACGCTCGGGCTGATCGACCTGATCGATCGCATCGAGCACGCGCTCGGCACGCCGGTGCAGACGGCCGTCAAGCGCGCGGACGAGCAGGCGTTCGCGGTGCTGAACGGCGGCAACCTGATGTTCGTCGAGGATGCCGCGCGCCGGGTCCAGGCCGCGCTGGACGGCCGCCATGCGCACCCGCGCGTGCACGTGCGCCATCTGGAAAGCCTGCACCCGCACGACGCGGTGGCCTGGGCCGCGCCGGTTCGCGAAGGCGCCGACGCATGCTGATCCGCAAGCTGTTCCGGTTCGAGAACGCACACGTGGTGCGCGGCTGCAGCACGCGGCGCTGTTCGCATTCGATCCACGGCCATTCGTATCGCGTCGAGCTGCTGCTCGAGGCGCATGCGCTGGACCACGGGCAGATGATCTACGACTTCGGGCTGCTCAAGGGCGACGTGCGCGACCTGATCGACGCGTTCGACCACGCGGTGACGCTGTGGTCGGATGACGATCCCTGCTATGTCGAGAGCATGCGCCGGCATTCCGAGCGCTGGGTGCTGCTGCCGGTGTCGCCGAGCGCCGAGCAGTTCTCGCGCGTGTTCTTTCGCCTCGTCGATGCGGCGCTGTCCTGCACGCGCATGTCGAACGGCGAAGCCGGCGTGCGGCTGCATTCGATCATCGTTCACGAGACCGAGACCGGTTACGCGCAGTGTTTTCGCGACGATGCGTTCAACCCGCGCATGGGCCGCATCGATCTGGACGACATCGTGTTCGCGCCGGCCATCGCCGGACAGTGGCGCGACCCGGGCCTGTTCGAGCGGATCAAGCGCGGCCGTTCGATGTCAAGGCAGGAATCCCGATGATCAGAAAGAACCCGCGCGGCGACCTGCCGCAGATACACCCGAGTGCATTCGTCGATCCGACCGCCATTCTGTGCGGGCTCGTGATCGTCGAGGAGAACGTGTTCATCGGCCCGTACGCGGTGATCCGCGCCGACGAAACGGATGGCGACGGCCGGATCGCGCCGATCGTGATCGGTGCGCATTCGAACATCCAGGACGGCGTGGTGATCCATTCGAAGTCGGGCGCGAGCGTCACCATCGGCCAGCACACGTCGATCGCGCATCGCGCGATCGTCCACGGGCCGTGCAAGGTCGGCAACGGCGTATTCGTCGGCTTCAACAGCGTGCTGTTCAACTGCACCATCGACGACGGCTGTGTGGTGCGCTACAACGCGGTCGTCGACGGCTGCCACCTGCCGCCGGGCTTCTACGTGCGTTCGACCGAGCGCATCGGGCCGGAAACCGATCTCGCCGTCTTGCCGCAGGTGACGGCCGACGCGAGCGACTTCTCCGAGGACGTCGCGCGCACGAACAATGCGCTGGTGCTGGGCTACAAGCACATCCAGAACGAGTTCTGAGCCATGGACGAACCCGTTCGACGTGAAGAGGGCGCGACCGACGCGCTGAAGCGACGCCATGTCGACCTGCTCGTGCACGGCGGCACGGCGATGACACCCAACTGTGCCGAGCAGGTCGACGTCGCGTGCGTGGATGGCCGTGTCGTCGCGCTGGGTGCGTTGCATGGCACGTGGAGCGCCGACGTTCTCCTGGATGCCGGCGGCCTGCATGTGCTGCCGGGCGTCGTCGACAGCCAGGTGCATTTCCGCGAACCGGGCCTGACGCACAAGGAGACCATCGAGGCCGGCACGCGCGGCGCGGTGCTCGGCGGCGTCACGACGATCTTCGAGATGCCCAACACGCATCCGCTGACGCTGACCGCGCAGGATCTGCAGGCCAAGCTGGAACGCGCGCGCGGCCGCGCGTGGTGCGACCACGCGTTCTACATCGGCGGCTCGGCCGCGAACGCCGAACGGTTGCCGGCGCTTGAAGCGCTGCCGGGCTGCGCGGGCGTGAAGGTCTTCATGGGCAGTTCGTTCGGCGACCTGCTGGCCGACGACGAAGCCGTGTTGCGCCGGATCGTGCGCAACGGGCGGCGGCGCATGGCCGTGCACGCGGAGGACGAAGCGCGGCTGCGCGCACGCCGGGCGCTCGTCGAAGCAAGCGGCGACGTGCGCGACCATCCGCGCTGGCGCGACGTGCAAAGCGCGCTGGAGGCGACGCGGCGCATCGTCGCGCTGGCCGCCGAGACGGGCCGCCGGCTGCATGTGTTGCACGTGTCCACCGCCGAGGAAATGGCGTTGCTCGCGCGGCACCGGCAGCGCGTGACCGTCGAGGTCACGCCGCATCACCTGAGCCTGCATGCCCCCGATTGCTACGAACGGCTCGGCACGTTCGCGCAGATGAATCCGCCGGTGCGTGAACGGCATCATCGGGACGCGCTGTGGCAGGCCGTTCGCGACGGCGTGGTCGACGTGATCGGCAGCGATCACGCGCCGCATACGCGCGACGAAAAACGCCGGCCCTATCCGCAGTCGCCGAGCGGGATGACCGGCGTGCAGACGCTGCTGCCGCTGATGCTCGATCACGTGCACGCGGGCCGCGTGAGCCTCGAACGACTGGTCGACCTGACCAGCGCCGGGCCGGCGCGCGTCTTCGGCATCGCGGGCAAAGGACGCATCGCGGTGGGCTACGACGCCGATTTCAGCATCGTCGACCTGCGCGCGCGGCGGATCATCCGCGACGAATGGATCGCCAGCGTCAGCGGCTGGACGCCGTACGACGGGTGCGCGGTCACGGGCTGGCCCGTGCACACGGTCGTGCGCGGGCAGGTCGTGGTGCGAGACGGCGCGCTGAACGGGGAGCCGCAGGGGCAGGCCGTCACGTTCCTGGACGCCTAGATCGGCAGGCGAACCGTCTGCTTGATGCGCTTCAGCGGAATCTCGGTTTCGACGTTGCGCACGCCTTCGATCTGCGTGAGCGTGTCCATCTGGAAGCGCTGGTAGTCGTCGAGATCGCGGGCGATCACGCGCAGCAGATAGTCGTAGCTGCCGGCCATCAGGTGGCATTCGAGCACTTCGGGCGCCTGCTCCATCTCGCGCGCGAAGCGTTCGACCGTCGTCTTGTCCTGGCGCTCCAGCGTGACGCGCACGAACGCCGTGAATCGCAGGTCGACGGCGGCCGGGTTCAGCAGCGCGACATACGCGTCGATCACGCCCTGTTCCTCGAGCAGGTGAACGCGGCGCAGGCAGGGCGTGGCGGACAGCCCGGCCTGTTGCGCGAGTTCGGCATTCGTCTGGTTCGAATTCCGTTGCAACGCACGCAGAATGCGCCGGTCGATTGCATCCAGTTTGATTGGCATTTTTTACTACTCGAGCGGTGAATGCTAGAGAATAGCGCCAAAACTGATAGTCAAAGTAGCCGAATACGCATCCAATCTCCATGGGAAGGCGCCGATAATCCGACGACAGGCCGGGCGATTCCCGTCCGCCGGCAATCCCGTTCAGGAGCTATCCCATGTCGCATCTATCCTGGCTGCCGTTCATCGCAACGTCGCTGCTGATCATCGTCACGCCGGGCCAGGACATGGTGCTCGTGATGTCACGTACGCTGTCCGACGGCACGCGCGCGGGCCTCGTGACCGCCGCGGGCGTCAGCGTCGGGCTGCTCGTGCACACGATGCTCGCGACGCTCGGGCTGGGCGCGCTGCTGCAGGCATCCGAATGGCTGTTCACGGCGCTGAAGGTGGTCGGCGCGTTGTACCTGCTGTACCTCGGCATCACGCTGTTGCGCTCGTCGGGCGAACTGACGCTCGCGAGCGGCGACGGCGCGCAGGCATCGCGGCTGCGTACGTTCGCGCAAGGCGCGCTGTCCAACGTGTCGAATCCGAAGGTCGCGCTGTTCTATCTGGCGTTCCTGCCGCAGTTCGTGCCGGCGGGCGCCGCGCATCCGATGCTGTCGCTGTTCGTGCTGGGCGCGACCTTCGCGGGCCTGACGTTTCTCGTCAAGGGGCCGGTTGCGGTGTTCGCCGGCCTGCTGTCCGCATCGATCCGCCGCAACCCGCGGATATTGACGCGCATGCACCGCGTCAGCGGGGTGGTGCTGCTGGGGCTCGGGGTGAAGCTGGCGCTCGAGCGCCGCTGATGGCGGGGCGCTCGTGCGCGTGTCGTCGCGCGCGTGGCCGCATTCGAACCGAGCACCACGGAATTCGCGTCGGCCGCATTCGCGCCTTCGCCGATGGCGACCGCATTCACCGCGGAGGCCGTCGCGCGGGCGATCGCGACGCTGCCGGTCGCGGATGCCGAGCTGTCGATGCCGAGCGCAACTGCATCGGCAGCACCGGCGTTGGCCTGGAAGCCGGCGTTCGTGTGCCGCTTTCCTTCACGCTCCGTTGCGCACGCGTTATTGCGCCGGCAAAGCGTCCGCGAGCGCCCGCATTGCTTCCACCGTCTCCGGATTCGCGGGGAAAAACGCCTCGATCGCGAGTTCCGACAGCGTCACGTCGACCGGCGTGCCGAACACCGTCGTCGTGCTGAAGAACGTCAGTTCGCCGGCCGCCGTGCGCAGCCGCAACGGCACGGCGATATCCGCGAAGTCGGTGCGCGCATGCGTGTCGTCGGGCTGGCCGGCCGGTGCCGGATACGCGGCGAGTTCGTCGCGTAGCGTGTGCAGCGCGCGGTCGCCGCTCGCATCGATCTGCCGCTGCAGCCGATGCAGGATGTGCGCGCGCCACTCGTGCCAGTTGACGATCTGCGACGCGAGGCCGTCCGGATGCAGGCTCAGCCGCAGCACGTTGACGGGCGGTTGCAGCAGCGACGGATCGGCCTGCGCGACCAGCGCGCCGAGCATCCGGTTCGCGGCGAGCAGCGTCCAGTGACGATCCACGGCGAGCGCCGGGTAGGGCTCGTGGCCGCGCAGCACGGCTTCCACCGCATGGCGCGCGGCATCGAGCTGCGGATCCGAAAACGGCCGTTCGCGGAACAGCGGCGCGAAGCCGGCCGCGACGAGCAGCGCATTGCGTTCGCGCAGCGGCACGTCGAGACGCTCCGCGAGATGCAGCACCATCTCGCGGCTCGGCTGCGCGCGGCCCGATTCGACGAAGCTCAGGTGGCGCGCGGAAACGTCCGCGTCGAGCGCGAGCGCCATCTGGCTCAGGCGCCGGCGTTGCCGCCACGTGCGCAGCAGCGGGCCGATGCCGGACGCGCGGCCGGCGGACGGGGAGGGCGAGTGGAGGGCGGCGGTCGGGTTCATGCAGCAGATGATAGGCAATCCCGAGTGCCTTGGGCATTACCTGCGACGTAAGCATCGCGCCTCCCCCGGGCGTGTCGCGGCGCTGCGTTACCATAGCCCCCGTGCCAACTGAGAGACGACGCCGGACCCGCGATTGAAAACGCAAGGGCCGACGCCGTGCATATTTACGACAAGGCATTCCAGGGGAATCCAACAATGAAAAAACTTGCCGTCCGGCTCGCCTGCATGGCGACGCTTGCATTCACCGCGATCAGCGGCCACGCGCAGACCGAAGCCGCGCAGGTGGAAATGAGGGCCGCGGCCGCCGCCGCCAACGACGCGGTCGTGAAGGGCCCGACCGATATCGATGTGAAACACGAAGCCGTGCTGAAGCTGAAAGCCGGCGAATCGTTCGTGCCGGCCGCCGAAGCCGGCCGCTACCTGCGCTCGATGGGCAACTCGATCGACGAAACTAGGCTGGTCGGCCTCGTGCTGCCCGACGATCCCGACGCCGACTGGATCTCGGTCGTGTCGTTCGAGCCGAGCGGCTATATCCGCGACGACGACGCGAAGGACTGGAAACCCGACGAGCTGCTGAAGAGCCTGCAGGCCGGCACCGAGGAAGACAACCCCGGGCGCAAGGAGCGCGGCCTGCCCGAAACCGAGGTGGTCGGCTGGGCGAAGGCGCCTGCGTACGACGCGGCCACGCACCGGCTCGTGTGGTCCGCGATCATCCGCGACAAGGGCGCGGCCCCGAACGCCGAGAACGACGGCGTGAACTACCGGACGCTCGTGCTCGGCCGCGACGGCTACCTGTCGCTGACGATGGCGTCGACGCTCGCCGATCTGCCGAAATACAAGGCGTCGGCCGACGAACTGCTGTCGAACATCAGCTTCAACGACGGCAAGCGCTACGCCGATTTCAACAAGTCGACCGACCACGTCGCCGAGTATGGCCTCGCGGCGCTGATCGTCGGCGTCGGCGCGAAGAAGCTCGGCCTGCTCGCGTTGATCGGCGCGTTCGCGGTGAAGTTCTTCAAGGTGGGCGCGGTTGCGCTGCTGGCCGGCGGCGCCGCGCTGAAACGCTTCTTCGGGCGCAAGCCGAAGCCGGCCGCGGTGCCGGCCGTCGCCGATGCATCCGGCATGTCCGATGCATCCGCCACGGAGCGCAAGGAATGACGAAGCTGTTGCTGCTGATCTTCGGCGGCCTCAAGCTCGGCAAGGTGCTCGTGTCGGCGGGCACCATGCTCGCGTCGATCGCGGTCTACGCGCTGTTCTACGGCTGGCGGTTCGCGGCCGGTTTCGTGGCACTGCTGCTGGTGCACGAGGCCGGCCACTACGTGGCCGCGCAGCGGCGCGGGCTCGACGTCGGGCTGCCGACCTTCATCCCGTTCGTCGGCGCGTGGATCCAGCTGAAGGAGATGCCGCACGACGCGGAAACCGAGGCGTACGTCGGGCTCGCCGGGCCGTTCGTCGGCACGCTCGGTGCACTGGCCTGCTACGCGGCCGCGCGCCACTACGACAGCAACCTGCTGCTCGCGCTGTCGTACACGGGCTTCTTCCTGAACCTGTTCAACATGATTCCGCTGTCGCCGTTCGACGGCGGGCGGATCACCGCGGTGCTGTCGCCGCGCATCTGGTTCGCGGGCGTGCCCGTGCTGATCGCGCTGTTCGTGTATCGGCCGAGCCCGCTGCTGATCGTGATGGCGATCCTCGCGCTGCCGCAGCTCAAGCGCGCGTGGCGCTACGATCCCGATGCGCCGGAGAATCGCGTGTACTACGCGACGTCGATCGAGACGAAGACGACGTACGCGCTCTGCTACGTCGGCCTGCTCGCGTTCCTCGCGCTGATGACGTCCGGCGTGCACGACATGCTGCGCGTCGCGCATTCCGCGGCCTGACGCCAAAACGGCGGCCGCTGTTACGCGGCCGCCGTCGTTTCCCTTTTCCTTCTTTTTGCCGAATCTCACGCGTCGCGATGCCGTAGCTCGACGCGCCTGATGTCCTTCACGATCACGAGATAGCTGAACACGGTGACGAGCGCGTTCAGCCCGACGAACACGAGTGCGCCGTTGAACGAGCCGCTCGCGCCGACGAGATAGCCGATCGCGATCGGCGCGACGATGCCGGCCGTGTTGCCGAACATGTTGAACAGGCTGCCCGACAGGCCGATCGCTTCCTTCGGCGCGGTATCGGCGACGACGGCCCAGCCGAGCGAGCCGATGCCCTTGCCGAAGAACGACACGGCCATCAGCACGATCACGAGCGCTTCGCTGTCGACGTAGTTGCAGCCGATGATGACCATCGACAGCGCCATCCCGCCGACGATCGGAATCTTGCGCGCGAGCGTGAGCAACACGCCGCGACGGATCAGCCCGTCCGACAGCATTCCGCCGAGCACCCCGCCGAGGAACCCGCAGATCGCGGGCAGCGACGTCATGAAGCCGGCCTTCAGCAGCGACATCCCGCGCGCCTGCACGAGGTAGATCGGGAACCACGTGAGAAAGAAATAGGTGAGCACGTTCACGCAGTACTGGCCGAGATACACGCCGATCAGCATCCGGTTCGACAGCAGCTGGCGCACGTAGTACCAGCCCGCCACGCGGCGGCCTTCCGAGCGCAGGCCGTCGGTGCCGCGCACGGTCGTGCGCACGAGGCCGCCGCCCTGCTCGATGTGCTCGAGCTCCGCGCGGTTCACGGCCGGATGGTCGGCCGGATCCTTCACGACCCGCAGCCACAGGAACGCGAGCGCGATGCCCGCGAGGCCGAGCCACAGATACACCTGGTGCCAGCCGTACGCATGCGTGAGCCACGCCATCAGCGGCGAGAACACCACGGCCGCGAAGTATTGCGCGGCGTTGAAGATCGCGGACGCCGTGCCGCGCTCGGCGGTCGGGAACCAGCTCGCGACGACTTTCGCGTTCGCGGGAAAGGCGGGGGCCTCGGCGATGCCGACCGCGAAGCGCATCGCGAACAGCGCGGCCACCGCGAACGCGGCGCTGCCGCCGAGCCCGATCGTGCCCTGCAGCAGCGTGAACGCCGACCACAGGAAGATGCTGGCCGCGTACACGCGGCGCGCGCCGAAGCGGTCGAGCAGCCAGCCGCTCGGCAGTTGCGCGAGCACGTACGCCCAGCTGAACGCCGAGAAGATGTAGCCCATCGTCACCGGGTCGATGCCGAACGCCTTGCGGATCGGCGTGCCGGTGATCGACAGCGTCGCGCGATCCGCATAGTTGAGCGTCGTGACGACGAACAGCATCGCCAGGATCCAGTAGCGCACGGCGGTCCGGCGCGCGGTGTGCGCGAGGTCGAGCGGAAGATCGCGAGGGGTGGTCTGATTCGGCACTTTAATGTACGTCGTCGTATGACATGGTGCGGAGTTTATGTGGGTTGGTCGACCCCGGAAACCTCGGGTTTTCCCGTTGGGCACGACACAAAACGTCCACCATTTGGGCATGGGCCGAATAAATAAGGGATTCGCGCATTGTGTGGCAAGATCGATGACCCGCGTGAATCGCAAAATCATGTCGGCAGACATCGTATCTGCTGGGCTACAATGAGCCCATCATTCCCGAACCACGGAGCACACCCATGCAACTGACAGGAGAGATGCTGATCGGCGCCGAAGCGGTCGCCGGCTCGGCCGGTACCTTGCGCGCGTTCGACCCGTCGAAGGGCGCACCGATCGACGCGCCGGCATTCGGCGTCGCGGCGCAGGCCGACATCGAGCGTGCATGCGAACTCGCGCGCGACGCGTTCGACGCGTACCGCGCGCAGCCGCTCGCGGCCCGCGCGGCGTTTCTCGACGCGATCGCGGATGAAATCGTCGCGCTCGGCGACGCGCTGATCGAGCGCGCGCACGCTGAAACAGGCCTGCCCGTCGCGCGGCTGCAGGGTGAGCGCGGCCGCACCGTCGGCCAGCTCCGGCTGTTCGCGCGTGTCGTGCGTGACGGCCGCTTCCTCGCCGCGTCGATCGATCCCGCGCAGCCTGCCCGCACGCCGCTGCCGCGCTCGGACCTGCGGCTGCAGAAAGTCGGGCTCGGGCCCGTCGTCGTGTTCGGTGCGAGCAATTTCCCGCTCGCGTTCTCGGTGGCCGGCGGCGATACGGCGTCGGCGCTCGCGGCCGGCTGCCCGGTGATCGTGAAGGCGCACGAGGCGCACCTCGGCACGTCCGAACTGGTCGGCCGCGCGATTCGCGCCGCCGTCGCGAAAACCGGGATGCCGGCCGGCGTGTTCTCGCTGCTGATCGGCCCAGGCCGCGTGATCGGCGCGGCGCTCGTCGGCCATCCGGCGGTCCAGGCCGTCGGCTTCACGGGGTCGCGGCAGGGCGGCATGGCGCTCGTGCAGATCGCGAATGCCCGCCCGCAGCCGATTCCCGTCTACGCGGAAATGAGCAGCATCAACCCCGTCGTGCTGTTCCCGGCGGCGCTCGCCGCGCGCGGCGACGCGATCGCGACGGGTTTCGTCGATTCGCTGACGCTCGGCGTCGGCCAGTTCTGTACCAATCCGGGCCTCGTGCTCGCGATCGACGGCCCCGATCTCGACCGCTTCGAATCCGTTGCCGCGCAGGCGCTCGCGAAGAAGCCGGCCGGCGTGATGCTCACGCCCGGGATCGCCGATGCGTATCGCCATGGCCGCGGCAAGCTGGCCGAATTGCCGGGCGTGCGCGAAATCGGCGCGGGCGAGGCCGCGCAGACCGACTGCCAGGCCGGCGGCGCGTTGTACGAAGTCGGCGCGCAGGCGTTCCTGGCCGAGCCGGCGTTCAGCCACGAAGTGTTCGGGCCGGCGTCGCTGATCGTGCGCTGCCGCGATCTCGACGAAGTCGCGCGCGTGCTCGACGCGCTCGAGGGCCAGCTCACGGCGACGCTGCAGATGGACGCCGACGACAAGCCGCTGGCCCGCCGGCTGCTGCCGATCCTCGAACGCAAGGCCGGGCGCCTGCTCGTGAACGGTTACCCGACCGGCGTCGAGGTGTGTGACGCGATGGTGCACGGCGGGCCGTTCCCCGCGACGTCGAACCCGTCCGTCACGTCGGTCGGCGCGACGGCGATCGAGCGTTTCCTGCGCCCGGTGTGCTACCAGGATTTCCCGGACGATCTGCTGCCGGAAGGGCTGCAGGAGAAGAATCCGCTCGCGATTCCGCGGCTGCGGGACGGGAAGGCGGAGTGACGGGCGGCGACGATTGAGCGTGTGATTTCCGGCGGCCGGTGCGTCGGGGGCGGTGCCGGCACGCGGAAACCAAAAGGCGGATGTGGCCGGTGGGCCGCTTCCGCCTTTTTTGCATGGCGGGTTTCGGTGCTGACGGGTTTGTTCGAAGTGTCGACAAGAATCATGTCGGGGCAGCATGGAAGTCGGCGGTCGGAGCAGCGGCCTCGGGGTACGTGACTGCCGTGGATCTTGCCGTCTTCCCCGTCACCCGGTTTTCTCCTACAGTAGCGAAGCCTCGGGCCAGCCGGCCCGCAGGCGAGCCTGAGAGACCGACAAAAGACAACGAGGGAACCCCCGATGAACATCAACAAGCGTGGCGATCACCTGTTCGCGGCCGGATTGTGGAAAGCGATCGGCGACGTCGCGAAATCCGTGCGCACCCAGGTCGGCCAGTACAGCGAAGGGCGCGTGCTCGCGAACGCGCTGCTGGAATTCCAGCGCGACCTGGGCGGCAGCGAATTCGACGTGACGATCAACCAGGGGCGCGTCGTCACGGGCGCCGACGCGCATTCGCTCGTGTTCGGGCAAGCCGTGCGCCGTTTCCGGCAGGACATGGAAGCGCTGGTGTTCGCGCTCCAGTACCGGCGCGGCATCGACGAACGCGACCCGGGCCTGCGCACCGAAGCACTGCTGCAGGCGAACAGCCAGCTCGCGACCGCGAAGCAGTCGGCGACGATCACGGTCGGCCGGTTCTTCGATGCGGTCGTCGACCGCGACGTGCTCGGGCAGATTCTCGACGGCGAATCGAATGCACGCGCGCGGGCGGGCACACAGGGGCAGATCGAGGCGACGCGGGTCAGGCTCGCGAACGTGCGCCACCGGATCGTCGGAATCATCGCGCAGATGTGACGCGGCCGGACGGCCTGCGAGGCGGGGTGGCGTCATGCGAAGCGCTGCGCCGGAGCCGGCACCCGTTGCGGCGGATGGGTGCGCGGATACTACTGCGAACGGTCGAGATACCGTCGAACCGGCACGCGACGCGACAACCGGCCTGGGGGGGGCCGATCAAGGCGCCGCGCAGGCCGTACCCGCTTACTGCGGGCCCATCTTCTTGATCAGCACGTCGAGTTCGGCCGCTTCGGCCTCGGTGAGGTCGACGAGCGGCGCCCGCACGGGGCCCGCGTCGTGGCCGACGAGCTTCGCGCCCGCCTTCACGATGCTGACCGCATAACCCGCGCGGCGGTTGCGGATCTTCAGGTACGGCAGGAAGAACGTGTCGAGCAGGCGACCGACCGTCGCGTGGTCGTCCTTCGCGATCGCTTCGTAGAACTCCATCGCCGTCTTCGGGATGAAGTTGAACACGGCCGACGAATACACCGGCACGCCGAGCGCCTTGTACGCGGCGGCATAGACTTCGGCCGTCGGCAGGCCGCCGAGATACGCGAAGCGGTCGCCGAGGCGGCGGCGGATCGTCACCATGCTTTCGATTTCGCCGACGCCGTCCTTGAAGCCGATCAGGTTCGGGCAACGATCGGCGAGGCGCTCGAGCATGTCGGCGTTCAGCTTCGAATTCGCCCGGTTGTACACCACGACGCCGATCTTCAGTGCGCGGCACACCTGCTCGACATGCTCGGCGATCCCTTCCTGGCTGGCTTCGGTCAGGTAGTGCGGCATCAGCAGCACGCCGCTCGCGCCGAGGCGCTCGGCCTCCTGCGCATATTCGATCGCGACGCGCGTCGCGCCGCCCGCGCCGGCGAGGATCGGCACCTTGCCCTTGCAGGTTTCCGTCGCGACGCGGATCACGTCCGAATACTCGCGCTGCGTGAGCGAGAAGAATTCACCGGTGCCGCCGGCCGCGAACAGCGCGCTCGCACCGTACGGCGCGAGCCATTCCAGGCGCTCGGCATAGGTGGACGGGCGGAAGCTGCCGTCGGCGTCGAAGTCCGTCAGCGGAAAGGACAGCAGGCCGTGGGAGATGATCTGTTTGAGTTCTTGCGGTGAAGTCATGGTCGGGTCGTCCGTCTAGCGCGAGTGCTGGTTCGTCGGGAACGGCATACGAGCCAAATTGGCGATGTCGTTGTATGTCATCGTACAACGAGGGAAAGGACCACGCAAGCGGTTTGCTGGCGGGTAAATGATAGGGTCTTTCCGGATAAGGGTTTACGCAGCATCGCCGGCCAGAGTTGAATGTCGTATGATGACTAACAATATGGCCGACAGCCTCCAGGATTTCCGATGACTGCTTCCCCGCTCTACATCCGTGTGCATCCGGACGACAACGTCGCGATCGTCGTCAACGACGGCGGCCTGCCCGAGGGCGCGACGTTCGCCGACGGGCTGACGCTGCGCGAAGGCGTGCCGCAGGGGCACAAGGTCGCGCTGGTCGATCTCGCGGCCGGCGACCCGATCGTCCGCTACAACGTGGTGATCGGTTATGCGCTGGCCGAGCTGCGACGCGGCAGCTGGGTCAACGAGCGCACGATGCGCATGCCCGAGCCGCCGGGGCTCGACAACCTGCCGCTCGCGACGCGTGCCGCGCCGCCTCTGCCGCCGCTCGAAGGCTATACGTTCGAGGGCTTCCGCAATGCCGACGGCTCGGTCGGCACGCGCAACATCCTCGCGATCACGACGACCGTGCAGTGCGTGTCGGGCGTCGTCGAGCATGCGGTGCGGCGGATCAAGGCCGAGCTGCTGCCGCGCTACCCGAACGTCGACGACGTGGTCGGGCTCGAGCACACGTACGGCTGCGGCGTCGCGATCGACGCGCCCGACGCCGACATCCCGATCCGTACGCTGCGCAACATCAGCCTGAATCCGAACTTCGGCGGCGAGGTGATGACCGTGAGCCTCGGCTGCGAGAAGCTTCAGCCCGAGCGCCTGCTGCCGCCCGGCGCGATTCCGGTGGCGGCCGACGGCGCCGGCGACAACGGCGGTGTCGTGTGCCTGCAGGACGCCGCGCACGTCGGCTTCAACTCGATGATCGACTCGATCATGAAGATGGCCGAATCGCATCTCGAGCGGCTGAACCGCCGCCGCCGCGAGACGTGCCCTGCGTCGGATCTCGTCGTCGGCGTGCAGTGCGGCGGCAGCGACGCGTTCTCGGGGCTCACCGCGAATCCGGCCGTCGGCTTCGCGGCCGACCTGCTGGTGCGCGCGGGCGCGACGATCATGTTCTCCGAGGTGACGGAAGTGCGTGACGGTGTCGCGCAGCTCACGTCGCGTGCGGCGAACGAGGACGTTGCGCGCGAGATCATTCGCGAGATGGACTGGTACGACCGTTACCTGCAGCGCGGCCGCGTCGACCGCAGCGCGAACACGACGCCCGGCAACAAGAAGGGCGGCCTGTCGAACATCGTCGAGAAGGCGATGGGCTCGATCGTGAAGTCGGGCAGCGCGCCGATCGCTGGTGTCGTGCGTCCCGGCGATCGCGCGAAGCAGAAGGGGCTGCTTTATGCGGCGACGCCCGCGAGCGACTTCATCTGCGGCACGCTGCAGCTCGCGGCCGGGATGAACCTGCACGTTTTCACGACCGGCCGCGGCACGCCGTACGGCCTCGCACAGGTGCCGGTGATCAAGGTCGCGACGCGCAGCGATCTCGCGCGCCGCTGGCACGACCTGATGGATCTCGACGCGGGGCGGATCGCGACCGGCGCGGCGACGATCGAGGACACCGGCTGGGAACTGTTCCGGCTGATGCTCGACGTCGCGAGCGGCAAGCGCCGCACGTGGGCCGAGCAGTGGAAGCTCGCGAATGCGCTGACGCTGTTCAATCCGGCGCCGGTGACCTGACGCGCGCGGCCGATGCCGCCGGACGATGCGGGCGCCCGACGGCGCCCGTTTTCATTGCGGCGATCGTTATGCGATGTCGATCGGCAGCGACAGCCCGACCTTGACGCGCGACATCACGACCATCGTTTCGAAGTGACGAATGTTGTGGTGCTGCCGGAATACGCGCGTGGAAAACTCCTCGTAGTGGTCGATGTCGCGCATCGCGATCATCAGCACGAAATCGGCGCGCCCCGTCACCACATAACACTGCATGACTTCCGGCAGCGACTTCAGGAACCGCTTGAATTCGTCGAGCAGGTCGACCCGTTCGCGCTCGACCTGCACGAGGACGAGCATCGTCAACGGGAGGCCGACCTTGGTCGGATCGACGACGGAAACGTCCTGCTGGATATAGCGCTCGTCGCGCAGCCGCTTCACGCGGCGCAGGCATGCGGGCGGGCTCAGGCCGATCTCGGCGGCGAGCGCCTGGTTGGTGATCTGGTTGTCGTGCTGGAGGCGGGCGAGGATCCGCAGGTCGAAGTCGTCGAGCGGTGTGGCGGCGGGATTCATCGGATTTCCTTCGGAGAGAAAAAACGAAACAAACTCGCGAATGATGCCGCCCGATGTTTATCGGATTTCGCGACGGCTGCCGATAATCGTAGCACCCGTCAACGATGAAGCTGCGAGGAAAACATCATGCGTTTCCGACATCTGCTGCTGGCGCCGCTCGTGCTGCTGGTGCCACTTGTGTCGCTTGTACCGGCCGTTCCCGCGTTCGGCGCGGATACGGTCGTCGTGGGTTTTGCCGGCGCGCTCACGGGTGCGCAGGCGCATTTCGGCGAGGACAGCGCGCGCGGCATTCGGCTCGCGATCGACGAAATCAACGCGGCGCATCCAGGCGTCGCCGGGCATCCGGTCACGTTCGTGCTCGACGCGCAGGACGACCAGGCCGACCCGAAGGTCGCGACGACGGTCGCGCAGCGCTTCGTCGATACGCACGTCAGCGCCGTGATCGGCCACCAGAATTCGGGGACGTCGATCGCCGTCGCGCGGCTCTACGCGACGGCGAACATCGCGGAGCTCACGCCGTCGGCCACCAATCCGGCGTTCACGCGTCTCGGCTATCGCACCACGTTCCGGATGCTCGCGAACGACGACTTTCTCGGGCAGGCAGTCGCGCGCTATGCGGTCGAGCAGTTGCACGCGCGCCGCATCGGTGTCGTCGACGATCGCACGGCCTACGGGCAGGGCATCGCGGACGTGTTCGCCGGCGGGCTCGGGAACACGGGCGCCGCCGTGGTCGCACGCGAATACACGACCGACAAGGCGTTCGACTTCGGCGCGCCGCTGACGCTGCTCAAGGGCCGTGCGCCCGACGCGATCTTCTTCGGCGGCATGGACACGCAGGGCGGGCCGATGCTCAAGCAGATGAAGAAGCTGCGGATCGCCGTGCCGCTGCTGGGCGGCGACGGTCTGTGCACGCACGAGATCCTGAAACTGGCCGGCGATGCACTCGACGGCAACCTCGTGTGCGCGGACGGCGGCCGAAGCCTCGCGAAGATGCCGGGCGGCCCCGCGTTCGCGGCGCGCTTCACGCGGAAGTACGGCGCCCCCGTGCAGCTCTACGCACCGTACGCCTACGACGCGATGATGGCCGTCTACCACGCGGTGATGCTCGCGCAGTCCACCGATCCGGCGAAGATCGTCGACGCGCTGCATCGCGTCGACTTCCAGGGCGTGACCGGCCGGATCGCGTTCGACGCGAACGGCGAGCTGCGTAATCCGGCGGCAACGATTTCGACGTTCAAGGGAGGCAACAAGGTGACTTTGTCGGAGGTAGTGAAATGAATACGCGGATTCTTCCGGTGGGCACCGCATCGCTGCGCGACGTCGCGCGGCCGGTCGGCGACGTTACCGATCCCGCCGTACGCGAAGCCGCCGGCGCACTGCGCGCCGCGCTGCGCGCGTTTCGCGACGAACACGGTTTCGGCCGCGCGGTCGCCGCGCCGCAGATCGGCGTCGGGCAACGGATGATCGCGCTCGCGCTGGACGGCTGGCCCGACGTGATCGTGAACCCCGAAATCGTGTGGCGCAGCGACGCGCGGATGACGCTGTGGGACGACTGCATGTGCTTTCCCGACCTGTTCGTGCGTGTCGAGCGCCACGCATCGGTGAGCGTGCAGTACACGACGCTCGATGGCGAGCTGCATCGGCGCGACGCGCTGTCGCCCGATGTGTCGGAGCTGATGCAGCACGAGATCGACCATCTCGACGGCAAGCTGTCGTTCGATCGCGCGGCGGGGCCGAATGCGGTCGTGCATCGCAGCGTGTTCGACGCCGATCGCGCGTCGTTTGTCGCGCAGGTCGACTACGCGCCGCACGCGCCCGACGTGAAACGTACGGCGCCGGAGAGCATTCAGTCCGCCGAAGCATCCGCGTATCCGCCGGGCGCCGCGTACATGAATGGCCGCTTCGTTCCGATCGCCGACGCGCGCGTGTCGGTGCTCGACTGGGGTTTCCTGCATTCGGACGTCACGTACGACACCGTGCACGTGTGGAACGGCCGCTTCTTCCGCCTCGACCGGCACATCGCGCGGTTCAGGCGCTCGCTGGCGAGGCTGCGGCTGGACGTGCCGTTGGGCGACGACGCGCTGCGCGACATCCTCGTCGAATGCGTGCGCCGCTCGGGCCTGCGCAACGCGTACGTCGAAATGCTGTGCACGCGCGGCGTATCGCCCACCTTCAGCCGCGACCCGCGCGACGCGGTGAACCAGTTCATCGCGTTCGCGGTGCCGTACGGCTCGGTCGCGAACGAGCGGCAGTTGCGCGAGGGCCTGCACCTGCATCTGGTCGACGACGTGCGGCGGATTCCGCCCGAATCGGTCGATCCGCAGATCAAGAACTACCACTGGCTCGACCTCGTCGCCGGGCTGCTGAAGGGGTATGACGCGGGTGCGGAGTCGGTCGTGCTGAAGTGCACGGACGGCAGCATCGCCGAAGGGCCCGGGTTCAACGTCTTCATCGTGCGCGACGGCCGGCTTCGGACGCCCGAGCGCGGCGTGCTGCACGGCATCACGCGGCAGACCGTGTTCGAGCTGGCGGCGTCGATGGGCATCGACGCGCAGGCCGGCCGCGTCGACGATGCGCAACTGCGCGAAGCCGACGAGGTGTTCATCACGTCGACGGCCGGCGGGATCATGCCCGTCACGCGGCTGAACGGCGCACCGATCGGCGACGGCCGGCCGGGCCCGATGACGCGCCGGCTGTTCGACGCGTACTGGGCGAAGCACGAGGATCCGGCGTGGAGCCTGGCGGTCGACTACGCGGCCAACTACGCGGCCGGCTGATCGCGGCGGCGCGGGCGCGATTTCCTTACCTCGTACGTAATCGACCGCCCGCGCGAGGCCGGCGACGATGACGGCACGCGAATACGAAACACGCAACGTTCGCGACCTCGTCCCCTCATCGACACAAGGAGCCTCGCCATGAACACCGCTCAATCCGCTTTGTCCGCCTCGTCCATTCACGCCGACCTGATCGACCGCTACTTCGACGCATGGAACGAACCCGACGTCGCGCGCCGCCGCGCGCTGATCGACGCGACCTACGCGAGCGACGCGGCCTATCGCGATCCGTTGATGGCCGGCGACGGCCACGCGGGCATCGACGCAATGATCGCGGCCGTGCAGGCGCGCTTCCCCGCGTTCCGTTTTCGCCGCACGACCGACGTCGACGCGTTCGGCCAGCACCTGCGGTTCTCGTGGGCGCTCGTGTCGCCCGACGGCGCGGCGATCGTGAAGGGTTCGGACTTCGGCACGGTCGACGCGTCCGGCCGCCTCGCGACGGTCACCGGTTTCATCGACGAGATGCCGGCCGCGGCGCCGTGACGCGAGCGATGCATGCGCAACGGCCACCGGGATCGGGTAACGTTATGCGATTCGTTCCTGATCCCGGAGACTAGCCGACATGCTGAAGAATCTCGACCCGCTGCTGCACGCCGACATCCTGCACACGCTGCGTGCGATGGGGCACGGTGACGAAATCGCGATCTGCGATGCGAATTTCCCGGCGGAATCCGTCGCGGAGCACACGGTGGTCGGCCGCGCGTTGCGCATCGACGGCGCCGATTCCGCGCGCGTCGTGCGCGCGGTGCTGTCCGTGCTGCCGCTCGACACGTTCGTTGACACACCCGCATGGCGGATGGAAGTCGTCGGCGACGCAGCCGCGGTGCCGCCCGTGCAGCGCGAGGTGCAGGCCGAGATCGACCGCGCGGAAGGGCGCGCGGTGCCGCTCGCGGGCATCGACCGTTTCGCGTTCTACGAGCGCGCGCAGCAGGCCTACGCGGTGATCGTCACCGGCGAGCTGCGCGGCTATGGCTGCTTCATCTTCAAGAAAGGCGTGTTGTTGAGCGACGCGGGCTAAACGCGTTTTTCAGTGCGTCGAGCCGCCGGCGCGGCCGCCGCAGTGTAAAGATTTGCTACAACCTTTTTCTTGGACACGGCGAAAAGACCCTCTATGCTGGCCCATTTGCCGCGCCCCCTCCCGGGCCGCGCGGCGTCGAACCGCCCGGGCGCGCCCGGGGCAAGCGGCCGAATTGCATACGAGGAGAGAGGCATGACGCGTACCGTCGATTCCGGCGTCATTTTTTTCGCACGCCTGGCGCTGGCGGCGTTGTTCTTGTGGGGCGGCATCATGAAGCTGCTCGGCTACAGCGATTTCATCGCGTATCTGCACGGAATGAACGTGCCCTATCAACAGGTCGTCGCGCCGATCGTCGTCGCGATCGAGGGGCTCGGCGGCCTGCTGCTGATCGTCGGCTACAAGGTACGGCCGCTCGCGTTGCTGATGGCGGTCTACACGATCGCGACCGCGATGGTCGGGCACAATTTCTGGGACGCGACGAGCGCCGCCGTTCAGCACGACATGGTGATTCACTTCTGGAAGAACGTCGCGATCGCCGGCGGGTTCCTGCTGCTGTTCGTCACCGGCGCCGGCGGCGCGAGTATCGACGCGCTGCGCCGGCCGAGTTCGTCGTACGGCGTGCTGCGTTGAACCGGGCCGACTCGCGCCGCCAGGCCGAGGCAAGGCAAAAGGGCCGAATCCCGCACGCCGCGGGATTCGGCCCTTCGTTCATCAAGCGGGCGCCGGCGTTCAGTGCGTGCCTTTCACGTCCTTCACGTCCTTCGCATCCTTCGAGAACTGCACGGCGATCGCGCCGAGCACGCAGATCGCCGCGACGTACACGACCGGCGCGAGCGGATTCGATTTCATCATCAGCGACACGATCACCGGCGTGAGGCCGCCGAAGATCGCATACGCGACGTTGTACGAGAACGAGATGCCCGAGAAGCGCACGACGGCCGGGAAGCTCTTGACCATCACGAACGGCACCGCGCCGATCGTGCCGACCATGAAGCCCGCGATTCCGTAGTAGAGCGGCAGCGTCGACGCATCGGCCGCGACCTGCACGAACAGCAGGTAGTAGCACGCGGCCAGCCCGATGCCGCCGATGCCGAGCACGCGCTTCGCGCCGATCCAGCCCGCGAGCGAACCCGCGGTGATGCAGCCGGCGGTCAGGCACAGCGTTGCGACGCTGTTCGCGAACAGCGTCGTCGCGGGCGTCAGGTGGAACTGCTTCTGCAGCAGCGCGGGCGTCATCAGGATCACGACGACGATCGCGGCCGACAGCATCCACGTGAGCAGCATCGACACGATCACCGCGCGGCCGTGGTCGCGCAGCACGGCCTTCAGCGGAATCTCGGCCGCGAGCGCCTTCTTCGCCTTCATTTCGGCGAACACCGGCGTTTCATGCAGCCAGCGACGCAGGTACACGGAGAACAGGCCGAACACGCCGCCGAGCAGGAACGGGATGCGCCATGCGAACGCGGCGACTTCGGCGGTCGAGTAACGGCTGTTGATGCCGGCGGCGACGAGCGAGCCGAGCAGGATGCCGGCCGTCAGGCCCGCGGTCAGCGTGCCGCATGCATAGCCGATATGACGCGACGGCACGTGCTCGGACACGAACACCCACGCGCCCGGCACCTCGCCGCCGACTGCCGCGCCCTGCAGCACGCGGAACAGCAGCAGCAACACCGGCGCGAGGATGCCGATCGTGTCGTAGGTCGGCAGCAGGCCCATCAGCAGCGTCGGCACGGACATCATCAGCACGCTCAGCGTGAACATCCGCTTGCGGCCGAACAGGTCGCCGAAGTGCGCCATGATCACGCCGCCGAGCGGACGCGCGAGATAGCCGGCCGCGAAGATGCCGAACGTCTGCAACTGGCGCAGCCAGTCGGGAATGTCGTGCGGGAAGAACAGTTGCCCAATCGCCGGCGCGAAGAACACGAAGATGATGAAGTCGTAGAACTCGAGGGCGCCGCCGAGTGCGGCAAGGCCAAGGGTCTTGTAGTCGCTGCGCGTGAGCGCGCGTTCGGCGGCGCGAGGCACGCCGCTCAATTCGGAAGCTTGCATGGTCAGGACGATCGGTTTTCGAATGTTGTTGTCGGTGCTGCGTCTCCAGGGCCCGCTATCGGCATGGACTGACAAGGCGCGGCTTGCATCGTCGAAGCGTGTCGTGTGCCGGGTGAGGCGCGCAACACGCGCCGCCGCACCGGGATGGGGCACGGCAGGGACGAAGCGTCAAAGCGGGTGGGAGGATTCTACAGGAGCGCGAAATGCGTGCGCGGGTGGGCGACGGGGAAGGCTTCGGAGCGTGCGGCCGGGGCCGGGGCAAAAGCGCGCGCGGCGCGGGCGGCCGGTGAGCCGCCGACGCGCCGCGCGGGGCCGGGTTGCGTATCAGTTGCCGGCGATCGTATCGACCGGCTTGAACGTGCCGCGCTCGACCTTGTAGATCGTCACCGGCGCATCCTTCAGGTCGCCCTTCGCGTCGTACGCGATGCTCGGGGCCGACACGCCCTTGACCGACACCTTGCCGAGATACGGCGTGTACACCTTCGGGTCGGTCGAGTTCGCGTCCTTCATCGCGGTGAGCAGCGCGATCGTGCCGTCGTACGAGTACGGCGAGTAGGTGATCACGTCTTCGTTGAAGCGCGCCTTGTAGCGTGCCGCGTAGCCGGCGAAGCCCGGCATCTTCTCCTTCGGCAGCCCGCCCATGTAGACGATCGCGCCTTCGGCCGCGTCGCCGCCGACCTTCAGGAACGTCGGCGAGCGCGACATCTCGCCCGTCACGAACGCCGACTTCATCCCGAGCTGGCGCATCTTGCGGATCATCGGCGACGATTGCGCGTCGCCGCCGCCGTAGAAGATCGCGTCCGGGTTCATCCCCTTGAGGTTGGTCAGGATCGCGGAGAAATCGAGCGCCTTGTCGTTCGTGAAGTCGCGCTTGATGATCGTGCCGCCCGCCGCCTCGACGGCCTTCGCGAATTCGTCGGCGATGCCCTGGCCGTAGGCCGTGCGGTCGTCGATGATCGCGATGCGCTTGAAGCGCAGCGTCTTCACCGCGTACGTGCCGACGATGCGGCCTGCTTGCGCGTCGCTCGTCAGCAGCCGGTAGGTCGTCTTGTAGCCGCGCGCGGTGTATTGCGGCGACGTGGCCATCGAGATCTGCGGCAGCCCCGCGCGATCGTACAGGTCGGACGCGGGAATGCTCGTGCCCGAGTTGAAGTGCCCGATGATCCCGCGGACGTTGTCGTCGATCAGCCGCTGAGCGACGGTCGTGCCCGTGCGCGGGTCGGCCTGGTCGTCCTGCGAATCGAGCTGGAACGTGACGGGCTTGCCGCCGATCGTCGGACGCGTCGCGTTGAAATCGGCGATCGCGAGCTGCACGCCCTTCTGCATGTCCGTGCCGTAGTTCGACTGCGGGCCGGTCAGCGGTGCGGCGAAACCGATCTTGACGACGTCGGCGGCAATGGCGTGCGCGCCCGACAGTGCGCAGGCAGCGGCCAGCGCGACGTGCGATACCTTCAGCTTCACTTTCACTTCCCCTTGATGGCGTGGTTGGGCCGCCGCCGGCTGGCGGGCCGGCACCGGTAAACCGGGCGAGACGGTTCGGTCGGCAGGCCGATGCGAGGGCCGTGCGTGCTTGCCGCGTGCTGCCCGGGCTGTGCCGGAATCGGCGCGTGTGGTGGCCGATGCCGCAGGCCCTGCACGCCGGTCGCTGCCGCGGCGGAAGGTCGTCTCGTGACCGTGAAGCGAAGTCTAGACAGCGAAAATGCGTGCGTCTTGCGCGTTCGGTGCGCGGCCGGCGACGATATCGGCATATCGTCGATAACCCTGATATATGCCGAAATCGTCATGCCGAATGCGCAAACGCGCCAAGACGCTGTACGGTTGCATTTTTATGCTGGCGAGTTCGAGCACGCGGTGCCGGTGAGCCAGTGCGCTCACGGCAGGCCGGCATCGGCGCATGCGGATTTGCGGCCGGCCGCTGCATGCGCGGCGCAGTGGTTGTGCACGCAACGTATGTTGCGTGTCGAAGCCGGTCGGCGCGACGGCGCGACGTGATGGCTGCCGCCAGCTTGCCCGCCCTTGCGATCGGCGCGACGCGATCGGAGGGGCGCTTCTATAATCGACGCCATCTGCCACTCGCATTGCGGTTGCCGGGATGACGACCTTGCCAGCCGTACCGCCCATGAGCCTGTCCGATACGTTGCGCCACCAGCCCGACAACGCCGATCTCGGCGCGATGCTCGCGCACTTCCGCCTGCTCGAACCGGTGTTCGATGCGCTGCCGGACGTCGCATTCTTCGTGAAGGACGCGAACGGCCGCTACGCGCTCGTCAACCGCACGCTGGCGATGCGCTGCGGCTACAAGGACAAGCGTGACCTGCTCGGCAAGACGGCCGACGAAGTGTTTCCGCGCCGCTTCGGCCGCAGCTATTTCGAGCAGGACATGGCGACGATCAACGCGGGCCAGCAACTGATGGACCAGCTCGAGCTGCACCTGTATCCGGGCCGCCAGCCGGGCTGGTGCCTGACCTGCAAGGAGCCGCTGCGCGATGCCGCAGGCAGGGTGGTCGGCCTCGCGGGCATCTCGCGCGACCTGAAGGCGCACGAGGGATCGCACCCGGCGTACAGCCGGCTCGCCGACGTGGTCCAGCACATCCAGGATCACTACGTACAGCCGCTGAACCTGAAGCAGCTCGCGCAGATGGCCGGGATGTCGGTCGCGCAGCTCGAACGCTACTTCCACAAGGTGTTCCACCTGACGCCGCGCCAGGTGCTGCTGAAGACGCGGCTGGATGCGGCCACCGCGCTGCTCGTCACGCACGACAAGGTGACCGACGTCGCGGCGCTATGCGGCTATACGGATCACAGCGCGTTCACGCGCCAGTTCAAGGCGACGGTCGGCGTGACGCCGACGGAATACCGGTTGATGCTGCAGGAGCGGGCGGGGTGACGCGACACGTCGAACGGGCCGGCGAGTCGCAGGGATCGGGGCGATACGGGGAAACGGTGAAGCGGTGAAAACCGCGGCTCAGCGGTAGCCGAGCCCTTTCAGGACGGCGGTGCCGTTTTCGGTCAGCCGGAAGCTGGGGGCCGTATCGGCGTCGAGCTTGACCATCTCGACGAGGCCGGCTTCCTGCAGCGCAGGCAGTTCGGGTTTGGCGTTCGCGCCGATCGGTGCGTGCAGCAGCACGAGCAGCGTCGCGATTTCATGATGGCTGAGCAGGCGGCGCAGCATCGTCTTCTTTGCAGGGGGCGCGGCCGGGCGGCCCGCGGGTGCTTCTACGGCGCTCATCGCTTTCCTCCTTTTCGAGATAACTATCGGGTACTGGTTGCGGATGGTGCCGTCGAAGACTTAAGCGATTCTTAAAACTGCGGCCGCGGACCGTATGCTGCGCTGCGGTACGGGTTACCGGATGTAACGTGAGACGGGCGCGGTTTCCGGCCCGATCGCGGCAAGCCGCGCGGGCGGGTGCGCTGCCGCGCGATTCACCGCGATGGTGCGCGCGGGATGCGGCCCTTTGAATCGGCCGCGGGGCCGCGAATGTGATTCGGCCCCGAAATCCAGATTCGTCTCTTTCGCTTATTTCCTGTGCTGCGCCTGTGCGGCCAGGCGCACGGCTGCGTTTGCCGCCCCGTAGCCGTCGTATCCGCCGCGCCGCTCGACGATCTCGAGCGAGAAGCGGTTGTCGACCAGTTCTGTATACGCGTGCAGGAATTCGCCGCCGTGCTCGTCGCGGTCGTACAGCAGGTGATGCGTGCTCAGTGTGTCGATCAACTCGTCCGGCAGTGCGTAGCGTGCGGCGAGATCGTCGTAGTAGTTCGGCGGAATGCGCAGGAACGGAATGCCGTCGGCCGCGAACGCGGCGATCGTCTTCACGATGTCGTCCGTGCGGAACGCGACGTGGTTCAGCCCCGTGCCGTGGTAGCGGTCGAGCGATTCGGCGACCGCCGTGTGCCGGTCGACCGACGCGTTCAGCGCGATCCGCACCGAACCGTCGGCGCTGCGCACCGCGCGGCTGCGCATCAGCCCGTACGGGTCGGGCACGAGCCAGCTGCGTTCGGCCTCGAAGCCGAATGCCGTCTTGAAGAACAGGATCCACGTATCGAGCGCGTCGGCCGGCAGCGCCAGGCACACGTGATCGATACCCGTCAGCGGGCCGACCTCGCTCGGGCCGTCGATGTCGGTCAGCACGAAGTCCGATTCATACAGCGTCGGCGCGTTCGGCGCTTCGTCGACGAAATACTCGAGGCTGCCGTCCGGCGCCTGCACGCTCGGCAGCACGCGTTCGTTCGGCCCGACGCGGCCGGAGAACGGCGCATAGCCGAAACCGGCCGCACGCTCGAACGCCACTTTCGCGTCGTCGACGCGGAATGCGGAAGCACACAGCGACAGCCCGTGCTGCTGGAAGAACGCATCGGCGAACGAGTCGCGCTCCGCGTTCAGCACGATCGACGCGGCGCCGTGCTGGAACAGCGTCACGTCCTTCGACCGATGCCGGCCCGCGAGCCGGAAGCGCATCCGGCCGAGCCATTCGCCGACGGTTGCCGCGGCCTGTGCGTCGACCGCGAATTCGATGAACTGGAACCCGACGTGCGCGGGCGGCGCCGGCGGCGCGAACAGCGGCTGGCTGGCGGCCGGCGCGCGGCCGTCCCGCGCGAGCTGCTCGCGTGTCAGTTCTTCCAGGTAGAGCAGCGAGCGATGGCCGTCGGCGGCCGTGATCGCGGTCGGCGCCGCGCGGAAGCCGTCGTTGAAGATCTCGAGCGACAGCGGCCCCGTGTAGCCCGATTCGATCACGCGCGCGGTGAAGCGCGCGAGGTCGAAGTCGCCCTGGCCCGGGAACGAGCGGAAATGGCGGCTCCATTCGAGTACGTCCATCGCGAGCTTCGGCGCATCGGCGATCTGCACGAACGCGATCCGGTCGCCGGGGATGTCGGCGATCGCGTCCGGAGAATCGTCGAGCGACAGCGTATGGAAGCTGTCGAGCGCGAGGCCGAGGTGCGGGCTGTTCACGGCATTCACGAGTTTCCACGCATGGCCGTACCGCTTCACGACTCGGCCCCACGCGAGCGCTTCGTACGCGGCGACCACGCCGGCTTGCCGCGCGGCTTCCGCGAGCGCGCCGAGCTGGTCGACGAGCAGCCCGTCGTCGGCGATCGTGTCGGCCGACACGTTGCTGCACACCAGGATGCGGTCGGTGCCGAGCGCATGCATGACGTCGAACTTGCGCTTGATGCGATCGAGGTTGCGGGCGAGCTGGGCTGCGCTCACGCCCTCGAAGTCACGAAACGGCTGGAACAGCACGATGTCGAGGCCGAGATCGGCGGCCATGCGCCGGACGTCGGCCGGCGATCCGTCGAAGTAGACGAGGTCGTTTTCGAAGATTTCGACGCCGTCGAAGCCGGCGGCCTTGATGGCGGCGAGCTTCCCGGCGAGCGTGCCGGACAGTGACACGGTGGCGATCGAGCGCTGCATGGGCGAATCCTGCGGATGAGCGGGGCACGGCGCCGATCGAATCGACCCTGAATGAACCAGTCGTTGAATTAACGACGAACGCCATATCCCGAATTTACTGGGTTAGTGATGCGTATTGTACAAACTAACTAGGTGGTACAAATTAGCGAAAACCCGAAAAGACATTGCGCTTTCGCAAGCGCACACTAGCGCCAAATCTTGACGTCAGGGGGCGACGTCGGCTAGCGATGCGCCCCCGTTTTAGGAGCAGAAACACCATGAGCAAGCCCAAGGTGCTGGTGCTGAACGGCCCGAACCTGAATCTGCTGGGGACGCGCGAGCCCCATATCTACGGCGCGGAAACGCTCGCCGACGTCGAGCAGCGCTGCCGAACGGCCGCTGAAGCGCTCGGGCTGGAAATCGACTTCCGCCAGTCGAACGCCGAGCATCAGCTGATCGACTGGCTGCACGCCGCGCGTCACGATACGCACGGCATCGTGATCAACCCGGCTGCCTATACGCATACGTCGGTGGCGCTGGCCGACGCGCTTTCCGCGATCGCGAAACCGGTGATCGAAGTTCATATCTCGAACGTGCATCGTCGCGAGGCGTTCCGTCACCATTCCTATGTATCGGCGATTGCCGAAGCCGTGATCTGCGGCTGCGGCACCGAAGGCTACGTGTTCGCGCTGCAGCGTCTGGCGACGCTGTTCGCGCAGGGAGCCGCGCGATGAGCCGCCCGTCGTTTCTGATCGGCCTGATCGGCCAGGGCATCGGCGGTTCGCTGTCGCCCGCGATGCACGAGGAAGAAGGTTTCCGCCAGGGGTTCGGCTATGTCTACCGGCGGATCGACCTCGACGTGCTCGGCGTGACCGTCGACGCACTGCCGCAACTGCTCGATGCCGCGCAGCGGATGGGCTACAACGGCCTGAACATCACGCACCCGTGCAAGCAGCGCGTGATCGAGCACCTCGACGCGCTGTCGGACGATGCGCGTGCGCTCGGCGCGGTGAACACCGTGTTGTTCAAGGACGGCAAGCGGATCGGCCACAACACCGACTGGTCGGGCTTCGCGAAATCGTTCCGCCGCGGGTTGCCCGACGCGTCGCTCGAACGCGTCGTCCAGCTCGGCGCGGGCGGCGCGGGCGCGGCCGTGGCGCACGCCGCGCTGCAGATGGGCGCGGCCGAACTGACGATTTTCGATGTCGACGGCACGCGCGCCGCCGCCCTCGCGGCTGAACTGCAGCAACGCTTCCCCGCGGCACGGGTTGTACAGGGCGGCGATCTCGCGGACGCGATGCGCACCGCGACGGGCCTGATCCACGCGACGCCGACAGGCATGGCCAAGCATCCGGGCCTGCCGCTGCCGGCCGAGCTGCTCCACGCGGGCATGTGGGTGGCCGACATCGTGTATTTCCCGCTCGAAACCGAACTGGTCCGCGCCGCGCGCGCGGCCGGCTGCGCGACGCTGCCGGGAGGCGGGATGGCCGTGTACCAGGCCGTCGATGCGTTCGAGATCTTCACCGGACGAACGCCGGACGACGAACGGATGTTCGAACACTTTCAGTCGCTGGTCGCACGCTGACCCTTCTACCGACTAGCTGAAAAAAGAGATCAGGAGACAATCATGCAGCACACCACCCACTCGAACGCCGCGCCCGCGGCGGCCGGCACGGTCCGGCGCACCTCGGCGCGCTACAAGATTCTCGCGCTGCTCGCGATCGGCACGATGATCAACTATCTCGACCGCACCGTGCTGGGGGTGGCTGCACCGCAGCTCACCAAGGAGCTCGGCATCAATGCGGCCGTGATGGGCATCATGTTCTCCGCGTTTTCGTGGACGTACGTCGCGATGCAGGTGCCCGGCGGCCTGTTCCTCGACCGCTTCGGCAGCAAGATCACCTATTACTGGTCGATGACGCTGTGGTCGCTGTGCACGTTCCTGCAGGGCTTCGTGCCGGGCATCGCGACGCTGCTCGCATGCCGGCTCGGGCTCGGCGTGACGGAGGCGCCGTGCTTCCCGACCAACAGCCGGGTCGTGGCGACGTGGTTCCCGCAGAACGAGCGCGCGATGGCGACCGGTACGTATACGGTCGGCGAGTACATCGGCCTCGCGTTCTTCAGCCCGGTGCTGTTCGCGCTGATGGGCGCGTTCGGCTGGCGCTCGCTGTTCTGGGTCGTCGGCGCGATCGGCATCGCGTTCGGCCTGGTCTGGTGGAAGTTCTATCATGAGCCGCGCAACCATCCGGGCGCCAACTCCGAGGAGCTTGCGTATATCGAGGCGGGCGGCGGTCTCGTGCACAGTGCACGCAAGGACGGCGACAAAGGCGGCAAGGGCGCGCAGAAGAAGTTCAGCTGGGCGATGGCCGGCAAGCTGCTGAAGAAGCGTCAGCTCGCGGGCATCTGTCTCGGCCAGTTCGCCGGCAACTCGACGCTGGTGTTCTTCCTGACCTGGTTCCCGACCTACCTCGCCACCGAGCGCCACATGGGCTGGCTGAAGATCGGCTTCTTCGCGGTGATGCCGTTCATCGCCGCGTCGGTCGGCGTGATGTTCGGCGGGATCTTCTCCGACTGGCTGCTGCGCCGCGGCAAGTCCGCGAACCTCGCGCGCAAGCTGCCGATCATCGCGGGCCTGCTGCTCGCGTCGACGATCATTCTCGCGAACTACGTGCAGAGCAACGAAGCCGTGATCGCGATCATGTCGGTCGCGTTCTTCGCGCAGGGGATGGCCGCGCTCGGCTGGACGCTCGTGTCCGACATCGCGCCGGACGGCCTGCTCGGCGTGACCGGCGGCATCTTCAACTTCGCGGCGAACCTCGCTGGCATCATCACGCCGCTCGTCGTCGGCTTCATCGTCGCGTCGACCGGCTCGTTCGTCGGCGCGCTCGTGTTCATCGGCGTGATCGCGCTGATCGGTGCGCTGTCTTACATCTTCGTCGTCGGCGACATCAAGCGGATCGAACTGTAAGCATTGCCTCCACGCGCATCCTGTGCGTTCGCCCGGCGGCCGGTAGGCCGCCGGGCTTTTTTGTTGGCGCGACGCGCTGCGTGCACCCTTATGCGTGCTGCACCGTGATACCGAGCGATTCGACCGCCTGCGCGATCGCCGCGACCGCGCGCCGGATATCGTTGGCGTCGATCGCACCGATGCAGCCGACGCGGAATGTCTCGAGCTGCGTGAGCTTGCCCGGGTACAGGATGAAGCCGGCATCGCGCACGGCGTCGTAGAAGCGGCGGAAATCGTAGGCCGGGTGGTCGGGCGCGTGGAACGTGACGATCACCGGCGCCTGCACGTTCGCATCGAGGAACGGCGCGAAGCCGAGCGCGCGCATCGATTCGACCAGCGTCCGGCAGTTGTCCGCGTAGCGCGCACCGCGCGCCGGCTGGCCGCCTTCGGCCAGATACTGGTCGAGCGCGGCGCGTAGCGCGGCGATTACGTGCGTCGGCGGCGTGAAGCGCCACTGGCCCGTCTTGCGCAGGTATGCGTACTGATCGTGGAGATCGAGCGCGAGCGACGGCGAATTGCCTTCGCCGGCCACGAGCGCATCGCGCCGCACGATCGCGAATCCCATCCCCGGCACGCCTTCGAGACATTTGCCGCTTGCCGAGATCAGCGCATCGATGCCGCTGCCCGCCAGTGCGATCGGCAGCGCGCCGAACGAGCTCATCGCGTCGACGATCAGCCGCTTGCCGTGGCGTCGGCACACGGCGGCGATGTCGTCGAGCGGGTTCAGGATGCCGGCGCTCGTTTCCAGATGCACCTGCGCGACGTGCGTGATGCGCGGCTCGCGCGCGAACGCGGCTTCGATCGCGGCCGGATCGACGGCCGCATCCTCGCCGAACGGCAAAGCGATCGCTTCGATACCGAGCCGGCCGAGGATCTTCAGGATGCGCGCGCAATACGCGCCGTTGTCGGGCACCAGCACGACGCCGTCGCGCGGCACCAGCGTACCGAGCGCGGCTTCGACCGAGAACGTGCCGCTGCCCTGCATCGGTACGCACACGTACTCGTCGCCGCCATGCGCAATGGCGACGAGGTCCGCGCAGACGCTGGCCGTCAGTTGATTGAAAGCGGCATCCCACGAGCCCCAGTCATGTTGCATTGCGTGGCGGGTTGTGGCGGACGTGGTGAGCGGGCCGGGCGTAAGAAGAATCGGATCGGACATGGTTTTTCCTTGCAAAGGTCGGAAAGAAACGCCGGGCGGCATTTCTGAATGACTTGCATGATATTGGCAAAATGTGTCATTTTTTGGAAATTGTGGCATTCGTCACGGGTTTGTCATCGAACGCTGTGATCCTTCGCTTGCCGCGAGAAACCTGACCTCGGCGCGGCGGCGAGGCAGGCCGTTGATCGGCCTTGCCCGGAGATAACAGGAGAGCCGGATCGTGCCCCGGCCATTTGGTGTTCCGCCTACGGAGAAGTGAGATGACACTGCAGAATTCCTCGCGCGCCGCTGCCGGCGCGTTCCGCAAGCTTGCACTGGCCGCCACCGTCGCCGGTCTGATGGGCGCCGCGTTGCCCGTGCATGCGGCGAGCGCGGTCGTGCTTTACACGGCAGACGGTCTCGAGAACCTCTATCGCGATGTGCTGCCGGCGTTCGAGAAGAAGGAAGGCGTCAAGGTCAACATCGTGACGGCGGGCAGCGGCGAAGTCGTCAACCGCGCGAACATCGAGAAGAATTCCCCGAAGGCCGACGTGATCGTCACGCTGCCGCCTTTCATTCAGCAAGCCGGCCAGATGGGCCTGCTGCAGGCGTACCAGAGCGTGAACTACAAGAACGTGCCGACGATCGCGAAGGCGGAAGACGGCACGTGGGCGACGTTCGTGAACAACTACTTCTCGTTCGCGATCAACCCGGACGTCGTGAAGAGCCAGCCGAAGACGTTCGCCGACCTGCTGTCGCCGGCCTATGCCGGCAAGGTCGCGTACTCGAACCCGGCCACGGCCGGCGACGGGATGGCCGTGCTGATCCTGACGACGTCGCTGATGGGCGAGGACAAGGCGTTCGACTACCTCGCGAAACTGTCGCAGAGCGTGAAGTTCCACACGAAGGGCACGGGCTACCTGAACGTGCTGCTGTCGCGTAACGAGATCAGCGTCGCGAACGGCGACCTGCAGATGGACCTCGACGATGCCGAACACGGCGCGCTATCCGTCAAGCCGATCTTCCTGGCCGCGAAGGACGGCGACCAGCCGACCACGTTCCAGCTCCCGTACGGCATCGGCCTGATCAAGAGCGGCCCGAACCAGGACGCCGGCAAGAAGCTGATCGACTACCTGATGTCGACGGAAGTGCAGTCGAAGGTGCCGGACATGTACGGCATCCCGGGCCGCACGGACGTGCCGCTGGCCGGCAAGAACGGCGAAGCGGTCAAGAAGGCGATCGCGGGCGTGAAGCTGATCCCGGTCGACTGGACCCAGGTGATGGCGAAGAAGCCGGTGTGGATCGAGCGCTGGAAGAAGGACGTGATCGGCAGCTCGGGCAAGCAGCTCGACGTCGTCAAGCCGAAGTGATCGGCGCCCGCTGCCTGTATTCGTGAGCAAGAGGATGAACCCGGTGGAAACCACCCTGACCCATCCCGGCGCATTCGGCGCCGCCGAACCGCGAGCAACGCTGCGGTCCGGCGCGCCGGGCGGCGTGCAGATCGAACACCTGAGCGTGCGCTACGGCGCACGCACGGTGCTGGAAGATCTGTCGCTGTCGATCGGTGCCGGTGAATTTCTGACCGTGCTCGGCAAGAGCGGCTGCGGCAAGACCACGCTGCTGCGCTTCATCGCCGGGTTCGTGAAGGCCGACGGCCTGACCGGCACGCTGACCGTTGCCGGACGCGATCTGACCTACGCGCCGCCGCACAAGCGCAATCTCGGTCTGCTGTTCCAGAATTACGCGCTGTTCCCGCACCTGTCGGTGTTCGAGAACGTCGCCTTCGGGCTGCGCGCGCGCGGCATGGCGTCGTCGGAAGTGACGCGCCGTGTCGCCGATGCGCTGAAGCTCGTGCAGCTCGGCGATGCGGGCCATCACCTGCCCGCGCAGTTGTCGGGCGGAATGCAGCAGCGCGTCGCGCTGGCGCGCGCGCTCGTGATCGAGCCCGACGTGCTGCTGCTCGACGAGCCGCTGTCGGCGCTCGACGCCAACCTGCGCGCATCGGTGCGCAGCGAACTGAAGGCGCTGCACGAGCGCCTGCCGAACCTGACCGTCGTCTGCGTGACCCACGACCGCGACGACGCGCTCGTGCTGTCCGACCGCGCGCTGCTGATGCGCGACGGCCACATCGCGCAGCTCGGCACGCCGCAGCAGCTGTACGACGCGCCGCAGGACGGCTACGTCGCGCGTTATCTCGGCCCGGCGAACCTGCTGCCGCCGCACGTGATCTTCCCGCTCGGCGATCCGCGCCATGAAGTGCGTGGCAAGGTGGCGTGCGTGCGCCCCGAGCGCCTGACCGTGATGCCGCCCGCCGCGGGCGGGCTGCACGGCACGGTGTCGTCCGTCGAATGGCAGGGCGCGGACCTGTCGATCGCGGTCACGATCGATGCGGCGCCCGACGAGCCCGTGCGCGTCACGATGCAACGCGGCCGCGGTGCGGCTCCCGAGCGCGGTGCGCGCGTTTCCCTGCATTGCGAGGCAGACGATGTCGTCCTTATCGAGCCCTGAAGCCGGCCTGCCGCCGCACGTGCTCGCGTCGGCCGCCGCGCACGCCGCCGCCGCGCGGCGCCGCAAGCGCATGGGCGACCTGCACCTGGCCGCGCTCGCGATCGTCGTGCTGGGCCCGCTCGTCGTCTACCCGCTGGTGCGGCTCGTGCTGCTGAGCGTGTCGGGCGACCACGGGCTGGGTTTCGCCGCGTACCGGACGTTCTTCGGCAACCCCGACACCCGCAACGTGCTGCTGACCACGCTAGGCGTGCTGTTCGCGAGCGCCGGCACCGCGTCGGTGCTCGGTGTGCTGCTGGCCGCACTGCTGTTCTTCAAGCCGTTTCCGGGCGCGTCGCTCGTCACGCGCTTCCTGGAGCTGTACGTCGCGTTTCCGTCGTTCCTCGTCGCGTTCACGCTGATCTTCCTGTACGGCTCGCAAGGCTCGATCAGCATCGCGCTGCAGCACCTGTTTCATCTCGAAAATGCGCCGCTCGATTTCCTGTTCGGCATCGGCGGCGTGATCCTCGCGCAGACCGTGTTCTATACGCCGTTCGTCGTGCGGCCGACGCTCGCATCGTTCGCGACGCTCGATTTGCGGCTGATCGAAGCCGCACGCAGCCTCGGCGCTTCCGGCTGGATGCTCGCCCGCCGCGTCGTGCTGCCGATCGCGTGGCCGGGCATCGCCGCCGGCACCGTGCTGTGCTTCCTGCTGACGCTGAACGAATTCGGGATTCTGCTCGTGCTCGGCAGCGCGCGGCTCGTCACGCTGCCGGTCGCGATCTACAGCAGCGCGACCGTCGACCTCGACCTGCCGACCGCGTCGGCCGGCGCGGTGGTGATGCTCGCGTTGTCGCTGGCGCTGTATGCGGGTTATCGCCGGGTGAACCGGCGCGCGACGGGAGGGAACGATGTCCGCTGAATTCCGTATCGGGCAAGCCGTGCCGCGCCGCCAGATCGGCTGGGGCGACACGGTGCTCAAGCATGCATCGCGCGCGGCGCTCGCGCTGGCCGCGTTCGCGTGCTTCTGGTTGTTCGTGTTGCCGGTCATCGTCGTCGCGCTGTCGAGCGTGTCGACGCAGTGGTCGGGCACGATCTTGCCGGCCGGTTACAGCCTGCGCTGGTTCGAGCGGCTCGGGTCGCCGGAATACGACGCGCTGCTGACGAGCCTCGAAATCGGCTTCGGCGTGTCGGCGGTCGGCACGGTCCTCGGGCTGTGGCTCGCGCTCGCGCTCGAAGGGCGCGACCGGCGCGGCCTCGGCGCGGTGGTCGATGCCCTCGTGATGGTGCCGAACGGCGTGCCGAGCGTCGTGCTCGGGCTCGCGGTGCTGATCGCGTATCACCAGAAGCCGGTCGACCTGTCGAGCTCGGCGGCGATCGTCGTGCTCGTGCAGCTCGCGCTGATCTTGCCGTTCTGCTATCGCTGCGCGGCCGCGGCGCTGCGTCCGGAGCTGACCGTGCTGCGCGAAGCGGCGGCGAGCCTCGGCGCGCCGCCCGCGATGGTGCTGCGCCGCGTGCTGCTGCCGCAGCTGGTGCCGGCGCTGCGCGCGAGCCTCGCACTCGGCTTCGCGCTGTCGCTCGGCGAACTCGGTGCGACGCTGACGGTTTATCCGCCCGGCTTCGCGACCGTGCCGATCGTCGTGATCGGCCAGGTGGAGCGGGGGTATTACCTTCCGGCGTCGGCGCTGTCGCTGCTGATGCTGGGCGCGTCGCTCGCGGCGCTGCTGCTGATCGCCGCGCGCGTGCCGCGCGGCAAGCGGGCGGCATCATGAACGCCGCGTTTGCATTGCGCCAACCTGGCGACGCGTCGGCGGCCGGCATCTTGACGGAGCTTGCGGGTCGCTCGGTCGACGTCAACGGCCGGCACTACCGGCTGCCGGTCGAGCCGACCGTCGTCGTTTGCGTCGACGGCTGCGAGTACGACTATCTCGAACGGGCGGTGGAAGCGGGTGTCGCGCCGTTCATCGGCCGGATGATCGCGGAAGGCACGGCCTGGCGCGCCGATTGCGTCGTGCCGACCTTCACCAACCCGAACAACCTGTCGATCGTCTGCGGCGTGCCGCCGTCGGTCCACGGAATCTGCGGCAACTATTTCTGGGACCCGGCCGCCGACGGCGGGCGTGGCGCCGAAGTCATGATGAACGACCCGGCCTACCTGCGGGCCGGCACGCTGCTCGCGGCGGCGTCCGACGCCGGTGCGCGGGTGGCCGTCGTGACGGCGAAGGACAAGCTGCGCCGGCTGCTCGGCTGGCAGATGAACGGCATCTGCTTTTCGGCCGAGAAGGCCGCGCAGGCGAATCTCGCCGAAAACGGGATCGTCGACGTGCTCGACTGGGTGGGCCTGCCGTCGCCGGACGTCTACAGCGCGGCGCTGTCCGAATTCGTGTTCGCGGCCGGCGTGCGGCTTGCGCAGACGCGCCAGGTCGACCTGATGTACCTGTCGACCACCGATTACGTGCAGCACAAGTGCGCGCCGGGCAGTGCCGGCGCGAACGCGTTCTACGCGATGATGGACGGTTATCTCGCGCAGCTCGACGCGCTCGGCTGGGCGATCGGGCTGACGGCCGACCACGGGATGAACGCGAAGCACGATCCTGCGACGGGCCGGCCGAACGTCATCTATCTGCAGGATGCCTTCGACGGGTGGTATGGCGCGCAGGCTGCGCGCGTGATCCTGCCGATCACGGATCCTTATGTCGTGCACCACGGCGCGCTCGGCTCGTTTGCCACGGTCTATCTGGCGCCGGGCGTCGACCGGGCCGAGGCGATGTGGCGCGTCGGCGGCCTCGACGGCGTCGAGCTCGTGCTCGACAACGCGGAAGCCGCGGCACGTTTCGAGCTGCCGGCCGACCGGATCGGCGATCTCGTCGTGATCGGCCGCCGCGACATGACACTCGGCACGCGCGAGCGCGAACACGATCTGTCGGGCCTCACGGTGCCGCTGCGTTCGCATGGCGGCGTGTCGGAGCAGGAAGTACCGCTGCTGTTCAATCGCCGTATCGAGCCGGTCGATCCTGCGCGTCGCCCGCGCAATTTCGACGTGTTCGATTACGTGCTGAACCGGGTCGCGACATGATGGCTCATCCCCGACACGATCACCCGGCGTTTCGCGCGGAGGCGCTGCGCTGGTGCGGCACGCGCGCGACGCGCGAACGCACGCTCGACGTCATGGACCCTTACACGGGCACGCGCGTCGGTACGGTGCCGCTCGCGAGCGTCGACGACGTGCGCGCGGCATTCGATTACGCGATGGCGTACCGGCCGACGCTCACGCGTTACGCGCGTTCGGAGATCCTCGAACGCGCGGCTGCGCTGTTGCGCGAGCGTACCGAGGAAGCGTCCGACCTGATCACGCTCGAGTCGGGGTTGTCGAAACAGGACTCCCGCTACGAGATCGGCCGTGTGGCCGACGTGTTGAAGTTCGCGGCGGTCGAGGCGCTGCGCGACGACGCGCAGAGTTTCTCGTGCGACCTGACGCCCCATGGCAAGGCGCGCCGCGTGTTTTCGCAGCGGCAGCCGCTCGACGGCGTGATCGTCGCGATCACGCCGTTCAATCATCCGATGAACCAGGTGGCGCACAAGATCGCGCCGGCGATCGCGACCAACAACCGCGTGATCGTGAAGCCGTCGGAGAAGGTGCCGCTGTCGGCGCTCTATCTGGCCGACCTGCTGGTTGAGGCCGGTCTGCCGGAGCCGATGCTGCAGGTGCTGACGGGCGATCCGCGCGAGATCGCGGACGAGCTCGTCACGCACCCGCATGCGTCGCTGATCACCTTCACGGGCGGCGTGGCGATCGGCAAGGCGATTGCCGCGCGGGCCGGCTACCGCCGCATCGTGCTGGAGCTGGGCGGCAACGATCCGCTGATCGTCCTCGACGATGCCGATCTCGAACGCGCGGCGTCGCTGGCGGTGCTCGGGTCGTACCGGAATTCGGGCCAGCGTTGCACGGCCGTCAAGCGGCTGCTGGTGCAGCGCTCGATCGCGCCCGCCTTCACCGAATTGCTCGTCGAGAAGACGCGCGCATGGAAGTACGGCGATCCGTTCGATCCCGCGAACGAAATGGGCACGGTGATCGACGAGGAGGCGGCCCGGCTGTTCGAGGCGCGGGTCGGGGAGGCGGTCGCGCAGGGCGCGCGGCTGTTGACGGGCAACGTGCGGCGCGGCGCGCTGTATGCGCCGACCGTGCTCGACAATGTCGATCCGTCGATGACGATCGTGCGCGAGGAGACCTTCGGCCCGGTATCGCCGGTGATTGCGTTCGACACGATCGACGACGCGATCCGGATCAGCAACGGGACGGCGTTCGGGCTGTCGTCGGGTATCTGTACGGACAGCACGGCGGCGGTGGTGCGGTTCGTGAACGAGCTGAACGTCGGCACGGTGAATGTATGGGAAGTGCCCGGATACAGGATCGAGCTGTCGCCGTTCGGCGGGATCAAGGACTCGGGGCTCGGATACAAGGAAGGCGTTCAAGAGGCGATGAAGAGCTTCACGAACCTGAAGACGTTTTCGCTGCCTTGGGAGTGAATGAATGGCGTTGACGGTGGAAGATGTCCACGGGCTGTATCGCGAGCATGGCCATGTGGCCTATAGCGGTGAACCGGTCACGCAGCTCGAGCATGCATTGCAGAGTGGATTGCTGGCGGAAGAGGCGGGGGCTGATGAGGCGCTGGTCGCGGCGGCGTTCCTGCACGATCTCGGGCATTTGCTGAATCGTCAGGGCGAGACGCCGAGTGCGCGCGGGATCGACGATCTGCACCAGTATTACGTGCTGCCGTTCCTGCGTCCGCTGTTTTCCGACGCGGTGCTGGAGCCGATCCGGCTGCACGTCGACGCAAAGCGCTGCCTGTGCCGCACGGACGCCGGCTACTTCGAGAGCCTGTCGCCGGACTCGGTGCGCAGTCTCGCGCTGCAGGGCGGCATCTTCAGCGAAGAGGAGACGGCGGCGTTCCTGCTGCGTCCGTTCGCGGAGGATGCGCTGCGTCTGCGCCGCTGGGACGATACGGCAAAGGAAGAGGGCAAGGTGACGCCTGATCTCGATCACTATATGGCGATCGTCGCGCGCCAGGTGCGCACAGGCTGACCGGTTGAGTTGCTTCTATATAAGACCCCGCACGCGACAGCGTGCGGGGTCTTATATTTTTTGAGAAACCCCTTGCGCAGTTCGAAGAGGGTGCTTAGAATCACGCCTCTTTCGCGCTAACGGAAACGCAGCGCGGGAGAGGGAAGCGAAGCTGGTGGTGTGCTGCAGTGTCGGGCGCGCGACTGGCCTGGAAGTTGGACCCCGCAGTCGCAACGATGTAGTGTAAAAAGTTGTTGACGAGCTGCGAAACACGGTTCATAATCTCGCTTCTCTGCTGCTGAAAACGCAGCGCTGCTGAGAAACACGAAGTTCCTCGCAGATTGCTCTTTAAAAATTAACAGCCGATAAGTGTGGGCGCTTGATGGAAGCGAGCTGATCCTCGGATCAGATAGCAAAAGTATCAAGAGTCTCACACTAAAGTAAGTCAGGTTTATGAAGTAATTCATTTACCTGTCAGCTTTGAGTGAGCGACCGGTTCTTAACCGAACCGAAAACAGTAACAGGTTTAAACTGAAGAGTTTGATCCTGGCTCAGATTGAACGCTGGCGGCATGCCTTACACATGCAAGTCGAACGGCAGCACGGGTGCTTGCACCTGGTGGCG
>NZ_JBQEPY010000009.1:0-357082 GCF_052045915.1 Burkholderia sp. 22088
ATACGCCCGTTGCTGGCGGCCGTCGTCGCGCGCGACGAGACTCAGTGCACCCACGGCCTTGTCGTACGCGTCGGCGAGCGCGGGCGGCCAGTTGGCCGCGCACGCGCTGTCGCACGCGCTCTTGCCGGGCGCGTCGCGATCGAACACGTACAGCGTCATGCGATCTTCGTCGACCAGCTTGCCGTCGCCGGCACGGGGCGGTTCCGCGGCGGCCGGCCGCACGATAGCCGCCGTCAGCGCGGCGGCAACGAGTATCCGTTTCATGTCCTTTCTCCTTGGCACGGCATCGCGACACGGCGGCACCGGCAGGGACGATCGGCTTCGTCGCGACCATTATCCCGCCGGCCGGCGCTGCCGGGATTCGGTATGTAAACGGGCGAAGGAGGCCGATTATTCCGCGCCGGCCGACGAATGCCGGCCGCGGCCGTTCATGCGACGAAAGAAAGCGCGCCCCAAAAAGGACAACGCGGCATGACATCCCTGTCATGCCGCGTTGCGCGACCCGTTGCGCACGGCGGCCGATCTCGCGCCGCCGTGCGTGTCCGGCCGATTACCTCGGCAGTGCGCCCGTCAGCGACTGGAGCAGCGACGACACCGGTGCGAGCGGGTTGCCCGGCGCGCTGTTGCCCGAATGCGGCGTGACCGACAGGCCCGGCGCGGAGCCGAGCGCCGTGCCCACCGTCGTGCCGACCGCGTTGACGACCGTCGCCGTCGCGTTGCCGCCCGTCGTCAGCAGCGAGCCAACCGCCCCCGCCGTGCCGCCGGCCGCGTTCGCGCCCGAGCCAAGCAGGCTGCCGCCCGCCGCTGCCGTCGAACCGGCCGCGCCCGACAGCGCGCCGGCCGCCTGCCCGAGGGCCACCGGACCGTTCGCGAGTGCGCCCGTCACCGAACCGAGCGCACCGGTCAGTGCGCCGGCCGGGTTGCTGCCGCCCGTCAGGCCGCTCACGAGGTTCGTGATCGGTGCGATCGGGTTGTTGCCCGCCGCGCCCGACAACGTGCCGACGACCTGGTTCACGACGCCTTGCACCGGCGCCAGCGGGTTCGACCCGCCGAGGTTGCCGAGCGTACCGACCACCTGGTTCACGACGCCCTGCACCGGCGCCAGCGGGTTCGTGCCGCCAAGGTTGCCGAGTGCGCCCACGACGGAGCCGACCGCGTTACCCAGTGCGTTCGTGGCCGTGCCGACCGCATTGCTGTTGCCCAGCGTGCCGACGACCTGGTTCACGACACCCTGCACGGGTGCCAGCGGATTCGAGCCACCGAGGTTGCCGAGTGCGCCCGTCACCGAGCCGAGTGCACCGGTCAGCGCACCAGCCGCGTTGCCGCCCGTCGGCAGCGCGTTCTGCAGGCCGTTGACGAGGTTCGTGATCGGCGCGATCGGGCTGCCGCCACCGGCGCCGGACAGCGTGCCGACGACCTGATTCACGACGCCTTGCACCGGCGCCAGCGGATTCGAATCGCCGAGCGTGCCCGCGAGCTGCGTGACGACACCCTGCACCGGCGCCAGCGGGCTGCCCGCGCCGCCGACGTTGCCGAGCGTGCCCGTGATCGTGTTGACCGCGTTGCTCAGCGTGCCGGCCGGGTTGCCGCTGCCGAGCGTACCGGTGACCTGGTCGACGACGTTCTGGATCGGGGCCAGCGGGTTCGAGCCACCGCCGATGCCGCCCAGTGCGCCCGTCACTGTGCCGAGTGCACCCGTCAACGCACCAGCCGGGTTGCCGCCGCCGAGCGCGCCCGTGACCTGGTTCACGACGCCTTGCACCGGGGCCAGCGGGTTCGAATCGCCGAGCGTGCCCGCGAGCTGCGTGACGACACCCTGCACCGGCGCCAGCGGGCTGCCCGCGCCGCCGACGTTGCCGAGCGTGCCCGTGATCGTGTTGACCGCGTTGCTCAGCGTGCCGGCCGGGTTGCCGCTGCCGAGCGTACCGGTGACCTGGTCGACGACGTTCTGGATCGGGGCCAGCGGGTTCGAGCCACCGCCGATGCCGCCCAGTGCGCCCGTCACTGTGCCGAGTGCACCCGTCAACGCACCAGCCGGGTTGCCGCCGCCGAGCGCACCCGTGACCTGATTCACGACACCTTGCACCGGGGCCAGCGGGTTCGAACCGCCGCCGATGCCGCCCAATGCGCCGAGCGCCCCCGTCACGTTGCCGATTGCACCGGTTACCGTGCCGGCCGGATTGCCAGCACCGAGCTCACCCGCCACGGTACCGAGCGCACCCGTCAATGCGCTGGCCGGGTTGCCGTTATTGAGCGCAGTCGTGACTTGATTGACGACGCCTTGAACCGCCCCCAGCGGGTACGAGCCGCCGCCGATACCACCCAGTGCGCCCGTGACCGTGCCGAGTGCGCCGGTCAGCGCACCAGCCGGGTTGCCACCGCCGAGTGCACCCGTTACTTGATTGACGACGCCTTGAACCGGCGCCAGCGGATTCGCCCCTCCGCCGACATTGCCCAGCGCACCCGTCACCGTACCGAGTGCCCCCGTCAACGCACCAGCCGGGTTGCCACCGCCGAGCGCACCCGTTACTTGATTGACGACGCCTTGAACCGGCGCCAGCGGATTCGACCCGCCGCCGACGTTGCCGAGCGCACCGGTCACCGTGCCGAGTGCACCCGTCAACGCACCGGCCGGGTTGCCACCGCCGAGTGCACCCGTCACTTGATTGACGACACCTTGAACCTGCGCCAGCGGATTCGCGCCACCGCCGACGTTGCCCAGTGCCCCCGTCGCCGTGCCAACCGCATTGCCCAACGCCCCCGTCGCCGTATTCAGCGCACCGGTCAACGCGCCGGCCGGGTTGCCGCCGCTCAGCGCACCCGTCACCTGGTTCACCACACCCTGAACCGGCGCGAGCGGCTGCACCGTGCCGCCGCCACCGCCGAGTGCACCCGTCACCGCCCCCACGGCGCCCGACAGTGCCTGGCCGGGGTCGCCAAGGGACGTCTGGATCGCGCCCGCCCCGCCCGCCGCCACGGTGACCGAACCCAGCGGCGACGTCCCCGTCGCGACCAGCCCGACCGAGACGCTGTTCGTCGGCGGGTTGACGATCACTTGCGGGATCGGCAGCCCATCAAGGGGCCCCGCTACCGCGGAACCTGAAGCCAGCACCCCGAACACCGTCGCGACCGACAGCGCTGCACCCGTCAATTTCAGATTTTGTCCCATCTTTGTTTTTTCCCCATCTCGGTTGGCACAACGTTGATAAAGCATGGGGACGGATTGCACGAAGTGTGCCAATTCGAAAAACCGGATTGATTCGTCTGTCTATTAGCGAGCAATAACGCTTTTTTAATCGAATTCAGACGAAAAGCATGACCCCGGCATCGCAATCATCTGATGAAAAACGGCGTCGGAGCACGGATGTAACGTAACGTTTGCGAGCCCCGTGGTAACGTGTTCCGGTACATTCCGCGTAACACCGGAGCGCGCCGCCAAGGTGGTGCATCAGACCGTCACAAGCGGCTGCCGATTACACATTTCAGCAAAATGAAAATGCATTGATAAATCGCCGATTTGCTGATTTTCTTTATTTGGCGATCATCTTTCTTGCCGATTACGCAGATCATTTCCGATTGCGCGATTTCCGGTAATTCGGATAGCAGAATGAAACATTGTAAAGGCCGCGTCGCAACCGGCGCGCGCGCGAGGCTGCGCGCGCCGCCGGATCAGCCGAAGCGTGCGGGCCGGTACGGATGGGGATCGATATAGGTCGGCGCGCCCGTCATCATTTCGGCGAGCAGGCGCCCGGTTGCGGGGCCGAGCGTGAGCCCGTGGTGACAATGGCCGAACGCGAACCACAGGTGGCGATGGCGCGGCGCGGGCCCGATCACCGGGCGCATGTCGGGCGTGCACGGCCGCATCCCGAGCCACGGCTCGGGATCGAGCCGCTCGCCGATGCCGAACGCGTCGCGCGCCAGCGGCTCCGCACGCGCGAGCTGCACGCCGGTCGGCGGTGCGCCGCGCAGCGCGATCTCGACGCCGGTCGTGAGCCGCAGGCGGCCGCCTTCCATCGGCGCGACGACGAAACCTTCCTCGGTATCGCACACCGGCACGTTCAACGGCGCGCGCGTCGGCCGGTAGTGCATGTGGTAACCGCGCTTCGCGCGCAGCGGAATCCGGTAGCCGAGCGGCGCGAACACGTGATCGGACCACGGCCCGAGCGCGACCACCGCCGAGCGCGCCGAGATCGGCCCGTGTTCGGTACCGACCTGCCAGCCGTCCTCCACCTGCGCGAGCGTCTTGGCATCGCCGAGCACGAACGTGCCGCCGTCGCGCTCGAACAACCGGGCGTAGGCCTTGGTCAGCCCGCCCGGGCTCGACACGGTCTTCGGGTCCTGCCAGTGGAATGCGCCGCAGAACGCGTCGCTGACGCCGGGCTCCGTCGCGCGCAACGCACGTGCGTCGAGCACCGTCATCCGCAGCCCGTGCGCGTCGGCCACGCGCTGCTGCACGCGCGTTTCCGCATCGAACAGCGCGGGCGAACGGAACGCCTCGATCCACCCGCCGTCGTGCACGAGCGGCTGCGCATCGGTACGCGCGAGCAGCGCGTCGTGCTCGACGACGCTCGCCGCGACGAGCGGCAGCAGGTCGCGCGCGGCGGCCGCGAGCCGCTGCGGCGACGATTCGCGCCAGAAGCGCGCGAGCCAGCCCGCATACGCGGGCAGCGCGCGGTAGTCCCAGTAGAGATCGACCGAGCGGTTGCGCGCATAGCGCAGCAAAGTGCCGAGCCGGCGCGGAAACGCGTACGGCACGACCGACGAGCGTTCGATCAGCCCCGCATTGCCGTGGCTCGTTTCCTCGCCGGGCGCGCGCCGGTCGACGAGCGCGACGCGCAACCCGCGATCCTGCAGATGCAGCGCCGACGACACGCCGACGATGCCGGCCCCCAGAACGATGACGTCGAAATCCATGGTTCCCCGTACTGCGTCGAAATTCGATGCGGCACACACCGGCCCGGCGGCCGGCGCGCGGCGGTCATTACTTCGCGACGATGTCGCGCTTGAAGTACTTCTGCGACAGCGCGCCGAGCGTGCCGTCCTTCTTCAGCGCGTCGAGCGCGCCGACGATCTTCGCCTGCAGCGCCTTGTCGTTCTTGCGCATCCCGAAGCCCGTGCCTTCGCCGAGCGTCGCCGGATCCTTCAGCGGCTCGCCGACGATCTGGTAGTCGCGGCCGGCCGGCTTGTCGAGGAAACCCTCCTGCGCGGTCTGCGCTTCCTGCACGGCCGCGTCGAGACGACCCGCGACGAGATCGGCGTAGATCTGGTCCTGATCCTGGTACGACACGACGGCCACGCCCGCGTTGGCCCAGTGCGCCTTCAGGAAATCCTCCTGCGACGAGCCCTGCAGCACGCCGACGTGCTTGCCGCGCAGGCTCGCGACGTCGGGCCGCAGCGGCGAGCCATGCTTCGCGACCATCACGATCGGCACCACGTAGATCGCCGGCGTGAAGTCGATGCTCTGCTTGCGCTTCGCGGTGATGTTCATCGCCGAATTGATCGCATCGAACTTGCGCGCCTGCAGCGCCGGAATCAGGCCGTCGAACGAATTCTCGACCCACACGCATTTCATGTTCAGCTTCGCGCACACCGCGTTGCCGATGTCGACGTCGAAACCCTGCAGCTGACCGGCCGGCGTCTTGCTCTCGAACGGCGGATAGGCGGCTTCGATCCCGAAGCGCAACGTGGTCTGTTCCGCGTGGGCCGTGACGGCCGCACAGGCGAGCGCCGCAGCGGCGCAAAGGGAGAGCTTCCAGTTCATGACGGTCCTTCCGTTCTGGATTGAGGCGATGAAGATCGGTACACGACGGCCGCGGCCGGGCGCTGGATCGGCATTCGAAGCAGGCGGTCGCCGCGCGGCGGCGGGTCGTGTCCTGCACGCGAAATATAGACTCAAAGTCTACTATAGACTATAGGGGATACGAGAATCGTGCCCCGATACGCGGCATCTGAAATTCGCCCGACATCGAAAACACCCTTGATTTATCGATGTTTTTCCCGAATCTCGCGATGACACACAGTCTCGAAAAGAAAAATTCTCCCGATTCCGTTTGTCTATATTAGACTTTTCGTCCATCACGAACACTGCCGGACACGTCGATCGAGACAGTCCAGTCCGGCCCCGACCGGAGATGTCCTCATGACGCAAACCGCCCCGACCCTGCCGCTGACCGTCGACGAAGCCGCGGTGCGCGCGGCCCTGCCGTCGCTCGACGTGCTCGGCACGCTGCGCAGCATGTTCGCGTCGCTCGCCGCGGCGCGCGCGGTGCAGCCGCCGCAAACGCTCACGCTGTTTCCCGAGCAGGCCGGCGACTTCATCACGTATCTGGGCGCGCTCGCCGACGCGCAGGTGTTCGGCGCGAAGCTGTCGCCGTATGTCGTGACGGGCGGCAAGCCCATCGTCACCGCGTGGACCGCGCTGATGTCGATGCGCACGGGCCAGCCGCTGATGTGGTGCGACGCGGGCCTGCTGACGGTCGAGCGCACGGCCGGCACGACCGCGCTCGCGGTCGATTGTCTCGCGCCGGGCAACGCGCGCCATCTCGCGATCGTCGGCGCGGGCGCGGTCGGCCTCGCGCACCTGCGGCACACCGCGGGATTGCGCGACTGGGAGACGATCCGCGTGTACTCGCCCGCGCTCGCCGGCGACGCGGCGCAGCAGGCGGCGCTTGCACAGCTCGACCCGCGCGCACGCGCCGCGGCGAGCGTCGAAGCCTGCGTGCGCGACGCGGACGTCGTGATGCTGTGCACGTCGTCGGGCACGCCCGTGCTCGGCGACGGGATGCTCACGCGCCCCGCGCTCGTCACGTCGATCAGCACGAACGTCGCGCGCGCGCACGAGATCCCGCCCGCCTGGCTGCCCGGCATGGACGTGTACTGCGACTACCGGCACACGACGCCCGCGAGCGCCGGCGAAATGCAGATCGCGACGGCCGAGCACGGCTGGGAAGCCGCACGGATCGCCGGCGACCTGCCCGCGCTCGTCGCTGGCACCTGCCCCGCACCGTCGTACGCGCGTCACGCATTCTTCCGCTCGATCGGCCTCGGGCTCGAGGACATCGCGATCGCGCACGCGCTGTACGCGCACCTGACGCGCGCATGAGCGGCACGCGAGCGCGGGGCCGATACAATGGCGCAACCGCCGCGGCGGCCGCGCGCGGGCGCACGGGCATGCCGGCCACCGGCACGCCGCCTCGCCGGCCCGATGGGCTGCCCGGCCCCCGCCCACCCGAGATGGCGACACCGATGCGCAAGAAGAAATCCCCCGTCAAAGACCTGCTGCTCACCCGCTATGCGCCGATCGCCGACGGTATCGCCGCGCTGTTCTTCCCGTACGCGGAAGTCGTGATCCACGACCTGCACGACCAGACCGTGCTGTATCTCGCGAACAACCTGTCGAAGCGCGAGGTCGGCGACGATTCCGCGCTGGAGGAAATCGATCATTCCGCGCGCGAGCGCGTGATCGGCCCGTACGAGAAGCTGAACTGGGACGGCCGGCGGATGCGCTGCGTGAGCAACGTGCTGTTCGACGACGAAGGCCACCCGGCCGGGATGATGTGCATCAACTTCAACATCGCGGTGTTCGACGAGGTGCGCGCGACGCTCGACCTGTTCATCAAGGGTGCGGGCGTGGTCGCGCAGCCGGACGAGCTGTTCCGCGACGACTGGCAGGAGCGCATCAACACGTTCCTGCACGGCTGGCTGCGCGAACGGCAGGTCGGGCTGAACGGGCTCACGCGCGAGCACCGGCGCGAGCTCGTCGAAGCGCTGTACGCGGAGGGCGCGTTCCGCGGCAAGAGCGCGGCGAACTACGTCGCGAATGTGCTCGGGATGGGCCGCGCGACGGTCTACAAACACCTCAAGCACCTGAAGGAAACGCAGGGCGACGCGTAAGGGAAACGCGGGGCGGGCGGGTTCGCCCGTTCGCCGGGACGACGAAACGCCTGTTCGTCGGAACGCGCGGCGGCGGCCCGTATCGGCCGTCGCTATCGGTGCGCCGCTTCCGTGTCTATGCTTCGTGATGCGGCGGGCGCCCGTTTCACGCGCCCGCCCGGCCTGGACGAAGCGTCGAAGCACAAAGTGATATAGTCCCGGTTACATTTTTTTGCTGCCCGGAATCGCCCATGACGACCGCTCCCGCCCCGATTGCCCGCCCGACCCTGACCGTCGAAATCTGGTCCGACCTGATCTGCCCGTGGTGCTGGATCGGCAAGCGCCGCTTCGACGAGGCGCTCGCCGCGTTCGCGCACGCCGAGCGCGTCGACGTCGCGCTGCGCGCATACCGGCTGATGCCGGGCCAGCCGGTCGAGCCGGTCGAGGCGATGCTCGCCGGCAAGTACCGGATGTCGCCCGCGCAGGTCGACCAGATGCTGCACCAGGTGACCGAGGCGGCCGCGAGCGTCGGGCTGCATTACGACCTGCCCGGCACGCTCGTCGGCGACACGCTCGACGGCCACCGGCTCGTGAAGCTCGCGGAAGCGACGGGCCGCGCGCACGCGCTGACCGAGCGGCTGTACCGCGCGTATTTCTGCGAGCACGGTTCGCTGTTCGATCACGCCGAGCTGACCGAATTCGCGGTCGAAGCGGGGCTCGAGCGCGCGGCCGTCGAAGACGTGCTGCGCAGCGACCTGTACCGCGACGAAGTCGAAGCCGACATCGCCCGCGCCGCGCAGATCGGCGGGCGCGGCGTGCCGCTGTTCGTGTTCGGCGGCCGTTACGCGGTGTCGGGCGCGCAGCCGGCCGACGCGTTCGCGCAGGCGCTCGACCAGGCATGGCGCGACGGCATCGTCGAACTCGACGGCAGCGACGCGGCCGCATGCGGCCCCGACGGCTGCGAACTGCCGGCGCGCGCGTAACGCCCGTCGCATCCGTCACGCGCGTCCCGCCCGGACGCGCGACTACGCATCGCTCCTGCCACAAACCGGCAGGAAGCCCGCGCCGAGGGGGCCTACAATGCATCCTTTCAAATAACTATCAGAAGGCTGCAAGCCCATGACCCACGGGATCCACGGCGAGAAGCGCTGGTACGCGCTGATCGTCCTCTGCCTCGGCGTGCTGATGATCGTGCTCGACAGCACGATCGTGAACGTTGCGCTGCCGTCGATCAGCACCGACCTCCATTTCACCGAAACAGCCCTCGTGTGGGTCGTCAACGCGTACCTGCTGACGTTCGGCGGCTGCCTGCTGCTCGGCGGCCGGCTCGGCGACCTGTATGGCCAGCGGCGCATGTTCCTCGCCGGCCTCGTCGTCTTCACGCTCGCGTCGCTCGCATGCGGCCTCGCCCAATCGCAGACGATGCTGATCGCCGCGCGCGCGGTGCAGGGGCTCGGCGGCGCGGTGGTGTCGGCCGTGTCGCTGTCGCTGATCATGAATCTCTTCACCGAGCCCGGCGAACGCGCCCGCGCGATGGGCGTGTACGGCTTCGTCTGCGCGGGCGGCGGCAGCATCGGCGTGCTGCTCGGCGGGCTGCTGACGAGTTCGCTGTCGTGGCACTGGATCTTCCTCGTCAACCTGCCGATCGGTATCGCCGTCTATGCGATGTGCGTCGCGCTGCTGCCGCGCCTGCGCGCGCCGGCCGGCACCGCACGGCTCGACGTCGCGGGCGCGGTCACCGTGACCGCGTCGCTGATGCTGGCGGTCTACGGGATCGTCGGCGGCAACGAAGCCGGCTGGCTGTCGACGCAGACCGTCGTGCTGATCGGCGCGGCCGTCGCGCTGCTCGCCCTGTTCATCGCGATCGAGGCGCGCGCCGCGCATCCGCTGATGCCGCTCACGCTGTTCGCCGCGCGCAACGTCGCGCTCGCGAACGTGATCGGCGTGCTGTGGGCGGCCGCGATGTTCGCGTGGTTCTTCCTGTCCGCGCTGTACATGCAGCGTGTGCTCGGCTACGGGCCGCTGCAGGTCGGTCTCGCGTTCCTGCCGGCGAACCTGATCATGGCCGCGTTCTCGCTCGGGCTGTCCGCGCGCATCGTGATGCGCTTCGGGATCCGCGGCCCGATCGCGGCCGGCCTGCTGATCGCGGCCTGCGGCCTCGCCCTGTTTTCGCGCGCGCCGGTGGACGGCGGCTTCGTCTGGCACGTGCTGCCCGGCATGACGCTGCTCGGCATCGGCGCGGGCGTCGCGTTCAACCCGATGCTGCTCGCCGCGATGAGCGACGTCGATCCGGCCGATTCCGGGCTCGCGTCGGGGATCGTCAACACCGCGTTCATGATGGGCGGCGCGCTCGGCCTCGCCGTGCTCGCGAGCCTCGCGGCCGCCCGCACCGACGTGCTCGCGGCCGCGAATGCCGCGCCGCTCGACGCACTGAACGGCGGCTACCATGCGGCTTTCGCGTTCGGCGCGGCATTCGCTGCCGCCGCCGCGCTGATCGGGCTCGCGCTGCGCATCCGGCGGCAGGACGCCGTCGAAGGCGCCGGCCCCGCGATGCACTGACGCCGACGAGCCGCAGGCGGCGGACGAATCCGGCCGTTTGCATCGAACCTGGGGCGCGCACCGTCGCGCCCTTTTTCTTCTTCCGGATGCCGCGCACCGCCCGTCCTGTCGTGGCTGGCCGGAGCCGGCCATCACGTTGTGCCTGCCCCGTTCAAACGCCCGTTTCACCGCCGCCTGCCGCCCGCGCCTTCCCGGCCGATTTTTAACGCAGTCGTACACCGACCCGCCACATTTGCGACAATGGCGGACTTTGACCCACGCGCCGCTGCCGCCGAACGCCGCATAACCGCCTCCTTCCGATGTCGCTTCCCCATATCGATCTGCTGTACTCGTTGTCCGGCCTGTTCGTCGGCATCCTCGTCGGCCTGACCGGCGTCGGCGGTGGTTCGTTGATGACGCCGATCCTCGTGCTGCTGTTCGGCGTCCACCCTGCGACGGCGGTCGGCACCGACCTGCTCTATGCGGCCGCGACCAAGGCTACCGGCACGCTCGTCCACGGCCTGAAGGGTTCGATCGACTGGCGCATCACGGGCCGGCTCGCGACAGGCAGCGTGCCGGCCGCGGCCATCACGCTGTGGTGGCTGCACACGCACGGGATGAACACGCCGGGCACCGCGCGGATGATCCAGCTCGTGCTCGGCGTCGCGCTGCTGCTCACGTCGCTCGCACTGATCTTCCGGCCGCAGCTCACCGCGTTCGCCGCGCGCAACCCGCTCGCGCCGAACCCCGCGCGCACGCTGTGGTCGACCGTGCTGACGGGCGCCGTGCTCGGCGTGCTCGTGTCGATGACGTCGGTCGGTGCCGGCGCGATCGGCGTCACCGTGCTCCTGCTGCTGTATCCGATGCTCGCGACGACCCGCATCGTCGGGTCCGACATCGCGCACGCGGTGCCGCTCACGCTGGTCGCCGGCATGGGCCACTGGCTGCTCGGCTCGGTCGACTGGTCGATGCTGCTGTCGCTGCTGCTCGGCTCGTTGCCGGGCATCGTGCTCGGCAGCCTGCTGTCGGCGCGCGCACCCGAGCGGCTGCTGCGCAACCTGCTCGCCGCGACGCTCGTCGCAGTCGGCGTAAGGCTCGTGCTCGCGTAGGCGGGCGCCGATCCCGCCCTTCGCCCGCGGTTGCGCCTTTTCCCGGCCAGCGCATCCGACGCGCGGCGCCCTCCGCTGCCGATAAAAAAACAGCCCGACCGGCCTGCGCCGATCGGGCTGTCGCCTGTCCGGGGCGGCTCGAGCCGCCCGCCGCGCTTACTGCCCCTGCTGCTGCAGTTTCTGCTGCTTGAGCTGCTGCGTGCGCGCCTGCAGCTTCAGCACCCGCTGCAGGGCGGTGCGGTTCGCGAGGATCCCGTCGTAGAAGTTGGCGAGATCGCCCTTCAGCGCGGTCCGCGACGCGTCGTTCAGGTAGATCATGTGGCCCGACGGGTAGTTCTTGATCGTCAGGTTCTGCGCCTTGAGCGTCGGGTCGAGCGGCATCTGCGCGAGCGTCAGCTCCGTCTGGTGGAACGGCGTGACGGCGTCGAAATAGCCGTTCGCCGACAGCACCTTCAGGTCCGGGTTCACGCTCATCGTCGACGCCAGGTCGCCGGCCGTGTACAGCGTGTTGCCGCCGCCCTTGTTCGCGCCGGTCGGGTCGGTATGGCTGAAGTCCCAGTTATTGAAGACCTGGTCGTTCAGGTCCACGAACGACGACGTCGACGTGTACTTGAGGTCGGTGTTGATGTAGCTGTTCCACAGCACCGTGTACGCGCCGCCGACGTTCGTGATCGACGGATCGTTGCTGCCCGAGTTCGGCAGGATGTACGGCGCGATGCCCTTGCCCGTGAAGTTCGCGCGACCGTCGTACTGGCCGATCTGCGTGCCCGGCACGAGCGTCAGGAAGAACGTGTACGGCGGGTTGTCGTCCGACGACGGCACGTTGCCGAGCGCGGCCGGGTTGCCGAACGTCTGGATCAGCGACGTCGGGTCCGTGCCGATGTACGCGCCCATCTGCTGCGCGGTCTGCAGGTTCAGGTTCAGCCGCACGTTCACGAAGCCGCCGTCCTGCGGGTTCGGCTTCTGCGCGAGCGGCGCGAGCGTGTTGTCCGCGTAGTTGCGGGCCTGGACCATGTACGCGTCGAGATCGGTCGGCGTCGGGTTGAGCGTCGTCTTCTTCCAGTAGAACGCATCGGCCGCGAGCGTCGGGAACGTGCCCGGCGCGGACAACGCATTCGCGTAGTCGAGGATCGACGACTGCAGCGTGATCCCGTTCAGGTCGATGCCGTCCTCGTGCAGCACCCACGACACCACCGCGCTGCGCGCGGTGCCGTACGACTCGCCGTACAGGAATTTCGGCGAATTCCAGCGCGAATACTTGGTCAGGTAGCGCTGGATGAAGCGGTCGATCGAGCGGGCGTCCTGGTCGGTGCCCCAGAAGTCCTTGTTCTTCGCCGGGGCGATCGCCGTCGAATAACCGGTGCCGACCGGGTTGATGAACACGAGGTCGGTACGGTCGAGCAGGCTGTCCGGGTTGTCGAGCAGCTTGTACGGCGCGGGCGGCGTGAAGTTCGGGAACGACGACTGCAAGCGCTTCGGCCCGTACGAGCCGAGCAGCAGGTAGACCGACGACGAGCCGGGGCCGCCGTTGTAGAAGAACGTGACCGGGCGCGGCTTCGACGGGTCCGGATTGTCCTGCGTGTACGCGACGTAGAACATCTTCGCGTTCGGCGCCGAGGTGACCGGGTCGATCGTCGTCAGGTGGCCCGTGGTGGCCGTGTACTTGATGGTCTTGCCGCCGATCGTGACCGAACGGTGGACGACGGCCGCCCCTTCCGTGGAATCCGTGACCGCGTCGTTCGGCCCGGTGCCGTACACGTCGTTGTCGACGTACGGCTGGTCGGCCGCCGCGGCCGTTGCGTTGGTGTTGGCCGACGTGCTGGCGCCGGCCGACGTCGCAGCCGCGGCGGCGGCCGAAGCAGCCGGGCTCGGCCCGTCGTCGCCGCCGCACCCCGTGACGAGCAGCGCCGCGGCCGCGGCTGCGGCGAGCGGCACGCTCAGTGTCGTTCCGAATAGCGCGAAACCGTCTTTCAAGGACTTCCGTGTCGTCATTATTGCCTCTCGAACAGAACGATAAATACCGCCGGTCGCAAAGGATCATTTGCGCCGGCGCTCCGCACCAGGAATGCATTCGTTATGCGACGCACTCCGAGTTTTTTACCGGATCGGTGAATACCGATCGGCACGATTTACCCCACCCATGTTTTTTTGCAACCGCACAATGGAATCAATTCCATTGCAAACGGCAATTCAATAATCCGCAGCAATACGAATTCATTGCACGAATTTGCATGCACACAAAATCGACGGCAAAAAACACACCCCGCAAGGCCGCCTGACAAGGGCGCCTCGCTTGGAACAGACGAACGATCCCCCTCGGCGAGATACCGATTAATCGCGGAATGGCGATCAACCGCGACTCGAGCCGATTTAACAAAATCGAAAGGATCGATTAACTAAACGGAAAGGATTATCTTCGTATCTGTAATTTATTAAATTAAGTGAAAATACCGGCGCATATTAGGGTTCTGATTTACCGCCGTAAAGTAAGAATTTGTTACAGCGCTCGCCATTCGGACAAAAGCCAATCCGGGACCGATTCCATTCGCACAAAGGAAAAAGCCGGACGGCTGTCCGGCTTCGTGCAGGCGGCGCGACGGGCGCCGTCAGAGCGGCACGTCGATCGTGCCGGCGCCGGTCGTGATCGCGTTCGCCCCCGGCGCGGCCGAGATCGGCGGCAGGTTTGCGCTCGTCAGCGCGGGCGCGGCGCCCGGCGTGCCGCCGCGCGGCACCGTGCGGATCACCTGCGACGGCGGCAGCGGCGCACCGTTCTTCAGGTGCCGCCACATCAGGTTCAGCGCCTGCACGTTGTAGTAGTGAACCGGCACGAAGCGTGTGTCGAAGCCCGGAACCGGCAGGAACGCGTCGAAGTGCTGGCCGTTCGTCACCTCGTAGAACACGAGCCGGCTGCGTCCGCCTTCGCTGATGCCGTTCTGCGCGACGTACGCGCGCGATGCGTGGTTCACGGGCACCAGCGCATCGCTGCGGCCCTGGACGATGATCGCCGGCTTGCCCTGCAGGTTCGCGTTCACGCGCACCGCATCGACGTTCGCGGGCATCCCGAGCATCCCGTTGGTCCAGAGCCGGCGCAGGCACAGCGCGCCCGCGAAGCTCGCATCGGGTGTCGCGAGCCGGTGGTCGATACCCGCGCCCGTGTTGAACACGAGGTCGATGCCGGCCGTCGGCGGCACGCCGTTGCCGACGCCGAATACGGCCGGCATCGGCGATGTGGCCGGCGCGGCGACGGCGCCCGTCGCCGGGTTCGTCGTCGCGAAGCTGAAATTGCACAGGTTGTCGGTGACGCGCGAGCGCGTGTACGCGTTCGCATACGTGACGGCGATCGCCGGAATCGCCTGCGAATCCCACATCGGCGCTTGCAGCAGGTCGGAATCGGCAAGGTAGCCGGCCGCGTGGAGCTGCGCGAGCGCGTCGGCGGCCTGGCTTTGCGTATCGGCCCCCGACACGAGCCCGGCCGCGGCGAGCGTCGCGCAGCGCTGCGTGCGGATCGACTGCGTGGTCGCCGCCGGCAGCGCGCTCAGGTACGGCGCACCGGCAAGCGACGCCGACGCGGCCGCGCACGGCTGAAGCAGGTTCGCGAGGGTCGCGTAGTCGGCCAGCGGCCGGCCGAACGACGGCACCGGCTGGCCGCCCGAGCGCACGACCGCGTTCGGCGCCATCCGCACGTTGATTTGCGGCTCGCCGACCACGACCGCGGTGATCCAGCCGCGATTGTCCTGCTCGGCCGCCGCGAGCGACGCGCCGCCGCCGTTGCTGACCGACGCGGCGATCGTCGTGATGTCGCCCGCGCGATAGCGCACGCCGTGATGCGAGCTGTCGATCAGCGGGCCGAACTGCTCGTTGAGCGCCCAGTACGCGAACTCGACCGACTGCAGCGTCACGCGCCCCCAGTCCTGCTCGGGATTCTGCTGCGAATGCGCGTGCTTGAACGCATAGCGGTTCGGGAAGCGGGAATTGAAGGTGGCGAGATCGCCGCTCGTCACGTTCGCGGTGAACAGGCTCGCGGTGCCGGCCAGCACCGCGTTGGCGAGCGTGCCGTCGATCAGCGTGACGGTGTCCGACATGAGTTCGTGCGCGCCGTTGCCGCCGCCCTTGTCGTTGTAGGCAACCGCGCAGCCGCGCTTGAGCGCCCATTCGCCGGCCGCGGAAATCGCGCCGTACACGCCGCGCGAGCCCGACGACGTCGCGGTGACGATGCACGGCTGCGCGGGATTGAAGCTGGCGGGCACCTGCACGAGCAGCGTCACGTTCTTGCTGCCGCTGCCGTCGTCGGAGTACGCGAGATATTCGGTGCCGGGGATCTTGCCTTCGCCGAGCGTGGCGTTGCCGTCGAGATCGACGTTCGGCCCCCAGAAGCGGCCGTAGCCGCCGTTCGCGCTCATGTCGACGAGCGCGCGGTAATTCGACCAGATCGCGAGGCGGCGCAGTTCGGCGCCCGTCGGCCGGGCGGCGTTCGCGAAGCCCGGCGCGGTGGCCGAGCCGAGGCCCGTCTTGCCGAGGCCGGCCGTCAGCAGGTCGTCGCTCGCGCCGTCATAGGCTGTCGTGCGCACGCTGCCGGACACGAAACCGGGCAACCGGTTGCGCTCGGCCGATTCGTCGCCGTTGCAGGCGCCGAGTAGCGCGATCGCGGCCAGCGCCGCGCCGAAAACCATCCGCCTGCCCCACCCGAGCCTCGTCATCGCCGCCCTCTCGATATCGTTATCGGTCCGCCACCGCTTCATGCGGCTTGCGGCCTCTCAAGCGCAAACGGGCCCCGGCATGCCGGGGCCCGCCTGGAAACGGGCGCACGCGGCGCTCGCGCGCCGCCGCCCGGCATCACTGCTGCTGAACCGTCAGCTTGTTCGTGACCGACGTCACGCCCGCCACGCCCTTGGCTGCGGCTTCGGCCTTGTCGATCTGGTCCTGGGCCGGCATCGTGCCTTCCAGCGTGATCGCGCCGCCCTTCGAACGCACGACGAGGTTCGACACGTTGACGCCCGATTCCTTCGAAATCGCCTTGCGCACCGTATAGCCGAGCTTGCGGTTCGCCTTCTTCGCGGTTTTCGCGGCGGCCTTCGGCGCGCTGGTCGCTGCCGCGGGCGCTTCCGTTGCCGCCGCATCGCTCGACTGCGCATACACGCTGCCCGACAGACAGGCCGCCACGGCGGCGACACCCAACGCTCTCAACACGATCGACTTCATGCTATCTCCTTATCACTCCGGAACGGCCGTGCACAGTACGGCCGGATACCCCCAAAAACAGCCGGCCCGCGCGCGAACGGGCGGGACAGCCGGTGTTTTCCACGGCGATACGAGAGAGGCAAGACGGGCTGGCGGACGGCGCACGCGAGAGCGGGCCGGCCGGGCCGGACAGCCGCCGGCCGGACGCGCCCGGTCTCATTGCGTGCCGGGTCGCGCGCGAATCGGGCGCGGCTGCGTCGCACAATGTAATCCAGCGCCCGCGGAAGCGCAAAGCTTTTGACGCGGCGGCCCCCGCCGCTGTCGTCGCGCCGCCGCGCCGCACTCGCGCACGCACCGCGAAACCGGGTACCATCGCCGCGAGAATCCGCATCGTCCGCGCCGACCGTCACCGATACGTCACGCCAGCGTCATCCGCCGCCCCCCATGAAGCCAGCCCGCCCCCGCCCGCCTCGCCGCATCCTCGCCCGCTTCGTCGCGGTGTCGTGGCGCGACCTCGCGCTGTCGATCGGCCCCACCGTGCTGCTCGCCGCCACGGCCGTCTGGCTCGCGGTCAAGCTGATCCAGCCGGCCCCGCCGTCCACGCTCGTGATCTCGTCCGGGCCGCCCGGCAGCACGTACTGGAACGCCGCGCAGAAATACAAGACGATCCTCGCGAAGAACGGCGTCACGCTCGACGTCCAGTCATCCGAAGGGTCCGCCCAGAACCTCGCGCGGCTGTCGAACCCGAACGCGCCGGTCGACGTCGGCTTCGTGCAGAGCGGCATCGGCCCGAAGGAGCGCGACGAACACCTCGTGTCGCTCGGCAGCATCGGCTACGTGCCGCTCGCGATCATGTACCGCGGCCCGGTCGTCGCGCGCCTGTCCGATTTCAAGGGCAAGCGGCTCGCGCTCGGCGCGGAAGGCAGCGGCGCGCGCGAACTGAGCCTCGCGCTGCTGAAGATGAACGGCATCGTGCCGGGCGGGTCGACCGAGCTGCTGCCGACCGCCGGCGAGGATGCGGCCACCGCGCTGCTCGACGGCAAGATCGACGCGGCATTCCTGTCCGGCGACTCGACGCAGATCCCGGTGATGGCGAAGCTGTTCCGCGCACCGGGCGTGCACGTGTATTCGTTCACGCAGGCCGAGGCGTACGCGCGGCGCTTCCCGTACCTGACCGCGATCACGCTGCCGATGGGCGTCTACGATCTCGGCCGCAACCTGCCGCCCGCCGACATCCACACGGTCGCGCCGACCATCGAGCTGGTCGCACGCGACTCGCTGCACCCCGCGCTGTCCGACCTGCTGATCGAGGCCGCGCGCGAGGTGCACGGCCACGCGACGATCCTGCAGCACGCGGGCGAATTCCCGTCGTCCGTCACGCGCGGCTTCCCGCTGTCCGACGACGCCGCGCGCTATTACAAATCCGGCAAGACCTTCCTGTACCGGCGGCTGCCGTTCTGGGTCGCGAGCCTCGTCGACCGGCTGCTCGTCGTGGTCGTGCCGCTGATCGTCGTGCTGATCCCCGGGCTGCGGCTCGTGCCGTCGCTGTACGGCTGGCGCGTGCGCTCGCGCATCTACCGCTGGTACGGCGCGCTGATCGCGCTCGAGCGCCGCGCGCTCGGCGAGCACACGGCCGAGGAGCGCGTGCAGCTGCTCGACGAACTCGACGACATCGAGGAAGCCGTGAACCGGATGAAGATGCCGCTCTCCTATGCGGGCCAGTTCTACGTGCTGCGGGAGCACATCGGCTTCGTGCGCGAACGGCTCACCGCGCACGACCACGACACGCCGGCCGGCCCGCCGGGCGCCGGCGGCCCGCCGCAGGCACGTGCCGACGCCGCGCCGCCGGCCGGCACGCCCCCTCGGGCGACTCCCGGTTCCGCTTGACCGGACGATCCGCGATCATTGCCGCATGCGTGCACCGCCGCGTAACATGGAGGCCGCCGCCAGACGCCGCACGCCCCATCCACTGGAGATCGACATGACAACCGGCCTCGATATCGCCCAGCCCGCCTGGTTCTTCGACTTCGTGTCGCCGTTCTCCTACCTGCTCCTCGAACAGCACGACAAGTGGCCGGACGTGCCGTTCGAACCCGTCGCCGTGTCGCTGCCCGACCTGCAGCGGCACTGGGGGCAGCGCCCCAGCGCCGACGTGCCCGCCAAGCGCGTGTTCACGTACCGTCACGCGCTGTTCCGCGCCGAGCAGCTCGGTATCCGCTTCAAGATGCCGCCCGCGCACCCGTTCGAGTCCGACAAGGTGCTGCGCCTCGCGATCGCGCTGCGCGCCGACATCGCGACCGTGCTGGAGATGTTCCGCTTCATCTGGCGCGACGGCAACGATCCGTCGACGCCGGAAGGGTTCGCGGCATTGTGCGAGCGGGTCGGCGTCAGCCACGGCGACGAGCTGATCGAATTCGAGGAGACCGCCGCGCAACTGGCACGCAACAACGCCGACGCGATCGCGCTCGGGGTGTTCGGCGTGCCGACGTTCTGGATGAACCAGCAGCTGTTCTGGGGCGAGGATGCGCTGCCGATGGTGCTGTACTGCGCGCGCACGCCGAACTGGCTCGAATCGCGCGAGGTCAAGCGGATCAGCGCGCTGCCGAAGGGCCGCGCGTGATGGCCGGTATCACGCACGGCAACGCGCGATTACGGTAACGTTACGCGTCACCCGAATCACCCCCACCGATGGAAGACGACGACCGTACCGCCTCGCTCGATATCTGGCTCGTGCGTGTGCTGCGCACGCTGCTGCTCGAGCGCAGCGTCACGCAGGCCGCGCTGCGGCTGAACCAGACCCAGCCCGCGATCAGCACCGCGCTGCGCAAGCTGCGCGAGACGCTGAACGACCCGATCCTCGTGCGCGGCAAATCCGGCATGGTGCCGACCGAATACGGCGCGTCGCTGCTCGAGGCCGCGCAGCGCGCGCTGCGCGAGGTCGATTTCATCGCGACGCCGCACGGCGACTTCGATCCGTCGTCCGCACGGCGCACGTTCCGCGTCGCCGCGCCCGATTACCTGAACGATTTCTTCATGCCGACGCTGATCGAGCGCTTTCGCGACGCGGCGCCGCATGCGCACCTGGAAATCGATTCGCTGAATCCCGCGCTCGATCACGCGGGCGCGCTCGAATCCGGCGCGCTCGATCTCGTGATCGGCAACTGGCCGAAGCCCGACCCGCAGTTCGCACGCCAGGACCTGTTCTCCGACACGATCGTGTGCCTGATGCGCGATGCGCACCCGCTCGCGCGCGGGCCGCTCACGCGCGAAGCGTACGCGTCGGCCGCGCACGTCGCGCCGACGCCGTACACCGGCGACAAGCGCAACGCGATCGAGATCGGCCTTGCCCGCGCGCACCTCACGCGGCGCATCGTGACGACGCTTCCGTACTTCGGGATCGTGCCGCAGGTGCTGCTGCAATCGGACCTGATCTTCACGACGACGCGCCGCTTCGCGACGCATTATGCGCAGTTGCTGCCGCTCGTCGTCGTCACGCCGCCGGTGCCGTTTCCGCGCATCAAGAGCTACCTGCTCACGCATCCGCAACCCGACCGGCCGACCGACATCGCGTGGCTGTGCGCGCTGATGCAGAGCGTGTCCGACGAGCTGACGGTCGCGCGCGGCCGCAAGCGCTGAGCTGAGCTGAGCCGGCGCGGCCGTTCAGCCGTTCAGCCGTTCAGCCGTTCAGCCGTTCAGCCGTTCAGCCGTTCAGCCGTTCAGCCGTTCAGCCGTTCAGGCCGTGCAGAAGGTTTCCTGCAGATGGGCCCAGCGCACGACGCCCGCCGCGTCGCGTTCGAACACGGCGGTCGCGCGGCGCGCGGGCAGCTCGCCCGAGGCCGCGTGCTGCGCTTCGAGATAGGTAAGCGTCGCATGCGACGCGTCGGCGGCGAGCACGCGGGTGTCCGACAGCGTGATGCGCAGCCCCGGCTTCGCGCCGGCGAGCTTCGCGAACAGCGCGCGCGTGCCGTCGTGGTCGACCTCGCGGCCGTCGGTCAGGATCATCGTGAAATCGGCGGAGAACGAAGCGAGCAGCGCGTCGAGCGCCCCGGGCGCGGTATCGACGCCGGACAGCCAGCGCTCGATGGCGACGAGGCTCGCATTGAGCGTGTCGAGATAAACCTGGTGATCGGACATGGTGCGTGCACGGTAAGGCGCGGCCCGGTGCCGCGCGTCGTCGTGCAGTGTATGCAAAAACGCGCGGCCATGCGCTGGCCGCGCGGTGCTATCGCGCGCAGGACACGTCGTCGCGCGCACGCCCCGCCGCGGCGGCCTTCGCGTCCGCCACCGGCATGCCCGAGCGCGCCTGCAGCAGCTCCGCGCAGACGGCCACCGCGATCGCGCCCGGCGTCTTGTCGACGATGCCCGCGACGCCGATCGGGCACACCATCTCGACGAGCCGCACCGGATCGACGCCGCGCGCGGCAAGCCGGCGCTCGAACTTCACGCGCTTGGTGCGCGAGCCGATCATCCCGAAGTACGCATAGTCGCGCCGCCGCATGATCTGCGCGGCGAGCGAGAAGTCGAGCGCGTGGTTGTGCGTCATCACGAGGAAATATGCGCCGGGCGGCGCCGCGTCGACGACGGCCTCCGGCGTGTCGGTCGGCTCCGGCTGCACGTTCGGCGGACATTCGTCCGGAAACAGCTCGTCGCGCGTGTCGACCCACTGCACGACGCACGGCAGCGCGCCGAGCAGCGTGACGAGCGCGTGACCGACGTGCCCGGCGCCGAACAGCACGATGTGCATCGGCGCCGGCGTGCCGCTCGCGCGGTTGCGCTGGCCGGTGCCCTGCGCGAACGCCGGGGGCGGCGCGGTGCGAAGCGAGCGTGCGGGGCCGTTCATGTCAGCCTCCGCCGGGCCGCCCCGAGGAGGCTGACCGCCCCCGTCGGAAGCGGCGAACGAAGCGAGCGCGGGAGCCGTTTCATCTCAGCCTGCCTGACCGGCGCGCGCCGCACGCACCGCGCTGACCGCGCGCAGGATCGACTCGCCGGTGGCCGGCGCGTCGAGCGGCGGGTTCACCTGGTAGTCGCCGACCGCGGCCACCGCGTCGCGCACCGCGAAGAACACCGAGAACGGCAGCAGCAGCGGCGGCTCGCCGACAGCCTTCGAGCGGTGGATGCTGTCCTCGACGTTGCGGTTCTTGAACAGCTGCACGTTGAACTCGGGCGGCGTGTCGTTCACCGTCGGGATCTTGTACGTCGACGGCGCATGCGTCATCAGCTTGCCGCCCTTGTTCCACCACAGCTCCTCGGTCGTCAGCCAGCCCATCCCCTGGATGAACGCGCCTTCGACCTGGCCGATGTCGAGCGCCGGGTTCAGCGACGCGCCCACGTCGTGCAGCGCATCGACGCGCAGCGTGCGCATCTCGCCCGTCAGCGTGTCGATCACGACTTCCGACACGGCCGCGCCGTACGAGTAGTAGTAGAACGGCCGGCCCTGCAGCTTCGACTGATCCCAGTACAGCTTCGGCGTCGCGTAGAAACCGTCGGACCACAGCTGCACGCGCGCGAGGTACGCCTTCGCGACCACGTCGCCGAACGGCACGCCGTTGCCGCCGACCCACACGAAGTCGTTGCCGAACTTCACGTCGGCCGCATCGACCTTGCCGTCGCCGAACTGCTTCGCCGCGAACACCGCGAGCCGCTCGCGCAGCTGGCGCGCCGCATCCTGCGCGGCCTTGCCGTTCAGGTCCGAGCCCGTGGAAGCGGCCGTCGCGGACGTGTTCGCGACCTTGCTGGTGTCGGTCGCCGTCACGCGGACCCGGCCGAAGCGGATGCCGAGCTCGTGCGCGACGACCTGCGCGACCTTCGTGTTGAGCCCCTGCCCCATCTCCGTGCCGCCGTGGTTCACGAGCACCGAGCCGTCGGTATAGATGTGCACCAGCGCGCCGGCCTGGTTGAAGTGCGTGACGTTGAACGCGATGCCGAACTTCACCGGCGTGAGCGCGATGCCCTTCTTCAGCACCGTGTTGCGCGCGTTGAATTCGCGCACGCCCGCGCGCCGCGCGCGGTAGTCGCTCGTCGCCTCGAGTTCGCCGAGCAGCTCCTGCAGCACGTTGTCCTCGACCGTCTGCCCGTAAGGCGTCACGTTGCGTTCGGTCTTGCCGTACAGGTTCGCGTAGCGCACGTCGAGCGGATCGCGATCGAGCGAACGCGCGATGTCGTCGAGGATGTACTCGATCGCGAACGCGCCCTGCGGGCCGCCGAAGCCGCGGAACGCGGTGTTCGACTGCGTGTTGGTCTTGCCGCAGTAGCCGGCGATGTTCACGTCGCCGAGCCAGTACGCGTTGTCGAAATGGCATACCGCGCGCGTCATCACCGGGCCCGACAGGTCGGCCGAGAAGCCGCAGCGCGACGTCATGTCGAGCGCGACGCCGTCGATGCGGCCGTCGTCGTCGTAACCGACGTCGAAGCGGTAATGGAAGTCGTGCCGCTTGCCGGTGATCATCATGTCGTCGTCGCGATCCGGACGCAGCTTCACCGGGCACAGCAGCTTCCACGCGGCAAGCGCCGCGCAGCACGCGAACAGGCCCGACTGCGATTCCTTGCCGCCGAACCCGCCGCCCATCCGGCGGCACTCGACGAGCACGTTGTGCGACGCGACGCCGAGCACGTGCGCGACGAGGTGCTGCATCTCGCTCGGGTGCTGCGTCGAGCAGTACACGTGCATCCCGTCGTCGTCCTTCGGCACCGCGTACGCGATCTGCCCTTCGAGGTAGAACTGCTCCTGGCCGCCGAGCAGCATTTCGCCCGACTCGCGGTGCGGCGCGACGGCGAGCCGTGCGGCCGCGTCGCCGCGCGCGAGCTTCAGCGGCGGGATCACGTAGGTTTCGGCCGCGCGCGCTTCCTGCGCGGTGAGAATCGCCGGCAACTCCTCGTAGTCGACCTGTGCGCGGCGCGCGGCGAGCCGCGCGGTTTCATGCGACGTCGCGACGACGATGAACATCGGCTGGCCGACGAACTGCACGATGCCCTTCGCGAGCACCGGGTCGTCGTGGATGATCGGGCCGCAATCGTTGACGCCCGGGATGTCGTCGGCCGTGAACACGGCGACCACGCCCGGCGTCGCGCGCACCGCGTCGAAGTTCATCGACACGATCTTCGCGTGCGGCTTCGCCGACAGGCCAAGCGCCGCGTGCAGCGTGCCCGCGACGATCGGGATGTCGTCGGTGTAGGTGGCACGTCCGCTGACGTGCAGGTGCGCGGATTCGTGCGCGCGCGAGACGTGGACCTGCGCGGCGTCGGCTTGCGGATCGAGGGTGTTCAGGAACGGTTCTGCTTGCTGGTTCATGTTCGGGGTTCTCCGTCTTCAGACGCGCGCCGCGTCGGTGCCGGTCTCGGCGGCCACTTCACGCACATTCAGGGCTTGCGGCGGCAGCGGGTCGTGCGGGCGCGTCTCCAGCCAGAATCGGTACATCAGGTTCTTCGCGGCATCGAGGCGATACGTGCTCGTCGCGCGCATGTCGGACAGCGGCTGGTAGTCGCGCTCGAGCGCCTGCATCGCCGCCTGCGCGGTGGCTTCGTGCCATTGCGCGCCGTCGAGCAGGCTTTCCGTGTGCGTCGCCCGCTTCGGCGTCGCGGCCATCCCGCCGAACGCGATGCGCGGCTCGCGGATCGTGTCGCCGTCCGCGATGAACGCGAACGCCGCGCACACGGCCGAGATGTCGGAGTCGAACCGCTTCGACAGCTTGTACGTGCGGAACTGCAGCTTCGCGCGCGCGCCGGTGCGGGTCGGCACCTTCAGGCCGACGACGAATTCGTGCGGCGCCATGTCCTTCTGCTGGTAGCCCGTGTACAGCGCCTCGAGCGGCAGCTCGCGCACCGTGTCGCCGCCGCGCAGCACCACGCGCGCGCCGAGCGCGATCAGGCCCGGCATCGAATCGCCGATCGGCGAGCCGTTCGCGACGTTGCCGCCGATCGTGCCGGCATTGCGGATCGGCAGCGACGCGAAGCGCTTCCACATTTCGGTCAGCTCCGGATACGTGCCGGCCAGCGCCGCATACCCGTTCTCGACCGTCACGCCCGCACCGATCTCGATCCAGTCGTCGCCGTGCACGACGCGCTGCAGTTCGGCGATCTGGCCGACGTAGATCAGGTCGTCGAGCCGGCGCATCTGCTTCGTGACCCACAAGCCGATGTCGGTGCTGCCCGCCAGAATGCGCGCGTCGGGCCGCTCGACCTTCAGCGCGGCCAGCGCATCGAGCGTGCGCGGCGCCGCGAAGCGCGCGCCGTCGAGCGTCGTGTAGTCGAACGTGTCGTCGCGCTTGAGCGACGCGAGCGTGCGAGCCAGCGCGGCCGTGTCGACCGGTGCCGACGGCGCCGGCCCATCGAACATCTGCACGGCCGCGTCGACGATCGGCCGGTAGCCGGTGCAGCGGCACAGGTTGCCGGTCAGCGCATCGGCGATCTCGGTGCGCGTCGGTACGTCCTTCGCCTTCGCGCACGCGCTGCCGCAGCCTTCGTGGCCGTGCTTCTCGTACAGCGCCCACATCGACATCACGAAGCCGGGCGTGCAGAACCCGCATTGCGAACCGTGACAGTCGACCATCGCCTGCTGCACCGGATGCAGCGCGCCGTCCGGCTGACGCAGGTCCTCGACCGTCAGCAGCGCCTTGCCGTCGAGCGTCGGCAGGAACTGGATGCATGCGTTGACGGCCTTGAACTCGACCGCGCCGGTGTCGGTCAGCTCGCCGACGACGACCGTGCATGCGCCGCAGTCGCCTTCCGCGCAGCCTTCCTTGGTGCCGGTGCAATGCGCGTCCTCGCGCAGGTATTGCAGCACGGTGCGGGTGACGTCCGCGCCGCTGACTTCGCGAATCGCGTGACGATGGTAGAAGCGGATCGGCTCACTCATGTCTCGAGGGTTCTTCAAATGGGGGGCAAGGCGGCCTGCGCAGTGCGCTCGACCGACGTTTTTCTGACAGTTTGCACGCTATCACCATCAAATTTCGCAACCCATAGCCCATCACGCATGGGGCCCATATAACTGCCGCGATATGAACGCCGGGGAACGCCGGGGGAGCGCCGGGGCCGCTCGCAGCCCTTTCCGCACGGTGCCCTGCACCCGTTCCCGACGCCTTCGACACCGTCCGCCATCGTCAAAAACGGGGCGCGATTAACTAAATGGTACCTGCGTGAAAACCGGTTCCATGGGAAAATCCCGATTCCCTTTTTCGCCGTCTTCCGTTCGTTTCGTTCATTCGTTCCGACCCCATGTCAACCGATTCCGCCACACCGCCGCGCAGCGGGTTCGCGGTCACGCTGCAAATCGTGTCCGTCGTCTGCTTCACGTTCATCTGCTACCTGACCATCGGCCTGCCGCTCGCGGTGCTGCCGGGCTTCGTCCATGACGACCTCGGTTTTTCCGCGATCGTCGCGGGCGGCGCGATCAGCGTCCAGTATTTCGCGACGCTCGCATCGCGGCCGCTCGCCGGGCGCTTCGCCGATACGCTCGGGCCGAAGCAGACGGTGCTGCGCGGGCTGGTCGGCTGCGGGGTGTCGGGCGTGCTGCTGCTCGTCGCGCTGCTGCTCGCGCACTGGCCGGTCGCGAGCCTCGTGCTGCTGGTCGCGAGCCGGCTCGTGCTCGGCGTCGGCGAGAGCCTGTGCGGCACCGGCGCGATCCTGTGGGGCATCGGCCGGGTCGGCGTCACGCACAACGCGAAGGTCATCTCGTGGAACGGGATCGCCACCTACGGCGCACTCGCGCTCGGCGCGCCGGTCGGCGTCGCGATCGCGCATACGCTGAATCCGGCGCTGATCGGCGTGATCGTGATCGCGCTCGCCGCGACCGGCTTCTATCTCGCGCGCCTGATCGATTCCGTGCCGCTCGTGCACGGCGAGCGGATGTCGTATGCGAGCGTGTTCACGCGCGTGCTGCCGCACGGCCTCGGCCTCGCGCTCGGCTCGGCCGGCTTCGGCTCGATCGCCACCTTCGTCACGCTGTACTACGCCGCGCGCCACTGGCCGAACGCCGCACTGTCGCTGACCGTGTTCGGCACGCTGTTCATCGGCGCGCGCCTGCTGTTCGCGAACACGATCAAGACGTACGGCGGCTTCCGCGTCGCGATCGTGTCGTTCGCGTTCGAATGCTCGGGCCTCGTGCTGCTGTGGCTCGCGCCGGTGCCGCACGTCGCGCTCGTCGGCGCCGCGCTGACGGGCTTCGGCTTCGCGCTGATCTTCCCGGCACTCGGCGTCGAGGCCGTCGCGCTCGTGCCGCCCGCGAGCCGCGGCGCGGCGCTGTCCGCGTACTCGGTGTTCCTCGACCTGTCGCTCGGCATCACGGGCCCGCTCGCCGGCTATGTCGCGGGCGCGTTCGGTTATCCGCAGGTATTCCTGTTCGCGGCGGTGGCCGCCGCCGCGGGCGTCGCGCTGTCGATGGTGCTGTACCAGCGGCAGGCGCGGGTTGCGGAGAGCGGCGCGGCGGCATGAGCGCCCGGGCCGCGGGATATCGCGCGAGCCCTCGTTCCGACGAAAGGCCGCGCGGGGCCATTCGTCGGCGTCCGGCGAGACACGGCTTGACGTGACTTAACGCGGCAGTATGTTGAAGTCCCGCAGCACGCGCGCAGCGTCGACGTGGCGCCGGAACGGCACGGCGCGCTCGAGCATGAGCTTCGGTTCGGCACGATCGAAAAGCACGAGCGCTTCCGACGTGTTGAGATGGCGTGACATATACAGAAAACCGTCGACCCGGCGGCCATGCCCGTGCACGGCGAGCGACCATTGCTGCGGGATGTCGTACGGTACGACGGTCGACAGCGCGCCGTCGCCGCCAAGGTTTTTCAGCGGCAAGCCGTGCAGGACGGCCACCGTCAGCGGAGAGCCGGTAAACGACAGCACGAAGCGCTCAAGCTCCGTCGTCACGAGCGGAAAGCCGCCAACGGCGAGATCGGCGACTTCGTCGTGCAGCACCGTCTCGGCGAACGCACAGTGCAGGTCGAAACCCAAATAGCTGGTGCCATACCGGCGCCGCTTGCGCGGGTCGTCGAAACGGTTGCCGCCCGACTTGCCGAAGTACGGCTCGCCCGTCTCGTACCGGGAAACGCGCACCAGCGCCGCCGGCGGAATCGTTCGCGTAACCAGCGTCGCATTCGCGAAGTGTTCGCTCGGTGGCCTCAACGTCAACCGCGCCTCCTAGCGTTCCGCGAACGCCGCCGCGGCACGCTCGACCTCGGCAAGCTTCCCCTGCGACAGCGCCTTCAGCGGCGTGACGTTACCGAGGGACGCCTTGGGCGTCCTGAAGAATTGCCATTTGCTCCACCCCGGCAAACCACCCAGGCATTGCGTCACCTTCCCGAGCGTCTTGCGATCGATATCGCCCGTCAGATAAAAGGCCGGGTAGTACTGCGCCGCCCCCACGTCGACCGCGAAGATGCGCCCCGACACGACCGCCTTGCTGAGCGCCTGCCGTGTCATGCCGAGCCCCGCCCAGATCTCCGCGGCCGGCAGCAGCGCGCCCTTCGCGACGAGCGCCCGCCGTTCGGCCAGCGCGCGCTGCTCGAAATCGGCGGCCGCGGCATCCGCGCGGGCCGCCGGCCTCGCAGGCGGTTTCCTGCGAACGGGCGGTTGCCTGTCGCGGGTCGCGGCGGCAGCGATGCCGAACGTGATCGTGCCGGCCAGATCGATGACCTGGGCGATGCCGGCCTTGAACAAGTGCCCCAGCTGTTCGTCCGACAGCCTGAGCAGCGCCCGGGCCCGATCGGGCCCGAGCATGGTCGCGGCGCCGACGGCGCTGCGCAGCGCCTCCTCGGTCTCGACATCGAGAACCGCAGCCACGCCTTCAAGCGCACGAGCCTGCCTGACCATCGCTACCTCCTTGCACGACCGGAAGCTCGAGACTAGGCCCGATTCGGAACCAAGTCAACCATGACAACCAAACTGACGACCGGGCAGGCGACATCGGGCAGCCCCGTCATCCGTCACGCCGTCCTCGGAAACAGCCTCCGCGTCAGGTCGAACGCAACCAGGTTGCCGGCCACCACCAGCAGCAGCCCGACCACCGCGAGCGGCGACCACTGGTAACCCTCGAACACCGTCGACACCGCCAGCGCGACGATCGGGAACAGCACCGTGCAGTACGCGGCACGCTCCGGCCCGATCCGGCCGACGAGGGTCAGATAGGCGGTGAATCCGATCACCGAGCCCGGCACGGCCAGGTAGACGAGCGCGCCGAGATAACGCGGGCTCGTGTCGAGCGTGAACGGCAAGCCGGCCGCTGCGCTGCCGACGGTCAGGATCGCCGCGCCGATCAGCATCGCCCAGCCGTTGGTCGCGAGCGGGTGCAGCCCCATCGACTGCATCCGGCTCGACAGCAGGTTGCCGGCCGAGAAGCACATCGTGCCCGCCAGCGCGATCGCGAGCCCCGTCCAGGTCGCGTGGTCGTCGAGATGGCCGGCCATCTGCTGCCAGAACAGGCATGCGATGCCGGTCAGGCCGAGCAGCGCGCCGGCGATCGCCGACGGCCGCAGCGGGCGGCCCATGAACAGCCGGCCGTTGATCGAATTCAACAGCGGCGCGGTCGAGAAGATCACCGCGACGAGGCCGCTCGGTACGACCTGTTCCGCGTAGTAGAAGCACAGGAAGTTCAGGCAGAACAGCGCGAAGCCCTGGGCCAGCAGGAAACGCCACGCTTCGCGCGGCGGGCGCACCGGCCGGCGCATCACGCGCAGCAGCGCGAACAGCACGGCGGCCGCGAGCCAGAAGCGCCAGGCGATCGACACGGGCGGCGGCACGGAGCCGAGCTGCCACTTGATCGCGATCCAGGTGGTGCCCCAGATCAGCACGGTGACGAAATAAAGCGACAGGTTCATGGCGGCAACGATCCAAAAGAGCGGGTGAAACGGGACTCCGACTATGCCGCCGCCCGGCGCGCGCCGATTGTCCGGATTTGCGGTCTTTTTCGGGCCGCCGCCCGCGGCGCCGCCCGCCCGCTTATACTCGGCCCATCATGAGCCTCACCCTTTCCGCGCCCCCCATCGACCACCCCGCCGCCCTGGCCGGCGGCGATCTGCCGTTCGGCCTGCAGTCGGTCTGCCGCACGCTCGCCGACGCGAACGCGACGCTCGAGCGCTTCGCGTGGCTCGGCGACCATCTCGCGATCGCCGAATGGACGCGGATCACCGACGAAAGCGAGACGATCTACGAGCAGCCGGGCCACCACACGCTGTCGTGCTACCTCGACGGCGGCTACCAGACGGAACGCCAGCGCGTGCCGCGCTACGGCGCGCCGAGCCTGCTGTGCGCGCTGCCGGGCGACCACGAATCGCGCTGGTGGGTGCGCGGCGAGATGCACTTCATCCACCTGTATTTCCTGCCCGAGCACTTCACGCAGCGCGCGATCCGCGAACTCGACCGCGAGCCGCGCGAGCTGAAGCTCGCCGACCGCACTTACTTCGAGGATGCGCGCGTCGCCTCCCTGCTGCGCTCGCTCGCGCTGGACGGCTGGGACGATGCCGACGAGCGGCTGCGCGTGAACGAGACCGCGCACGAGGTGCTGAGCCTGCTGCTGCGCGGGCAGAGCACGACCCGCACCGACACGTCGTTCCGCGGCGGGCTCGCGCCGGCCGTGCGGCGCCGTGTGCGCGACTACATCGACACGTACCTGACGCAACCGCTGACGCTCGGCGAACTCGCCGACGTCGCCGCGCTGTCCGAGTACCACTTCTCGCGGATGTTCCGGTTGTCGTTCGGCCGGGCACCGCACGCGTGGGTGGCCGAGCAACGGCTGGCGCGGGCGCGCGAGCTGTTGCGCACGACGGCGCTGCCGCTCGCGCAGATCGCGGCCGACTGCGGCTATGCGAACGCCGGCCACTTCAGCCATCGCTTCCGCGACGCTCACGGTACGACGCCGATTACCTACCGGCGTGCGATGCAGGGCCGCTGAGCGCGGCCCCGTCGCGGCTTATGCGCCGCGTCGCGACAGTTCCTGCTCGAGCGCCGCGACGCCGGCCGGCAGGTCGACCGGCACCTTCAGGTCGACCATCGTGCGGCCGAACGCATGCAGCGTACGAAACAGGTTGTGCTCACGGCACTGCTCGCCCATCTGTCCGATCCGCACGATCGGCAACCCGAACGAGCCCGAGATCTCGACTTGGTACTGCTTCGAGATGTGACCGCAGACCATCCCCGGCGTCAGCCCTTCCGGCGTCTCGATCCCGACGACCGAGTTCAGCCGGCAATCCTTCGGCGCATAGAGCTTGAGCCCCATCGACTCGACGCCTGCCTGCAGCGCGAGCGAGCAGCGCAGGTGGCGCGCGAAGCGGCTTTCGAGCGTCTCCGCGCAGACGAGCCGCAGCGCTTCGTGCAGCGCGAGCACACCCGACACGGGCGCCGTGTAGTGATAGCCCGCGTTGTGCCAGAAATTCTCCGCGAGCGCCATGTCGAGGCACCAGTGCGCGTTCGGTTCGGGGCGCCGCTTCATCCGGTCCCACGCGGCGTCGGAGAACGCGATCAGCGACACGCCCGGGATCGACGACAGCCCCTTCTGGCCGCCGGTGATCACCGCGTCGATGCCCCACGCGTCCATCTCGAGCGGCATCGTCGACAGCGTGCACACCGCGTCGACCACGACCAGCGCACCGGCCGCCTTCGCGAGCGCCGCGATGTCGCGCAGGTCGCGGTTCCACACGGTATTCGACGTCTCGCCCTGCACGATCGTGACGATCTCGGGACGCTCGCGCGCGATCGCGTCCGCGATCTCGTCGAGGCTCGCGACCGCGCGATCGGCCACTTCGAGCGTCGCGACGTCGGCGCCGACGCGCGTGGCCATCTCGGCCATCCGCGCGCTGAAGAAGCCATTGCGGATCGACAGCACGCGGGTACCGCGCCACGCGAGGTTCGAGATCGCCATTTCCATCGCGGCCGAACCGGGGCCCGCGACGCCGAGCACCCACTTCGTGCGGGTCTGGAACACGTAGCGCGCCATCTCCTTCACCTGCTCGATGATCTTCGCCATCGTCGCGCCGAGGTGGTTGATCACGATCGTGTTCGCCTTCGCGACGGCGGCCGGGATCGGAACCGGGCCGGCCCCCATCATCAGCAGCGGTTCTTCGGGCAGGATCGCGTCGAGCGGCACGACGACGGGACAGGGAATCGGCGAGTAATCGATGGACATGGCAGGTAAAAGGTGAGGAAAGGAAGTGCACGGACGCTCGCCGCGCAGCATGGCGAACTGATCGATCATTCCGTGTTCCGCCGCCTCGCGCAAGAGGCACGCACGTGCCGGACAGCGCAACGCTGGCCCGGTCGCCGGACCGGGCCAGCCAGCCGTGCGCGTGCCGCACGCCAGCCATTCGAAATGAGAAACGATTGCGGGCCGGGTTGTGAAACGGTTCCATTCGTACACCAGGTGCACGATTTTCTCCGTCAATAACACAACGAATCGTCGAAACCGCCGGTTCAACGCGACTTCTGTATCAAAAAAATAGGCCGAATCCGCCCTAAAAATCGCTTCACGGAATCCGGCACGCAAAACAGACGTGCGGCCCCAAAAAACATCCATTACTTCTACATGTATTGGGGCACGCTTTCCCTCAATACCGGAACAAGCGTGCCAGAATAGCGATCAACCCCTTGATTAACATAAGAAATACTCGAACAACCGCGCTTACTCTAATACCCTGCCGTCTTTGAACGGCAGGCATCGATACAGCACCGCGTTTAACGCGTTACTCCCTATTTCGATTTTCCGCAACCCGCCCCTTTTCTCAGGTTGACGGATATCGCTTCTGTATTGAACAATCGTCTGCGGAATCGAAAAAAACGATTTTTCGATACGAAGGAAAACTGGGTGCCGCGCGATACGCTTTCGAGGTTGCGCGGCGAAAAGCATCAACCATAATCAATCAACCGGGCCAGAAATACGCAAGCCATGAACCAGATTCAGACCATGCGTGTATTCGTCTGCGTCGCCGAGCAGCAGAGCTTCCGGCGCGCGGCGCACCATCTCGGCGTGTCCAATGCACTCGTCACGCGTTCGATCGCGATGCTCGAGGGCCACCTGAACACACGGCTGATCCACCGCACCACGCGCAACCTGTCGCTTACCGAGGCCGGCGTGCGCTACCTCGACGGGTGCCGTGCGCTGCTCGAGGAATTCGACCACCTCGAATCATCCGTCGCGCATGCCGTGCGCGAACCGGCCGGCACGCTGCGCGTCGTCGCGTCGGGCCTGCTGTCGCCGCTTGCACTGACGCCGCTCGTCAGCAGCTTCCGGCACCGCTACCCCGAGTTGCGCGTGCAGCTGACCGTCTCCGAGGGGCCGCTCGACGTGCTCGATTCGGGTTACGACGTCGGCATCGTCACGGGCAACCGGCTCGACGGCAACCCGACGCTGATCGGCCACGCGCTCGCGCCGAACCCGTTCGTCGCGTGCGCGGCACCGGCCTATCTCGAGCGACGCGGCGAGCCGCGCTTGCCCGACGACCTGCCGGGCCACGACTGGGTCACGCTCGCATCGCACCAGCATGCGCCCGCGTGGCAACTGGTCGGCCACGACGGCATCGCGCATTCCGTCACGGTGCGCCCGACCTGCACGGTCAACCAGCTCGCGCTCGTCCAGGCGGCCGCCGTGGCCGGGGCCGGCATCGCGGTGCTGCCCGAGCCGTGCGTCGCCGACGCGCTCGCGAGCGGCACGCTCGTGCGGTTGATGGCCGGCTACCGGATCGACGATCCCGACACGCAGCTGTCGCTCGTCTACCCGAACCGCCAGTACGTACCGGCCCGCACGCGCAGCTTCGTCGAGCACGCGCTCGACCACTTCAGTGCGCAGCCGGCCCGCGAACGAACCGACTACGGCTTCCTGCGGCCGCCGCGCGGGCCCGACCGCTCCGACATCGTCACGGGCCTGCAGTAAACTGCGCGCGTCAGCCTTCGGAGGTGCAGCGTGCGCGTGATCCTGTTCAGCAGCCGGCAGTACGACGACGATTCGTTCGCTGCCGCCAACCGGCAGTTCGGCTATCGGCTGCACTTCCAGCCGTCGCACCTCGACGCGGAAACCGCGATCCTCGCGCACGGCTATGAGGTCGTCTGCCCGTTCGTCAACGACACCGTCGACGCGGCCGTGCTCGAACGGCTGGCCGACGGCGGCACGCGCCTGATCGCGCTGCGCTCGGCGGGCTTCAACCATGTCGACCTGGCCGCCGCCGAGCGGCTCGGCATCACGGTCGTGCGCGTGCCCGCCTATTCGCCGCACGCGGTGGCCGAGCACGCGGTCGCGCTGATCCTCGCGCTCAACCGCCGCCTGCCGCGCGCGGTCGCGCGCACCCGCGAAGGCGACTTCTCGCTGAACGGCCTGCTCGGCTTCGACTTGCACGGCAAGACCGTCGGCGTGATCGGTACCGGCATCATCGGCAGCGTGTTCGCGAAGATCATGATGGGCTTCGGGATGCATGTGCTCGCGCACTCGGTGCCGCCGTACAACGACGAACTGATCGCGTTCGGCGCGCGTTATGTCGAGCTCGACGAGCTGCTGCACCACGCCGACATCGTCAGCCTGCACTGCCCGCTGCTGCCGTCGACGCACCACCTGATCAACGAACGGACGCTCGCGCGGATGAAGCATGGCGCGATGCTGATCAACACCGGGCGCGGCGGCCTCGTCGATGCGCAGGCGCTGGTCGATGCGCTCAAGAGCGGCCAGCTCGGCCATCTCGGGCTCGACGTGTACGAAGAGGAAAGCGGGCTCTTCTTCGAGGATCACTCCGACCTGCCGCTGCAGGACGACGTGCTCGCCCGCCTGCTGACGTTCCCCAACGTGATCGTCACGTCCCACCAGGCGTTCTTCACGCGCGAAGCGCTGGCCGAGATCGCGCACACGACGCTGCTGAACATCGAGGCGTGGCATGCGGGCACGCCGCAGAACGTCGTGACCGCGAATCGCTGACAAACCGACGAAAACGGCTCATTTGACGGTTGCCGGCGCCACCGCAATCGTTTGCTTGTGGCCGTCGCCGCAAACGAAGCGCGTTTCATCAACAATTTCGCGCTTTGTTTCGACTGATGTAACGATTCCGGTGCGCCGTCTGCTATCGTTGCGCCGACGTTATCCCGCCCCTCCCGCTCATGCGTTTCGACGACTCCGACATCGCCGCCGTCTACCGCGCCATTTTCGAACGGCGCGACATGCGCCACTTCACGCCGGCGCCCGTCGATCCCGCCGTGCTCGCGCGCCTGCTGCGCGCGGCGCATCACGCGCCGAGCGTCGGCTTCATGCAGCCGTGGCGCTTCATCCGCATCACCGATCCCGCGCTGCGCACCGCGATCCACGCGCTGGTCGAGGCCGAGCGCCGCGCGACCGCCGACGCACTCGGCGAGCGCCAGGACGAATTCATGCGGCTGAAAGTCGAAGGCGTGCGCGAATGCGGCGAGTTGCTGGTCGTCGCGCTCGCCGACGGCCGCGAGCGTCACGTGTTCGGCCGCCGCACGCTGCCGGAAATGGATCTCGCGTCCGCCGCGTGCGCGATCCAGAACATGTGGCTCGCGGCCCGCGCCGAAGGGCTCGGAATGGGCTGGGTTTCGCTGTTCGACGTCGACGCGCTGCGCGCGCTGCTGCGCATGCCCGACGGCGCGAAGCCGATCGCCGTGCTGTGCGTCGGGCACGTCGACGCGTTCTATGCGAAGCCGATGCTCGAGCAGGAGCGTTGGGCCGCACGGATGCCGATCGAAGCGTGCCTGTTCGAAAACGGCTGGGACGATCCGGCCCCGATCGATGCCGCCGGCGCGCCTTCGTCGCGCGCGGACGCGACAGCGGCCCCCGACTCGGCAAGCACACCGGGCGCATCGACCACGAGCGTCGACGGCTCCCCCGAACGCATCGCCTGACGTGTACGCGGTCGCCGGCATCGTGCCAGCACCGCCGCCCATTCACCGCGGCAAGCCCTGTTGAATCCCACACTGTGAGCTTCGCGCGCGCAGCCTCGTCGCACGCCGGCAACATCCGTTTTGGCCCCAAGCATAGGGGTTTTCACTGAAGTAGAATCGCGGCTGTCGTTCGCCTTCCCGCCCGCCCGTCCCGCGCATCCTGCGCCAGCCCGAGCGGCGGCTTTTCCCGAGCCCACCGCGATGCCCTTACCTCTTTTCGCCCTCGCCGTCGCCGCATTTGGAATCGGTACCACCGAATTCGTGATCATGGGGCTGCTGCCCAATGTCGCGCGCGATCTCGGCGTGTCGATCCCGGCCGCCGGGATGCTCGTGTCGGGTTACGCGCTCGGCGTGACGATCGGTGCGCCGATCCTCGCGATCGTCACCGCGAAGATGCCGCGCAAGCGCGCGCTGATGGGCCTGATCGGATTGTTCATCGCGGGCAACCTGTTCTGCGCGATCGCACCGGGCTACGCGGTGCTGATGGCCGCGCGCGTCGTCACCGCGTTCTGCCACGGCGCGTTCTTCGGGATCGGCTCGGTGGTCGCGAGCAACCTCGTCGCGCCGAACCGCCGCGCACAGGCGATCGCCCTGATGTTCACCGGCCTCACGCTCGCGAACGTGCTCGGCGTGCCGCTCGGCACCGCGCTGGGCCAGGCATTCGGCTGGCGCGCGACGTTCTGGGCCGTCACCGGCATCGGCATCGCCGCGGCCGCCGCGCTCGCGGTGTGCCTGCCGAGGAACCTCGCGATGCCCGACACCAGCATCACGCGCGAATTCAGCGTGCTGAAGCACCCGCAGGTGCTGATGGTGCTCGGCATCAGCGTGCTCGCGTCGGCAAGCCTGTTCAGCGTGTTCACGTACATCACGCCGATCCTCGAGGACGTGACGGGCTTCTCCCCCCGCCAGGTCACCTACGTGCTGCTGCTGTTCGGCCTCGGGCTGACGGTGGGCGGCACGCTCGGCGGCAAGCTCGCCGACTGGCGCCGGATGCCGTCGCTGATCGCGACGCTCGCGCTGATCGGCGTGGTTCTCGCGCTGTTCGCGGGCACGATGCACCTGCCGCTCGCCGCGCTCGCGACGATCTTCGTGTGGGGCATCCTCGCGTTCGCGATCGTGCCGCCGCTGCAGATCCTGATCGTCGACCGCGCAAGCGATGCGCCGAACCTCGCATCGACGCTGAACCAGGGCGCGTTCAACCTCGGCAACGCAACCGGCGCGTGGCTCGGCGGGATGGCGATCGGCTCCGGCGTGTCGCTCGTGAGCCTGCCGTGGGTCGGCGTCGCGATGGCCGTCGCCGCGCTGGCGCTCACGCTGTGGTCGGCGTCGCTCGAACGCCGCCCGGTGACCGTGCCGACCGAATACGTGTAACGCCGCCCCGCGCGCATTCGTTGCGCGCGCAACGCCAGCAACACCATCCGAACCTGATGGCCTTCATGGACCTTTCAAGGTCCGCGGTGTAGCATCCCGGCCGATGAAAGCCATTCTCAATCGCGATTTCCTCGCGCTGATCCTGAGCGTCGCGGTCGTCGGCCTCGGCACCGGCGCCACGCTGCCGCTCACCGCGCTCGCGCTGACCGAGGCCGGGCACGGCACCAACGTCGTCGGCATGCTGACCGCCGCGCAGGCCCTCGGCGGCCTCGCGATCGTCCCGTTTGTCACCGCGCTCGCACGCCACATCGGCTCGCGCCGCGCGATCGTCGTATCGGTCGTGCTGCTCGCGGCAGCCACGGCGCTGATGCAGTTCACGTCGAACCTGATCCTGTGGGGTGCGCTGCGCGTGCTGTGCGGCGCCGCGCTGATGCTGCTGTTCACGATCGGCGAGGCGTGGGTCAACCAGCTCGCCGACGATTCGACGCGCGGCCGCGTCGTCGCGATCTATGCGACCAATTTCACGCTGTTCCAGATGGCGGGCCCCGTGCTCGTGAGCCAGATCGCCGGTGCGACGAGCATCCGCTTCGCGCTGTGCGGCGCGCTGTTCCTGCTCGCGCTGCCGACGCTCGCGACGATCCGGCGCGCGCCGCTCGCCGGCGACGACGCGCATCACGAAGCGCACGGCCGCTGGCTCGACGTGCTGCCGCGCATGCCCGCGCTGATCATCGGCACCGGGTTCTTCGCCCTGTTCGATACGCTCGCGCTGTCGCTGCTGCCGCTCTACGCGATGGATCACGGCGTCGCAAGCGCAACGGCCGTGCTGCTCGCGTCGATCATGCTGTTCGGCGATACCGCGATGCAGTTCCCGATCGGCTGGCTCGCGGACAAGCTCGGCCGCGAACGCGTGCACCTCGGTGCGGGCTGGATCGTGCTGGCCGGCCTGCCGCTGCTGCCGCTCGTCATCGCGAACCCGTGGCTGTGCTGGCCGCTGCTGTTCGTGCTCGGCGCGGCGGCCGGCAGCATCTACACGCTGTCGCTCGTCGCGTGCGGCGAACGCTTCCGCGGCGCGGCGCTCGTCACCGCGAGTTCGCTCGTGTCGGCGTCGTGGAGCGCCGCGAGCTTCGGCGGCCCGCTGGTCGCCGGCGCGTTGATGGAGCAACTGGGCAGCAACGCGCTGGTCGGCGTGCTGGTCGTCTGTGTTGCCGCGTTCGTCGCGGCCGCGCTGTGGGAGCGCCGCGCCGCGTTGCAGCGCGCGGTCTGATATCGGCGCTGTCGATATCGCTGTCGCAAACGCAAACATTGACGCTCGTACTCGGCGCCCCACACGGACGCACACGCGCCGCCCGCGGCCTGCCAAACGAAAACGGCCCGCGCAATGCGGGCCGCCCTGTCCTTCCGGACGACTTGTTGCGTGTCGCGCCGCGCCCCGTCACGCGCTCCGCGCGGGCAGGATCTTGCCGGCACACGTGCCGAAGCCGACGCGATAGCCGTCGCCCTGGCACCATCCGGCGAGCGTGAGCTCGTCGCCGTCCTCGATGAACGCGCGACTGCCGCCGCCGTTCAGCGCAACCGGCTCCTTGCCGTTCCACGTCAGCTCGAGCAGGCTGCCGAACGAATCCTTCGTCGGCCCGCTGATCGTGCCCGAACCCATCAGGTCGCCCACGCGCGTGTTGCAGCCGGCCACCGTGTGATGCGCGAGCTGCTGCGCCATCGTCCAGTACATGTGCCTGAAATTCGTGCGGCAGATCGACGTCGCCTCCGCCGCCCCTTCCGCGCGCAGCGTCACTTCGAGCGCGATGTCGAACGCATGCTTGCCCGCATGCCGCAGATACGCGAGCGGCTGCGGCGACTGCTCGGGCTGCGCGACGCGGAACGGTTCGAGCGCATCGAGCGTGACGATCCACGGCGAGATCGTCGTCGCGAAGGTCTTCGCGTTGAACGGGCCGAGCGGCACGTATTCCCACTGCTGGATGTCGCGCGCGCTCCAGTCGTTCAGCAGCACCATCCCGAAGATATGTGCTTCCGCGTCCTCGCATGCGATCGGCTCGCCGAGCGCATTGCCGCGGCCGACGATGAAGCCCGTCTCCAGTTCGATGTCGAGCTTGCGGCACGCGCCGAACACCGGACGCTCCTGGTCGGGCAGCTTCAGTTGCCCGTTCGGGCGCCGCACCGGCGTGCCGCTCACGACCACCGACGACGCACGGCCGTTGTAGCCGATCGGCATCTCCGACCAGTTCGGCAGCAGCGCGTTCTTCGGATCGCGGAACATCGAACCGACGTTGGTCGCATGCTCCTTCGACGAATAGAAATCGGTGTAGCCGGGAATCTCGACCGGCAAATGCAGCGTCGCGTCGCGCTGCGCGACGAGCACCTGCGCGCACAGCGCCGCATCGTCACGCAGCCGCGGGTTGTCGCGCGAGAACAGGTCCGACAGCTGCACGCGCACGCTGCGCCATGCGTCGCGGCCGAGCGCGATGAACGGATTGAGCGTCGGCGCGGCGAACACGTCGGCGCCGGCCGGCAGCGTCACGAGGCCCGCGCGTGCGAGCGCGGCGAGATCGACGATCCGGTCGCCGAGCGCGACGCCGGCGCGGCGCGCCGTCTGCTTCGCATCGCTGAAGATCCCGAACGGCAGGTTCTGGATCGGGAAATCGCAGGCGGGATCGTTCGCCGTCTCGACCCAGCTCTTGCGGGCCGGGTCGAGCGTCGCGCGCCAGTCTTGGGTATCGCTCATCTTTGCTCCGGGTTGAAGTGTTTCCTGATGCCTTGCCAGCATTCGAAGTAGTCGGCCTGCAGCTGCGCCGTGTCGAGCGCGTAGCGCGTCGGCCGGATCAGCGTGCGGGTTTCGAACATGAACGCCATCGTCGCGTCGACCTTGTGCGGCTTGCTCGTATCGCTCGCGGACGCCTTCTCGAACGTGTCCGCGTCGGGCCCGTGGCCCGACATGCAGTTGTGCAGGCTCGCGCCGCCCGGCACGAAGCCTTCGGCCTTCGCGTCATACGCGCCGTGCACGAGCCCCATGAACTCGCTCGCGACGTTGCGGTGGAACCAGGGCGGGCGGAACGTATCCTCGGCCGCGAGCCAGCGCGGCGGGAAGATCACGAAGTCGATCGTGTCGACGCCCGGCGTGTCGCTCTGCGACTGCAGCACCAGGAAGATCGACGGATCGGGATGGTCGTAGCTGATCGAGCCGATCGTGTTGAACAGGCGCAAGTCGTATTTGTACGGCGCGTAGTTGCCGTGCCATGCAACGACGTCGAGCGGCGAATGGCCGATGTCCGCGCGCCACAGCCGGCCGTTCAGCTTCGCGATCAGCTCGAACGCGCCTTCGCGGTCTTCGTAAGCGGCCTGCGGCGTCAGGAAGTCGCGCGGGTTCGCGAGACCGTTCGAGCCGATCGGGCCGAGGTCCGGCAGACGCAGCAGCGCGCCGAAGTTTTCGCAGATGTAGCCGCGCGCATTGCCGTCCGGCAGCGCGACGGAGAAACGCACGCCGCGCGGGATCACCGCGATCTCGAACGGCTCGACGTCGAGCCGGCCGAATTCCGTCGCGATGAACAGGCGCCCCTGCTGCGGCACGATCAGCAGTTCGCCGTCCGCGCTGTAGAAAAAGCGGTCCTGCATCGAGCGGTTCGCCGCGTACAGGTGGATCGCGCAACCGTTCATCGCGGCGGCCGACCCGTTGCCGGCCATCGTCACCAGCCCTTCGACGAAATCGGTCGGCTCGACCGGCATCGGCAGCGGGTCCCAGCGCAGCTGGTTCGGCGGCGTTGGCGGCACGTCGGCCGAGTCGCCGAATTCCGACACGAGCCGCTGCGGGCCCGCGTACGGCTCGAACGGCCGATGCACGGCCGCCGGGCGAATGCGGTACAGCCACGAGCGGCGGTTGTGGCCACGCGGCGCGGTAAACGCGGTGCCCGACAACTGCTCCGCATACAGCCCGTACGGCGCGCGCTGCGGCGAGTTGCGGCCGTGCGGCAGCGCGCCGGGCAGTGCCTCGGTCGCGAATTCGTTCGCGAAACCGCTCAGGTAGCCGGCGTTTGCCGGTTTCGACAGGTCAAGCGTCATCGTTTCCTTTCTCCCTCAATTCGTGGCGGCGGTCGGCGCCTGCACGCCGTTGCGCCGCGTTACGCCCGCAAGCCCGAGGACGAACAGCGCCGAGCACAGCACGGGCACCGCGGCCGCGTGGAACAGCGCGCCGTTCGACCAGTTGAGCGCAATCAGTTGCCCGCCGACGAGCGGCCCGAGCACCGAGCCGATCCGGCCGATGCCGAGGCTCCAGCCGATGCCCGTCGAGCGCAGCGACGTCGGGTAATACTGGCCCGCGAGCGCATTCACGGCCGGCTGCCCGCCGACCACGCAGAACCCGCCCGCGAACACGACCACCAGCAGCCACGGCAGCGCATGCGCAACCGAGCCGATCAGCCCGACCGACACCGCGGCACATGCAAAGCAGGCGAACAGCACGCGCACGAAGCCGTAGCGTTCGATGAACCAGCCGAGCGACAGCGTGCCGATCACGCCGCCGGTCTGCAGCACCGTGCCGACGATCACGGCCGTACCCGGCGAATAACCGGCATCGCGCATCACCGTCGGCAGCCAGTTCGACAGGAAATACAGGTCGATCAGGTTCATGAAGCTGATCGCCCACAGCAGCAGCGTGACCGGCAGGCGGCCATGGCTGAACAGCTCGGCGACCGGCGCGCCGGTCGCGGCCCGCTCGCGCACGACGAGCCGCGTGTGCGCATCGATGCCGGCCTGCGGCGCGAAACCCGCGAGCCAGTCGCGCGCCTGCGCGACGCGCCCTTTCAGCACCAGAAACTGCAGCGATTCGGGCAGCCGCGCGACCATCGCGATCGTGAGCACGAGCGGCACCGCGCCGCCGACGAAGAACACCGAGCGCCAGCCGAGCGCCGGAATCAGCGCGGCGCTGATGAAGCCGCCGAGCGCCGCGCCGAGCGTGAAGCCGCACGACACGATCATCATCCGCTTCACGCGATGCGCGGCCGGGCTGAACTCGCCGACCAGCGCCATCGCGTTCGGCATGATGCAACCAAGGCCGAGGCCCGTGACGAAACGCAGCGCCATCAGCACCGGGATCGAACCCGCGAACGGCGTCGCGAGCATCGTCACCGCGAAGAACAGCGTCGAGCCGATCAGCACCGGGCGCCGCCCGATCCGGTCGGCCAGCACCGACAGCCCGAGCGCGCCGAGCAGCATCCCGAACAGGCTTGCGCTGAACACCGGCCCGAGCGCCTGTTTCGGCACGCCCCATTCGGCAATCACGCTCGGGGCGACGTAGCCCATCGCCTGCGCATCGAACCCGTCGATCACGAGGCACAGCCCGCACAGCACGAGCAGCATCCAGTGAAAGCCCGGGCGATGGGTTTCATCGATCACGTGCTCGACTTCGAGCACGCGTGCGTCGGCCGGCGCCGCGCTCATTGCGCGACCTCGGCGGCCGGATGCACGGGCGGCGTCACGCCCTGGCGCGCGAGCGCCATCGCTTCGCGCAGCACGTCGGCATCGCCGATCTGGTTCGCGAGCAGCAGGATCAGCTTCGCGTTGACGAGTTGGCTGTCGGCGTCGGACAGGTCGCGATGCATGTCGATCAGCGCTTCGTAGAACGCGTCCGGGTCGGCCAGGCGCGGGCGGGTGTCGAGTGAGGGCATGACGGAGTCTCCGGTGTCTTTATCGTATTCAGCGTGCGCAGGTCGCGCGCGCCAGTGCGTCGGCAAGCGCCTGACGCTCGAGCGTGCGCATGCGGGCGCAGACATGCTGGTCGGGGCGCAGCAGGTAGAACGTGCCGGGCTTCGCGTCGTAGCGTTGCGCGGCGAAACCGTCGACGTCCTCCACGACGTCGACACCCGCGACCGGCTGCGCGTGCCCGGCCGGCACGACGAGCACGGGCCGCACCGGCAGCGCGAGGCCGTCGAGCGCCTGCGCGAGCGCGCCCGCATCGCCCGGCAGCCCGAACAGCACGCCGGTGAAGCCGCTGCCCAGATGCTGCAGCAGCCAGCCCGACGCGCCCTGCACACGCACCGGCGCATCGGCTGCCGCCGCGCCCGGGCGCATCGCGCCCGCGAATGCGTCGCCATTGCGGTCCGGCGTGTTCAGCGGCGAATCGGCCAGCACCGCCGGCACCGACAGGCGGCCGCTGTTCACGAGCTTGCGCGCGAACTCGCAGTCGCGCGCGAGCTTCAGCGTCGCGTCGCGGAATACGCGCGACACCGGGCTTTTCGGCGTGATGAAGTCCGTCGAGCGCGTCGAGTTGCGGATGTTCTCGTCGGCCGCGAACTCGCGCTCGCTCGCATACGTATCGAGCAGGCTGTCGGCCGAACGGCCGTCGAGCACGAGCTTCAGCTTCCAGGCGAGGTTGTCGGCGTCCTGCACGCCGCTGTTCGCGCCGCGCGCGCCGAACGGCGACACGCCGTGCGCGGAGTCGCCCGCGAACAGCACGCGGCCGTGGCGGAACGTATCCATCCGCTGGCAGCGGAACGTATAGACGCTCACCCATTCGAGCTCGAACTCGACGTCCGGCCCGAGCAGCGCGCGCACGCGCGGGATCACGCGCTCCGGCTGCTTCTCGGCGACCGGATCGGCATCCCAGCCGAGCTGGAAGTCGATGCGCCACACGTTGTCGGGCTGGCGATGCAGCAGCACCGACTGATTGGGGTGGAACGGCGGGTCGAACCAGAACCAGCGCTCGGTCGGAAACTCCGCCTTCATCTTCACGTCGGCGATCAGGAAGCGGTCCTTGAACGTGCGGCCGCGGCTTTCGAGGCCCATCATCGTGCGCATCGGGCTGCGCGAGCCGTCGGCCGCGATCACGTACTGCGCGCGCAGCGTCGCGGTGCCTTCCGGCGTCTCGATCGTCAGCACCGCGTGTTCGGCCGCCTGCTCGATGCCCGTCACCTTGTGCTTCCAGCGGATATCGATGTTCGGCAGCTCGAACGCGCGGTCGGCCAGATAACCTTCGACGTAGTACTGCTGCAGATTGATGAACGCGGGGCGCGCATGCCCTTCCTCGGGCAGCAGGTCGAATGCGTACAGCTGCTCGTCCTGCAGGAACACCTTGCCGACGTGCCAGCTGACGCCCTTGTCGACGAAGCGCTCGCCGCAGCCGAGCCGGTCGAAGATCTCGAGCGTGCGCTTCGCGAAGCAGATCGCGCGCGAGCCGGTGGACAGCGTGTCGTCGTCGTCGAGCAGCACAACGGGCACGCCCTGCTGCGCGAGGTCGATCGCCGCCGCGAGACCCACCGGGCCCGCGCCGACGACGATCACCGGGTGAACGGTTGCGTCCTGCGCACGCGGACGGTATTCGAACTTCAGCGTCTGGTAATCGATGCTCATGGTCGCCGTCCGCCCCTCAACCCTGCCGGGCGGGCGCCGGCTCGCCCGTCATCCCGCCCGTCGCCTGCCGGCGCGCCGCGCCGCCGTCCCGCGTGCCATTCCTGTCAACCGCCACGTCTCGCTCCTTGCTTCCTGTTGATTCGCGAACGGCGCCGTTTCACGGCGCCCGCCTGCCGCATTTCTTGATCGGCAACAAATTCTGGATTTACGAATAGTAAAACCAATTACGAATAGTGAAATCAACGTAAACCCTAGGCGAAGGCTCGGAGACGGGATAACCATATAAGTGAAACGCCGAGCCGACCTTGGCCGGCACTGCTAATATCAAGCTACGAGGCGGCCCGTTCGGCCGCCGTTTTTCCTTCTTACGCCGATGATTCCGCCCACCATTCCCGAGCTGGTCGCCCGTGCCGGGCAACTGCCGTATCTGCGGGATCACCTCGCGCTCGCCGATGGCGGCACCGCAAGCGCGAACCTGCCCGAGCGCACGCTCGGCAGCGCCTACGAACCGATCTACGACGTGACGATGCCGGGCGCACCGCAATCGACGTCGTTCGCCGACGCCATCGAGCGCTATGGCGACGAGCTCGGCTTCCAGGCCGTGACGGTCGTCACGGGCGCGCCGCACGATCCGGTCGACTCGGCCGTCGACGACCAGACGCTCGTGGCGATCGACCGCCTGTCGCGCGCGCTGCACGCGATCAATTTCTTCGGCGCCCAGCGCCACGGGCTGTTGTTCCTGCGCGTGCACGAACGCCTGCTGAAGAGCGTGAAGTACGACCACGGCAAGCATTTCTCGTCGGTGCTGCAGCGCTTCGGGCTGCCGACCGAGCGGATCGTGATCGAGCTGCCGGCGGTCGCGGTCGCGCACAAGACCTTCCTCGGCTACCTGACACGCAGCTACCAGCATCACGGCTTCAAGGTGGCGGACAAGCTGCCCGACCCGGGCCGCATCCTCGCGGTCGAATCGGACATGGCGCGCCCCGACTACATCAAGATGGATGCGGGCATCGCGTTGCGCGACGGGATGGTCAAGGCGCTCGTCGCGTATGCGCAGCGCGTGCGGATTCCGCTGATCTTCGACGGCGTCGTCGACGAAACGCAGTGCGAACTGCTGCGCCAGCACGACGTGCGGTTCATGCAGGGGCCGGTGTTCGCGAAGGTCGTGACGGCCTGAACGGATGAGGTAGCCGGCGCACGCGGGGAGCGGCGCGCCGGATGCGCGGCGAGGGTGTGGCGCCGCTTGAAGAAGGATGAAGCGATCGGGTGACCCGGCGCGACCCGCGGCTCGACGCCTGCCCGTCGGTGCAGACGGTTACCGCCTACGCGCTTCCGCCATCGTCGTACTTGGGCAGATCGTCGTCGATCTCGATGCCCGGGAAACGATCCCCATACCAGACGTGCCACGCCGGACGTAGCCGCGACGGCTCATCGAGCGTGGCGTAATTGATCTCGACCGTTTTCGGTGCGTCGATCAGCCGGTATTCGAGCTGCGCGCCGCAACGGCCGCAGAAGCGCCGCTCGCCCCACGCGCTCGACGCGTAGACGGTCGGTTCGCCCTGCAGGTATTCGAACGCGTCGATCGGCACCGATGCCGATGCGACGACCGCCGCACCGGTCGTGCGCTGGCAGAGCCGGCAGTGGCAGAAGCCAGCGTCGGTCGGGACTTGGGCGATACGGTAGCGGATTGCGCCGCACGCGCATCCGCCTTCCATGGATTCCGGGTGAGACATCGCAGACCTCGTCGTCGGGAAGCTGGCGAACGATGATGAGCGCGGTTCGAGCGCGGCACAAGAGACGGCGGCAGCCGCCGCCCGCCGTCACCATCCCCCTCACCTTCACCGGCGGCGACGCGGTTGCGGTGCGAGGGCAACGCGCGCCGCGTTTCTCAGGCCGTCTGCCCGAGCCGCTGCGCGAGCGCCTTCAGCTTCGGCCCGACCTGCGTGCGAAACACCTCCTCGTCCATCGACGATGCGGGGCCGCTGCAGCTCAGGATCAGCCAGCGCCCCTCGCGCGGCTCGCGAAACGGCACGGCCGCCGCGTTGACGTCCATGTGCCACGCCCGGAACGAATAACAGCAACCGCCCGCCGAGAACTCGGCCACCGCGTGCTGCGCGGCGGCGACGAGCGCATCGGCGTCGGCCGCGCCGCCGGCCGCGCGGTGCAGCTCCGCATAGAGCGCGCGGCGCACGTCCTCCGGCTGCACGGCCAGGTACGCGCGCCCCATCGAGCTCGTCAGCATCGACAGCCGCGAGCCGGGCGCGAGCCCGAGCGTCAGCGCGGTCTCGCTGCGGATCGTCTCCAGATAGATCATGTCGAGCCCGTCGCGGCAGCCGAGCGACACGGCCGCGCCGATGTCGCGCGCGAGCGCCTGCATGTGCGGCCGCGCGAGGTCGAGCGTCCCCGAGCCGGACAGCAGCGCGTAGCCGAGCGACAGCACGCCGGCGTCGAGCGCATACTTTCCGAGCGTCTCGTCGTAGCGCAGGTAGCCGAGCACGGTCAGCGTATAGGCGAGCCGGTTCACGGTCGCCTTCGGCAGTCCGGTGCGCTCCGCGAAGTCGCGGTTGCCGAGCATCGTCTCGCCGGGCCGGAATGCGCGCAGCAGGTCGAGCCCGCGCGCGAGCGCGACGACGAACTTGCGCTCGTCAATCGTGGTTTCGTCGATGGTTGAAAGTGTCATCTGGTGCTACACTGGGTTCGATTTGCAAAACATTGTTCCGCACAGCGGAACATCAGTCAAGCGAACTTTTGGCATGGGGCCCGGCTGGAAGACCGGACCGACCGCTAAGCATGGGGCCAGAGTAAGCGCTGAAGCGCCAACTCTGCCCGACAGGAGATGAGACGATGAGTGCTGCAACTTTTCATTGGGACGATCCGCTGCTGCTCGACCAGCAACTGACCGAAGAAGAGCGGATGGTGCGCGACGCGGCGCAGGCGTATGCGCAGGACAAGCTCGCCCCGCGCGTCACCGAGGCGTTCCGCCATGAGCGCACCGACGCCGAAATCTTCCGCGAGATGGGCGAAGTCGGCCTGCTCGGCCCGACGATTCCCGAGGAATACGGCGGCCCCGGCCTCAATTACGTGAGCTACGGACTGATCGCGCGTGAAGTCGAACGCGTCGATTCGGGCTACCGGTCGATGATGTCCGTCCAGTCGTCGCTCGTGATGGTGCCGATTTACGAATTCGGCTCCGACGCGCAGAAGCAGAAATACCTGCCGAAACTCGCGACCGGTGAATGGATCGGCTGCTTCGGGCTGACCGAGCCGAACCATGGCTCCGACCCGGGCAGCATGGTCACCCGCGCGACGAAGGTGCCCGGCGGCTATTCGCTGTCCGGCGCGAAGATGTGGATCACGAACTCGCCGATCGCCGACGTGTTCGTCGTGTGGGCGAAGCTCGAGGAGAACGGCAAGGACGCGATTCGCGGCTTCATTCTCGAGAAGGGCTGGAAGGGCCTGTCGGCGCCCGCGATCCACGGCAAGGTCGGGCTGCGCGCATCGATCACCGGCGAGATCGTCCTCGACGAGGTGTTCGTGCCGGAAGAGAACCTGATGCCGAACGTGAGCGGCCTGCGCGGCCCGTTCACGTGCCTGAACTCGGCCCGCTACGGGATCGCGTGGGGCGCGCTGGGCGCCGCCGAATCGTGCTGGCACACCGCGCGCCAGTACGTGCTCGACCGCCAGCAGTTCGGCCGGCCGCTCGCCGCGAACCAGCTGATCCAGAAGAAGCTCGCGGACATGCAGACCGAAATCACGCTCGGCCTGCAAGGCGTGCTGCGCCTCGGCCGGATGAAGGACGAAGGCACGGCGGCCGTCGAAATCACGTCGATCATGAAGCGCAACTCGTGCGGCAAGGCGCTCGACATCGCCCGGCTCGCGCGCGACATGCTCGGCGGCAACGGCATCTCCGACGAATTCGGCGTCGCGCGCCACCTCGTGAACCTCGAAGTGGTCAACACGTACGAAGGCACGCACGACATCCACGCGCTGATCCTCGGCCGTGCGCAGACGGGCATCCAGGCGTTCTTCTGATCGTACGGCTACGGCGCGCCCGGCAGCCATGCCGCGCCGCGCACGCATAAACGACACGGCCCGCCCGGCATCACTGCCGGGCGGGCCGTTTTTCATCGGATCCGCGCTCCGGGCTGGCGGCCCGGTACGCGTTCACGTGCCGCAGATGCTTACTTGTTCGGCTGCGGCGTGAGGCGCAGATACGGACGCACTGCTTTGAAGCCCTTCGGGAAGCGCTTCTTCAGCTCTTCCGGATCCTGCAGCGACGGCACGATCACGACGTCGTCGCCATCCTTCCAGTTGCCGGGCGTCGCGACCTTGTAGTTGTCGGTCAGTTGCAGCGAGTCGATCACGCGCAGCACTTCGTCGAAGTTGCGCCCCGTGCTGGCCGGATACGTGATGATGAGCCGCACCTTCTTGTTCGGGTCGATCACGAACAGCGAACGCACCGTCAGCGTTTCGTTCGCGTTCGGGTGGATCATGTCGTACAGCTGCGAAACCTTGCGGTCCGCATCGGCGATGATCGGGAAGCCGACGACCGTCGACTGCGTTTCGTTGATGTCGTTGATCCAGCCCTTGTGCGATTCGACACCGTCGACCGACAGCGCGATCACCTTCACGTTGCGCTTCTCGAATTCGCCCTTCAGCTTCGAGGTCAGCCCGAGTTCGGTCGTGCATACCGGCGTGTAGTCGGCCGGATGGGAGAACAGGACACCCCAGCCGTCACCCAGCCACTCGTGAAACTTGATCGGGCCCAGGCTCGATTCCTGCTCGAAATCCGGTGCGATGTCGCCAAGACGCAGACTCATGATGTTCCCTCCTCGAACGATGCTGGTTGAAACCGCGCCCGGGTCGGCGCGGGAAAGTGTGTCAGCTTACGGGAAGCAATGGGGCATGCGAACGATTATTCCGTTTGATATTCATACTTTTTTGTCATTTTTGCCCGGTGTCGGTGCAGCGCGGGCAGCCCTGCGGGAAACTTTTCACCCCGTTTGCCGCTCTGTTGATCATTACAAGTCGTTTACCATGCGGTCTTGCGCTGCCGTCGTGTGTCTTCCCGGCTCGCCAGCAGGCAGGCGTTTCGCTACGATGTGAACCTGCAGCATGACAGCATGAAGGGAGTTGCAATGTCGGAAATCAACAAGGAGAAACTGATGTCGGATATCAAAACCGTTCTCTCGGACGCCGAAGACCTGCTCAAGCAAGCTGCGAGCAGCACGGGCGACCGTGCGGCCGAGCTGCGCGAGAAAGCCATGTCGCGCCTGAAGCAGGCCAAGGAAAAGGCAGCCGACGTCCAGGTCGTCGTGGTCGAGAAAGGCAAGAAGGCCGCACGCGCGACCGACGATTACGTGCACGAGCATCCGTGGACGTCGATCGGCGTCGCCGCCGGCGTCGGCGTGCTGATCGGCCTGCTGATCAACCGCAAGTAACGCGCCCTGCGTCGTTCCGTCCCGCGGGCCGCTTCACGCGGCCTGCGGGCGTCGAAGCCAGCCGGCGGTTTCCGCCGGCCGGCTTTGTCCTAGCTGCACACTGCACGCGCACGCACCTCACCCATGACGACAGACACCACCTCGCAGCCGTCCGGCCAAGGACCGCTGCGCCGCCTCGTCGGCTCCGCGATCGGGCTTTTGCAAACACGCCTCGAACTGGTGGGCATCGAGCTTGCCGAGGAGAAGGAGCGCCTGATGGGCGTGCTGTTCCTCGGGCTCGCCGCGATGATGCTCGCGACGATGGCACTCATCAGCCTGACCGTACTCGTCGCGATCGCGTTCTGGGATACCTACCGCTGGCAGTCGCTCGCGGCGATCACCGCGCTCTATGCCGCAGGCGGGATCGCGTGCGCACTGAAAGCCCGTTCGGGCCTGCGCGACGCGCCGACCGTATTCGAGGCGACGCTCGCCGAACTCGAGAAAGACCGCGAACTGTTCCGCGGCAAGCCGTGAACGCAGTCGCGCTCACCCCTCCCACCTACTTCGCCGACGCGCCATGAGCCAGAACGTCACGGGCAATTCCCCCCGCTCCCATTCGTCGCGATCGAACTGGAGCGCGTCGCAGCATCGCGCGCTCCGCAAGGAACTGCTGATCCTGCGATCCGAAGTCGAGCGGCTCGAACTCGCGGAAGCCGCCGGCGAAATGCGCCAGGCCGTCACGCGCTTCAGCTGGCTCAAGGTGTTCATCCCCGGCCTGTCCAGCAACAAGTTCAGCCAGTCCGCCAAGAACCTGAACGCGAGCCTCGGCCAGCTCGTCAACCAGTATCCGATGCTGAGTTCGCTCGCATCGCTCGTGCTCGCCAAACCCGTTCGCTCGCTGCTGCGCGCGAGCGCGGGGCCCGCGCTGAAGTGGGGCACCCTCGGTTTCGCTGCATGGGAGGTCTACCGGATCTGGAAGGCGTCCCGCAACGAGCGCGGGCTCGACGCGCACGACGACTGATCGTCGCCATCCTGCGCGCACGGCCATCCGCCGTGGCGCGCCTTTCATTCGAACTCAACGCACACCCCAGCACGCGGCGACCTGTTCGTCGACGGCATCACTTCGGACATTGCCCTTCGTCCCGTCCGAGCGCAGCGTGAATGCGCCGCATGCATCGCCGTGCATCGGGCCGGTGTCGAGCGGAATGGCTTCCAGCTCATAGCTCACGGGCGAATCGTCGCCGTCCGGCCACCGGAGCGCCAGACGATAGACCACGCGCCCGTCCGGCGGCGCTTGCGCGAGTGCCGCGGGCAACGCCGAAGGCGGCACCCCCTCCAGTGTTTCGAGATATTGGGCCGCCCGGTACAGCGCGGCGACTGCCGATGCGCGATGAGCGCGCGCCACATGCTCGCGATACGACGGGATGCCCCATCCGGCCAGCACCGCGACGATCGCGAGCACGATCATCAGCTCGATCAGCGTGAATCCCGCCGAGCGTTGCATGGATGGGCGACCGCTCATCGAAGCACCGTCGCGACGTGACGCCAGCGCAAGGCGACGATGTGTCCGTCGCGGATCGCGACCTGATGCTGCAGCCAGACGGCGCTCGATGCATGCGCACCGACACCCCGCGCGGTGACCACGTACGCACGGGCATCGGCCGGCCCGGCCCCACGCCACGCTTCGATCAGGCATCGCGGCGGTTGCACGACCGTCGGCCATCCTGCGAACGGCTCGAACGCTTCGGCCGCCGCCAGCGCCGGCGTGCGCCGCCACGCGTCGGGCTCCGCGTGCGACTCGCCTTCGCTTACGTAGGGCGCCGAGCCCCGGCGCAATCGCGCGGTGCACGCGGCAAGCGCGGCATCGGCCGCGTGAAATGCGACCAGCCGATCGGACAACGCGCGCGTGCGGCGCGATTCCATCAGTGCAGCTTCGAACCACGTGCCTGTCAGCGCCGCAACCGCCGCGCCGACCGCGATCACCGCAGGCAATGCAAGGCCCGCTTCGCGACGCCGATAGCGGATGGTTGACCGCAAGCGCATGTGCAACGCTCGCCGTCTCGACGCCAGGGCCTCCGCACCCGCAGCCCGCCGCGGGTCTTCGCCACTTGTCGCGACACGCTCGTGCGGGTTGCCTGCCGCGACGCATCCCGACCGCTGCGGCACGTGCCGCCCCGCTCCGTTCATCGCAGCACCTCGCGGTCCTCCGTTGCATCGCGCGGCGTATCGTCAAATGCGCCCGCGACATTCCTCAATGCGACGATGCGATCGAGCGTCATGCGCGCGCGGCCGTCTTGTGCAACGACGGTGCGGCCATCGCAGTCGACGTGCCGCGCCGGCTCGCCCGACGGTTCACCGCGCGCCCGCACGCAGACATGCACGGCCACGACCTCGTGCCAGTCGTCGACGCGCATGGCATCGGCATCGACGAACTGCGTGCCGTCGCGACGAAGATAGCGCACCCGCAACTGATCGATTCCCGACACGACCGGCTGTGGCGTGCCCGGACGGCCGTTTCCTTCGCAATACAGTTCGGGCTCGCCCGTCGACGGACTAACGTGCACATCGAAGCGGTTCTCCACCGGCGCACGTTCACCGGCCCCGCCGATACCCTGCCCGAGGCAATCCGGCACCTGGCCGCTAACGGTGGGCCACGTCGACACGGCGTCGCCGACATACCGGATCAGCAGCGCATCCGATGCAGCGCGCACGGGCTCGCACCGTACTTGCGCGCCACGTCCCCTCACACGCGCCATCGAACAACCGAACACCGGCGGCAACGACGACACGCCCCCTGCATCGAGCGGCCGGAATCCTGCCATCTGGATCTGCTGGCCGATCAGCATCAGTGCGGTGCCGGCCGCGTCGCGCATCCGGAACCCGTCGTCCGCACGCCGCTGGGCGATGCGCTGCGCGTGGAGCAGCGCAACGGCCGCCGCGAGCACGAGCAGACCGACGGTCATCGCAATCAATACTTCAAGCAGCGTATGCGCACGCATGCGGCGATCAGCGTTCATCGGCGTCAGTCTCCCGATACGGAATCCGGACGCAAGACGACGGCTGCGTCGGCCTGCCCGTCGCATCGCATCGCGGCCCGGTAGCCGAATGACCGCCGCGCCAGCCGACAACCGCGTAGCTGGCGCCACCCGGCCCATCGCCACGCATCATCGCGCCGCCGGGTAGCGACGCCGCTGCCCGCGCCGCGAGGCCATCGTCAGCCTGCGCGGCTACGTGCAAGCGCTCGATACGCGCATCAGCCAGCCACAGCGCGCGTTCACGCCAGATCGTCGCGCGCTGCGCACGCGTCATCGCAAGCTGGCTGCCCGCCACAGCCAGCATTACGGCCGCGAGGAGCGCGACGGCCAGCATCGCTTCGAGCAACGACGTGCCGCGCATTGCGTTGCGCATCATGACACTCACGCCGCGTCGCAACGGCCGGCGACAACCCGCGCCCGGCCGCCTGCCGCAATCCGCACGCAACGCGACGCACGTGTGGCGTCAGCCTCCGATACGTCGCGTCGTGGACTCAATTCGAACCGCCGGATACCACCGATTGCCTGACCGACCGGCGGCGCAAACGCGAGATCGTGCGCCGCACCCGCGACAGCCACTTCGGCATCGCGCGGATAGCGCCTCAGCACGCGTGACTGCCCGTCGACCTGCCCGCTGACGATCCAGTCGCACGACCATTCGGCCGGATCGCACCGTTCACCCGCACGCAAACAGGCGCCGCCGCTCCCGGCCCTGCACAGCGTGACACGCACGCCGAGGCGCATCGCCTCGGTACGTGCAAACGACAGCGCGCCGAGCAGCGCGCGCGAGCGTGCATCCACACGTTCACGCATGCGCCACTGATCGAACGCGGGCGCCGCATGGAGCGCGAGCCCGGCCGCCAGCGAGAGCGCGACCATCAGCTCGACAAGCGTGAACCCGCCCGAGCGGCGCAACACATTTTTCAGGGGTAAAGCGTGCAGTCCCATCGCAGCCGTCCTTCGCCAAGGTGATGCGACGACTGTAGCGACGCGTGCGGACGCGCGCCATTTGCCGAACGGCCGACTGGCGGCATGCGATCGCGACCGACACAATCGGCGCGAACTGATCCAACGGAGAAGACGATGAACGGACGCAGCGCGTCAGCGCTTACGCGGAGTCTTGGCGGGAGAGGCGCGACGGAACTCTTCGATCACGTCGGCAAATTCGGAAACGTCCTCGAACCGGCGATACACCGATGCGAAGCGGACATAAGCGATCGTATCGAGGCCGCGCAACTCGTTCATCACGAGTTCGCCGAGCTTCTCGCTACGCACTTCGCGCTCGCCTGTCGCGAGCAGTTGATACTCGATGCGGGCGACCGCCGCGTCGATCGCGTCGGCAGCAACCGGCCGCTTGCGCAGCGCGAGTTGCATGCTGGCGACGATCTTGCGACGGTCGAATTCCGTGCGGCTGCCGTCCTTCTTCACGACGAACGGCAGGGACAACTCGACCCGCTCGTACGTCGTGAAGCGCTTGTCGCAAGCCGAGCAGCGACGGCGCCGCCGGATCGCGGCGCCATCTTCGGACACGCGCGAGTCCACGACCTGCGTGTCGTCATGCCGGCAGAACGGGCAGCGCATCGTCGATCAGCGATAGACCGGGAAACGCTTGGTCAGCTCGGCGACCTGCGCGCGCACGCGCTCGATCGTCGCTGCATCTTCCGGGTTGTCCAGCACGTCAGCGATCAGGTTGCCCACCTGTTCCGCTTCCGCCGGACCGAACCCGCGCGTCGTCATCGCCGGCGAGCCCAGGCGCACGCCGCTCGTCACGAACGGCTTTTCCGGATCGTTCGGGATCGCGTTCTTGTTGACCGTGATGTGCGCGGCGCCGAGCGCGGCTTCCGCTGCCTTGCCCGTGATGTTCTTCGCGCGCAGGTCGACCAGCATCACGTGGCTTTCCGTGCGGCCCGACACGATGCGAAGGCCGCGCTTCACCAGCGTTTCAGCCAGCACGCGTGCGTTCTCGACCACCTTCTCCTGGTACGCCTTGAATTCCGGCGACAGGGCTTCCTTGAACGCCACCGCCTTGCCCGCGATCACGTGCATCAGCGGGCCGCCCTGGATCCCCGGGAAGATCGCCGAATTGATCGGCTTCTCGTACTCCGCCTTCATCAGGATCACGCCGCCGCGCGGGCCGCGCAGGCTCTTGTGCGTCGTCGTCGTCACGAAGTCCGCGTGCGGCACCGGGTTCGGGTACACGCCTGCCGCGATCAGGCCGGCGTAGTGCGCCATGTCGACCATCAGGTACGCACCGACCGACTTCGCGATCTTAGCCAGACGCTCGAAATCGATCTTCAGCGAGAATGCCGACGCGCCCGCGACGATCAGCTTCGGCTTGTGTTCCTGCGCAAGCTTCTCGGCCGCTTCGTAGTCGATGTCTTCGTTCTCGTTCAGGCCGTAGCTCACCACGTTGAACCACTTGCCCGACATGTTCACCGGCGAACCGTGCGTCAGGTGGCCGCCGTGCGCGAGGCTCATGCCCATGATCGTGTCGCCCGGCTTGAGCATCGCGAAGAACACGCCCTGGTTCGCCTGCGAACCCGAGTTCGGCTGCACGTTCGCCGCTTCCGCGCCGAACAGCTGCTTCACGCGATCGATCGCCAGCTGCTCGACCACGTCCACGTATTCGCAGCCGCCGTAGTAACGCTTGCCCGGATAGCCTTCCGCGTACTTGTTCGTGAGCTGCGAACCCTGCGCGGCCATCACCGCCGGGCTCGTGTAGTTTTCCGACGCGATCAGCTCGATGTGATCTTCCTGGCGGCGGTTTTCCTGCTCGATCGCAGCAAAGATTTCGGGATCGACGTTCGCGATGGTGCTTTGGGCTCTGTCAAACATACGGTTTCCGTTAAGTGTGTACAGGTTGACCGAAGTGGCCGAGTACGGTGCGCTGCTGGCGGGACCAGCTCGACGTGGCGGAGGAATCCGTATGACGCGAGGCAGGACAGCCACCGGCGATGCACGCGACGGCGCACAACGGCTGCCCAGGCGAACGGCAAAAACGGCGCCCCGCGCTTCACGGTGGGATGCTCCACCTTGAACCCGAAGGGTTCTATCGCCAGTCACGCAGGGGTGATGAGCGCGTTAGTGTATTGGATGCGTCATGAATAGGCAACCGCACGGCGGTGCGCCCGGAGCAATTGGGGCCAGACTCTACGCGCCCGTGCCGGAACGCTTTGCCGCCTTGCCGCGGTGCGGCATTCTCAGTAGGCTTGCGGGATATCACCCGCTATTTTGTCTTCGACCAGGAGCAGCAATGATCGTGTTCGTCACAGGCGCGTCCGCCGGCTTCGGCGCCGCCATCGCCCGTGCCTTTGTCAACGGAGGCCACCGCGTCGTCGCGACCGCGCGTCGCAAGGATCGTCTCGATGCGCTCGCCGCCGAACTCGGCGATTCCCTTCTGCCGCTCGAGCTCGACGTACGCGATCGCGCGGCCGTCGAGGCCGTACCGGCCGCCCTTCCCGCCGAATTCGCGGCGATCGACGTGCTCGTCAACAACGCCGGCCTCGCGCTCGGCGTCGAGCCGGCCCAAAAGGCCAGCCTCGACGAATGGCACACGATGATCGACACGAACTGCACGGGCCTCGTCACGGTCACGCACGCGCTGCTGCCCGGCATGATCGAGCGCGGCCGAGGCCATATCTTCAATCTTGGCTCGGTCGCGGGTTCGTACCCTTATGCCGGCGGAAACGTCTACGGGGCGACCAAGGCTTTCGTCAGACAATTCAGCCTGAACCTGCGCGCCGACCTGCTCGGCACGCCGTTGCGCGTCACCGACGTCGAGCCCGGCCTGTGCGGCGGCACCGAATTCTCGAACGTTCGTTATCGCGGCGACAACGAAAAAGCGGCGAACGTCTACAACAACGTCCAGCCGCTCATGCCCGAGGACATCGCCGACACGATCTACTGGATCGCGACGCGCCCGGCGCACGTCAACGTCAACACGATCGAGCTGATGCCGATCGCGCAAGCACCCGGCGGCCCAACCGTCCACCGCGGCTGAAGCCCCGCTGGCCGGCCCCTCCGGGCCGGCCCGCAGTGTGCTGCCGCATACTACATTCCGTTACGAATCGGTTACGAATCAGGCTCCTGCCTTCCGGTAGAATGCGCGCCATGACCCAGCCTACCCGCTCCCCGGAAGCGCCCTCCGGCTTCATCTGGCCGGTGCGCGTGTACTACGAGGATACCGACGCAGGCGGCATCGTCTTCTATGCCAACTACCTGAAGTTCTTCGAACGCGCCCGCACCGAGTGGCTGCGCGCATGCGGCATCGACCAGCGTCGGCTCGCCGACGATACCGGTGCGATCTTCGTCGTCCGCAGCACGTCGCTCGACTACCGCGCACCGGCGCGACTCGACGACACCCTGGCGATCACGAGCCGGCCCGGACGCATCGGCCGCGCATCGGTGGAGTTCACGCAGGAAGCCTGGTGTGGAGACACGCTGCTCGTGGCCGGGCACATCCGCCTCGGTTGCGTCGACCGTACCGGCATCCGGCCCGCGGCGATCCCGCCGGCCGTGCTCGACGCGCTGGAACGCGGGCCCGTCATCGACGACGGACAGACTGCACTGTCAACGAAGCTCGCATGAGCGCCGTTTAGACACAGCCTATGAACTTGCCTTTCTGATTCGATACTAAGCAAGGTTCGGCGCCAGGCATGGCCGGCGCGCCGCGCCGCACGCATACCGGGCGCCCCGAAGGGACGTTACTCAAACCTCTATGAACACTTCTCAAGACCTGTCGATCATTTCCCTCGTCCTCAACGCGAGCGTGCTGGCCCAGGCCGTGATGGGGCTGCTGCTGCTGCTGTCGCTGATGTCGTGGACCTTCATCTTCCGCAAGTGGTTCGCGATCCGCCGCGCACGCGCGCAGACCGAACGCTTCGAGAAGGACTTCTGGTCGGGCGGCGACCTGCAGGCGCTGTACCAGAGCGCAGCCAACAACCGCCACACGATCGGCGCGCTCGAGCGGATCTTCGAATCGGGCATGCGCGAGTTCCTGAAGGCGAAGGAAAAGCGCATCAGCGATCCGGGCCTCGTGCTCGACGGCGCACGCCGCGCGATGCGCGCGTCGTTCCAGCGTGAAATGGACGTGCTCGAAGCGAACCTCGCGTTCCTCGCGTCGGTCGGCTCGGTCAGCCCGTACATCGGCCTGTTCGGCACGGTCTGGGGGATCATGAACTCGTTCCGCGGCCTCGCGAACGTGCAGCAGGCCACGCTCGCGAACGTCGCGCCAGGCATCGCCGAGGCGCTCGTCGCCACCGCGATCGGCCTGTTCGCCGCGATTCCGGCCGTGGTCGCGTACAACCGCTACGCGCACGACATCGACCGCCTCGCGATCCGCTTCGAGACCTTCATCGAAGAGTTCTCGAACATCCTGCAGCGTCAGGCCCAGTAAGGAGCGCGCCATGGCAGGAAGCCCCATCCGATCCAGCATGCGCGGCGGCCGCTCGCGCCGTGCAATGGCCGACATCAACGTCGTGCCGTACATCGACGTGATGCTGGTGCTGCTCGTGATCTTCATGGTCACCGCACCACTCGTCGCCCCGTCGATCATCAACCTGCCGACCGTCGGCAACGCCGCGCCGCAGGAGCAGACGCCGCCCGTCGTCGTCAACATCAAGGCCGATCGCACGATGAGCGTCAAGTACAAGGGCGACTCGGGCGCGACCCAGGAAGACACGATGACGAAGGCCGAGCTCGACAGCTTCATCGTGGCCCGGCAGGCCGATCATCCCGACCAGCCGGTCGTGATCGCGGCCGACAAGACCGTGCAGTACGATGCGGTCATGACCGTGATGTCCGATCTGAAGGCGCGCGGCGTCAAGCGCGTCGGCCTCCTCGTCAAATCGCAATGAACCGGCAGCAATCCACGCGCAGCTCCGCCTACCCGCCTCAGCCTCCCCGCGAGCGCGGTACCTGGCGCGCATTCGCGCTCGCCGCGCTGATGCACGTGCTGCTCGCGCTGTTCCTCTATCACGGCGTGCAGTGGCAGAACAGCACGCCGGCCGGCGCCGAAGCCGAGCTATGGACCGAGGTGCCCGACGTGCCCGCGCCGCGGCCCGTCGTCACGCCCACGCCGCCCGTGAAGGTCGCGCCGCCCGCTCCCCCCGTGCGCGACGAGCAGGCCGACATCGCGCTGCAGCAGAAGAAGCGGCAGCAGGAAGCGGCCGCGCGTGAAGCGCTGCTCGAGCAGCAGCGCCGCGCACAGCAGTTGAAGGCGCAACAGGAAGAGGAAGCGCGGCGCGCGCAGCTTGCCGCGCAGCAGGCAGCCGCACTCGCCGCGCAAAAGGCCGCGGAACGCGACCGGCAGAAACAGGCCGACAAGCTCAAGCAACAGCAGCTTGCCGAACAGCAGAAGCTTGAGCAGCAGAAGCTCGAACAGCAGAAACTCCAGCAGCAGAAGCAGGCGCAGCTCGAAGCGCAGCAGGCGGCGAAGGCGAAGGCCGACGCGGCCGCGAAGGCAAAGGCGGAAGCCCAGGCCAAGGCGAAGGCCGAAGCCACGGCACGCGCGAAGGCCAATGCGGCGGCGAACGCGAAGCTCGACCGCGAGCGCAGTGCGCGCCTCGCGCAGATGCAGGGCCTGTCCGGCGCCGGTGAAGGCGGCGGCGAAGGCCTCGCGAAAAGCGGCACCGGCACGGGTTCCGGCGGCAATGCCGCGACGCCCGGCTATGCCGACAAGGTGCGCCGCCGCGTCAAGCCAAACATCGTTTGGGGCGGCGAGCGGGCAGGCCTGACCACCGTCGTCAAGATTCGGTGCACGCCGTCCGGTGACGTATTGAGCGCATCGGTCTCCCGCTCCAGCGGGAATTCGGGGTGGGATCAAGCCGTGGTCAATGCGATCCACGCATCGGTCCCGTTGCCGCCCGATTCTAACGGTCGTACCCCGTCGGACATTACGATTACCTTCAAGGCGGCGGAGTGAAACGAAATGCGCTTACACTCCGGGCGTCGCTGTCGGACGGGAACGAATCGGGTATTTTTACTGTCTCTGCCGTTGCGCAGCGATCCAAGCCATACGGGAAGCAAGAAGCATGAGTTTGATGACAAAGCTAGGTTTCAGGGCACTCGTGGCCTCGTGTCTGATTACGGCGGGCAGCGCCGCTAACGCCCAGGTCAACGTGCTGATCACCGGTGTCGGGTCGACCCAGTTCCCCATCGCCACCGCGAATTTCGCGAACGAGGCGAACCTGCCGCAGCAGGTCACGTCGATCGTCCGCGCCGACCTCGCCCGCAGCGGCAAATTCACCAACATCGACGCAGGCAGCACGCCCGTGCCGGAAACCGCATCGGTCGATCTCGGCGCATGGAAGGCCAAGGGCGCCAATGCGTTCGTCGCCGGCAGCGTGAACCGCGAAGCGAACGGCCAGTACAAGGTCAACTTCATCCTGTACGACACCGTGAAGCAGCAAAGCCTCGGCGGCCTGTCGCTGACGGCCACCGACACCACGCTGCGCACGGCCGGCCACAAGATCGCCGACTACATCTACCAGAAGCTGCTCGGCGTGCGCGGCGTGTTCGCCACGCGCCTGTCGTACGTGATCAAGACCGGTAACCGCTACCAGTTGCAGATCTCGGATTCGGACGGCCAGAACGCGCGCATCGCGCTGTCGAGCACCGAGCCGATCATCTCGCCGTCGTGGTCGCCGAGCGGCACGAAGGTCGCGTACGTGTCGTTCGAGCGCAAGAAGCCGATCGTCTACATCCACGACCTGCCGACCGGCCGCCGCTACATCGTCTCCGACCAGAAGGGCAACAACAGCGCACCGGCATGGTCGCCGGACAGCAACACGCTGGCCGTCGCGCTGTCGCTGACGGGCAATACGCAAATCTATTCGGTCAATTCGACGGGCGGCGGCCTGCGCCGCCTCACGCAGAGCAGCTCGATCGACACCGAGCCGTTCTACTCGCCGGACGGCCGCTGGATCTACTTCACGAGCGATCGCGGCGGTGCGCCGCAGATCTACCGGATGCCCGCACAGGGCGAAAGCGCCGGCGCCGCGCAGCGCGTGACCTTCACCGGCAGCTACAACACGAGTCCGCGTATCAGCCCGGACGGCAAGCTGCTCGCTTACATCTCCCGCACGGGCGGGGGCTTCAAGCTGTACGTTCAGGATCTGCAATCGGGCGCGGCGAACGCCATCACGAATACGAATCGCGACGAATCGCCGAGCTTCGCGGCAAACGGCCAGTACCTTCTGTACGCTACCCAGTCGGGTGGTCGCAATGTTCTGGCAGCAGTGCCCTCCGACGGCAGCGCGCCGCCGCAAATCCTGTCCGTCCAGGGCGGCTCCGTACGTGAGCCGTCGTGGGGGCCCTTCATGCAATGACCACAAGGAGAGTAACCATGATGTCGAATAAAGCTCGTCTGGCCCTGGCCGTGATGATGATCAGCGCGCTCGCAGCGTGCAAGTCGGGCGTGAAGCTCGACGACAAGGCCAACAACGCGGGTGCGGTCAGCACGCAGCCGAGCGCCGACAACGTCGCGCAAGTGAACGTCGATCCGCTGAACGACCCGAACAGCCCGCTCGCGAAGCGCAGCATCTACTTCGACTTCGACAGCTATTCGGTGAAGGACGACTACCAGTCGCTGATGCAGCAGCACGCCCAGTACCTGAAGAGCCACCCGCAGCGCCACGTGCTGATCCAGGGCAACACCGACGAACGCGGCACGAGCGAGTACAACCTCGCGCTGGGCCAGAAGCGTGCGGAAGCCGTCCGTCGTGCGATGGCACTGCTCGGCGTGAACGATTCGCAGATGGAAGCCGTGAGCCTCGGCAAGGAAAAGCCGCAGGCAACGGGTCACGACGAAGCATCGTGGGCGCAGAACCGTCGCGCCGACCTCGTCTACCAACAGTAAGTAACGGAAGAATCGCCGTATGACGCACCGTGTATCCCTGCTGCGCGTTGCCGCAGCATTCTGCGTCGCGGGCGCGGCGTGGTCGGTCGCGCCGGCGCACGCCGGCGTGTTCGACGACAACGAAGCGCGCCGCGCCGTGCTCGATCTGCGCACCAAGACCGACAACCTGGCCAGCCAGTTGTCGGCCGCCCAGCGTACGATCCTCGATCAATCCGGCCGTCTCGACCAGCTGAACCAGCAGGTCGCGACGCTGCGCGGCGAGAACGAGGATCTGACGAACCGGCTGACGACGCTCGAACGGCAGCAGAAGGAGTACTACCAGGATCTCGACACGCGGCTCAAGAAGTTCGAGCCGCAGCAGGCGACGATCGATGGTGTCGAAGGCACCGTGCAGCCGGGTGAAACGGATGCGCTCAATGCGGCGCAACAGCAGTTCCGCAACGGCAACTTCAAGGCGGCCGCGGCTTCGTTCCGCGCGTTCATCGCGAAGTATCCGCAGAGCCCCTACCAGCCGACCGCGCAGTACTGGTACGGCAATGCGCAATACGCACTGCGCGACTACCGCGGTTCGACTGCAACGTGGCAAGGGATCGTCAGCAAGTTCCCGCAGCACCCGCGCGCGGCCGATGCCCTCGTGGCGATCGGCACGAACCAGCTCGAGCAAGGCCAGAAGGCGGCCGCGAAGAAGACGTTCGAGCAGGTCGTTTCGCAGTACGCCGGGTCGAATGCTGCACAGACGGCGCAAGGCAAGCTTGAAACGATCAAATAATTATCGCGGCGGGTTGTTGACAGCCTGACACTCCGTCGCTATAATCTTTTGCTCTTTGGGTCGTTGCCCAAGTTGTTCAAGCAACGAACCAACAGGTTTCAAGAACGTGGGGTGGTAACTCAGTTGGTTAGAGTATCTGACTTTTAATCAGAGAGTCGAGGGTTCGAGTCCCTCCCACCCTACCAACTATCTTTGATAGTGCAAATAAAGCCTCCCAAGCGGAGGCTTTTTTGCGTCTGTCGCATCCGTGTCGATGGCAGGCATCTCCGCGATGCCTGCCGCACTACCCAGCGCCCTCCCCCCGGCTTCGGCAGAAGCGACTTTCCCTTCAAGCCGGCGCAAAGAAAGCCATCGTGAACGCGATCGAGATGATCGACTCGAGCCACATGTTCGTGAACGTGTCGACTGTTGCGCCGGCTTGCGGCCTGGCCGGGTCGTAGCGCACGGGCACCGTGTCGCCGAACTCCACCGTCACGAAGCTCCCCGGAAACGATACGCGTTCGCCGCTTTTCGTCACGAGCTCGATCAACGGGTGATGCGCGCCGTGGGTCAACCGGACGACCGTCCCCTGCACGGCAACGGACGCTCCGATAACCGCGAGCCCCGTTCGTCGATCGTTTCCGCACCCCCACACCGCCAGGATCGTGCCGATCGCCAGCGCCACGTAATTGAACCTCGCAGGCTTGTCGACCATCATGTTCCTGGTATCGATCCGCTCATGATTCCCGCCCCGTCCACGCGTCAACGCGTCAACGCACGCTGACGTCGCGCAGCACCTCGCCATATCCCGCATACAGATTGCCGTCAGACAGCAACTGCCGCTGCACGAGCTGCCGATGCACGGCCGGCAGGTGATGGAACGGCATCCGCGTGAACAGGTGATGCTCGATGTGGAAATGAATCGCGTGCGGGCCGAACAGGAACGTCTGCCACGAACGCCGGGCGATCGTGCGCGCGTTGCGGCTCTGGTCGGCATCTGCCGGCAGCCCCGCGTGCTCGAAGATCGCGCGCACCTGCCCGGCGAGCGGCAGCAGCGTGACGGACGGCACGATCCACAACGTGACGTACAGCAGCGGATGTCCGGCCCACGCGAGCGCACCGAACAGCACACCGTTGCCTGCGAGCATCGACACGACCTCCCACGCGGCATACGCGCGCGACTTCCCGACCTTCGGCAACGCATGGGCGAACTCGCCGCGGGCGAGCTTCACGACACTCGTCACGTAACCGATCCCGCACGCGTACGCGAACAGGCGACCGATCAGGCGCCCGCGCGTCACCGGATAGTCGTGCACACCGAACAGCAGCGCGACGGGATCGTCCGGCTGCATCGGCGCGCGATGGTGCTTCAGATGGCCTGCACGATACGTACGCAGCGACAGCCACAGCGGGCCGGCCGCGAACAGCTGGCCCAGCGCGTCGTTGACGCGCTGGTTCCGCGCCAGCAACCCGTGCGCGCCTTCGTGCATCATGACCGCGAGCGCCAGCTGGCTGCGCGCGATCACGACCGCTGCCAACGCGTACACGAGCGGATGCACAAACGCGATCGCAACGGCGAACGCAGCGGCAATCATCAGCCAGTCGCCCGCCAGCGCCGCACCGACACGCGCCGCGCTCACGCGAAACAACGCGGGATCGGGCACGAACCGCGCCAGCTCAGCATTCGACCCGGCCGGGTGCACGCGGGTATCCATCAGGCGAGCCTCCTGCGCGGCGAACGCCGCTCGACCCACCACGCACTGACCATCGCGAGCGCCACGCCGCCCAGTACATCGGCGACCGTATGCTGCTTGAGCGTCAGCGTCGACGTGCAGATCAGCAGGCCGACCGTCACGGTCACGAGCCGCCGCCGGTCCGCCAGCATCCGGCAGGCCAGACACGTCACCGCGACGTGCAGGCTCGGAAAGCCGTTGGCCGCGAGATCGAGCTGCCACATGCGCGCGAGGCGGTGGCGTACGAACGCGTTGCCGATCTCCGCGACGTCGGGTCTCGGCACGGCTTCCGGAAACAACAGAAAACACACGACACCGAGCACGAACGCGATCAGCACCGCTTCCTTGAACGCGGCGAACGCAGGCGGCCGGGCATACCCGGCAAGCGCAATCACGAACGGAAAGAAGCCGACATAGACGAACCACGACCACGCGATGAACGGAATCCGCGCATCGATCGCCGTGGCGAACACATGGCGCGGCGTGACGCCGCGCTCCAGCAGAAAGAAGATCGCGAGACCGGCCGCCATGCCGAACGTCGCGGCCAGCATCTGCCGGATATCGGGCCGGCGATCGTCACGAAACGACAGTGAATTCATCGTGGTGCCGGCTCCTCGCATCGCGTATCCGCATCGGCCACCTGCGCGCACGGACGCAGCGCGAGGAGGCGCGACGTCCACGCATCCACGCGCGCACGCGCATGCTCGCGGCCGGCGATCGTTCCTGCCTGCGTACCGGGATCGCGCATCAGCTCGGCCGCGGCCTGCCCGACTTCCCGCCGGAACGCGGCCGCATCGCCGCGCCATGTGACGACGCGGTGCACGAGTTGCAGGCGTGCAGCGCGCGCGGCGTTGCTCGCCTGCTCGGGCTGGTCGGACTGGACGAGCAGGATCGGGCGGCGATACACGCGTGCGATCGACAGCGCGGCCATGCCGGGTGCCGACACGATCAGTGGTGCATGGGCGGCCCGCGTCACCCAGTCGGCATCGACGCCGGTCCAGCCGTCGTGCCCCGCATAGCCCTCGCCCACACGGTGTGCGGCGAGCCCCGCGTCGCGCATGCCGGCCGACAACGCATCGGCGAGCGCGATATCGCGGAAGTGCGGATTCAGATAGACGGCTGCGGCGGCCGGCTCCGAGGCCGGCCGTTCGGCAACGATCGGCACCGGAGTCGGCAGCCGGCAATGCGCGTGGGCCTGCCGGACTTCGTCGGCGGCATCATATGCGAAATCGTGTTCGATGCAGCCCCGCGCCGAATCGATCTGCCAGTCGACGATCCGTGCGAAAGCGCGCGCCAGCACACGCGGCAGCCGCGCATCGAAATTCGCGGTCAACGCGCGGCGCAGGCTGCCGCCGTACACGTGCACGACGCGGCGCCGCCAGCCCGGCATCGCGCCCATGAACAGCAGCGCCGGATGAAACGAGTCGTTGATCACGAGATCGGCATCGCGGCCGATCGCACGCAGCCGCGCGATGTCGCGCAGCATGCGCGTCGGCCGGAACACGTAATGCGCGACATTGCGATCGGTCGCATCGCGCAGCATGTTCTGCCGCTCGTCGAACTGCACCGCGTAGTGACGGGACAGCACGGCTGCGTCGATGTCGAACGCGGCCAGGAACGCCTGCCCCGCATCGGACGTCGTCAGCACGTCGACCTGCGCGCCGCCCGCACGCAACGCATGCACGAGCAGTTGTGCACGCATCAGGTGGCCGCGCGCGTCGGCCGTCGCGAGATAGACGATCCGCGGCATCATGCGCGCGGACGAAGCGACTGGAGCCAGCCGGCCGCGTACATCGCCAGCGCGCCCGTCACGCCGAAACCGGCTTCGATCGCGCGGATCTCGTCCAGCAACGCGGCGAGCCGCGCAAGCTCGGACGGCGCGACGAGACGGCGCAGCGTGTCCGCGCAGAGCCGGACGTGCCGCGTCTCGTCCGCGAGCACGCGCGAGAGCAGCGGATACAGCGGATGGGCAGCGCCGATCGTCGCGCAGTGGCGCGCGAGCACACGCATCGCCATCTGTTCCGCGCACAGCCCCGTCGCATAGGCCGGCACGAGCACGCCTTGCGCGAAATGCGGCGCATGGCGCTGCGCGAGCCGGCGCCACCGCATGATCTTGCGCCGGCTCAGCCAGTCCGGCTCGTGCGGCGCGGTCGACGGCGCGACGCCGCGTGCGCGCAGCGCATCGGCGAACGCGGCCGCGTGGCGACGCTCGTCCGCGAGATGCTGCTCGATCCGCGGCGCGAGCCAGTCCGGCGGCTGGCCGGTCCAGTCCTCGTGCAACGCGCACTCGGTCGCTTCCTCGCCGATCAGGTACATGCGCAGCACCCAGCGCTCGCCATGCGTGCTGCGATGAAGCTGCCGGATCGCCGCCCGCTTGATGCGATCGACGAGGTATGCGCGCACCCGCGCCGCACCGCGCGGCGCGGGCGCATCGAGACAGTCGAAGCGCCCATCGGGCGCCGCCGGCGGCGACGCGGGAAGCTCGCCTGCCGCGGTCATGCCGGCACGCCCCGTGCGGACGCGGATTTCGTCGCGGATGCCGCGGCGGCGGCCGGATCGCGACGCCATCCGAGGATCAGGCCGATGAAGCTTTCCTGCATGAACGCATACGCGGACGCGGTCGCCCCCGGGAATGCCTCCTCGCGGCCGTTCACGCGCAGGTAACCGTTGCCGTCGCGCGCGCCGAATTCGATCCGGTCGCTCTTGCGGAAACCGCGCTCGCGCACGTCTTTCAGCAGCGCACTGCCGTCGAGACCGAACAGGAACAGCTCGCGCTGCGCGACCCACACCGGAATGTGATCGCTCAGTGCGTCGAAACGGATCGACCACGTGCCCGATGCCAGTGCGCGATCGACGTCCGCATCGTGCGGCGCGCTCGACGTGAAGCTCGCGCGCGCGACCGACTTCGTCAAGCCGCCGACGCCGAGTGCGATCGTGATGTCGTCCGCGGACGGCTGCTTCGGATCGGTCGCGCTCACCTTCACGAGATGCCGCGCGAGCCGCGATGCCAGCGACGGATGCGCGAACAGCGCCAGCATTTCATCCGGCGTGAGCACGTCGTGCTCGCCATCGCCCTCCTTCACGCGCACGCGATACGGATCGATCCGGACATCGGTGAACGTGCCGTGCACGGGCGCATGTACGTACACGTCACGGTCCCATTTCGCGCCGTCGCGACGCAGCAGCAGGTGCACGCTCAACGGCACGCGCCGGCCGTCGCGGTCGACGCCCGTGCCCTGAAGCAGCACGTCGCCGAGCACGTCCTTCGTGCGGCGCGTCGCATCGCTCGAGAAGACGATCGCGTGCGCATCGGTATCGATGCTCGCGTGAACGTCGGGCGCATCGAGCGCGACGCGATTGCAGTCGGCGGCGGCCGCGTTCGCGAACGGGCAACCGCTTTGCGACGCGAAGTGGTAGATCCCGCGCCCCGCGTGATCGACCGGCGCGGCATGGGCGCCGGCGCTGGCGGCAAACAGGGCGACGCAGGCAACACGGGTGGCGAGAGAAGGCATGGTCGTGGTCGGAATGAAGGCAGGGTGCGGCGTATCGTGGCCGCGCGCGATGCGCGGCGCCGGTTCAATGACGGTGATAGGACAGCGCCTCGAGATCGCGCCGGGCCGATGCGCGCCCGACGAGACCGAAACCGCGCGCGAGCGCACCGAGCGTATCGACGGCGGACGCCGCGATCGTGACGCCGACGGCCGCGAGATAACGAAGAGCGCCGAGCCGCGGCAACTGCTGGCGATCGAGCGCGCGCAGGCTGTAGCCGAGCCGCATCGCCATCACGCAGAACGGGCCGAGCGGGCCGCTGCGTCCGAGCCACTGCCATCCGCGCGGCAGGTACGCGTTCACGAGATACGGCGTCAGCCCGACGCTGTCCTCTCCGCGCATCCAGCGCAGCTTCAGCGATTCGCGATGCGTGTCCGGCAGCCGATGCTCGGTATGCGCGGCCGGCGCGAATTCGACGGCCACGCCGGCCGCCTGCATCCGCAGCCCCATCACCTGGCAATGCGCTCGATAGACACCGTCGAGCGGCTCGTAGCGAAATTGCGCGAACACGTCGCGCCGGAACGCGACGTTGTTCGCGTAGAAGTTGCGCGTCGCGCTGGCGCGCAGCGGGCTCGGGAAATACATGAAATCGATCGACGTCAGCGCGATGCCAAGCACGTTCGGCGCATAGCTCGTGCGCCCCGCCACCGCGACGGGTGCATCGCCGGCTTCGCGTGCAAACGGCGCGAGCAGGTGCTCGAGCCAGTCGTCGGCCGGGCGGCAATCGGCGTCGCCGAACACGACGATGTCGCAGCGATCCGCGTCGACGCGATCGAACCCGTCGTTCTTCGCATCGTAGTAGCCGGTGCTCGCGCCGATCTCGACGAAGTCGATCGGGCAGCCGGCCAGCGCGACGATCTCCGCGCACGCATCGGCCGGCAGCCCGTCGTGCGTGATGATCCATTGCGCGAGTGCCGCGGGCGGCACGGTCTGCTTCGACAGCGCCGAAACAAGGCGCTTCAGGCTATCGACGGCCTGCGCGAGGCCGGCACCGCCGCGCAGGTTGTTCGTTTCCAGCACGAGCGCGGCCTTCGCCGCCACGGCGTGAGCCGCCGTGCGCGTGCGCGGCGAGGTTTCCGTGATGTCCGGCATCCTGAATGTCTCCATCGTCATGCGCGACGGCATGGATGAAACGAATGGGCGGCGAGCCCGCGCGCATTGGCGGATGCGGGTCGCCCGCGACCGTCGTCGCAAAACGGGCGGCCCGGAAGGCGCCCGCTTCGCGTGTGGTCACTCCTGGACGGACGGCGCCGATTCGGCGTCGGTATAGCGCGGCTTCGCGTTCTGCAGGTCGCGCGTGTTCTTCTGCACGGCCACCGAGCCGAACAGCGCGAGCACGAACGACATCGCGTAGAAGCCTTTCTCGCTCAGTTGCAGCGTCGCATTGAAGAGGCCGACGATCAGCAGCGCGATCGACAGCAGCAGCGCGATCCAGCTGAGGCCGTAGTAGATGCCGGTGACGGGAATGCCTTCCGCGCGGTCGCGCACGCTCTTCTGCAGCGAGATCGCCGCGTAGAGGCCGAACACCAGCACGGTGAAGTAGTAGCCCTTCTCGTTGAGCTGCATGCCGGCGTTCCAGAGACCGATCAGGAATGCCGCGAAACCGGCGAGCAGCGCGGCCCACGACGCGGCCACGAACGCGAACGACGGTTGCTGGATGGTGGTCTGGTTCATTGCTTTGCCCTCTCTTTCTTCTTGTTCGAAATCGTTTTCGTTGAACTGCGTTTCGCGCATGGTAGCAGCTTTGGCACGCGGCAAGACGGCTTGCTTGCAGTCTTACGATTCGCGCCGCGCGCGTCGCCAGCGCCCCGGCGTCGTGCCGAGCACCGCGCGAAACGCCTTGCCGAACGCGGCTTCCGACTGGTAACCGACCGCCTGCCCGATCTCCGCCTGCCCGCGCTGCGTGTCCTGCAGCAGCGCGCACGCATGCATCATCCGGATCTGCGCGACGAACGCGCCGACACTCATTCCGGCCCGCTCGCGGAAATGCCGGGCGTACGTCGCACGCGACATCGCGGATGTGTCGCCGAGCGACTCGACCGTCCACGGCTTCTCCGGCGCCTGCAGGACGGCCTGTACCGACGGGCCGAGCCGCGCATCGGCAGCGAGCGCAAGCCAGCCGGACGGCACGCGCGCGCCACGACCGTATGCGCGCAACGCATACGCGAGCAGCGCCTGCCCGAGCGCGTTCACGATCGCGCCGGCGCCCGGCTGCCCATTCGACGCCTCGGTACGCAGCACGCTCGTCAGCAGTTGCAGCGGTGCGAACCCCGATGCCTCGCGCAGCCCGACATGCAGCACGTGCGGCAGCGTACGCATCAGCAGTTCGCCCGCGCCGCGCGCATAGACGAACCGTCCGCAGAGCAGATCCACGCTTGCGCCGCCCGGTTCGGCCGGATCGAGATTCGTCTTGACCGGCAGCACCGCGCCGCCGCCGGCACCGTGTTCGCGCAGCGCCGCAACCGGCCGCGACCGGCCCGCGCCTGCGTCAAGCAGCTCGTGCGCGCCGCCCGCGGGCAGCAGCACGAAATCGCCGTCGGCGAGCTGCAGCGTGCGCCCTTCCGCGGTATGCAGCCGGCACGTTCCGGCCAGCACCAGGTGAAACGCCGCCTCGCCCGGCGGCAGCGGGTCGTGCGGCATCGCGAACGGCCCGCCGAGCAGGCAGCGCACGTCGAGCTCGACATGGCTGCGGCCCAGCGACAGCAGTTGACTCAGGGCATCCATGAGACGATTGCGCTAAAAATTGACACTCTAGCGTATCGAAACCCTCAGCGCGAACGATCAGAATAACCCTGCATCGCCCGAGATCGCGGCGGCCGCCGCCTTCCTCACCTCTTCTCGAAAAGGACGCATCATGCTGAACTGGAACGAATACCGGAAGGAACTCTCGACGCGCATCGGCGACATCGCCAAGCTGTCGCCGGACACGCTGGCCGGCTACCAGGCGCTGGCCGGCGCCGGCGCCAAGACAGGCCATCTCGACGCAAAAACGCGCGAGCTGATCGCGCTCGCGGTGGCGGTCACGACACGCTGCGACGGTTGTATCGCCGTGCACACCGCCGAAGCGACCAAGCATGGCGCGACGAAGGAGGAAGTGGCGGAAGCGCTCGGCGTCGCGATTGCGCTGAACGCGGGTGCGGCGCTCGTCTATTCGGCGCGCGTGATGGACGCGCTCGGCGACTGAACCTGACGGCCGCGGCGCTGCCGTCGCGTGGTGGCGCCCGGCTGCATGGCTTCAGGCTGCATGGCTGCCCGGTTGCTCACCGCACATCCGGGCAAATGACGTATGAAGATTGGCCAGCGCATCTGCCCGAATGGCTGGCCGGGCGCACGCAGGCGAGGATGCGCCGCGAAGTCGGCTACCATGCGCGAACGATCCATCGTGAAGGAGCGCTTCATGTGCCGCTGGCTCGCCTATACGGGTAATCCGATCCATCTGGAAACCGTGCTGTTCCGCGCGAAGCATTCGCTGATCGACCAGAGCCTGCATTCGGAGCTGGGGGCGACGACCACCAACGGCGACGGCTTCGGCATCGGCTGGTACGGGCGCCCCGACGAACTCCCGTTCCGCTACCGCTCCGTGCATCCCGCGTGGAACGACCGCAACCTGCGCGAAGCCGCACGCGCGATCCGCTCGCGGATGTTCATCGCGCATATCCGCGCGGCTACCGACACGCCGGTACAGGAAACCAACTGCCACCCGTTCCGCCACGGCCGCTGGCTGTTCGCGCACAACGGGCTGATCCGCGACTTCCACAAGCTGCGCCGCGACCTGACGATGAAGGTCGATCCCGCGCTGTTCCCGACGCTCGAAGGCTCGACCGACTCCGAACTGATGTTCCGCCTCGCGCTGACCTACGGCCTCGAGCAGATGCCGCTGCCCGCGCTCGAGCGGATGGTCGGCATGGTCGAGGAAACGGCCGCGCGGCACCGCGTGGACGAACCGCTCAACATGACGATCTGCGCGACCGACGGCGAGCGGATCATCGCGGTGCGTTATTCGAGCGAACGGCAGTCGCGTTCGCTGTTCCACAGCACGTCGTTTAAGCACCTCCATGAGCTGTATCCGCACAACCCGCGCATCGCCGAAGCCGGCGACGACGCGTTCATGGTCGTGTCCGAGCCGCTCGTCGACCTGCGCGGCGCGTGGGAGGAAGTGCCGGAGAGCATGGCGATCGTCGCGCAGGGTGCTGACGTGCAACAGCGGCCGTTCGCGCCGCGGCGAAAGTGACGCACTGCAGTCCTGACGAAATGAAGCGCATTCCGGTATCGAGCACGTCAGCGCGACATGGTAATCGCAGCCGTCCCGTTTTCAGGAGCCGGCACTCGCTACCGCGACGGTAACGGGAAGGGATGCGCACCCGCGCCCGAAAAAATAATAGAGCAGGACTCCGCCAATAATGCCCCAATTCAATAACTCAGCGACGGAGTAGAGCTACGGAAGCAAACCGCGAGAGCGTTTCTGCAGAATCCGCCGAATAAAAAATTAATACTCTTGCAATTTCATGCCAGCCAGGAATCGAGTGACATAATCAGCTGACGATCGGGGATGTTTGCAGGAATTCTGCGGCACCTCTCCTGGAAATCGTCGTCTTTCTTCTAACAAATACGGCACCAGTCGTTTGCTCTCCCGGCGCCCCCCCCGTGGCACAGGCCCCCACCGGGACTTGCGGCAAGCGCGACTGGAAGGCGAAAGGGGCAGAGATTCTACGCGCCTTTACACCTTCTCGGCCACGCGCGTTTATTTCGATCCGTTACGAAGAACCGGAAATCATTACCGAGCAGATACTGCGTGCAAGCCGTCGCACCACACATGGACAAAGCCTTATTCCTGATTAAAATATTCAAGTTACAAAAATTCAGAAGGCACGTTACAATTCGCCTACGGACGAATCCGAACCACAATAAAGTAGCGACGCAGTTTCCGGCACAACGAATCCGAGATGACTCAAGATCTCCAGACCTCTCTCCCTGTCACGCTGACGGGTAATCAATCCGTGCTTTCCAGCATGAAACAGGATCATGCCTTCGTGGTATGGCTCACCGGGGTTTCCGGTGCCGGGAAATCGACGCTATCGAATCTCCTGAAGGAACAACTCGATGCTCGAGGCCTTCGTTCCTTTCTGCTGGATGGCGACCAGCTCCGTGAAGGATTGAATCAGGATCTGGGATTCAGCGACGCGGACCGCCACGAGAATATTCGTCGGACGGCCGAGGTCGCGCGCCTGATGGTGAATGCAGGGCTTGTCGTTATCGTCGCCCTGATCTCGCCGTTTCAGGAAGCGCGCGCCCGGGCGCGCGCGCGCTTTGCGCCCGGGGAGTTTTTCGAAGTCTTTGTCGACGTTGAGCTGGATGTCGCGGAAGCGCGCGACCCAAAGGGGCTGTATGCGTTGGCAAGGCAAGGGGCCATTCGGCAGTTTACTGGCATCGAATCGACCTATGAAAAACCGGTGTCGCCCGACGTGCATGTGCGCACGGGTAAAGCAAGCCCGCTGGAATGCGTGCACGCAATCATTCAGAAATTGCCACTGAACGGCTGATACCGGCACGACCGCCGGCTCGTCTGCTCGCCTACTACCCTCACCTTTTTCGGCGCGCCATTTTGGCGGGCGACGGTTGAACCGCCTGCTGTAAGCCTCGCCGACCAACTGTCATGGTTGGCCGCGACGATCGAACCGCATCCGCACCGAATCAAGTCCGGCGGGCAGCCGGCGCGAACGGGCGCGCGGCCGCGGCAGCGCGGTGAACCCGAGCCGTTCGTACAGCGCGCGGGCCCGCACGTTGCGGGTCAGCACGTCGAGGACGACATCGCGGCTGCCGTCGGCCGGCAATGCCCCCGCGTCCAGCGCGTCGCGGAACAACGCACTGAAGATCCCCGTGCCGCGCTGTCGCTCGTCGGTTGCGCAATGCGCGACGAGAATCTGCGAACGCTTCGGCGCCGGAATTTCCGTTTCGAGAATCAGCCCGCGCAACAACTGCCCCATCGTGCGGCGCACGCCGAAGAAGCGCGCCAGTGCCCACACGACATGCACGTCGTCGAACATCGTCCGTTGCCCGTCGTGAATCGCCATCACGGCGAGCACGGTGCCGTCTTCACCGACCGCGACGCGATGCCGGAGCCACGAGAAGCGCCCATGGCGCGACCGGAATGCCTGCTGCAGGAAAGCGATGCAGCGCGCATCGCTTTCGCCGAGAAAAAACCCGAATTCCGCCACGCCGGACGCAAACACGAGCGGCCCGCACGACGCCGCGTCGTTCGCCTCGGCCGCACGAAACCGCACGCGCTCGCCGGCACGCGGAGCCGCTTGCGCGAACGCACCAGCCAGCGTCATGCGCTGCGCCCCGCGAGTCGCGACAACACGGCGACCGTCCGGCTGATCTGTTCCGGCTCGTGCGTCGAGCAGATGAAGAAGCGCAGGCGCGCAGCCTTTTCCTCGACGGCCGGATAGAAGATCGGCTGCACGTTGATCCCTTCGTCGAACATCGCATTGGCCCATTGCGCGGCCTTCAGCGAGCTCCCCGTGATCACCGGCACGACCGCGAACCCGGCACTCGTGCCGGTATTCAGCCCGGCGGCGCGCGCTTCGTTCAGGAACTGCCGCCCGCGCGCCTGAAGTTGCGCGACGCGCCCAGGTTCGGCCTGCAGGCGCTCGAGCGCGGCCAGCGACGCTTCGGCGAGCGTCGGCGCCAGCCCGACGCTGTACAGGAAGCCCGGCGCCAGATGGCGCAGCATGTCGACGAGCGGCTGGCAGCCGGCGATGAAGCCGCCGCAGCCGGCCAGCGTCTTGCTCATCGTGCCCATCCACATGTCGACCTGGTCGGGCGCGACGCCGCAATGCTCGCGGATGCCCTTGCCGGTCGCGCCGAGCACGCCGAGCGAATGCGCCTCGTCGACCAGCAGGAATGCACCGTGGCGCGTTTTCACGTCGACGAAGCGCTGCAGGTCGGGGAAATCGCCGTCCATGCTGTACAGCCCTTCGATCGCGATCAGCACGTGCCGGTATTCGCGGCGTACGCGCGCAAGCAGTTCGTCGAGCGCCTGCCAGTCGTTGTGCGCGAAGCTCAGCCGCTTCGCGCCGCTCAGCTGCGCGCCCTGCACGATGCTGTTGTGCGCGAGCGCATCGTGGACGATCAGGTCGCCCGGGCCGAACAGTGCGCCGATCACGGTCACGTTCGTCGCGTGGCCGCTCACGAACGCGACGCAGTCGTCGGTCTCGTAGAACGTGGCCAACGCACGTTCGAGATCGCGCTGCACCGGGCGTTCGCCCGCGACCATCCGGCTCGCCGATGCCGACGTGCCGTACCGGTCGATCGCGGCCTTCGCGCGCGCGGACACGTCCGGATCGCCAGCCAGGCCGAGGTAGTTGTAGTTCGCGAAGTTCAGGTATTCGCGTCCGCCGATCTGCGTCGTCGCACCGGCGACGCCGTCGTGCACGCGGAAAAACGGCGAGTCGACGCGCAGCTTCTCGCCCATCTCGCGCATGATCCGGACCTGCTGATACTGCGGCATCGATTCGAAGCGGCTGCGCGCCGATGCGGTCTGCGCTGCCTGCGTGCCGGGCACGCCCGGTGCCGCGGCAGCATCCGTCGCGCGCTCCAGCTGCCGTTTCAGCGCTTTCGCCGCCAGTTGCTGGCGAAGATGCTCTCCCAGTGCCATTGCTTCCTTCGCTTAATCTCGAAAAGACGCTATGTTACGCCGCGCGTCATGAAAAGACGTGGTGTCGCGCGTCGGAAAACTCGGCCCACTGCCACGCGTCGGGTGCGGCCAGCAGCGCGTCGACCAGCCGGAAATTCATCTCGTGGCTCGGCCGCAACGCGCTCACGCGCGCCAGCAGCGGCGCGCCGGCCAGCGCGAGATCGCCGACCAGGTCGAGCACGCGGTGCCGGACGAATTCATCCGGCAAGCGCATCCCGCCCAGCACGCGGCTGCCGACGATGGATGCGGTACACGACGGCCGTGCGCCGCGCAGGATCGGCACGCCGCGCAGATAGCCGGCGACGATCGCCGGCACGGCCCATTTCACGCGCCCGTACGAGCGCGACGGCGCGATTTCGGTTTCGAATGCGGCCGGCGTCAGCGCACCGTCCCAATGCATGTCGCCGAAGCCGCGCAGGTCGTTGCGCACGCTCAGTTCGTAACGCGGCGCCGGCTCGACCCGCATTTCGCGCCGCTGGTCGCCTTCGCCGTCCGTGACGACGACGGGCCGCAGCACGCGGATGAAGCGTTTCGGCGCATCGAGCGCGACCCGGCCGCACGCGTGGATGGCGTCCACCCACGGCGTGGCGCTGCCGTCGAGAATCGGCACTTCCTCGGCGTCGATCTCGACGATCGCGTGATCGATCTCGCATGCGAGCAGCGACGCGAGCAGATGCTCGATCGTGCGAACGCCGACGCCGTCGGCATTGCGCAGCATCGTGCAGAGCGGCTGGGCGCGGCGCAGCGCGGGATCGACCGGCAGCGTCGCGAGCGTGCGCCCCTGCGCGACGCGACGGAACACGACTCCCGTCACGCCGTTTTCCGGCCGCGCGGGCAGGATCCGCACACCCACCCGGCGCCCCGTGTGCAGCCCGTGACCGTCGATCGCCAGCGGACCTGCCAGCGTGCCCTGGCGCGTCGCCCAGCCGGACGGCGCGCTCATCGCGCGACCTCCAGCGTCGGCGACACCTGGCCCGCCACGGGCGCCGGCCGCGTATCGAGCATCGCGCGCGCCTCGCCTTCGATCGCGTGTTTCGCGGCAAGCGCCGCGACGGCTTCCTGAGCGGCATCGGTCGCCGCCCCGGCGTCGGACGCATCGGCCGACGCGCCGATCGAATCGACGATGCGTCCGGCCAGCGTCGTGACCGACGCGCCCTCGGCAATCGCCATCACCGACAGCTTGACCTCGAACGCTTCCTCGACCGCCAGGCCGAGTTCCATCCCCATCAGCGAATCCATGCCCATGTCGAGCACCGACTTGTCGAGCGCGATGCGGTCCGGCGTCATGTGCAGGATCCGCGCGATCTGTGCCTGCAGCGTCCGGGCAACCAGCGCGATCGCTTCGTCGCGCGGCAACGCCAGCACTTCTTCCCGCAACTGCGTGCCGCCGTCGCGCGCATCGCCGCCCTTCGCATGCGATTGCAGCAGCGAATACCGGCGTGCCTTCGCGGCGGGCATCCCGCGCGCCACGGCATGCCAGTCGAGCCGGACCACGGCTTCGCCGGCCGCACCCGCGACCAGCGCGCGCTCGAGCGCGGCCATCGCCTCGTCGGACGTGATCGATGCACCGCCGATCCGCGACTGCAACGCCTCGCGCGTATCCGCGTGGCGCGCGAGGAAGCCGACGTCCTCGAGCGGGCCCCACGCCATGAACGTGCCGGGCAACCCGGCCGCGCGACGATGTTCGACGAGCGCCTCGAGGAAAGTGTTGGCCGCGACGTAGTTCGACTGCCCCGGGTTGCCGAGATAGGTCGTCGCCGACGAATAGACGACGAACAGGTCGAGCGGCAGCGCGCGTGTCGCGCGATGCAGGTTCCACGCGCCGGCCACCTTCGGGGCGAGCACCGCGGCCATGCGCGCATCGTCGAGATTGCGCACGAGGCCGTCATCGATCGACATCGCGGAATGCAGCACGCCCTTGAGCGGGCTGCCGCGCCGCGCGATCGCGGCAATCATCGCATCGACCGCCGCGGCATCGGTCACATCGCACGAGACGACATCGACCGTGACGCCGAGCGTCGCGCGCCAGTGCTCGACCTCCTCTCGGGCCGCACCGGCAAGCTCGCCGGAACGGCTCGCCAGCGTCAGCCGGCGAGCGCCGCGCCCGACCATCCAGCGCGCGCTTGCAAACCCGAGCCCGCCCGTGCCGCCGACCACCAGGTACGTGCCACGCGGATCGAGCGCGAGCGAGCCCGCGCGCGTGACGCCGCGCGTCGGGGCCGGCGTGCCGGACGGATAGGTCACGAGTACCTTGCCGATCTGGCGCGCCTGCTGCATGTAGCGGAACGCATCTTCGGCCCGTTCAGCGGGGAACGCGCGATACGGCAGCGGATGCAGCACGCCCGCGGCGAACAGCGCCATCACTTCGCCGAACAGGCGTTCGGTCAGCTCCGGCAACGCACCCATCAACTGGTCGGCATCGATGCCGAAATAGCTGATGTTGTTGCGGAACGGCCGCAGCCCGATATGGCTGTTTTCGTAGAAATCGCGCTTGCCGAGCTCGAGGAAACGACCGAACGGACGCAGCGTGTCGATGCTGCGCACCATGGCTTCGCCGGCGAGCGAATTCAGCACGATGTCGATGCCCTGCCCGCCCGTCAGCACGCGAATGTCGTCGGCGAACGCGAGGCTGCGCGAATCGAGCACGTGGTCGGCACCGAGCAGGCGCACGAACTCGCGCTTCTCGTCGCTGCCGGCCGTTGCGAACACTTCCGCGCCGAAGTGGCGCGCAAGCTGGATCGCGGCGATCCCGACGCCGCCCGCGCCGCCGTGCACGAGCACGCGCTCGCCGCGGCGCAGCCGCGCGAGTTCGACGAGTGCGTAATACGCGGTGAAGAACGTGGTCGGCACGGTCGCCGCTTCCTCGAACGTCAGACGCTCGGGTTTCAGCGCGATCGCCTGCGCGCGCGTCCTGACGCGCGTCGCGAACGAGGCCGGCGCGAAGCCGAGAATCGCATCGCCCGGCGCGAATGCCGTCACGGCACCGCCCACCCCGACGACGCGGCCGGACAGTTCCATGCCGATCGTCGCGCCCGCGAAACCGGTCTCGACCGCCTCATCGGACAAGAGCCCCATCGCATACATCACGTCGCGGAAATTGAGGCCGGTCGCAACCGGCTCGATCTCCACCTCGTCCGCGCCCAGCTCACTTTCCGGCAACGCGAACCATTCGAGATTGCGCAACGAGCCCGGTGCATCGAACGCGAGCACGGCCGCACGCGCGATCGCGCCGTCGCTGCGGGCCGCGGCCTGCGCGGCCGTCAGCATGCGCGGCACCAGACGCCCGTGTGCGCCCAGGACGACTTCTTCCTCGACCGCCGAGCCGGTCAGCTCGCGAATCAGTGCGTCGGAAATTCCGTCCACCGCGCGATCGACGTCGATCAGGCGGCACGCGAGTTCAGGATGCTCGTTCGCCAGCACGCGACCGAGGCCCCACAGCGTTGCCTGTTCCGGATGCGCATTCGCAGCCCCGGCGAACGGCGCGCCGCCGCGCGTGACGACGGTCAAGCGCGTGGCCGCGTTCGGCTGCGCGCCGAGCGCGCGGACGAGCGCGGCCAGCGCGATCGCGCCGTGACGCTGCGCAGCCATCAGGCCGTCGCCCGTCGCCGATTCGACCAGCGGCGTTTCCGGTGCGCAGAACACCACGTGCGCCGGCTGCCCGGCCGGCAACGACGCGATCGCGTCGGCCGCATGCGTGATGTCCACGATGTCGGCCGGATAACCCGCGCGCGCCAGCGCATCGGCCAGCTGCCCGCCGAAACCGCCGGCCGCACCCGGCGCGTGCATCACGAGCCATTGTTCGTTGCGTGCGAGCGTATCGAGATCGCTCGGGTCGCCGGTGCGTTGCGCAGCAGCGGCGCTCGCGGGGTTGCGCGCGATGACGAACGTCGGCGTACCGTCCAGATCGAGCGATTGCTCGACGTGCCGCACGACGTCGACGTAGCCCGCGCGCGCGAGCGCTGCCTCGAGATCCGCCGGCGCCAGCGGCGCGGGGGCAGCGGCTTCCGTCGACGTTGCCTGCGAGGCGAACACGATGTCGGAGAAGCGGCCGTGGCGCGACTCGGCCAGCAGCAGCAGTCCGCCCGGCGCCAGCCACGACCGCATTGCATTCAGTGCATCGACCATATCATGACGGTCGCTCAGCGCGCGGTTCGCGACGATCAGGTCGTAAGGCCCGGCGTCATCGGCCGACAGCGACAGCCGCTCGCCCGACTGCAGTGCCACCGTGCGCACCGCCGCTTCCGCATCCGTGTCGAACCCGGCCAGCTGGCCGGCCGTCGCCGCGATCGTGTGGTCGCAGCGCGCGGCAGCGAGATGCATGCCGAGCGTCTGCAGCACGTCGCCGTCCGTCGCGCCCAGTTCGAGCACGCGCAGCCGGCGCGCCGGCTGCCATGCATCGACCGCCTGCTCGACGCTTGCGGTCAGCAACGCGTGCACGTGCTGCCACGTCGGCGACGCGGCAAGGAGCTGCTCGACCAGGCTGTGCCCGGTCGGCGACAGCAAGCGCGCGCCATCCTTCGCGCCGCCCAGCACGTCGGGCAACGCCGCACCGCAATGCGCGAGCAGCGTCAGTTCGGCCACGTGCCCCGGCGATTCGGCCAGCAACCCGCGCCACAGCTCGTCGAGCGGCGGCAACGCCGCACACGCTGCGTCGTCGCGCACGAGCAGCGCGCCGTCGCGATGAGCGAGACCATCCTCGACCAGCATGTCGGCAAGACGCGCGGCCAGCGCCGCACGCCCGGCCGCCGGCTGCCACGTGCCGGCGAATGCGCCGAGCGCATCGAACGCGCGGAGCGCATAGAGGCTCGCCAGCACGTCGAGCAGCGGCAGGATTTCGGTCAGATGCTGCGTCCGGCGGACGTCGTTACCGGTTGCGTCCAGCCGCACGACGGCCTGCGCGAGCAGCGCGTCGGGGGCCGGCAAACCGGCTGCATCGACGTCGCCCGGCAGCGGCATGTCTTCAAGGCGATAGACGAAGCGTGCAGGCAGGTTCTGCCGACGGCCGACGAGATCGACGCGCCGGAACCGGCAACCGCCGAGCCGCGCGACGATCGCGCCCTGCGCGTCGAGGAATTCGAAATGCGCGACGATCGAATGCGGGCTGTGCCGGTCGATCTGCACAAACACCCGCTCGACCGTGTCGCCGCGCAGATAGTCGACCCGGCCGATCTGCACCGGCACGTAAGCCGGATGCTCGCCTTCGCGTGCGTGCGCCGCCAGCAAGGCGAACAGCGGATGAAACCCGCTGTCCATCAGCGCCGGATGCAGCAGATACGCGGACAAGGCCTTCGCATCGCCGCATGCGGCCGGCGCGGCGACGTCCGCCAGCGCCGCACCGTCACTCGCGGCAACCCGCACGGTGCGAACCCAGCGGAACGCCGGCCCGTACCCAAGGCCGATGGCCGCGGTGTTTGCGTACAACGTGTCGCCGCCGGCCGCGGGCAGCGCGAGCAGACGATCGAGCGCGGCGGACGGCACGACGCTCGTATCGCCGAGCGTGTTGCCGCTTTCCAGCATCCGCCCGGTCACGTTCAGCGTCCACGCGCTGTCGGACATCCGGTCGCGCGTCTCGATCGTGAAGGTCGCGGTGCGCGGCTCGATCACGAGCCGGAACAGTTTCGCCTGCTGCGGCTGAAATACGACCGGCGTGCGGATCTCGACGTTTTCGAGCGCTGCATCCGGCGTATCGAAGAACGTCCGTGCCGCGGCGAGGGCCATTTCCACGTAACCCGCGCCCGGGAACGCCACGCCGCCGTCGACGACGTGATCGGCCAGCATCGGCAGCTTCGCCGGATCGAGCTGGTTTTCCCACGCGAATGCGTGCTCATGCAGGCGATAGCCGAGCAGCGGATGCTCGCGGCGGCGATTGACGAGGCCGTACCCTTCGACGGTAGGCGTCAGCCAGAAGCGGTCGCGCTGCCACGGATAGAACGGCAACGCGGCGCGCGATTCGCCCGGCGCGAAGCGGTCGGGATCGACGCTCGCGCCATGCGCGATCGCCGCGAGAATCGCTTGCCGCAGCGTCGCCGCGCTGCCGTGACCGCGCTTGAGCGTCGGCAGCGCCATGCCGGTTGCACCGGCGGCCATGAGCGCCTGCTTCACGTACGTACGCAGGATCGAATGCGGCGAAACCTCGACGAACAGGCGCACGCCCTGCTCGATCAGATGCGCGATGCCGTCGCCGAAGCGCACCGGCTCACGGATATTGCGCCACCAGTAGCGCGCGTCGAGCTCGGTGCCGGCAAGCGCGCCGCCGGTCACGGTCGACACGTACGTGCCGTTGCCCAACTGCGGCCGCAGGCTCGCCAGTTCGGCCAGCACGACCGGTTCGATGCGATCCATGTGGCTGCTGTGGAACGCGTAGTCGAGATCCAGCATCTGGAAGAACTTGCCGCTGCCGCGCAGCGCCGCCTCCAATGCCTGCAGACCCTGCAGCTCGCCCGCGAGCGTCACCGCGTCGGGGCTGTTGATGCCGGCGATCTCGACACGGCGCGCAAGCCCGTGGCGCGCGATCAGTTCGCGCGCCGCTGCATCGCCGATGCCGACGGCCGCCATCCGGCCGCTGCCGCGCGTCATCGCCTGCGCGCGGCTGCGGATCTTGATCACGCGCACCGCGTCGGCGAGCGACAGCGCGCCCGTTACCCACGCCGCCGCAATCTCGCCGACGCTATGGCCGATCGCCGCGTCGTAACGCATCCCGTGCGCGTCGATCACGCGGATCATGCCGACCTGGATCGCGAACAGCAGCGGCTGCGCGTTCTCCGTCGCGGCGAGCCATTCGGCGCCCTGGCCGGCCAGCCATTCCGCGCTCGGGCCACCGCGCATCACGTCGACCAGCGACGGGCTGCCGTCGGCGCACCACAGCGCGTCGACTTCGTCGAGCGCCGCGCGGAAGACGGCGTTCTCGGCATAAAGCTCGTTGCCCATCCCGACCCACTGGCAGCCGTTGCCCGAGAAGACGAGCGCGGTGCGTGGCGTGTCGGCCGGAGCCTGGCCGGTCGCCACGCAGGCGGGCAACCCTTCCGGTGCCGGCTGGGCCAGCGCCGAGAGTGCCGCACGGCCTTCGGCCGCGTCGGCCGGCGCGACGATCGCGCGATGCTCGAGCCATTGGCGGCGACGTGCGGCCGCGGCGGCAAGCGCCTGCCAGTCGCCGCCGTTGTCGAGCATCGACAGATAGCGGCCCGCGAGCGCACCGAGTGCATTCGCGCTGCGCGCGGTCAGGACGAGCGGAGACAACTGCGCGTGAGTCGGCTCGGGCGCGGCCGCCGACGTCTGGTTTGCAGCGGGCGCCTCGGTCAGCACGACGTGTGCGTTCGTCCCGCCGAAGCCGAACGAGTTGACGCCGACCGTCAGCGGCGCGTCGCCCGCGTCGAGCGGCATGAAGCGATCGACGACACGCAGACGCCCGCCGTCGAAATCGATGCCCGGATTGGGCGTGACGAAATGCAGCGAGCGCGGTACCGCGCGATGCTTCAGGCACAGCACGGCCTTCAGCAGCCCGGCCATGCCGGATGCCGTCTCGAGGTGGCCGATGTTGGTCTTCACCGAACCGATGAGCAGCGGACGATCGGCCGGGCGCTCGCCCGACACGACGTCGATCAGCGCACGCGCCTCGATCGGATCGCCGACCGCCGTGCCGGTGCCGTGCGCCTCGAGATACGCCAGGGACTGCGGATCGATGCCCGCGCGCGCGTAGACGCTGCGCAGCAGCGAGGCTTGCGCGGCCGCGCCCGGCACGCTGATACCGCCCGGCGAGTGGCCGACCGAGTTCACGCCGGAGCCGGCGATCACCGCATGGATCGTGTCGCCGTCGGCGAGCGCGCGATCGAGCGGCTTGAGCAGCACGAACGCGCCGCCTTCCGAGCGGACATAACCGTCGCCGGTTGCATCGAACGCGCGGCAACGGCCGCGCGGCGACAACATCGACGCCTTGGAGAAGCTGACGAAACCGAACGGGTGCAGCAGCAGGTTGACGCCGCCCGCGAGCGCCACGTCGGCTTCGCCGGACTGCAGCGCCTTGACGGCCTGGTGGAGCGCGACGAGCGACGACGAGCAGGCCGTATCGACGGACATGCTCGGGCCGCGCAGGTCGAACAGGTAGGACACGCGGTTCGACGCGATACTCAGGGTGTTGCCGGTCGCCGAATACGGATCGATCACGTTCAGATCGTCCATGTTGCGGTTGCCGTAATCCATGCTGGCGGCGCCGACGAAGACGCCGCAGTTGCTGCCGCGCATGTCGGCCGGGCGCACGCCCGCGTCCTCGAACGCTTCCCATGCGAGTTCGAGCAGCAGGCGCTGCTGGGGATCCATCTGGGCCGCTTCGCGCGGGGAAATGCCGAAGAACGCGGCGTCGAAGCCGGCGACGTTGTCGACGACGCCGGCCGAGAACGTGTAGCTCTTGCCCGGTTCGCGCTTGGACGGGTGCTGGTAGAAATCGGTGCCGAAGCGGTCGGCGGGGATTTCGGTCACTGCGTCGCGTTCGTCGCGCAGCAGTTGCCAGAAGTCGCCAAGATCGTTAGCGCCCCCGGGAAACCGACAAGCCACCCCAATTATTGCAATCTTACTGTTCATCTTTTATGTCGCTTTCTCGGATGCGCACGGTTGTTGCGTGCGGTTTCCGTCATCTTGTACCACATGCAAAAGTACCGACCCGAGCTCCTCGGCGGTCAGATTTCGGCACTCGGGAACGTCTGCGCCAAAATTTCGCCATATGAAGTAGTCGCTGGTTTGCGGAGATACGCCCAGCTTTTCGAATACACGAGGCAACGCGGGCACGTGGTCGCCGTAGAAGCAAACGACCGTTTCACGATCAGAGGTGCGCAAATGATCGAGCAAGCGACCAATCATTGCATCCGCATTTTCAATGTGCCGCAAGTATGCTGTCAGGTCGCGCCAACAGGCGTCTTCACCAAGAGTATGCCGTGAAGTCGATTCGCCGGGCAAAACCTGCTCGAGGTGCAGTGGCCCGTGGTTCTCCATCGTCATTGCGAACACAAAGCGCGGGCGGTCACTTCGTTCGTTCAACTTCGAGATAATTGTGTCAGCTACGGCAGAGTCAGCAACGTATGCGCCGACACGTGCCGCACGCTCAAAATGCCTGATATCGAGGAACCGTTCAAAGCCAAGCAACGGAAATACGCGATCACGGCCGAAAAAATCCGCGTAATACGGATGAATCGCAAACGTCGCGTAACCCTCGCGATCGAACCATCTCGCGAGTGACATACACGCGCGCCGAACAAATGCATACGGGTAAAACCGTGCGTAACCCAGCGCAGCAGAAGGAACTCCGGACAACACGGCAAACTCCGTGCGCATGGTGTTCGCCCCCCATGCCGGCACAGTCAACTCACCGAAATACACCGACTCTCGTCGTGCTCGCTCGAACTGCACAAATCCAGATGGTTCAACGGCGTCACACGCGCGCCGAATATCAAAGAAGGACTCGCTCTGAACGACAATCACGTCGGGGCAGCCCGGCAGTACACCTGCAGCAAAAGAACTTGCCGTCGTGGCCTGATGAAAGGCTTCCACCGTCACTCTGCTCAATCCATTCGATAGATACGCAACAAACACAGAAAAAAACCCGTGCCTCGACTGATCCACGCATGGCTCCAGTGAAAGGAGTAGTCGACTGGCGAGCGTTCTAATCGTGATGAACAGCAAGGCCAAAAGCAGCAAGGGCACCCATGCTCCCGCTCGCGAAGCTGCGGGCTCCGCAAAGAAACCACCGATTACGAGCACAACGCCAACCGCAATTGCGACAATCTTGCCAATGCTTAAAAATGGCAAATACAGGCGTGGATGTGAAAAAAGCTGGCTGAAGAGACTCAGATCCGTAAACACGAAAGGCTCGCGCAGCGACTCATATTTTGCGTTGCTGACTGCGACGACCAAACCGACAAGAGCCAATGCGATAAATGCCGAGAAGATCGGGCGAGATGTGATGACCAATACTAAGTCAGCAATCCATATAACCGAAAAAATGTGAAGCAATGACGCCGAAACGGATCGACGCAACCGAACATTCGGCTTCGCCCACCCATCCAAGACAAATGAAAGTGCGATTACGATGGCGATCGCCATCCAGAACGCGCCGTTCAATTGGAGTCCACCTTGCGCGGCACATAAGACAGGCGCGCAAGAATCGCGTCCGCAATCCCGGCTGGCAGCAGAGGCAACAGACGCATGCCAAACACGAGCGGCCCCGGAAACGCAATTTCGGCGCGCTCTACATCAAGCTTGCGTCGAATGTAGGCTGCCGCACGATCGGCTGTCCACATGAAACGCTTGCTCCCGGGAAACACATCGCTCATCGCTGTTTTGATGAACCCGGGAAGTATGATCGAAACACGGATCCCATCACGGGCTAGCAGCGGTCGAATAGAATCCCCATAAGCTTTGATTGCCGCCTTGCTCGCACAATATGCCGGTGAAATAGCCATGCCACGTAATGCCGCAATCGAACTGACCATCGCAACATGGCCCCTGCTACGTTCCCGCATCCGTTCGACAACCGGCAGCACAGCATGTACTACGCCGTAAAAATTGGTGTCCACAATCGAAGCAATTTTCTCTTGCCCCTCCCAATCCGACGCGGACGCGATTGTACTTGCGATGCCTGCATTGGCAATCAGCAAATCAATTGGGTGAATATGATCGAACTGGCGCAACCATTCCGCCAGCGTTGAGGAATCGCGCACGTCAAGGGAGGCCGTCACCACTTCCGCACCTCGCGCGCGGCATGCGACAGCAGTCTCTTCCAGTCGCCGCGCATCTCGCCCAACTAGCCCTAGCATGACTCCAGGCCCAGCGTAGGTTTGCGCCAAGGACCGCCCAAGCCCGGCACTTGCGCCTGTCACTATGATGGAGCGCACAGCCCTGCTAGTCATGCTTTGCCTCGAGACGCTTGATCGCTCCCGCCGTCGCCATAGCAATCCCACTCTGAGTGTAGAAATCACCGTTGATTTGGGTGTGATGCATCACATAGTCAAGAAATGACCGATACAAGTGCATGTCGGGAGGCGCCGCGCTCGACCAGAAATCATCGAGGTCTCCTTGCCAAGTCAAACCTGGAATCCCATATATAGCGGTACCAAGTGCAACCAGCGGTCGATGGTGGTGTAGCGCCGACAATCCAACCGTACTATTGACCACCACGACACCCCTCGCATGCTCGAGTAAGGTCGGCAAGTGCCCTCCGTCAATGAAGTGCAGTCGATCGCCCACTCCTAACACCTCGGCAAGACGCAAAGCATAGCTCCGGTAGTTGATCAATCCTGTGTCGAGTGGATGATTTTTTACGACGAGTCGTGCACCATCGGGAGCGCGGCTTGCAAACGATCGAATCACTCGATCAATGGCGTCTCGAACACCTTCGAACGGAGAATGAACTGCTATCTGAGCGTCGGAATTGAGTTGAAGTGGAAACAAAAAATAGGCGCTTCGCTCAAGAAGCAGTTCGCGCGTCACACGTTCTGCTTCAGCATCATATCCACGTTGGCGAAGCGCACGGGTAGCCAATCCAGCGTATTCGATCAAACCGTTTCGCGGTCGATGACTGCGGTAATGCGGAAAGCGCCTCGCATAGAATGCGTTGGCGCCTCGGTAACGGATATCATGATAAGCGCGCTCGTACAGATTGTAGCCTGTCGCACGAGCTGGCGGACTCGCTGGCGTCACTGCTCGATGAGCCCGGTACCAGTCTGGATCGCGGGGAAGCAGCGAACGGCCGTTGACACCGTAATGCTCAAGGGTAAGCCAATGAGGGCGCACGTACCCCTCCTCGAAGACGCTAACCCGAAGCCCAACCTCCGCCGATATCGGGTGCATGTGCCGATGCACTTCGCGACAATCACCGAACATGACCACGTCGGTGAACGCACCCGACCGCACGATGTTCGCATACCACTCCGGCAACTCATGAGCGTATCCGCTGAAGTTCAACGAGTTGCTCTGACCGTCGTATGCCAAATCTCCACCGCAAAAATTGACACGCTGAACTGCGTGGCCTCGCTCCCTCAGCCCATCGGCTAAACGGCTAAAAAAGGGGGAAGCCGTGCCCTGCAGGGCAAGGAATGAGCGAGACATGCGAGTGGTATAGACGACAGGAAAGGCAACGCAGACGCCTCGGAACCGCCGAGTGTCGCGCCCAAGTAAAGAACGCCGACTTTTGGTCAACACAGTTTTGAGTGCGGACAGAAGAATATCCCATAATCGAAGTGGGATGTATCAATTAGCGTAAAACTGACCTAGATTTGTTGCAGGCTGGCGCCCCCCTGCTGGCGCCCCGCGCGCTGGATCGCTATAATCATCCGCCCACTGAATCATGCAGTTCCCGCCTTCCGGACGGGGCACGTTTCGATGGCCGCCGCACCGCCAACAAAACGAACTACACGCTCAGTGTGACGCAAGTATGTAGAGCGGCGAGAACTCCCCATCTGATCAGCTGTTTTGGTTAGCGGGATTCGCGCCACACCGACCTTCGGCTCCTTGCCATTTTAATGCTCAGCGGTCAACGGCGAAAAAGGGGCGACTTCATCGTGGAAACAAGTTGGAAAATGCATCTACCGGCATGACGACTCCTCCCAGTGACAAGAAAAAGTCACTGATCGAGCGGCTGAGGAAAATTAATCGTCTCTTCGCATTCACCGTATTGGCCCCCACCGCCATTGCGGTGGTTTATTTTGGCTTTGTTGCTTCGGACATTTACATTTCCGAATCCAGATTCGTCGTTCGAGGTGCGCAGCGACAAACACAAACCAGCGTCGTCGGAGCATTACTTCAAGGAACGGGATTCTCGCGCGCCCAAGACGATACGTATCCAGTCATCGATTATATCGAATCACGCGATGCGCTGCGCGAATTAAATCAAAACGATCTCATTGCAGAGGCATACTCCAAGCACGGGGATTTTATTAGTCGTTTTCATAAATTTTTCGACGACAGTTTCGAAGGATTATGGAAGTACTACACATCCCATATCGTGTCAGTCGACTTCGATGCCACATCTGCTATCGCTACCCTGCAGATCCGTGCCTATACAGCGCAGGATGCATCTAAGATTAACGAACGACTTTTGGATATTAGCGAGCGCCTCATTAATCGCATGAACGCACGCGCGGCAACCGATACTGTTCAATTTGCACAGCACGAAGTTGACCTTGCCGCGAAACAAGCAAAAGACGCCGCAGCAGCACTAGCAACCTATCGAAATTCACATACGGTATTCGACCCCGAACGTCAATCTGCACTCCAACTGCAACAAGTCACAAGCCTGCAGACGCAAATGTTCGCCGCTCAGACACGACTCATGCAACTGCAGGCGATTTCACCTCAAAATCCACAAATTCCGGCCCTTCAGTCCAGCATCGATACCATTCAAAAGCAGATAAAAATTGCAACCGGCGATGTCACCGGCGGACAGGACTCCCTGTCTCAAAAGGCGGCCGGATACGCTCGCCTACAACTAGATGCCCAGTTTGCCGATAAGCAATTGGCCTCAGCACTAGCAGCCCTGGAAAATGCTCGAGGAGAGGCAGAACGGCAACAACTTTATCTAGAGCGCCTCGTACAACCCAACACGCCAGACAAAGCTCAAGAGCCGCGTCGCGTCAAACGTGTGATTGAAGTGTTTGCACTCGGAATGCTCGCCTGGGGTATCTTGAGCTTGTTGTTTGCAGGAATTCGTGAACACAGTGACTAAGACACCTAACACATCTTTGCGTCGAGGCGCGGTCGTTCAGACGCGCGTGATATTTGCATTGGTAATGCGAGAAATCATCACGCGCTACGGACGCAGCAATATAGGTTTTCTCTGGCTTTTTTGTGAGCCGATGCTATTTACAATCGGCGTCACATTACTATGGAGCTTTACTAAACATTTACAAAAAGGCCCCATATCCATTGTCGCTTTTGCAATAACAGGATATTCAACCGTCTTACTTTGGCGCAATACGTCCGGGCGATGCGTGCATGCTATCGAGCCGAATCTGTCACTACTCTATCATCGAAACGTCAAGGTCCTTGACGTCCTGCTGGCTCGTATCTTTCTAGAGATCGCCGGGGCGACCGCCTCTTTTACATTGTTGACGCTAGTCAGCTGGTTGCTGGGCCTCACTCATCTCCCAGCGGACATTTCCAAGGTACTCCTTGGCTGGGTTATGACCGCATGGTTTGGTATGTCGCTCGCACTTGTTCTCGGAGCCCTCAGCGAGCGAACAGATCTCGTCGAACGAACCTGGCACACAATCAGCTATTTATTGTTTCCACTTTCCGGCGTACTTTTTATTGTGGATTGGCTCCCAAAGGCTGCTCAAAAATACATTCTACTCCTGCCAATGGTCAACGGAGTAGAGATGATTCGCGAAGGCTACTTCGGTGGAGTTCAGAGATTTCACTACGATCTCCAATATATGCTTTTCGCATGCGCATCTCTGACTTTGATTGGTTTACTCTTAACCAGGATCGCCGAACGGCATCTGGAAATCACATGATCAGACTGGAAAATATTCGCAAGCGATATCGCACACAACATATGCAACGAGATGTGCTGCGGGACGTTAGCGTGACAATAAAAAAAGGCGAAAAACTTGGCATATTGGGTCGCAACGGCGCCGGCAAGTCTACGCTAATTCGCATTATTAGCGGAATTGAAAACCCAACTGCTGGGCACGTCACCCGAAATATGAGCATATCTTGGCCACTCGCCTTTAGCGGTGGATTTCAAGGAAGCTTAACTGGATTAGACAATCTTCGCTTTACCTGTCGGGTCTACGGGATCGACTACAAAAGCGTAATCGATTATGTTCAAGATTTCGCCGAACTCGGGAAATACTTTCGAGAACCCGTAAAATATTATTCAAGTGGGATGCGCGCCCGCCTCGCCTTCGCCTTATCAATGGCCATTGAATTTGATTGCTTCCTAATAGACGAAGTTGTCGCGGTAGGCGATCAGCGATTCAGAGAAAAATGTCATCGAGAGTTATTCGAAAATCGAAAAGATCGCTCAATTATTCTCGTCTCACATGAATTGCATGCAGTGCGAGAATATTGCGACCATGTGTCGATTCTGGATCAAGGCATTCTAAAATCATTCGATAGCATCGACGAAGGCCTCGCCTTTTATGAATCCCTTTAGCTCACTGAGCTTTGTTGGCCATGCAAATTCTTATCGACGGCTTAAATCTTGCACTTGAACAGGGAACCGGCATAAAGACTTATGCCCTCAATCTCGCCGCAACGGCGAAGGAACTAGGCCATTCCGTTCAATTGCTCTACGGAAAAAATGCGTCGACTTCTAGCGACCCCATCGTTAGAGAAGTCACATTTTACGACGCAGCCCTCCCCCGAAAAGGACTGCAATTACTCAAACCGTGGCAATTTACAAGAGACGCAGTCTCTGGATTTTATCCAGTAGATATTCCAAACAATTCCGTCGTCATAAAGAACGCTATTGAAACTCCCGGCTTTGGAGCATACAAAAAATACAACGCCCCCCGATTATTTCAACGAGCGAACGACATATTCCAGGCATTTTCACGCTTCAGCCGAGTACATCTACCTGAAAAAGTGAATATCGCACACTGGACATATCCAATGCCATTACGGGTAGATGGCGCAGCAAATGTGTACACTATTCACGACCTCGTTCCTCTGCGTCTCCCGTACACCACAACAGATAGCAAAAAGCGATTTTATAAGTTGTGCAGGCAAATTGCGGCAACTGCCGATCACATCATAACTGTTTCGGAAGCATCTCGACGAGACATTATCGATATTCTAGGCGTCGACGAAAAGAGAGTTACCAACACGTATCAGGCAGTTCAGCTCAACGCCGCAGATATGCCATCGGATACTGAATCGGCTAGGTTAATAGAGAAAATCTATCACCTCCCTCCAGGTGGCTACTTTTTGTTCTTTGGCGCTATCGAACCCAAAAAGAACGTCAAGAGGCTCGTCGACGCGTTCATTTCGAGCAAGGTCAAAGCGCCTCTTGTAATCATTGGAGCCAAAGCATGGCTATCCGATCGAGAACTGTCGACGCTTGAGGGGCTTCAAAAGGCCGGGCGAGCACCACAGAATATTATTCAACTAGAATATGTTCCAAGAAATATCCTATATGCATTCATCAAGCAAGCTAAGGCTGTTTGCTTCCCATCAATATACGAAGGCTTCGGATTACCGATTATCGAAGCAATGATGTTCGACACCCCAGTGCTTACGTCGAATGTTAGCTGTATGCCAGAAATAGCGGGTGATGCAGCGCTGAAAGTGGACCCATATGCGATACACGAAATCTCTAGAGCGCTCGAACAACTCGACACCAGTGCGACTTTACGTGACGAACTCATAACAAAGGGACGCGAACGCGCCAGCCTTTTTTCAGTCGATCGCTACCAAGCCGAATTGATAAATCTATATAAGAAAATTAGCTAAAATGCCGCAATCACCATTCATTTTAGACCAATTCCCTCGCGAGAGCGAAACCGCCCGACGCGTTATGTCGAGCCGCAGAATATTGTTCGACGGCAATTTCAAGGGCGACTATAGCCTCGCGATTGTTAATCGCGAGCTCGGGAAGGCCTTTGGAAATCTCGGAGTTCGGTGTGATTTTTATCCACACGACCACGATTGGCTCGACGATCCAGCAATAAATTCTGAAGTTGGTATCCGCACCAATTTGCTCTATAGCAAACCGGAAAGTGCCGACTATGACATTCACATTCGAAACACGTGGCCGCCACGCGCGGACGATATGCATGCGAATCTGAATGCGTACGTGTGCTTTGCGTGGGAAGAGACTGAATTACCAGCCAATATCGTTACGCACTTTAACCGTCACCTTGACGTCATCCTCGTGACGGCTAGTTTTGTCAAACAAGCCATGATTTTGTCTGGTATCACCATTCCAATTTGGATTGTTGGAAATGGTTGCGACCATCTGATTAAAAAATCCTCACCGCCCGACACCTCGTCGATCGCTCGCCGCTATCGACGCACTCCGAAGCGTTTTCTTCACATCTCGTCGTGCTTCCCAAGAAAGGGAGCCGAACTCCTTGTCGACGCATTTTGCGAAGAATTTGGCGACAACCCTGAATGGGAGTTGCTTATTAAGACCTTCCCAAATCCGCACAATAAAATAGAAAAATATGTCGCGAAGAAGGGGGACGGCAAGACCGGGCCATCCAACATTAAAGTTATAAATAAAAGTGTCGCAGCAAATGAGATTGCGGCTTTGTACGAGGACGCGATCGCTCTAGTGGCACCTAGCAGAGGCGAAGGGTTTGGTTTACCATTCGCAGAAGCCATGCTCTATGGACTTCCTGTAATTACCACCGGATTTAGCGGGCAAACTGACTTCTGCAACGATCAAACTTCGTGGTTAATTGATTTCACATTGCAACCGTCTAACGCGCACGTATCCGGCCCCAATAGCCTATGGGCCCAACCGGATATATCTGATTTGCGTCGGAAGCTACGCGAAGCTGGAAACAATCCCCAAGTCGCCGCAGCGAAATCCATTGCCGCGTACTCAATGGTCAGCGAGCACTTCACCTGGGAAAAAGTAGCCAAACGATCCATACTTTGCCTTATATATCCCGACCTCGGTGCCACGAAATTGCCTGAAATCAATATCGACTTGGTAAGCACTTGGCAGCAAGTGTGCGGCATCGCAACCTATGCGGAACATCTCTATACGACTCGCGCACTGTCAACTCGAACGAAAAATATATTCGCCCGTAGACTACACGGCGACGAACTCCCTTTTCCGCGTGAAGCTTTGGCCGATGCTCAAATCATTCGGCCGTGGGGATATACTAGCACCGAAATTCAGGCACTTTGCTCCGAGATAGATAGATCTCGAAACAATACAATTTGGATTCAACATCACCCTGGATTTTTTTCTGCGGAAGATGGCGCTCGCCTGATGAGCGCGATGAAGCGTGCGAAATACAAAACAAAGCTCATTACGCTTCATAACGTGAAGGATATGGATATCGAAAAATCAGCCTGGCTGACTGACTTCGACGCCATTTTTGTTCACACGGCAAATGATGCGGCCTTGCTTTCAAGTGGCAGACTAAAAAATATCTATGTTATACCTCACGGGATTTTAAATTTTCCGGACGGCGCGCACTCGCAGCCCAAAGACGAATTTACCGTTGGGACATTCGGTTTTCTGTACCCTCACAAGAAAATACTGAATTTACTGGCCGCAGCGCGCATTGCTCGCGAGTACATTCCAAATATTCGACTTAAGTTACTGACCGCCGTTAGAGCCGATACAAAATCAAGACTTGAACGGGCTACTGTTGAGACATATATCGACATGTATGCGATGACGGATTATGTCGAATCAAGTTTTGATTTTCTCGAAGAGGATCAAATCATTCGCGAGCTCTCCGAATGCAATGTCCTCGTCTTTCCCTATGACGAATCCACAGAATCTGCAACTGGAGCAGGAAGAATTGCCGTATCCACAAAGCGGCCGCTGCTTTCTTCCCGTTCGTCTGTACTCAGAGATCTCCACGATTATTCTCATGTTTTAAAGAACAACTCACCCGAATACATCGCGGAAACATTAATACAATTAAGCATCAACCCATCCGTACTCCACCTTCACGACAAAAAGCGAAACGACTACCTAGCGCTAAACGACTACGAATCCATCGCAAACCGATATTTGTCGATAATAAGTCAAATTGCAAATTAAATTAATCATGGAAACTAAAGACACCATACGCGCAGCGGATTTCGGCCTCGCACCCAACGAATTTGTTCGTCGTGTTTTTAAAGTAAAATTCGATCGTGACATTGACGAACTTGAAGATCAAATCAACTTTCTTGCATACCAACTCATGCAAGGAGTACCTCGCCTTGAAATTATTTCTGCCGTCGAGCGTTTAGCGCAAGGGCGAATCGGCGACAATGGGACTATCCCGAATTCACTAAGTCAACTCGAGCCCCCCTTTCTCAATGCCGACATTTTAGAGGCATTTTCGCCTGAAGATAACGAGGCATTTATCGATCTATGCTGCGATCGCATGCTTGGAAAAAGACTCCCTGCCGCGCTGCGTATCCAATCGTCTTTTGAACTTCGCAAAGGTTCGATTACGCGCAAGGATTTCATCAACTCGCTATTGAAATTCGCGAATTTCGATGGGAAAAATATTAATTTATTCGAGTTCGGAGCCAGCGCCAAGACTATTGAGCTGCAGCAGCATGTCATCAATGACGGTATCCTCGATGGTCAATACGTATTCGCTCGCCGATATCAGAATGGTCTTAGCGTGTTCAGCGCCGATGGTTGGCACCAAAAATTAGGGATCTCTGATATCAACCACCATATTCATCCTGGATGGTTGTTCTCCGGCCCCAAAAAGAATCTGCCCGCGGGAAAATGGGTAATTAGTCTCGACTGCGCACAAGGATCAAATGATCAACTTGTTCTCGACGTGGTAGCAGATTGTGGTTTAACCAATCTATTAGATGTCACACTTGAAGGATCGTGTGTCGCCAATTTCTCATTCCAAATCAAGCCAGAACATTCATTCATCGAGATTAGGCTACGGCGCACTGACAGAAGTGGAACGGGTATCGTTCGTGTCAATAATTTCAGCGTGATCCGAGGGGAAACGTAATGAATGCACTTCTTGTTCGCCTGCGATCTAGCCGAAAACCTACTCCGTATCGATCTGCGCTCGCAACTGCGGAACAGGAAATGCGAATGCGGGCATGGAGTAATGCAGCTGATGCGTATCAACGAGCATTTGATCTTTCGCCCAAGTCCGTGGAGCTTCTGGTACAGATCGGGCATTGCAAAAAGGAGTTGGGAGATTTTGCGTCTGCGGCATCTCATTACAACAAATATCTCACGATTCGTCCGAATGATGTTTCGGTTCGCGATCACTTGAGCTTCGTTATTGGGCGTCAGCGCGCTACGACGCCCATTGGGGATGTATCTTCCGAGAAATCTCATATTTCTCCTGGCGCAGTGACGGAGCGGGAAAAGGCGCTCGCCCTGCTGTCGGCCAAGCATTGGAAAGCAGCCGCAAAAGCACTCGAATTCCTATGCGGCGACGAAAATGAGAACCACGATGATCTATGGTGCCTTCTCGGTCACGCACGGAAAGAGTCCGCTGATTTCGACGGCGCGAAAGACGCTTATCAACGCTATCTTCATTATGCTTGCACATATTCGCCTGAAAAAATATCCGATGCATATTTACAGCTTGGACACCTCTGTAAAGTTGAAGGAGATTATCGGATGGCTTTCGATTTTTACATCAAAGCCACTGAACATATAGGTGATAGCAACGATCGAGGCGCTGATGAAATCGAAAATGAGTTACGCGAACTCGCCACCCTATTATTTCCGACATTCTCACCGATCAAATAAGATAAACTGAGATCACGATCACGCAAATAAAGCACATGATCTTCAGTTAAATTCAAATAATATTGAAAGATTTGCGGTCAGATTGTTAGAATAGCGAGAACTTGCACTTTACGCCCATCGTCGAGCATACATCAAAATTGCCTCCGATTTTGGGCGTCACTATTTATTTTAGCGATGTTTTTTAGCGCATCGCGCTCGCTCGATGAACATGGGGAAGGGATTTTATGCTCGCATTTATACACATTCCAAAATCGGCCGGCACATCCATTGTAAATTGGATTTCCAGAAATACGAACAATAAGGTACTCATCCTCGAACGCGATTGGTTCAGCCACACGGCCACACCCGAGGAAATGAGTGACGTAAATATAGTTTTTGGTCACTTTTCATACGACACTGCGAAATATCTAAACTATGATTCGCTGGCATTTTTCATGCGAAATCCGTTGAATCGTGTAATTTCACAAGTCGCAGATTGGCAGTACAAGCAAATCAATGCAATCGAATCAGATAATGTATCGCGCTATAGGCGAATAATTGACCCGGCACTCCCATTCGAGACCAATCTCGTCTCCCTGCTTGAATCCGAGTACGAGATGGAGCGTTTTCTCGACATTTCCAATACAGCAACCTACCAGCTTGGCGCACACGTTTACGATCGATCTATCGATATTGATTCCGCCATTTCCAGAAGCATGCACAATATCGAATGTGCAGAATTCATCGGTATTCATGAGCAGATGGCCGAAAGCCTTCACCACCTAGCGCATGTATTGAACCTTGATCCGTCAAATCCGATGGAAATGCGAAATCAAGGACGAGTGAACACAGCAAAGTTGGCGGAAACACTCAGCAAAGACACCATTAATTTGATAAAAAGGCACAACGAGGCCGATTTCTTTATTTACAATTATTCATTGGAGATTGCAAAATCAAGGCGCAAAGAAATTCGTTATTTCGACTTCTCCGCATCAAAACTCACCGAGGTCGAAAATAACGATCTGCAGCCTGCGTCTAACGTATTAGATGTTCACGAGGTAAGCGAACGCTGCACATTCAGCCAGAGATTCCTTCAAGTACTTAGTGACATTTATCACTGGAATTTAAATAGAACCAAGGTTCCCCATGTGTCCATCATCAATGGCTGTTCCGAACGCGAGCACAAGTTCTATAACGCGCTAGCAAATCCATCCAACGTTTTCATATTTCGCGAAGGCGAGCATACTTCACTCGCAAGCGTTTATGATCCGTTGGTTAACCCCATATACGGCACTCCGATCCCCACTCTTCCAGACATTTACAATACCAAATGTCAGTTGGTTGTCGTCACTGAGACCTGGGATGCCAACGCACTAAAATATGCATTGAAAAAAATAACGACCTCAGAAACAATCATTGTTCTCGGGCAAGTTATCAAAACAACCAAACCGATAAATATTACCGTTTTAAGCGAACTACTTTCGTCCAGCGAATTTGACCACGTACCGACGGCGCTTATCGACGGTAATTTATATTTAACATCAGCAAAAATTAAAATTCAGATACAGGACATTATTCGAGCAAAGCTTAATGGCCTCGAAATACTTCGCGGCAACCTATTTGGCCACATCTGCCTTATTGCATCGACCGATTACTGATCGAAAATTTAGCAATCACAGAAAATCCGCTGACAGCACTCAAAGAGTCGCCCCCTGATCGATCAAGGGGCGACTCATGATAAAACGCAATTCCACACGATTTACTTAAATGTCTGCACTCCCGTCACAACAGGATATACTACTGAAAACACCAAATTCAGAACCTTTTGCACCTCCGTTACCGGCGCATTCGACACATACAACACATCTTTGTTGTCCATCATAAAACTCTGCGAGACAAAAAACGAGTTCGGATCCTTAAGATTTATCCGATAAATGACTGGAACTTTCCCGTCAACTGTCGTTCGAATAGGCTGATTCGGCCAATTAAGCGCACTCGCATTCTCTAGACGAAAAACAAACACACCCTGAGCATCTGAACGCGAATCCTGAAGTCCACCGGAACGCGCCAACGCCTGCGCCAACGTAATTCCCTGTGCCTCGAAATTGATTTCTTCGTTCTTGCCAGTCGCCCCAAGCGACGTAAAGCTGTAGGGCTGAAATAGGGCGGTAACGACATCGCCGGCACGTAACGGAACATTTTCTCGGGGATTACGAATTACTGTCTCCATAGGCAGTGACGCCACTGTGTTACCGCGTGTCACCTGGAGCGTAATTTTGTCCACAGGCTGCCGCACGCCCCCCGCCGCTGCAAGTGCATCCAGCAATCGCTCACCACGTGCGCTCAGTTGCATACGTGTACTTCCCACGACATCACCGACGACCGTGACATAGGAGGTTTCGTTCTTTGCCAACCGCACAAGAACCTGCGGGTCATGCGCCTTGTTTTTTAGTTGACCAACTATGTAGTTTTGCAATTGTGTCGGCGTGCGACCTGCAGCTTTGATCGGTCCGACGAATGGCACATTGATGGTTCCATCTCCGTCGACCACCTGTGCTGGCAGCGTCGTTCCGCGTGCACCGCTCGGTGTACCTGCAATCGCAGTCTCCACAACATTGCCGCCAAACAAAGTCGCAGGTGGCGCCTCCCAGATCGAAATTTCCACGGCGTCGCCAACACCAAGTTGCTGACGGAACGCGGTGTCATTGCCAAGTATCGACGAAAAATCCGTGGTACCACGCTCGGCGTAGAGCTTTCGTGCCACTGCATCGGTTACATCGACAATCTGAATTCCTTCAGGATTGCTCTGCGCGGCGGCATTGCTGATCTGGGAGCGACTTGGCCCCGATGTTGGGACCATTGAACAAGCGCTAAGCCCTACCACGCCACCAACAATAATGGTCACCCACGCGCTGCGGTATAAAATTGACATTCTTTGTTGATCCAATCCGGTCATTCAATCGCGGCATGGATTGTCGCACGATGTAGAATGAAATACGCGCTTTATCGACGCGGACCTCAAACTTCCCGCCGTCGAAACGCACGGCACGTAACAGTGCCGACCACAAAAATACTGCACGCGTGTTAAACATCTTCCTCGACATCTCCCGCCTGCTTTCCCGTCTGGCCAACGGCCTTCACCCGACAGGGGTGGATCGTGTCAGCCTTGCGTACGTTGAGCGATACCATTCTCAGGCCCGCGCGATTCTGAGTGAACTCGGCTACTCCAAAACGCTTACCCGAAACGATTCCGAACGCGCATTCAGCCTGCTCCTCGGACCGATGCCCAGTCGCACTGCCATCCGAACTCTGGTTGCGCGCAGCGTCTTGACTCCGCATCGAGAACGTTTCGAACGGGCGGTACTGTTGCACACCAGTCACAATGGTATGGAACATCTTCGCTATTATCGTGCGCTGCAACGCCGCAACATCCGTTCGGTTTTCATGGTGCACGACCTGATTCCGCTCACACACGCCGAATATTGCCGCCCGGGCATCGACGAGGCACATCAACGGCGCATACATACGGCATTGCGTCATGCGGACGGCTTGATAGCAAATTCTCAAGACACTCTTGATGCATTGAACACGGAGGCGCGCCGCGCAGATCTGCCCTTGCCGCCCAGCGTTGTCGCCCGCCTCGCACCGGGCATCACCTCCCGCGCGCACGCGTCGCGCCCGCTCGAGCATCCGTATTTCGTGATGCTCGGTACGATTGAACCACGCAAGAATCATTGGTTTATGTTGCACATCTGGCGACGGCTCGTCGAAACACTCGGCGAACATGCGCCCAAACTCGTCGTGATTGGCCGCCGCGGGTGGGAATGCGAGAACGTCGTGGACATGCTGGAACGCTGCGAACCGATTCGCGGCGCGGTAATTGAAGAGACCGACTGTACGGACGAGCGCCTGCGTGCATGGTTACTACATGCGCGCGCACTGTTGTTTCCGTCCTTTGCTGAAGGCTACGGGATGCCGCTCGTCGAGGCGCTAACGCTTGGCGTCCCCGTGTTAGCCAGCGACCTTCGCGTGTTTCATGAGATCGCGGGAGATATTCCTGACTATCTTGATCCGCTCGACGGCCCAGGTTGGCTTGCACGCATCCACGCATTCGCACACCCTGATAGCGCAGACCGTACGGCCCAGTTGGCACGCATAGCTCACTTCCAAGTCCCGACGTGGCAGACACACTTTGATCACGTCGATCAGTTTCTGGAAACCCTCGTCCCGTGAACGCAAGCACGCCCACCCCCCCTCGCGTCTCTACTCGCGTTTGGCCGAATGGCATCATGCCACGCGAAAAAGGACCCGTGCTCTCGTGGTTCACCGCTCCCCTCGAGTCGCAAACTGCAGAAGCGTGGATTAATTGCATCGATGCCGAACACGAGACTTCACCAGCAATCGGCACCGCATTGGATACCGTGCGACTCATGAAACGATTCCGTGCTGCCAATGCATTCGATCCACCGAGTTGCGCAGCGCGCGTTCCGCCCGGCTTGCGCGAGCGCAGCACTGCGCAACGCGTGCTGGTGCTCGACGAACCCGCGTCGGTTTATTTGCAAGCACCACGCAAGGAAAGGGAACGACAGTTTGCCCGAATGCTCAATACCGTACGTATTGAGCAACCAGAAGCAGAAATTTGGTTCGCACGTAGCCGTATGCAGGACTCGGTAGAATGGCTTTCGTCAACTCATCCGGAAATCCTCACCTCAAAATGGCACATCGGCACCAACGAATCACTCTGCGCTTCCCTCCCGTATTTCAACCACGTCTATACACTCTCTGCGGTTGAAGGCATGCAAGCGTTGCTTTGCGGCGTAGCTGTACACGTATTCGGTTCGCCGTGCTACGCCGGCTGGGGACTGACACACGACAACGTGCCCCAACCAGCAAGGCGATCGCGCGCGACGCTGGAGTCATTGTTCGAAGCTTTGTTCATGCGGCTTTCCCGCCACCGCACCCCTGTTGGAACGACATCGGACTCTCTTGAAGCGCTCCTCGATACGATCGAGGCTCATCGCACGACCGTACTTCGCTTCGCCGATCTACGCCATGTGGCGGGCATCCGCTTTCAGTGGTGGAAACGCCCATTCGCTACCCCCTTCCTGACCGCAGGAGGCGGAACCCTACGCTGGATCAACGATGCAGGAAGGCTTCGCGAAGGCGAACATGCCGCATTCTGGGGCGCACGCAATACGGAAGAACTACCGCCCAACGCGTCGACGGTGCGCATCGAGGATGGTTTTCTGCATTCGACCGGACTCGGTTCCGACCATGTCGCACCGTACAGCCAAATTATCGATCGTCGCGGTCTTTATTTCGATCCAAGCCGCCCAAGCGACCTGACAGTAATCCTGAATGGAGTAGATTTCGGCGAAGCCGAACTCGCACGGGCTTGTACGTTACGCGAAGAAATCGTGCGACTGGGTTTGACAAAGTACAATCTCGGACGGCGTAAGCCGGCTTGGCGTGTGCCGACGGACAAACGCGTAGTACTCGTACCAGGACAAGTCGCAGACGATGCATCAATCCGCCTCGGAACACGAGGCATCACGACGGCCGAAGATTTACTCCGAACCGTTCGTGCCCAGCGCCCGGACGCATTTATTGTCTACAAACCTCACCCTGACGTCCTATCAGGTAATCGTCGCGGGTTACTTGAAGCGTCAGCTTTAGCCGATGTGATGGAGCAGGATTCGGATCTAATTTCGCTGATCGAGATAGCCGATGAAGTGCATACACTTTCCTCGCTCTCGGGTTTTGAGGCTCTGATTCGGCGAAAAACCGTGTACACATATGGCCTTCCATTTTATGCTGGTTGGGGGTTGACACACGATGCACTGACACTGCCATGGCGCGAACGCAAGCTCTCGCTCGACATGCTGACGGCCGGCGTATTGTTGAGATATCCGATCTACTGGGATTGGGCCCTCCAACTGTTTACGTCTCCCGAGATCATTATTCAAAAACTAGCTAAACCTGCGCAGCGACCACTCATGAAAATTCGTGGCAACCGTTTGCGCCCACTTCTGAAAGCCATTCGCTGGAGTAAGAATGGGATCCAGCACCTCGCATGGCGCTACAGGAAATAACGAGCACTCGGTCAATGATGGCAACCATGTCGTCCGACACAGCGACGAATCGATCTCAGCCAATAGCTTTTATACGATGGTATGAGTGTGAGAAAATAAGACACCTCTTTTAAATTTGCGATCTTCCATTAACACATACACTACGCCATCGGTATCGACGATATTTTTTCTTGTAATTTGCTAGACGTAGTCAAGACATTGGCGCACTTCAGTGTGCGCTTTACATCGGCAATTCGGAACCTTTCTCCATGAACATTCATCCGGTTATTCTGTGTGGCGGCAGCGGCACCCGCCTTTGGCCAATGTCGCGCGGCGGCTATCCGAAGCAATACCTGAAGCTGACGGGCGATCAGACTCTCGTCCAGCAGACAGCGTCCCGCCTTCAACACATTCCCGGCGCTGCGGCCCCCATCGTCGTCACCAACAACGAACAACGCTTCCTGGTCGCGGAACAGCTCCGCCAGGTCAACATCACTCCGTCATCGATCGTGCTCGAGCCGGTAGGTCGCAACACCGCGCCCGCAATCGCGATCGCCGCGCTGCTCGCTCTGCACGAATCCCCCGACGCACTGCTGCTGGTACTGCCGTCGGACCATGTCATCCTCAACGAGCCCGCATTCATCGCTGCGGCCAATGAGGCGGCGACCATCGCAGCAGATCAGCACCTTGTCACGTTCGGCATCACGCCGACGGAAGCGCACACCGGCTTCGGCTACATCCGCCGTGGCCCGGCCATCGCAGACGGCAAGCAGGTCTATAAGGTTGACGCGTTTGTCGAAAAGCCCGACGCACCGACGGCCGAGCGCTTCCTCAACGACGGCAACTACTACTGGAACAGCGGCATGTTCATGCTGAAGGCGTCCACGTACATGGAGGAGCTGCATCGCCATGCACCGGAAATCGCCCGCCACGCAGAACTCGCGTTCGAATCCGCCAAGCGGGATAACGACTTTCTCCGTCTCGACGCCGAAGCGTTCGCAGCCTGCCCGAATGTCTCGATCGACTACGCGGTAATGGAGAAGACCGAACGCGCAGCCGTCGTCGCGGCGGCCGACCTCGGCTGGAACGATATCGGGTCGTGGAGTGCGCTTGCAGATATCGCAGACGCCGACGATCAAGGCAACGCACTGATCGGCGACATCTTCACAGACTCGGTAAAGAACTCGTATATCCGCGCAGAGCACCGGATGGTTGCCGCCCTCGGCCTCGACAACATCGTGATCGTGGAAACCGCCGATGCCGTGCTGGTCGCCCATCGTGACAAGACCCAGGACGTCAAGAAAATCGTCGAATGGCTCAACGCCTCAGGCCGCCACGAATCGGTCACGCACCGCCGCGTCATCCGCCCGTGGGGCTCGTACGAAGGCATCGACCAGGGCGACCGCTTTCAGGTCAAACGCATCATCGTGAATCCCGGCGCACAGTTGAGCCTGCAGATGCACCACCACCGCGCGGAACACTGGATCGTCGTCAAGGGCACGGCAATGGTCACGAACGGCGACAAGGAAATCATGCTGACCGAGAACCAGTCGACCTACATCCCGCTCGGCGCGACCCACCGGCTGACGAACCCCGGCAAAATCCCGCTCGAACTGATCGAAGTCCAGTCCGGCGCGTACCTCGGCGAGGACGACATCGTCCGCTTCGAAGACACCTACGGCCGCGCAGCGTCGTAATCACCGCAAAATCCGGCTCGCGCGCCGCACACGGCCGCGATCCCGATACGCCTCCAAAACGGGCAGCACGCACCCGCGTCCTGCCCGTTTTCCATTACGTCAAGCAGTGTCAGACAGGTTGCCGCCCCTCCCGGCTCAGGTTATAAAAGCGCCACCCACCCGGTGCATGCGCCGCCCTTTCTACCCTTGACTTCGGAGAACGCATGATCGATCTCGCCACCGCCCAGCAATTCCTGATGACCCGCGGCCTCGACTTCGGCCTCAACCTCCTCGCCGCGATCGTCTTGTGGTTCGTCGGCCGCTGGGCGATCCGCATCGGTACCCGCCTGCTCGGCAAGGTCGTGCGCCGCAGCGGCAAGGTCGACCCGACACTCACCGACTACCTGACCTCCGTCGTCGGCGTGCTGCTGACGATCCTGCTGATCCTCGCGATCCTGCAGATCTTCGGCGTGCAGACCACCTCGTTCGCCGCGCTGCTCGCCGGCCTCGGCCTCGCGATCGGTACCGCCTGGGGCGGCCTGCTCGCACATTTCGCCGCAGGCGTGTTCATGCAGGTGCTGCGTCCGTTCAAGATCGGCGACGTGATCAGCGCGGGCGGCGTCACGGGCACGGTCAAGGAGCTCGGCCTGTTCGGCACGACGATCGTCACGCCGGACAACATCGTGACGATCGTCGGCAACAACAAGATCTTCTCGGACAACATCGCCAACTACAGCGCAACGTCGTATCGTCGCGTCGACCTGACCGCGAAGATCGCGAACGGCGTCGATGCCGTCGACGCGATCAACCGCCTGAAAGCGTCGATCCAGCAGATCCCGAACGTGCTGACCAGCCCGGCGCCGGACGTCGGCGTGCTTCAGTTCACGCCGGAAGGGCCGCTGCTGTTCGTGCGCCCGTCCACGCAGCCTGAAAACTACTGGCAGGTGTACTGCGACACCAACCGCGTGATCCTCGAAACGTTCCGCGACGCGCAATACCCGACGCCCGAAACGCCGCTCTTGCATCGCAGCGCATGACGGCGGCACCGGACGAAAAAAAAGCGTGGCACCCGCCACGCTTTTTTATTGCCTGAAACCGAAACGTCCGGGCTTACCGCCCGCCCGTCTTCTGCGCGTTATCCGACTGCTTCCCGCGCACCAGCTTCCACACCGCGCCGAGCGCGACCGGCACGATCGCCGCACCGATACCGACCAGCACGATCACGTTCAGGTACTGGCGGATGAACGGGATGTTGCCGAAGAAATACCCGAGCAGCACGAGCAGCAGCACCCACACCAGCGCACCGATCACGTTGAAGAGCTGGAAGCGCGCGACGCTCATCGACGACGCGCCCGCGACGAACGGCGCGAACGTACGCACGACCGGGATGAAGCGCGCGAGCACGATCGTCTTGCCGCCGTGCTTGTCGTAGAACGAGTGGGTCTTCTGCAGCGCGGCGCGGTCAAGGAAGCGCTCGAGCACCGGGATATGCGTATTGAACACCTTCGGGCCGACCCAGCGGCCGATCAGGTAGTTCACGGTGTTGCCGGCGATCGCCGCGACGAGCAGCAGCACGATCAGCGCGCCGACGTTCATTTCGCCCGTCGCCGCGAACGCGCCGCCGATGAACAGCAGCGAATCGCCCGGCAGGAACGGGAACACGACGAGCCCCGTCTCGCAGAACACGATCAGGAACAGCACGAGATAGACCCACGCGCCGTACTGCCGGATGAAATCGCCGAGGAAGGCGTCGATATGCAGGACAAGGTTGACGAAATGAAGCAGCGTATCCAAATGCGATTCCTCGAAGGCGATAGGGCCGGAACGGCCGAAACAGGCCAGACTTGGCGGAAGCGCCCGCCGGCCAAGGCGGCGCGCGAAACGGAGCCATGATACCGAAACTACCTTAAGGCTCCGTGAAAAAACGTAACGCTCCGCCGCCCCGGCACGCATCCGCCGCCTCGCTATAATTCGGCCATGTCCGAAATCACCGAAACGGCCGCGGGCGACACGCCCGCCCCTGCTCCGCGCCCGCTGCGCGCGATCCAGCCCCTGCCCGACCAGCTGATCAGCCAGATCGCCGCCGGCGAGGTCGTCGAACGTCCGGCGTCGGTCGTCAAGGAGCTGCTGGAGAACGCGATGGACGCCGGCGCCACGACGCTGCGCATCGTGCTGGAAGAAGGCGGCGTCAAGCGCATCTCGATCACCGACGACGGCTGCGGGATTCCGCCCGACGAGCTGGCGCTCGCGCTGATGCGCCATGCGACCAGCAAGATCCGCTCGCTCGAGGAGCTCGAGGCGGTCGCCACGCTGGGTTTCCGCGGCGAAGCGCTCGCGTCGATCGCGTCGGTGGCCGAGATGTCGATCACGAGCCGGACGGCCGATGCCGCGCATGCGATGAAGATCGACGCGCAGACGGGCGTGCTGTCGCCCGCCGCCGGCGCGACCGGCACGACGATCGAGGTGCGCGAGCTGTACTTCAACACGCCCGCGCGGCGCAAGTTCCTGAAGAGCGAGCAGACCGAGTTCGGCCACTGCCTGGAAATGATCCGCCGCGCGGCGCTCGCGCGGCCGGACGTCGCGATCTCGGTGCTGCACAATGGCAAGGCCGTCGAGCACTGGAATGCGACCGAGCCCGCGCAGCGCGTCGCGAAGATCCTCGGCGACGGCTTCGCGACCGCGCACCTGCCGCTCGACGAACAGGCCGGCCCGCTCGCCGTCTACGGCTGCGCAGGCCTGCCGACCGCAAGCCGCGGGCGCGCCGACCAGCAATATTTCTTCGTGAACGGCCGCTTCGTGCGCGACAAGCTGCTGACGCACGCGGTGCGCGCGGCCTATGAGGACGTGCTGCACGGCGACCGCTACCCGTCGTACGTGCTGTTTCTCGACCTGCCGCCGGAAGCCGTCGACGTGAACGTGCATCCATCGAAGATCGAAGTGCGGTTCCGCGATTCGCGCTCGATCCACCAGTACGTGTTCCATGCAGTCCAGCGCGCGCTCGCGCGCCATGCGGGCGCGTCGCCGGAAACCACGGCGGGCGGCCATGCTGCGCATATCGAACCGGCTCCGCGCGGGCCGTCGTCGTTCCTGGACACGCCGCTCGGGCAGAGCCAGGGCCACGCGACCGGCGGCACGGGTGGCACGGGCGGCAGCGGCTTCTCGTCGCCGTCGTCCTCGTCGGCAGGCAATACCTGGATGCGCCAGGCGCGGATGACGCAGGGCACGCTGCCCGTCGCGCAGCCGCTCGCGCTCTACGACGCGATGTTCGGCCGCAAGGATAGCGGCGCCGGCACGCCGGACGGCACGACCACCATTGCGCGCGACTCGGCCGACACGCCGCTCGCACCGCTGCCCGGCTTCACTGTATCGCCGATCGCCGCCACCGCGCACGACGAGCAGCCGCTCGGCTTCGCGCTCGGCCAGATCCACGGCATTTACGTGCTCGCGCAGAACGCGCACGGGCTCGTGATCGTCGACATGCACGCGGCACACGAGCGGATCCTGTACGAACAGTTCAAGAACGCGCTCGCCGACCGCTCGGTCGCCGTGCAGGCGCTGCTGCTGCCGATCTCGATGACAGCCACGCCGGTCGAAATCGGCACGGTCGAGGAAGAGCGCGACACGCTCGAGTCGCTCGGCTTCGACCTGGCGGTACTGTCACCGACGACGCTCGCGATCCGCGCGGTCCCGGCGCTGCTGAAGGATGCCGACCTGCAGTCGCTCGCGCGCGCGGTGCTCGCCGACCTGCACGCGTTCGGCGGCTCGCGCGTGCTTACCGAGCGCCAGCACGAGCTGCTCGGCACGCTCGCCTGCCACCACGCGGTGCGCGCGAACCGGCGGCTGACGCTCGACGAGATGAACGCGCTGCTGCGGCAGATGGAGGCGACCGAACGCGCGGACCAGTGCAATCACGGCCGGCCGACGTGGTATCAGCTCACGCTGAACGATCTCGACCGCCTGTTCATGCGCGGACAATGAGCGCTTCAACGCAGTCCTCTCCGACGACGATCGCCTGCCTGCTCGGCCCCACCGCCTCGGGCAAGACGGCCGCGGCGCTGGCACTCGCCGCGCGCCGCCCGATCGAGATCGTCAGCGTCGATTCGGCGCTCGTCTACCGCGACATGGATATCGGCACCGCGAAGCCTTCGCGCGAAGAGCGCGCGCGCGTGCCGCACCACCTGATCGACATCATCGATCCGGCCGACGCGTATTCGGCCGCGAGTTTCCGCGCCGACACGCTGCGCCTGATCGGCGAGATCGCCGCGCGCGGCCGCACGCCGCTGCTCGCGGGCGGCACGATGCTGTACTACAAGGCATTGACGCAGGGGCTCAACGACCTGCCCGGCGCCGATCCGGACGTGCGTGCGACCCTCGATGCGGAAGCCGCGCGCGATGGCTGGCCCGCGTTGCACGCGCGACTCGCGCAGGTCGATCCCGACACGGCCGCGCGGCTCGCGCCGAACGATTCGCAACGGATCCAGCGGGCGCTCGAAGTGTTCATGCTGAGCGGGCAGCCGATATCGGTACTGCTCGCCGCCCCGCGACGCAACGACGATGCGGCCGCCGCTTACCGCTTCGTGCCGGTCGCGCTCGAGCCGTCCGATCGCGCGGTACTGCACGCACGGATCGCACAGCGCTTCGATGCGATGCTCGACGCGGGCTTCATCGACGAAGTCGAGCGGCTGCGCCGTCGCGAGGACCTCCATCCCGACTTGCCGTCGATGCGCTGCGTCGGCTACCGGCAGGCTTGGGAATTCCTCGACGGCGACACCGACTACCGGACGATGCGCGACAAGGGCATCTTCGCGACGCGCCAGCTCTGCAAGCGCCAGATCACCTGGCTGCGCGCGATGCCGGAGCGGATCGTCGTCGACTGCATCGCGCCGGACGCCACGGCCCGCGCGCTCGACGCGCTCGAACGCGTGCTCGACGGCGGCACGCCGGCCTGACCGTCAGCCGCGCGCGCGTGCTGCCACGCGCGCGCGGGCGCCGTCGACGATCAGCGCGACGCCGCGCTCGAACGCTTCGTCGCCGCCGCGCGCGCGCAGCGCGGCCCAGCCCTTGGCGAGCAACGGAAACTCGGCCGCGTCCGGCAGCGGCGCATCGGCCTCGCCTTCGGGTTCCGCCTGTTCCTCCAGCACCCATCCAACCACGAAGCGGCCCAGCGCATACATCACGTCGACCGCCTCGTCCGGCGCGAAACCCGCTTCGCCGAGCAGCGCGACCTTGCGTTCGATCGAACTGAAATGCAACGCCCGTGGCCGGGTACCGGCATGCAGGCGCGCGCCGTCGCGATAAGCCAGCAGCGCGCGGCGGAAACTGCGTGCGTTGTCGAGAAGCCACGCATCCCACGCCTCGCCCGGCCGCGGCAGCGACGCATCGTGCCGCTCGAGCATGATCGCCTCGGCCATCGCGTCGAGCAGTTCGGCCTTGTTCCGGAAATGCCAGTAAAGCGTCGGCGACTGTACGCCGAGCCGCTCGGCGAGCCGCCGCGTCGACAGCCCATCGATGCCGACTTCATCGAGCAGGTCGAGCGCCGCGCGCAGTACCGTGTCGCGCGTCAGCCGCGCCCCTGTGTCCTTCATCTCTATCACCGATAGGGAAAGTTGTGGAATAATCGCCACTCTATCACCGATAGAGTTACACCCTTGAATCCGTCCCTGATTGCCATTCTGGCCACGGTCCTGCTCGACGCGATCGGCGTCGGGATCGTGATGCCGATCCTCCCCGGGCTCCTGCGCTCGCTCGCCGATGCGGGCAGCACCGACACCCACTACGGGATCCTGCTCGCGCTGTACGCGTTCGCGCAGTTCCTGTGTGCACCGCTGCTCGGCGCGCTGAGCGACCGCGTCGGCCGCCGGCCCGTACTGCTCGTGTCGCTCGCGGGCGCCGCGCTCGACTACCTGCTGATGGCGCTCGCGCCGACGCTCGCCTGGCTCTACGTCGGGCGGCTGATCGCGGGCATCACCGGCGCGAACGTCGCGGTCGCGACTGCATACGTCACCGACGTCACGGCCGAACCCGACCGCGCACGACGCTTCGGCCAGCTCGGCGCGATGATGGGCATCGGCTTCATCGCGGGCCCGTTGATCGGCGGCCTGCTCGGCGCGCTGCATGTGCGCGCGCCGTTCGTCGCGGCCGCCGTGCTCAACGCACTCAACCTCGTGCTCGTCTGGCGCGCGCTGCCGGAATCGCGGCCGCGTTCGGCCCGCGAAGGCCAAACGGCCTGCGCGCTCAACCCGTTCGCCAGCCTGCGCCGGCTGACCGGCTCACCGGCGCTCGTGCCGCTGATCGGCATTTACGTGATCGTGGCGCTGGTGTCGCAGGCGCCCGCCACGCTGTGGATCCTGTACGGCCAGGAACATTTCGGGTGGTCGACACCGATCGCGGGGCTGTCGCTGGCGGGCTACGGTGCGTGTCACGCGCTCGCACAGGCTTTCGCGATCGGGCCGCTGATCGCGCGGCTCGGCGAGCGCCGCGCGCTCGCACTGGGCCTCGCGGGCGACGCGCTCGGGCTCGTGGCGATTGCGTTCGCGACCGCCGCGTGGGTGCCGTTCGCGCTGCTGCCGCTGTTCGCGGCGGGCGGCATGACGCTGCCGGCGCTGCAGGCGATGCTCGCGCGGCAGGTCGACGATGCGCGCCAGGGTGAATTGCAAGGCGCGCTCGCGAGCGTGGCGAGCCTGATCGGTGTCGCGGGGCCGCTGGTCGTCACCGCAACCTATGCGGCGACACGCGCGACCTGGCCGGGGCTCGTCTGGGCCGCGGCCGCGCTGCTTTATCTGCTCGTCCCGCCGTTGCTGGCCGGTGCCCGGCCAGCGGGCGCGGCGCGGCCGTCCGCCTGAGCGCCGGCCGGCACCGTCACGCCCGCCGTCGTGCTCAATGCGCGAGCGTCACGAGATTGGCATCGCGGACGAGCTGCCAGCGGCCGTCGGCCTTGCGGAAGATCGTCAGCGTATGGCCCGAACGGCGGATCGTCTCGCCGCCCGGCGGAGTCGCCTCGATCTCGATGAAATTGCGCATGTACGCCCAGTCGCCCAGCACGCGCAGTTCGTCGATCCGGTAACGGCCGTCGATCGTCGGCGCAGGCCCGCCCCCGGCGTTCGCGTCACGCGATGCGGCCGCAAACGCCGCCTTGTCGAACGGCGGCCTGCCGGCCACCATGAAGATCGCGTCGTCGGCGATCAGGTCGAGCACGGTCGCCAGGTCGCCGCGGCGGCTCGATACGAACCAGTTGTCCACGAGCTCACGGATCGCGCGTTCGTCTTCGGTCATCGTCGCTCCTCCTTCAGCGGCGCGCGCCCGTACGCCGCGCGGCGCCCGAAAAAAAAGCCGCCCGGATCGACTCCGGGCGGCTTTCCTTGCTGCATCTGCTGCGGCCGTGCGTCAGACCACGACGGTCTGCGCCTCGCCTTCGCGGGTCGCACGGACGGTGCCGATCTTCCACACCTGTTCGCCGGCGGCGGTCAGGTCGGCGATCGCTGCGTCGGCATCGGCCGCCGAAACGATCACGGCCATGCCGATCCCGCAGTTGAACACGCGGTGCATTTCCGCGTCGGCAACGCCGCCGTGCTCCTGCAGCCACTTGAACAGCGGCGGCAGCGGCCACGCGTTCTGGTCGAGCTCGGCGGTGAGGCCTTCGCGCAGCACGCGCGGAATGTTCTCGACGAGGCCGCCGCCGGTGATGTGCGCCATGCCCTTCACCGACAGCTTCTGCATCAGCGCGAGCAGCGGCTTCACGTAGATGCGCGTGGGCGCCATCAGCGCGTCGGCGAGCGAACGGCCGTGGAAATCGGCCGACAGGTCGGGGTTCGCGCGCTCGATGATCTTGCGCACGAGCGAGAAGCCGTTCGAGTGGATGCCGCTCGATGCGAGGCCCAGCACCACGTCGCCCTCGGCGATCGTGCTGCCGTCGATGATCTTGCTCTTCTCGACCGCGCCGACCGCGAAGCCGGCCAGGTCGTATTCGCCGTCCGGGTACATGCCCGGCATTTCGGCCGTTTCACCGCCGATCAGCGCGCAGCCGGACAGTTCGCAACCCTGCGCGATGCCCTTGACGACCGTTGCCGCGGTATCGACGTCGAGCTTGCCGCACGCGAAGTAGTCGAGGAAGAACAGCGGCTCGGCGCCCTGCACGAGGATGTCGTTCACGCTCATCGCGACGAGATCCTGGCCGACGGTGTCGTGTTTGTTCAGATGAAAGGCCAGCTTGAGCTTGGTGCCCACGCCGTCGGTGCCCGACACGAGCACGGGCTCCTTGTACTTCTTCGGTACTTCGAACAGCGCGCCGAACCCGCCGATGCCGCCGAGCACGCCGTCGCGCAGGGTTTTCTTCGCAAAAGGCTTGATCTTGTCGATGAGCGCGTCGCCCGCGTCGATGTCGACGCCTGCGTCGCGATAGGACAGACCTTGGGCGTCGGGAGCGGATTTCGGAGGATTCATGGGGGAATGCGAGAAGGTCGGTAAAATGCGATTTTACCCGAAGCCGGCCCGTTGGCCGGAATTCCCAGCACCGAATCGTCAGGGATTGCATCTTGGTCAACACGTCCCCGTTTTCATCGCCGAGCGAACCGCGCCGAAACCGGCGTGGCGCCGTGCGTGCGGGCGCGCGTGAAGCCCGCGAAGGCGCAGTTCCCGGCGCGTGCCCGGCGTACGGCACGCGTATTTTCAACCGACCCGCATTGTGACTGTTGTGTCCCGTCAACTGACGCTCGATCTCGGCACGCCGCCGCCCGCCACGTTCGACAACTTCATCATGAACGAGGAGAACGACGAGCTCATCTCGCGCCTGCAGAAGCTCGACCTCGCGCTCGCGGCGGGCCCCGTGCCGGACCGGTCGTTCTATATCTGGGGCGAGCCCGGATGCGGCCGCACCCATCTGCTGCAGGCGCTCGTGAGCGACGCCTCGTACGGCTATGCGCGTTATCTCACACCGCAAAGCCCGCTCGGCGCGTTCACGTTCGACCCGCGCATCGGCATCTACGCGATCGACGACTGCGACCGGATGAGCGACACGCAGCAGGTCGCGCTGTTCAACCTGTTCAACGAAGTGCGCGCGCACCCGTCGAGCGCGTTCGTCGCGGCCGGCCCCGCGGCGCCGCTCGCGCTCGACGTGCGCGAGGATCTCCGCACGCGCCTCGGCTGGGGGCTCGTGTTCCACCTGTCGCCGCCGTCCGATGCCGGCAAGATCGCCGTGCTCAAGCTCGCGGCGAAGGAACGCGGGATCGCGCTCACCGACGACATCGCCGCCTACCTGCTGACCCATTTCCGCCGCGACATGCCGAGCCTGATGGCGCTGCTCGACGCGCTCGACCGCTTCTCGCTCGAGCAAAAACGCGCCGTCACGCTGCCGTTGCTGCGCCGCATGCTGGCGCGTCCCGGCGACGACATCACCCCACCGGGCACGGGCCCGAACCGCTTCGAGTAAAATGCGCTTCCATGACTAATCTGGCACTCTTTGACCTCGATCACACGCTGATCCCGACCGATAGCGACCACGAATGGGGTCGCTTCATGGTGAAGCTCGGCATCGTCGACGCGGAAAGCTTCTCGCGTCAGAACGACCAGTTCTTCGCCGACTACAAGGCCGGCAAGCTCGACATCCACGCGTACCTCACGGCGATGCTCACGCCGCTCGCGAAGTATTCGCGTGCGCAGCTCGCGCAATGGCACGAGCAGTACATGCACGAGGTGATCCGGCCCGCAATGACGCCCGCCGCGCTCGAACTCGTGCGCAAGCACCTCGATGCAGGCGACCTGTGCTGCGTCGTGACGGCGACCAACGAATTCATCACGCGCCCGATCGCCACCGCGTTCGGCGTGGACACGCTGATCGCCTGCGAGGTCGAGACGACCGACGGGCATCCCGATTCGCCGTACACGGGCCGGCCGACCGGCACGCCGAGCTATCGCGAAGGCAAGATCGTGCGGACCGAAGCGTGGCTCGCGTCGCTCGGCAAGCAATGGAGCGACTTCACGCACACCTACTTCTACAGCGACTCGCACAACGACATCCCGTTGCTCGAGAAAGTCACCGACCCGATCGCGACCAACCCTGACGACACGCTGCGCGCGCATGCAAGCAACCGCGGCTGGCGCATCCTCGATCTCTTCTGAACGTCGTGATCAAAAAATTCATTCGCAAACTGCTCGGCCAGGACGAAACCGAGCAAACCTCTCCCGCAGCGGCCCCGGCCGACGAAGCGGCCCCTGCTACCCCGCGTGCCCCGAAAGGCGCCCGCGGCGGCACGAAAAAGCCGCGCAGCAACCATGAGCCGACCGTCGTGCCGGCCAGCGTGCACGGCATCAACCCGGCACTGATCTCGAAGAATGCCGTGCGCGTGACCGACACGCTGCAGCAGGCGGGCTTCCGCGCCTTCATCGTCGGCGGTGCGGTACGCGACCTGCTGCTCGGCATCGCGCCGAAGGACTTCGACGTCGCGACCGATGCAACGCCCACCGAGGTGCAGCGCCTGTTCCGCCGCGCGCGCCTGATCGGCCGCCGCTTCCAGATCGTCCACGTGCAGTTCGGCCAGGAGCTGATCGAGGTGTCGACGTTCCGCGCGCTGGTCGATGCGCCGCCCGAGGCGGCCGCTGCCGAGCCGCCGAAGCGCCTGAAGCGCGACGAACTCGATCGCCGCACCCATGCGGTCGACGCGAGCGGCCGCGTGCTGCGCGACAACGTGTGGGGCGAGCAGCACGAAGACGCCGCACGCCGCGACTTCACGATCAACGCGATGTACTACGACCCGTCGACGCAGACGGTGCTCGACTACCACGACGGGATGGCCGACGTGCGCGCCCGCCTGTTGCGGATGATCGGCGATCCGGCCACGCGCTTCCGCGAGGATCCGGTGCGGATGCTGCGCGTCGTGCGCTTCGCGGCGAAGCTCGGTTTCGAGATCGAGCCGCACACGCGCGAGCCGATCAACGCGCTCGCCGACCTGATCAACAACGTGCCGGCCGCGCGCCTGTTCGACGAAATGCTGAAGCTGCTGCTGTCGGGCCACGCGCTCGCGTGCCTGCAGCGGCTGCGCAAGGAAGGCCTGCACCACGGGCTGCTGCCGCTGCTCGACGTCGTGCTCGAACAGCCGCAGGGCGAAAAGTTCATCACGCTCGCGCTGAACAACACCGATGCACGCGTGCGCGCCGGCAAGCCGGTTTCCCCGGGCTTCCTGTTCGCGACGCTGCTGTGGCACGACATGCGCCAGCGCTTCGAGCAATACACGGCCGAAGGCGAAATCCCGGTGCCGGCGCTCCATCGCGCGATGGACGACGTGCTCGACATGCAGACCGAGAAACTCGCGATCCACAAGCGCTACTCGGCCGACATGCGCGAGATCTGGGGCCTGCAGCTGCGCCTCGAGAAACGCTCGGGCCGCAGTGCGATGAGGCTGCTGGAACACCAAAGGTTTAGAGCGGGGTATGATTTCCTCCTGTTACGCTGCGAATCCGGCGAGCTCGATGCGGAAGTCGGACAGTGGTGGACGGATTTCATCGAAGGCGACGCGGCCGCTCGCGAGGCATTGCTCACGCAGGGCGGCTCGAAGGAAAAATCGCCCCGCAAGCGGCGCCGCCGCGGCGGTGCGCGAAACCGCAAGCCGGGTGAAGGTGCCGCCGAGCAGGCACCGGACACCTCGGGCGGTTCCGACGACTGACGCGCACGACGGCGAACGACGTAGGAAGTGATGCCATGACGGTTGCATATATCGGACTGGGGGCGAATCTCGGCGATGCGCGCCAGACCCTGAAGGACGCGGTGGTGTGCCTCGCGCAGCAGCGCACCATCTCGATCCTCGGCAAATCGAGCCTGTATCGCACGGCGCCCTTCGAAGCGGGCGGCGACGACTACTACAACTGCGTCGTCAAGCTCGACACGACGCTGTCGGCGCGCGAGCTGCTCGCGCTCTGCCAGAAGATCGAACATCACTTCGGCCGCGAGCGCCCGTATCGCAACGCGCCGCGCACGCTCGACCTCGACATCCTGCTGTTCGGCGCCGATTCGATCGACGAACCCGACCTGATCGTCCCGCATCCGCGCCTCACCGATCGCGCGTTCGCGCTCGTGCCGCTCGTGGAGATCGAGCCCGCACTCGACATTCCCGCGCGCGGCCGTGCCGATACCTTCCTCGCCGCCGTCGCGGATCAGCGTGTCGAGAAGGTGCAGACCTGCCAGTGCCTGATGCAGAAGGCGCTCGCCGCCAGCGAAGACGCCGACAAGAACCGCTGCCGATGACCCCGACACCCCTCACCGTCACTGCGCCCGACCTGCGCGCCCCGCACCGCTATCTCGTGATCGAAGGCCCGATCGGCGTCGGCAAGACGACGCTCGCGCGCCTGCTCGCCGAACGCTGGTCGATGCAGACGCTGCTCGAGCGCCCGCAGGACAACCCGTTCCTCGAACGCTTCTATCGCGATACCGCGCGCTACGCGCTGCCCGTGCAGCTGTCGTTCGCGCTGCAGCGTGCGCAGCAGGCACGCGAGCTGATCGGTGCGCTCGAAACGGGCCGCCCGGTCATCGCCGATTTCATGCCGCAGAAAAACGACATCTTCGCGCGGCTGAACCTGCCGGAAGACGAGTGGCAGCTCTACCGTTCGGTCGCCACGCACGTGGACGTGCCGCAGGCGCCGTCGCCCGACCTCGTCGTCTACCTGCAGGCGAGCCCCGAAGTGCTGTTCTCGCGCATCCAGAAGCGCGGGCTGCCGATGGAGCTGCAGATCAGCGACGCGTACCTGCGCTCGCTCGTCGACGCGTACAACGAATTCTTCTACCACTACGACCGCACGCCGGTGCTGACGGTCGCCGCGGAACACCTGAACCCGCAGGATTCCCCCGAAGATCTCGCCCTGCTGGTCGAGCGCATCGAGACGATGCGCGGCCGCAAGGAATTCTTCGTCAAGGGCGAGACGACGCGCTGACGCGTCCTCGCCTGTCGTTCCTCATCCATTCGAACCGGATTTCCCATGACCTATCTCCAGGAATCGAGCCGGCCTGCCGTCACGGTGCCCAAGCTGCAGGCAATGCGCGTCGCCGGCGAGAAGATCGCGATGCTCACCTGCTACGACGCGAGCTTTGCCGCCCTGCTCGACCGTTCGGGCGTCGACGTGCTGCTGATCGGCGATTCGCTCGGCAACGTGCTGCAGGGCCAAACGACCACGCTGCCCGTCTCGCTCGACGACATCGCGTATCACACCGCCTGTGTCGCCCGCGCGCAGCCGCGCGCGCTGGTCGTCGCCGATCTGCCGTTCGGCACGTACGGTACGCCGGCCGAGGCGTTCGCGAGTGCCGTCAAGCTGATGCGTGCCGGTGCGCAGATGGTCAAGCTCGAAGGCGGCGAATGGCTCGCCGAGACGATCCGCTTCCTCGTCGAGCGCGCGGTGCCTGTATGCGCGCACGTGGGCCTCACGCCGCAATCGGTGCACGCGTTCGGCGGCTTCAAGGTGCAAGGCAAGACCGAAGCCGGTGCTGCCCAGTTGCTGCGCGACGCGCGCGCGATCGAGGATGCGGGCGCGCAGCTCGTCGTGCTCGAAGCCGTGCCGACGCTCGTCGCCTCCGAAGTCACGCACATGCTCAAGATTCCGACGATCGGCATCGGCGCGGGCGTCGACTGCTCGGGCCAGGTGCTCGTGCTGCACGACATGCTCGGCGTGTTCCCCGGCAAGCGGCCGCGCTTCGTGAAGGATTTCATGCAGGGTCAGCCGAACATTCAGGCGGCCGTCGAAGCGTACGTGCACGCGGTGAAGGATGGTTCGTTCCCTGGGCCGGAACATTCGTTCTGACGTCCGTGGCGGGGCCTGCGGTGCGTGCGCCGATGCCTCGATGTAAAAAAGCGCGGCGCCCTTTGCGGGGCGCCGCGCTTTTTCTTTCATACGCTGCAAGTTGCCGGCTACCGGTTACTTCAGTACCGCGTCGAGCACGCCGCGCAGCGCGTTCGTCAGCAGCAGCGCCTCCGCACGCGCGAGATCGTCGCGGGTCACGACCCGCTCCGTCGCGCCGAACACGCGATCGTCGAGCAACACGCCACGCATCACCCCCGGCAGCACGCCGGATTCGAGCGGCGGCGTTGCCCACTGGCCGTCGAGCTTCACGAACACGTTCGAGCGCCCGCCTTCCGTCACCTCGCCGCGCTCGTTGACGAACAGCATGTCGAAGCACCCGAGCGCCTCCGCCGCCTGCCACGCGCGATCGTATTCGGCGCGGCGCGTCGTCTTGTGCAGCAGCAGCGCATCGCTCGCACGGGTCGATGCGAAGCCGTGCGCGGACGCCAGCAACACGCCGACCGGCCCCGCCGGCAATGGCTTGAGCGGTGCCGCGACGATCTCGATCGTGCCGTCCTTCGCGAGCGCGAGCTTCATCCGGCAGGTGACGTCGCCGTCGAGCGCCGCGCAGCGCGCGTCGATCTCGCGACGTAGCGCCTCGGGGTCGAAGCGGAAGCCGAACGCATCCGCGCTACGCTGCAGCCGCGCGAGATGACGATCGAGGTGCCGGATGCCGTCCGCACGCGTGGCGGCGGTCGTTTCGAACAGCTGGAAGCCGGGATCGGCATCCGTCAGGAATCGTGCTTTCAATTCGCACTCCGCATATTCGTCGGCCGCGACACTGTCGAGCACGATGCCCGCGCCGACCCCCATCGTGCCACGGCGCCGGCCGGCGATTGGCGTTGCCGGATTGCGTGCTTCGGCACCGGTCGCACCTTCACCGGTAGCATCGAGCGTCAGCGTCCGGATCGCGACCGACAGGCAAAAATCGCCACAACCGCCCAGGCGCTCACCCGGCGCGTCGGAATCGGCGCCTTGCTTCGCGGCGTCAAGCCAGCCGATCGCGCCCGTATAGAGGCCGCGCGGCGTCGACTCGATCGCATCGATCAACTGCATCGTCTTGTACTTCGGCGCGCCCGTGATCGATCCGCACGGAAACAGCGCACGCAGCATCTGCGCGAACGTCGTCCCTGCGCGCCAGCCGGCCTCGACCGTCGACGTCATCTGCCACACCGACGCATACGGCTCGACGGAGAACAGCGCCGGCACGCGAACCGTCCCGGTGCGCGCGATCCGCGATACGTCGTTGCGCAGCAGGTCGACGATCATCACGTTTTCCGCGCGGTTCTTCGGATCGTTCGCGAGGAACGCGGCCGCCGCCGCATCGTCGCGAGGGTCGGCCGAACGGGGTGCGGTGCCCTTCATCGGCCGCGCGCGCAGCACGTCGCCGTGCTTCTCGACGAACAGCTCGGGCGAACACGACACGACCCACGCCCCGTCGGGCAACGCAACCAGCGCGCCGTAGCGCACCGGCTGGCGCGCACGCAGCCGCCGGTACAGCGCGAGCGGCGTGCCGAACACGTCGAAGTTCAGCCGGTACGTGTAGTTGACCTGATACGAATCGCCCGCGCGCAGCGCGTCGTGCACCGCGGCGATCGCCGCATCGAACGCATCGCGCGACACGCTCTTCGCGACATGCGCGACACCCGCGATCGACGGCGCGTCGCTGCCGCCGTCCTGCTGCGCGAGCCACGCGTCGACTTCGTCGCGCGACAGGCGTTCGCAGCGCGCATACAGCAAAAAGCGCAGCGGGGCATGGCCCGGCTGCGCCCGTTGCAGGTTGCGTCCGAATTCGTAATCGCCGACGACGACCGCGTGCAGCCCGTCGCGCAGGTCCTGCGCCACCGCCGCATCGACTGCGTCGAGCCGCGCCGGATCCGTGCACACGCGTTCGCGCACGAATCCCGAATACAAACGACTCGACCGCGCGGACGCGGTCGAGTCGCAATCGTCCAAGAGCGCGAACGACGCGCTCTCGTTGCCTTCAGTCATGCTGTTACTCGAGTTACTCGAAGAAGCTCTTCACACGGTCGAACCAGCTCTTGCTCTGCGGGCTGTGACGCGCGCCGCCCTCGGCCAGCGACTTCTCGAACTGCTTGAGCAGGTCGCGCTGGTTGTCGGTCAGCTTCACGGGCGTCTCGACCTGCACGTGCACGTACAGATCGCCCGCGATGCTCGAACGCAGCCCCTTGATGCCCTTGCCGCGCAGCCGGAACGTCTTGCCCGACTGCGTGCCTTCCGGCACCGGGAACGATGCACGGCCGGCCAGCGTCGGCACCTCGATCTCGCCGCCGAGCGCGGCGGTCGTGAACGGGATCGGCATCTGGCAGTGGAGATCGTCGCCGTCGCGCTCGAACACCGAGTGCGGCTTGATGTGGATCTCGACGTACAGGTCGCCCGGCGGCCCGCCGTTGATGCCCGGCTCGCCGTTGCCGGCCGAGCGGATGCGCATCCCGTCGTCGATCCCGGCCGGGATCTTCACTTCGAGCGTCTTGGTTTCCTTCACCTTGCCCGACCCGTGGCAATGCACGCACGGCTCCGGGATGTAGGTGCCCGTGCCGTGGCACTTCGGGCAGGTCTGCTGGATGCTGAAGAAGCCCTGCGACATGCGCACCGTGCCCTGGCCATGACAGGTCGGGCAGGTTTCCGGCTTCGTGCCGGGCTTCGCACCCGACCCGTGGCAGACCTCGCACGACACCCAGCTCGGCACGCGGATCTGCGTGTCGTAGCCGTGTGCGGCCTGCTCGAGCGTGATTTCCATGCTGTAGCGCAGGTCGGCACCGCGATACACCTGCGGGCCGCCACGGCCGCCGCGCGCGGCGCCGCCCGCGGCCTGGCCGAAGATGTCGCCGAAGATGTCGCCGAACGCATCCGCGAAGCCGCCGAAGCCCTGTGCGCCCGCACCGCCCATGTTCGGATCGACGCCCGCATGGCCGTACTGGTCGTACGCGGCCCGCTTCTGGCTGTCCGAGAGCATTTCGTAGGCTTCCTTCACCTCCTTGAAATGCTCTTCCGCATCCTTGTTGTCCGGATTGCGGTCAGGGTGATACTTCATCGCAAGCTTGCGATATGCCTTCTTGATTTCGTCGTCGCTCGCATTCTTCGCGACGCCCAGAACCTCGTAGTAATCCCGTTTCGCCATATCGATTCACTGTGCCGCCACGCATCGCGCACGCGGCGGCTCCTTTCGCCCGCAGTAAAGTCTCTCGACTCGTCTGGCGCTGCGCCCGTCCGCGGACGGCTCGTGCAGCACCCGCCAAAAAACAAATGTGCCCGGAGGGCCGCAAAGCCCGCCAGGCGTGGAGTCGATCCGGCCATCCGGAAGGAAAGACAGACCGCTTGTCAGCCAGCCCGTCAGCCGCGCCGCGCGCGTGTTGCGCGCGCGGCGTGCGGCACCGGGGCAACCCGGCTTAGTCCTTCTTCACTTCCTTGAACTCGGCGTCGACGACATCGTCGGCAGCCTGTTGCGCGCCGCCCGCGTGGGCCGCACCTTCAGCTGCACCCGCTGCGCCGGCCGCACCCGCTTGCTGGGCCTGCATGTCGGCGTACATCTTTTCGCCGAGCTTCTGCGAAACCTTGCCGAGTTCCTCGACCTTCGCGTCGATCGCAGCCTTGTCGGCCGACGTGTCCTTCAGCACTTCCTCGAGCGACTTCAGCGACGCTTCGATCGCTTCCTTCTCGCCCGCGTCCAGCTTGTCGCCGTACTCGGTCAGCGCCTTCTTCGTGCTGTGGACCAGCGCATCGCCCTGGTTGCGCGAATCGGCCAGCTCGCGCAGCTTGTGATCTTCCGCTGCGTTCGCTTCCGCGTCCTTGATCATCTGGTCGATTTCAGCCTCGGACAGACCCGAGTTCGCCTTGATCGTGATCTTGTTTTCCTTGCCGGTCGCCTTGTCCTTCGCGCCGACGTGCAGGATGCCGTTCGCGTCGATGTCGAAGGTCACTTCGATCTGCGGCACGCCGCGCGGTGCGGGCGGGATGCCTTCGAGGTTGAACTCGCCGAGCAGCTTGTTGCCGGCTGCCATTTCGCGTTCGCCCTGGAACACCTTGATCGTCACGGCGCCCTGGTTGTCGTCCGCCGTCGAATACACTTGCGCGTGCTTCGTCGGGATCGTCGTGTTCTTGCTGATCATCTTCGTCATCACGCCGCCGAGCGTCTCGATACCGAGCGACAGCGGGGTCACGTCGAGCAGCAGCACGTCCTTGCGGTCGCCCGACAGGACCTGGCCCTGGATCGCCGCGCCAACCGCGACGGCTTCGTCCGGGTTCACGTCACGGCGCGGATCCTTGCCGAAGAACTCCTTCACCTTCTCCATGACCTTCGGCATGCGCGTCTGGCCGCCGACCAGGATCACGTCGTCGATGTCCGACACCTTGACGCCTGCGTCCTTGATCGCGATGCGGCACGGTTCGATCGTGCGCTCGACGAGGTCTTCCACCAGCGCTTCCAGCTTCGCGCGGGTGATCTTCAGGTTCAAGTGCTTCGGGCCCGACGCGTCCGCCGTGATGTACGGCAGGTTGATTTCGGTCTGCTGGCTCGACGACAGCTCGATCTTCGCCTTTTCAGCGGCTTCCTTCAGGCGCTGCAGCGCGAGCACGTCCTTCGACAGGTCGACGCCCTGCTCCTTCTTGAACTCGCCGATGATGTAATCGATGATGCGCTGGTCGAAGTCTTCGCCGCCGAGGAACGTGTCGCCGTTGGTCGACAGCACTTCGAACTGCATTTCGCCGTCGACGTCCGCGATTTCGATGATCGACACGTCGAACGTACCGCCGCCGAGGTCATACACGGCGATCTTGCGGTCGCCCTTCTCGGCCTTGTCGAGGCCGAACGCGAGCGCGGCTGCGGTCGGCTCGTTGATGATCCGCTTGACTTCGAGGCCCGCGATGCGGCCGGCATCCTTGGTTGCCTGGCGCTGGCTGTCGTTGAAGTACGCCGGCACCGTGATCACGGCTTCCGTGACCGGCTCGCCGAGGTAGTCTTCGGCCGTCTTCTTCATCTTGCGCAGCACTTCCGCCGAAACCTGCGGCGGCGCGAGCTTTTCGCCGTGCGCTTCGACCCATGCATCGCCGTTGTCGGCCTTGATGATGCTGTAAGGCATCAGGCCGATGTCCTTCTGGACTTCCTTCTCTTCGAAGCGGCGGCCGATCAGGCGCTTCACTGCGAACAGCGTGTTCTTCGGGTTGGTCACCGATTGACGCTTGGCCGGCGCGCCGACGAGCACTTCGTTGTCGTCCATGTAGGCGATGATCGACGGCGTGGTGCGCGTGCCTTCCGAGTTCTCGATGACCTTGACCTGGTTGCCTTCCATGATGGCAACGCACGAGTTCGTGGTGCCGAGGTCAATACCGATGATCTTTCCCATTTTTCCTAATCTCCAGAAATGCTTGTTTGCTGCGCAAAACCCCGCGTTTTGGGGCGGTTTCGCGCGCCAGAATTCAACTCTGTTCCCGAAATGCGTCCGGCCGATCCGTTTTCAAGACCCGCCGAGCGATGCGGATATTAAATTTTTTCAATCGCCGCCGGCTAGGGGATCGCTGCCCGCCGCTGCGATTTTCGCGCGCGCCGCCGACACGGCCGCCTGGAACTGCGCGAGGCCATGCCAGCCCGTCGCGCGGCCGAGCCGCTTGCCGCGGTGGAAGAAGAACCACGTCGGCACACCGTGCAGCCCGAAGCGGCGCCCCAGCTGGTGGTGTTCGTACACGTTGCAATGGAACCACTTCAAGCCCAGCGCGCGGATGGCGTCGGGCTGGGCGAGCATCGCCTTCTTCGCGATCTCGCAGTTGAAGCAGTCGACGCCCCAGAAGAACACCACCGCAAGCGCGTCCCCCGCGCCGTCGATCGCCGCGTCGAACGTGCCGGCGTCCAGCGCCTGCATGTCGAACGCGTCGAATGCGGCCGGATCGACGCCGGCGGGCACCATCGCGACGCCCTTACTTCGGCTGCGCGACGGTGACGAGCGCCGGACGCAGCACGCGGTCGGCGATCGTGTAGCCCTTCTGCAGCACCGTGACGACGGTGTTCGGCTCCTGCTCGGCCGGCACCATCGAAATCGCCTGGTGCTGGTGCGGATCGAACTTCTCGCCGACCGGGTTGATCGCGACGACGCGGCCCTTCTCGAGTGCGCTCGTCAGCTGGCGCAGCGTCAGCTCGACGCCTTCACGCACCTTCGCGATGTCGCCGGACGTATCGTTGACGGCCGCTTCCAGGCTGTCCAGCACGGGCAGCAGGTGCTCCGCGAAGCTCTCGATCGCGAACTTGTGCGCCTTCGAGACGTCGTCCTGCGCGCGGCGGCGGACGTTCTCGGTCTCGGCCTTCGCCCGCAGGTAGCTCTCCTGCAGCTCGGCGACCTTGGCTTGAGCCTCCGCGAGCGCCGCGTCGGCTGCTTCGGCGGCGGGAGCAGCGCCTTGCGCCGCCTGCTTCTCGCTGCCGATATCTTCGGCCGATTGGGTAGACGGGTTCTCTTGCGTGTTTTCCATGTCGCTGAAAGTCGATTAGAGGTTGAAGCCAAATCGGTAACCGCCGGACCGTATACCCGGCGGCACCGCACATTGCTGGTGCAAATAAGGGTGAAAACTGCGATTTCAAGAGGGTTATTCGCCGGCATTCTCCAATGCCGCGAAACAACCGCGCGTCGCACCGGTGCATCGCACGCATAGTCCGCCAAAGCAGGCGAAACGGGCTGTAACAACGCTTACCTGGCAAGTACTAGCTTGGCACAGTCCCGCTGCACTACACTCCACTCAAGCGTCGGAAAAGCGTGTTTACCCTTAGCTGACCGACGCCTTACAACCACCACCTGGCGCCGTTTTCACCCCTTCTCGAGGGGAGTACCGTGAAACTGACCTTTGCGATATCGGTGGTCGCGCTGGTACTCATTGCCGGCACCACCACCATCTGCCTGTCGGGAGCCGTCACCGACCGCACGACCGAATACGGGAGCGCGCGGGCGACGTTCGACCAGATGTTCAGCTCCCACCAGAAAATCTGTCGATGATGCGCCGGTCGCGCTTCGTCGGCCGGCCGTGCAATTCGGCCGCCGGCTCGCGATACGTGCGGCGCCGCTCCAGTTCGGCGAGCCGTGCGGCTCGCCCCGCTTCCGTTTCCTCGTAAAGCGTCTGCGCGACGCTCGCCGGCCCGCGCACGTCGCACACGCCGAGTACGGCAATGTGCCAGACGATGCCGTCGATCGCAATTTCGACCTCGTCGCCCACGCGCACTTCCTTCGCCGGCTTGACTGCAGCCCCACCGATCTTCACGTGCCCCTTGTCGACCGCATCGGTTGCAAGCGAGCGCGTCTTGAAGAACCGGGCCGCCCACAGCCATTTGTCGATGCGCAGCTTCGCGCCCGGTTCGGTCGAAATCTTGTAATTCATCGCACCTCACCCACCGTTTCGGGCTGCGCGGCCTTGACCGGCCAGCCCTGCAGATTCTCGGCGACGATCTCGCCAAGCGCGCCGATCCACGCGGGCGCGCCGTTCAGGCACGGAATCCGGTGGAATGCCTTGCCGCCACCGGCGAGGAACTCGTCGCGCACTTCCATGCCGATCTCCTCGATCGTCTCCAGGCAATCGGCCGTGAAACCGGGACAGAACACGTCGGCCCGCTGTACGCCGGCCTCGCCGAACTCGCGCAGCGTCGGCGCGGTATAAGGCTGCAGCCATTCGGCCTTGCCGAAACGCGACTGGAACGTGACGCGGCACTCGGTCGTCGACAACCCGAGCGCGGCCATCAGCAGCGCGCCCGTCTGCTGGCACTGGTCGTGATAGGGATCGCCGAGGTCGAGCGTGCGCTTCGGCACGCCGTGAAAGCTCAGCACGAGCTTGTCGCCGGCCGCGAAGTCCGGCCGGCCGTGCTGCGCCCAATACTGGCGCACCTGCTCGGCCAGCGCGTGGATATAGGCCGGATGGTCGGCGTAGTGCCGTATCGTGCGCACCTCCGGCTGGTTGCGCATGCGCGAGAGCGCGTCGAATGCGGCGTCGAATGCGGTGGCCGTGGTCGACGCCGAGTATTGCGGATACATCGGCATCAGCAGCACGCGCTCGACGCCGGCGCGCTTGAACTGCGCGAGCGCGTGCGAAATGTTCGGACTGCCGTAGCGCATCGCGTAGTCGACCTGCACTTGATAACCGTTCGACGCGAGCAGGTGCCGCACGCCGTCGGTCTGGCGCACGGTATGCACGCGCAGCGGCGAGCCCTCGGGCATCCAGACGGCCGCGTATTTCTTCGCGGACGCGCGGCCGCGCAGCGGCAGGATCAGCGTGCGCAGCAGCACTTGCCAGATGGCCTGCGGAATCTCGACGACCCGCGGATCCGACAGGAATTCGGCCAGATAGCGCCGCACGGCACGCGGCGTGGGCGCATCGGGCGTGCCGAGATTGATCAGCAGCACGCCGATGCGATGGGCAGCCGCGATACTCGAAGGCGGCTCAAGATCGAAACGCATGGGCAAGAACGTGCTCGGGGCACGGGACCGGACGGCTCTCAATTATAGCGGGCCGCCTCGCGCCGGTCGGCTGGCCGTTCGGCCGACTGTCGGCGCACGCGGCGCCGCGGCACGATGACGGGGCGGGATCGGGCTGGCGCTCGCAGGCTACTGCTGGCTCAGCGTGAGCGACAGGAGCCGCGCGGTGATGTCGACGATCGGGATCACGCGGTTGTACGCCATGCGGGTCGGGCCGATCACGCCGAGCGTGCCGACGATCTGCCCGTTCACCTCGTAAGGGGCGGTAACGACGCTCATTTCCTCGATCGGCACGAGCGTCGATTCGCCGCCGATGAAGATCTGCACGCCCTGGGCGTGGCTCGACACGTCGAGCAGTTGCAGGAGGCCCGTCTTTTGGTCGAATACGTCGAACAGCTTGCGCAGCCGGGCCATGTCGGACGAGAGATCCGCCACCTCGAGCAGGTTGCGCTCGCCGGAAATCAGCACGGTGTCCTCGGTGTCGGGCACCTCGGTGCTGGCCGTCACGGCCGCATGCATCAGCGTGGTCATGTCGCCGCGCAACTGGTCGATCTCGTCGCGCAGGCGACGGCGCACCTCGTCGAACGACAGTCCGGCGAAATGCGCGTTGATGTAGTTGGACGCCTCGGTCAGTTGCGACGGCGAGTAGTCGCGCGGCGTCGCGAGCATCCGGTTCTGCACGTCGCCCTCGGGCGTCACGATGATCAGCAGGATGCGCTTGTCCGACAGGCGCATGAACTCGATCTGCTTGAACACGTGGCTGCGGCGCGGCGTCAGCACGACGCCCGCGAACTGCGACAGGTTCGACAGCACGCTCGCGGCGGCCGCCACGACGCGCTGCTGCGGCTCGCCGGCCTGCAGCGTGTTCTGCACCTGCCGCGCGACGGCCTCGGCGTCGATCGGCACCTCGACCGTCAGCATCGTGTCGACGAACAGCCGGTAGCCGCGCGGCGTCGGCACGCGGCCGGCCGACGTGTGCGGGCTCGACACGAGGCCGAGCTCCTCCAGGTCGGACATCACGTTGCGGATCGTCGCCGGGCTCAGCTCGAGCCCGGAGTAACGGGACAACGTGCGCGATCCGACTGGCTGACCGTCGGCGATATACCGTTCGATCAGGGTTTTCAGGAGGGTTCGTGCGCGAGGATCTAGCATGGTGGAAAATTTTAGCGCAACCGCGCGACCGCGGCGAGTGGCGTCGGCCACCGATGCGCGGGCCGACCCGATCCGGCCCCGTCAGCGCACAGCCGGTTCTTTTCGTCAACGAGCTATGGTGTAATGCCGGCATGAAAACCGGTAATCAGTTCAACACTGTCGCGCTCGTCGGCCGGAGCAACACGCCGAACATCGCCGAGCCGCTCGCCACGCTGGCCGCCTGCATCGCCAAGCGGGGCTTCGAAGTCGTCTTCGAAGCCGAGACCGCGCGCGAGATCGGCATCACCGGCTACCCGGCGCTGACCCCGGCCGAAATCGGGGCGCGCGCCGACGTGGCGGTCGTACTGGGCGGCGACGGGACGATGCTCGGCATCGGCCGTCAGCTCGCGCCATACAAGACACCGCTGATCGGGATCAACCACGGGCGGCTCGGCTTCATCACCGATATCGCGGCGGCCGACATGCAGGCCCTCGTCCCGGTGATCCTGTCGGGCAAGTTCGAGCGCGAGGAGCGCTCGCTGCTCGAGGCCCGGATCATGCGCGACGGCGAACCGATCTACCACGCGCTCGCGTTCAACGACGTCGTCGTGAACCGCAGCGGCTTCTCCGGGATGGTCGAGTTGCGCGCGTCGGTCGACGGCCGGTACATGTACAACCAGCGTTCCGACGGCCTGATCGTCGCCACGCCGACCGGCTCGACCGCTTACGCGCTGTCGTCGGCCGGCCCGATCCTCCATCCGCAGCTGCAGGGCATCGTGCTCGTGCCGATCGCGCCGCACGCGCTGTCGAACCGGCCGATCGTGCTGCCCGACGATTCGAAGATCGCGATCCAGATCGTCGGCGGGCGCGACGTCAACGTGAACTTCGACATGCAGTCGTTCACGTCGCTCGAGCTGAACGACACGATCGAGGTGCGCCGCTCGAAGCACACGGTGCCGTTCCTGCACCCGATCGGCTACAGCTACTACGCGACGCTGCGCAAGAAGCTGCACTGGAACGAACACGCCTCGAACGAAGACGACAAGGCGTCCTGACGCCGCTCCGCCCGACACCATGCTCCGCCACCTCTCGATCCGCGACTTCGTCATCGTCGCCGCGCTCGATCTCGAATTCGACAGCGGCTTTTCCGTCTTTTCCGGTGAAACCGGCGCCGGGAAATCGATCCTGATCGACGCCCTCGCCCTCGCGCTCGGCGAACGTGCCGACGCGAGCGTCGTGCGCACCGGCTGCGGCCGCGCCGACATCACCGCCGAATTCACGCCGCACGACCGCGTCGCGCGCTGGCTCGACGAACACGCGTTCGACACCGAGGACACCGTGATGCTGCGCCGCGTGATCGACGCGAACGGCCGGTCGCGCGCGTTCATCAACGGCACCAGCGCGACGCTCGCGCAGCTGCGTGAACTCGGCGAAATGCTCGTCGACATCCACGGCCAGCATGCGCACCAGCTGCTGATGCGGCCCGACGCGCAGCGCGAGCTGTTCGACACGCACGCGGGGCTCGTCGCCGATGCGGCGAACGTCGCGCGCGCGTGGCGCGTGTGGCGCGACGCGACGCAGGCGATCGAGGCCGCGAAGGCGCACGAGCGGGAGCTGCAGCTCGAACGCGAAAAGCTCGCGTGGCAGCTCGCCGAGCTCGACAAGCTCGCGCCGCAGCCCGGCGAATGGGACGAGGTCAGCAACGAGCACAAGCGCCTGTCGCATTCGGCGAACCTGATCGACGGCGTGCGCGGCGCACTCAACGCGTTGTCCGAGGCCGACGACGCGATGCTCGCGCAGCTCGGCGCGATCGTGTCGAAGCTGCGCAGCCTGGCCGACTACGACACCGCGCTCGGCGACGCGCTCGCGTCGCTCGAACCGGCCGAGATCCAGCTGCAGGAAGCCGTCTACTCGCTGTCGCACTATGCGCAGCGCGTCGATCTCGATCCCGAGCGGCTCGCGCAGGTCGAAACGCGCCTCGATGCGCTGCACTCGACCGCCCGCAAGTTCCGGTTGCCGCCCGACACGCTGCACGAAGAACACGCGGCACGCCGCGCGCAGCTCGCGGCGCTCGACGCGGCCGCCGATCTCGGTGCGCTCGAGGCGACGCAGGCCAAGGCGCGGGAAGCCTACCTCGCCGATGCCGGGCATCTGTCTAAGGCGCGCGCGCAGGCCGCCAAGGCGCTCGGCACGGCCGTCACGGCCGGCATGCAGGAACTGTCGATGGCGGGCGGAAGCTTCGAAGTCGCGCTCGTCCCGCTCGCCGACGGCGGTCCGCACGGGCTCGAGCAGGTCGAATTCCGGGTCGCCGGCCACCCCGGCGTGCCGCTGCGGCCGCTCGCGAAGGTCGCGTCGGGCGGCGAACTCGCGCGGATCAGCCTCGCGCTCGCGGTGATCGCAAGCGCGGCGAGCCCGACGCCGACGCTGATCTTCGACGAAGTCGATACGGGGATCGGCGGCGGCGTCGCCGAAGTGGTCGGCCGCCTGCTGCACCAGCTCGGGCGCGATCGCCAGGTGCTGTGCGTGACGCACCTGCCGCAGGTCGCCGCGCGCGGCGACCACCACTTCCAGGTCGCGAAGGGCGCCGACGAGCGCGGCGGCACGGTGTCGACGGTCGTCGCGCTCGACCGCGCCAACCGGATCGAGGAAGTCGCGCGGATGCTCGGCGGGCTCGAGATCACGGCCACGACGCGCAAGCACGCGAAGGAAATGCTGGCGGCCTGACGCGGGCACCGCGTCGGCCGAATGCAAAAAGACCGGCGCATGCGCCGGTCTTTTTTTGCCGCACGGCCGCTCGCCCGATCGCGCCCGCCCTGCTCCGCGAATTCGAACGCCCGATTCGAACGTCCGACTCAAACGCCCGTTTCAGCCGTCCCGAACACGCGCGCCCACAGCGCCGTCACGGCTGCGCGCTCGTCGGCCACCACGGCCGGATCGACCCGCGCCTTCTCCATCCCGTCGAGCCGCAGCTTGTGCTGCAGCTTCCGGTACTTCCGGTAGGCCGCGCCGACGCGCTCGGCCTCGTCCTCGCCCATCAGCCCGAAGCGCGCGACCTCGCGCAGCAGCGCGATGTTGCCCGTGTTGCGGATCAGCTCGGCGTCGCTCGACGCGTGCAGCAGCACCCAGTACTGGACGATGAATTCGATGTCGACCATCCCGCCGCGATCGTGCTTCAGGTCGAACAGATCGGTCTGGTTCGGATGGCCGGCAAACACCTTGCCGCGCATGTCGACGATCTCCTTCGCGAGCACGCCGCCGTCGCGCGGCGTCGTCAGTACCTGCTGGCGGATCGCCTCGAAGTCCGCGCCGATCTGCGCGTCGCCCGCGCTGTAGCGGGCACGCGTCAGCGCCTGGTGCTCCCACACCCACGCGGTGTTCGCGGCGTCGCCCTCGCGCAGCTGGTAGCGGCGGAACGCATCGAGATCGGTGACGAGCAGCCCGGCCTCGCCGTTCGGCCGCAGCCGCAGGTCGATGTCGAACAGCGCGCCGGCCCCGGTCGCCGTGGTGAGCCACGTGATGAGCCGCCGCGTGAAGGTCGTGTAGACGTCCGCCGAGCGCTCGTCCGCGTCGTCGTACAGGAAGATCAGGTCGAGATCGGATGCGTAGCCTAGCTCCTTGCCGCCCAGCTTGCCGTACGCGATCACCGCGAACTTCGGCACGTCGCGATGGCGTTTCGCGAGCTGGGACCAGACGACTTCGATCGTCACGTCGAGCACGGCGTCGGCCAGCTCGGACAGCCGGTCGCTCACGTGCTCGACCGACAGCTGCCCGGCCAGGTCGATCAGCAGGATCCGGAACACCTCCGCGTGCTGCGCGTGCCGCAGCAGGTCCATCTGCTGCTCGGGGCCGTCGGCCGCCGCGAGGCGCGCGCGCAGCGCGTCCTTGAACGCAGGCCAGTCGAACGGGCTCGCGATCGCCTCGTCGTCGAGCAGCTCGTCGAGCAGTTGCGGGTGGCGGATCAGGTAACCGCCGCCCCAGCGCGTCGCACCGAGCACCGACAGCACGCGGTCGAGCGCGGCCGGATACTCGGTCAGCAGCGCGAGATAGACGCCGCGCCGGCTGACCGTCTCGAGCAGGTCGAACAGGCGCACGATCGTGTCGTCGCGGCGTGCGGCGTCGATGTTCGGCGCGGCCTCGAGCGCCCGCTGCGCGACGCTGTCGAAGCGCTGCCGGCTCTTTTCCGGCAGGCCCATGTAGCGCGTCGATTGCCAGATCGCACGCAGCCGCGCGAGCACGGCGGCCGGATCGGCGAAGCCGAGGCCGTCGAGGCGCCCGACCAGCGCATCGTCCTCGCCGTCGTCGCCCAACGCGCCGCTCCAGATCCATGCGGCGGCCGTGTCGTCACCCGCCGCGCAAGGGCCGCCGCCCTTCACCTTGTCCGCGAAGATCTGGTCGAACTGCGCCTCGACGAAGTTCCGGTGCTCATCCAGCACCGTCATCAGCGCCGCGTAGTCGGCAAAGCCGAGCGATGCAGCCAGCGCCGCGCGTTCGTCGGACTCGACCGGCATCGCGTGCGTCTGCGCGTCGTTGCGGTACTGCAGCCGGTGCTCGAGCGTACGCAGGAAGTTGTAAGCATCGGCCAGGCGCGCGCACACGTCCTCGCCGATCAGCCCGCGCGCCTGCGCATGGTGCAGCACCGCGAGCGTCGGCCGCACGCGGAATTCCGCATCCTGGCCGCCCCGGATCAGCTGGAATACCTGCGCGCTGAACTCGATCTCGCGGATCCCGCCGCGCCCGAGCTTGATGTCGTCCGACTTGTCGGGCCGCATCGACGCGCGGCGCGCGGCTTCCTGCCGGATCTGCTGGTGCAGCGAGCGGATCGCGCCGATCACGCCGAAATCGAGATAGCGGCGATACACGAACGGCTTGACGATCGACTCGAGCTGCGACTCCAGCCGTCGCGCCGCGTCGCTGTCGCCTTCCGACACGAGCCGCCCCTTGATCCACGCATAGCGCTCCCACTCGCGCCCCTGCACGTAGAAATATTCCTCGAGCATGCCGAGGCTGCAGACGAGCGGCCCCGAATCGCCGTTCGGACGCAGCCGCATGTCGACGCGAAACACGTAGCCGTCGGCCGTGACCTCGGACAGCACGCCGATCAGGCGCCGGCCGAGCCGCGTGAAGTATTCCTGCGTGGACAGCGGCGAACGCGCGCCGCCGGTCGTCTCGCCGTCGTCCTCGTAGACGAAGATCAGGTCGATGTCCGACGACACGTTCAGCTCGCGGCCGCCGAGCTTGCCCATCCCGACCACGCCGAGCACGACGCGCTGGCCGTCGGCGCCGCGCGGCTCGCCGTATAGCGCCTCGAGTTCAACCGACAGCAGCGCGAGCGAACGCTGCACGGCCACTTCGGCGAGATCGGTCATCGCGCCCGTGACCTCGGCGACGTCCGCCAGCCCGCGCAGGTCGCGTTCCGCGACCGCGCCGAACGCCTCGACACGCAACTGCCGCAGCGCGCACTTCAGTTGCTCCTCGGTCGGCGCGGCCGTGCCGGCCGGCGTCGCCAGCAGCTCGGTGAGGCGCGCGTCGAGCTGCACGCGGCCGAGCGGCGCGGCGGCCCACGCGGCGACCTGTTCGGCCAGCGCGGGCCGCGCGGCAGCCGCGCGAGCGAGGTATCGGGAATAGGACGTGCTGATCAGGGCGGAAGCGTCGGTCATCGAGAAGCGGGCCTGGCGGAAAGGCTGGCCGGCAGCGGCCGGCGCGTGCGCGCCCCGCTATCGGCCAGCCCCATGGATTCGGCGCGGCATCGCGGGACGCGCGTGCGCCCGCCGCGAAACCGCGCGCCGGAAAGCCCGTGCCGCGCTGCCGCAACGGCCGCCGGCACGAACCCGTGTGATACATTTCAACGTCAGTCTGCAAAACTACCATATCGCCGCCCGTCCGCCGCATGTCCGACCGTCAGGAATCCGCCGTAGCTGCGCCCGAAGCGGGACCTCCGAAGCACGATCATCCGGTCCTGCGCCGCGTGTTCCGGGTGACGCTGGCAGTCGGGCTCGGCACCTACTTCGTCGCGTCCGGCGCGTTCCTCGGGCTGCGCTACGTACTGCTGCCCCGCATCGACGAATTCCGCCCGCGCATCGAGCGCGCGGTGTCCGACAAGCTCCACGCGCAGCTTTCGATCGGCAAGCTTTCCCCGAACTGGTCCGGCATGCAGCCGGGCGTCGAACTCACGAACCTGACGATCCGCGGCCACGACGGCAAGGTCGCGCTGTCGGTGCCGCATGCAACGGCCGCGCTGTCTTGGATGTCGCTGCTGCGGCTGTCGCCCGCGCTGTCGAGCCTGATCGTCGACGAGCCCGACCTCGTCGTCGCGCGCGCGGCCGACGGCTCGCTGAGCGTCGCGGGCGTCGGCGTGGCAACCACTCATGGCGGCAACGACACGTTCGGTACGTGGCTGCTGAAGCAGGAAGCGATCGTGCTGCGCGGCGGCACGCTGCGCTGGCGCGACGCGCAGCACGACGCGCCGGAGCTCGTGCTGTCGGGCATCCGGCTCGCGGTGCTCAACGACGGCCGCGTGCACAAGGCCGCGCTGCAGGCGCCCGCGAACGGCACGCTGCTGCTCGGCCCGCTCGATTTCCGCGCGCGCTTCAGGCACAAGCCGCTCGCACCGGTCGGCAAGCCGTCGAACTGGTCGGGCGACGCGTACCTGTCGACGGGCCCGGTCGACCTGCAGACGCTCGGGCGCTACCTCGACATGCCGCTCACGATCCACGCGGGCCGGATCGACAACGCGATCTGGGCCACCTTCAGCGACGGCCACCTGCATTCGGCGGGCGGCGACCTGCAGGGCGCGGACGTCGCGCTGCGCGTGCGCCCGACGCAGCCGCGGCTCGACGTGCCGACGGTCGGCTTCGGCTGGGACATGCAGCTCGATGCCGGCCACGACTACACGCTGCACCTGACGCGCTTCAACGCGGAACTCGGCCAGCCGCCGCTGCCGGACGGCACACCGCTCGCCCGCTCGCTCGCGCTGTCGACGCTGACGGCCCGCTACCGTGTGCCGACCGCCAGCCAGGGGCAGCTGTTGAGCGTCGTCGGCGACCGCGTCGATCTCGGCATTCTCAGCGAGTTCATTCGCGGGCTGCCGCTGCCGGCGCGCCTGCGCAACGAGCTGATCAAGATCGACCCGCGCGGGATGGTGTCGAACTATCACATCGAGGTCGAACGCGCGAAGCCCGCGCGAGCCGACCTCGCCGACGAGGAGCGGCGCATGGGCGCCGCGCCGATCGTCCGCTATCGCTTCCTCGGCGATCTGCAGGGCATCAGCTTCGCCGCGCAGGAGCCGCCGCCCGGGCTGTCGCCGCGTGGCCACCCGCGGGCCGGCTGGCCGGGCGTCGAGAACCTGTGGGGCCGCGTCGATGCGAACGAGACGGGCGGCAGCGCGCATTTCGATACGGTCAACGCGGCGGTCACGGTACCCGGCGAATTCGACGAGCCGCGCCTGACATTCGACCGGCTGCGCGGCAACGCAAAGTGGGTGATCACGCCCGCGGCCGGCGAAAAGCATGCGCGCGTCGACGTGACCCTGCCCGACCTGCTCGTCTCGAACCCCGATGCCGAAATCGCGGTATCCGGCTCGTACACGAACCCCGGCCACGGCCGCGGCTCGCTCGACCTGCGTGCCGATTTCGCCCGCGCGTCGGTGGCGCGCATTCCGCGCTACCTGCCGACCGGGATGTCCGAACACCTGCGCGACTATCTCGGCCATGCGCTGCAGGCCGGCCAGGTGACCAAGGGTGCGTCGATCGTCGCGCGCGGCCCGCTCGAGAAATTCCCGTTCGAACACGAGCCGGACGCCGGCGTGTTCCACATCGTCGCGCCGTTCACCGGCGGCCGCTTCGAACCGACGCCGTACCCGCCGCGCAAGCTCGCGAACGGCACGCCGAGCGTCTGGCCGGCGCTCGACGGGATCAACGGCGTGTTCGAGCTCGCGCAGAACAAGCTGCGCTTCGACATCGATCGTGCGCACTACAAGCGCGTCGCGCTGACGAAGGTCGCGGGCCGCATCGACGATCTCGGCAACCCGAGCCACTCGCCGCTCATCATCGACGGTCATGCGCAGGGCCCGCTCGCCGACCTGATCGACTACGCGGACAACAGCTCGCTCGGCACGATGAGCGGGCATATCGGCCAGCGGATCGATGCGCAGGGGCCCGCGTCGCTCGCGCTCAAGATCACGATTCCGCAGCACGTCCCGCATCCGCACACGCACATCGAAGGCGCGCTCGCGTTCGGCGGCAACACGCTGACGACGAGCGGTGTGCCGCCGCTGTCCGCGCTGCGCGGCAGTGTCCGGTTCACCGAGGCCGGCGCATCGCTGCACGACCTGTCGGGGCGCTTCCTCGGCGGCCCGGTGCGCGCGAGCGGCAACTTCCAGTCGCACGGCCCGTATACGGTGGACGTCGACGGCCGGCTCGCGCTCGACGCCGCACGCGGCCTGAACCTGCACGGCCCGGCGGCCGCGCTGCTCGAGCACGTGGTCGGCGACGCGCCGTACAAGGTCGCCGTGCGCGGCGCGCCGGGCCGCCTGCCCGACATCAGCGCGCATTCCGACCTGACCGGCGTGGCACTGAATTTCCCCGCGCCGTTCGCAAAACCGGCCGGCACGCCGATGCCGTTCAGCTTCACGCTGCAGCCGGCGCCGCAGGCGGACGGCAAGCGCCTCGAGCACGCCGACCTGACGCTCGGCCCCGTGTCCGCGACCTACCTGCTCGACGCGACGCGCGGCCAGCCGCTGCGCGCGGTGCGCGGCGCGATGGGCATCCACCGGATGCCCGACATGCCGCAGGACGGCGTGAGCGCGGCCGTCGACGTCAACGAACTGGACGCCGATGCGTGGCTCGCGCTGGCCCATACGCTGAAGCCCGACACGCCGCGCGCGCAGGAGCCGCAAGCCGCGCCGCGCGTCGATTTCGCGAGCTTCGCGCCGAAGCGTTTCGCGCTCCATTTCGGCACGCTGAAGCTGCTCAAGCGCAACTGGGAAAACGTGATCGTCGGCGCGTCGCACGTCGACGAGCTCTGGCAGGCGAACATCGCGTCGAACCAGGTGTCGGGCTACCTGTCATGGGCGCCGGGCGGCGGCCACAACGGCGCGGGCGTGCTGAACGCGCGGCTCGCGAAGCTCGTGGTGCCCGACAGCGCGCAGCACGATCTCGTCGGCCGCGCGATGAACCTGCCGACGCCGACCGACCGCCCGATGCCGTCGATCGACCTGATCGTCGACCAGGTCGTCGCGCGCAACCACGACATCGGCCGTCTCGTCGTCAACGCGCGCAACATCGACGAAGCCGGCACGCCGGTCTGGCAGCTCGACAAGCTGGAGCTGTCGAACCCGGCCGCGAAGCTGACGGCGACCGGCAACTGGCGCACCTCGCGCCGCGCGCTCGCCCGCGGCGCCGATGAAAACGACGCACCGCGCCGCACCGTGTTCGACTTCAAGCTCGACATCGACAACGCGGGCGCGCTGCTCGACCGCGTCGGCCTGCCGCGCACGCTCGCGGACGGTCACGGCACCGTCACCGGCAAGGTCGGTTGGCGCGGCGGCCCGACCGCGGTCGACCTGCCGTCGCTCGGCGGCCAGATCGCGCTCGACCTCGAACACGGCCAGATCCTGAAGGTCGATCCGGGCGCGGCGAAGCTCCTCGGCGTGCTGAGCCTGCAGAGCCTCGCACGGTTCCTGACGCTGAATTTCCGCGACGTGATCGGCAAGGGGCTGCCGTTCGACAAGATCACGGGCACCGGCCGGATCTCGAACGGGATCGCCCGCACCGACGACTTCTCGATGATGACCGGGCCCGCGAACGTCACCGTGCGCGGCGCGGTGGATCTCGGCACCGAGACGCAGGACCTGCACGCGCACGTCGCGCCGAAAATCAGCGCGGGCGCGGCGGCGATCGGGGCGGCCATCGTCAACCCGCTGCTCGGCGTCGGCGTGCTGGCCGCGAACTACGCGCTGTCGGAGACGCTGTCGCGCGCGTTCGCGCTCGACTACACGATCACCGGCTCGTGGGCGCACCCGCACATCGAGCGGGTGAGGGGCGATCAGGGTAAGATGAATCACGGTCCGGCCGATGCGGCGAGCCATTGAACCGCGCGTCGGGCCGCGCACGGTGCCGGGCCGCACCCCATTTATGACGCAACCGATCCAGCGATGACCGACCACACCCGTTCCGCCACGCCCTTCCAGGTCGCCGCGCTGCAGATGGTGAGCACGCCGGACGTCGCGCGCAATCTCGCCGAAGCGCGCCGCCTGATCGCGGAAGCCGCCGGCGAAGGCGCGCAGCTCGTGCTGCTGCCCGAGTACTTCTGCTTCATGGGTCACCGCGACACCGACAAGCTCGCGCTCGCCGAACCTTACCGGGACGGCCCGATCCAGCATTTCCTCGCGGACGCCGCGCGTCGCCACGGCATCTGGGTGATCGGCGGCACGCTGCCGCTGAAGGCCCCGGAGCCCGATCGCGTGCTCAACACGACGCTCGTGTTCGATCCATCCGGCAATGAAGCCGCGCGCTACGACAAGATCCACCTGTTCAACTTCGAGAAAGGCGACGAGTCGTTCGACGAAGCGCGCACGATCCGCGCGGGCGATACGGTCGTCACGTTCAACGCGCCGTTCGGGCGGGTCGGCCTGTCCGTCTGTTACGATCTCCGCTTTCCGGAGCTGTATCGCAGGATGGGCGACTGCGCACTGATCGTCGTACCGTCGGCGTTTACGTATACGACCGGCCGCGCGCACTGGGAAACGCTGCTGCGCGCGCGGGCCGTCGAGAACCAGTGCTACGTGCTCGCGGCCGCGCAAGGCGGCAAGCACGAGAACGGCCGGCGCACCTGGGGCCACAGCATGCTGATCGACCCGTGGGGCGAGATCGTCGCGGTTCGCGACGTGGGCGCAAGCGTCGTGCGCGGCACGCTCGATCCGCAGCGCATCGCCGACGTGCGCCAGAGCCTGCCCGCGTGGCGGCACCGCGTGCTGACCTGAATCCGCCGCACCGCTTGAAACACCGCGCGGCCAACCCATCTGCCCAGAAGCACCCGACAACTTTTTGAGAAACCCCGATATCCGCATGAACATCATCGAACCCGGCATCCGCAACCTCGCGCTGGCGAAGGACATCCTGCTCACGCCGTACGGCCTCGACGAAAGCCTGCTCACGCGCACGATCGCCGACATCTTCACGCATCGCGTCGACTACGCGGACCTGTACTTCCAGGCGACCCGCAGCGAAGCGTGGAGCCTCGAGGAAGGCATCGTCAAATCGGGCAGCTTCAGCATCGACCAGGGCGTCGGCGTGCGCGCGGTCGCGGGCGACCGAACCGCGTTCGCGTACTCGGACGACCTGTCGCCGGAAGCGATCGCGCAGGCGGCCGCAGCTACCAAGGCGATCGCGGCGGCCGGCGGCGGCCGCCAGAAGATCAAGGCGGCCACGTCGCTGAAGGGCATCTCGGGCCGCGACCTGTACCTGCCGTCCGATCCGCTCGCGTCGCTCGACGCGACGGCCAAGGTCAAGCTGCTCGAGCGCATCGAGCAGATGGCGCGCGGCCGCGACCCGCGTGTCACGCAGGTGATGGCCGGCCTCGCCGGCGAATACGACGTCGTGCTGGTCGCGCGCAGCGACGGCGCGCTCGCCGCCGACATCCGCCCGCTCGTACGCGTGTCGGTCACGGTGATCGCCGAGCAGAACGGCCGCCGCGAAATCGGCTCCGGCGGCGGCGGCGGCCGCTTCGACTACGGTTACTTCACCGACGAAGTCCTGTCGCGCTACGTCGACGACGCCGTGCATGCGGCGCTCGTGAACCTCGACGCACGCCCCGCGCCGGCCGGCGCGATGACGGTCGTGCTCGGGCCGGGCTGGCCGGGCGTGCTGCTGCACGAAGCGATCGGCCACGGCCTCGAGGGCGACTTCAACCGCAAGGGCTCGTCCGCGTTCGCCGGCCGGATCGGCGAGCAGGTCGCCGCGAAGGGCGTGACGGTGGTCGACGACGGCACGCTGCCGAACCGCCGCGGCTCGTTGAACATCGACGACGAAGGCAACCCGACGCAGTGCACGACGCTGATCGAGGACGGCATCCTGAAGGGCTACATCCAGGACACGCTGAACGCGCGCCTGATGAAGATGCCGGTCACGGGCAACGCGCGGCGCGAATCGTACGCGGCGCTGCCGATGCCGCGCATGACGAACACGTACATGCTGAACGGCGACAAGGATCCGCAGGAAATCATCGCGTCGGTGAAGAACGGCCTGTACGCGGTCAACTTCGGCGGCGGCCAGGTCGACATCACGAACGGCAAGTTCGTGTTCTCGGCGTCCGAGGCGTACATGATCGAGAACGGCAAGATCACCTACCCGGTGAAGGGTGCGACGCTGATCGGCAGCGGCCCGGAATCGCTGAAGTACGTGAGCATGATCGGCAACGACATGTCGCTCGACACCGGTGTCGGCGTGTGCGGCAAGGAAGGCCAGAGCGTGCCGGTCGGCGTCGGCCAGCCGACCCTGCGGATCGACAAGATGACGGTCGGCGGTACGGCATAACCGCATCGCGGCGCAGACATTCCGCGCATTTTGAAGAAAACGCGCGGAATGTCCGCATTTTCGACGCTCCCCGGTTGCCAGCCGCCCGGCGACGGGGTATAAATTCCGAATCAACTTTTTTGACGAACCGAATCTCCGTCATGTCCGCCAAGTTTTACTTTTACTTTTTTTGGCATCTCAGACCGCTGGCGGATCGAGAGGGTTGATGGCGCGTAAAGCGCAACCGAAATTCCCGAAAAAACCGCCGGCGAACCCGGCGGTTTTTTTTCGCCCTTCGCTTCCCGGTCGCCGCCGCAGCGGTTCCGCAGCCCCGACCGAAACCACTGAATCGCTTGAATTGATGAATCTGCCGCACGCCCACTGATCGAACGGCGCCCGGAACCAAGGAGAAACAGCATGCCCCCGCACAACACCGACGACGTCCGCATCCGCGAACTCAAGGAACTGACGCCGCCCGCCCACCTGATCCGCGAATTCGCGTGCTCCGAAGCCGCGTCCGAGCTGATCTACAACTCGCGCCAGTCGATGCACCGCATCCTGCACGGGATGGACGACCGGCTGATCGTGGTGATCGGGCCGTGCTCGATCCATGACACGAAGGCGGCGATCGAGTACGCGGGGCGGCTCGTGAAGGAGCGCGAGCGCTTCAAGGGCGAGCTGGAAATCGTGATGCGCGTGTACTTCGAGAAGCCGCGCACGACGGTCGGCTGGAAGGGGCTCATCAACGATCCGCACCTCGACAACAGCTTCAAGATCAACGAAGGGCTGCGCACCGCGCGCGAGCTGCTGCTTCAGATCAACGAGATGGGCCTGCCGGCCGCGACCGAATACCTCGACATGATCAGCCCGCAGTACATCGCCGACCTGATCTCGTGGGGCGCGATCGGCGCGCGCACGACCGAATCGCAGGTGCACCGCGAGCTCGCGTCGGGGCTGTCGTGCCCGGTCGGCTTCAAGAACGGCACCGACGGCAACGTGAAGATCGCGGTCGACGCGATCAAGGCCGCATCGCAGCCGCACCATTTCCTGTCGGTGACGAAGGGCGGCCATTCGGCGATCGTGTCGACGGCCGGCAACGAGGATTGCCACGTGATCCTGCGCGGCGGCAAGACGCCCAACTACGACGCGGAAAGCGTGAACGCCGCGTGCGCGGACATCGGCAAGGCCGGCCTCGCCGCACGCCTGATGATCGACGCGAGCCACGCGAACAGCTCGAAGAAGCACGAGAACCAGATCCCCGTCTGTGCCGACATCGGCCGCCAGATCGCGGCCGGGGACGCCCGCATCGTCGGCGTGATGATCGAGTCGCATCTCGTCGAGGGGCGCCAGGACCTGAAGGAAGGCTGCGAACTGACCTACGGCCAGAGCATCACCGACGCGTGCATCGCATGGGACGACAGCGTGAAGGTGCTCGAAGGCCTCGCGGAATCGGTGAAGGCACGCCGCGTCACGCGCGGCAGCGGGAACTGATCGTCCGCGCCTGCACCGAAACGAAAAACGCCCGGCTCGCGCCGGGCTTTTTTTCGCAGGCCGCCGACTGCCGGTCAGCGCATCACTCGAGCGCGCCCGAACCGAAGATCTCGGTGTTGATGCGTTCCGGCGCGACGCCGAGCGCGACCAGCGCATCGCGTTGTGCCTTCATGAACGCGACCGGGCCGCAGACGTAGTAGTCGGCGTCCGGCACCAGCGCGTAGTGCCGCACGCGCTCCGGCGTGAGGCGCCCTTCCAGATCGTGGTCGACGCCGACGCGATCGTTCGGGCCGACCAGCTCGTACAGCACCGTGCGCTTGACGTTCGCATGCTCGCGCACCGTATCGTTCAGCCAGTCGCGGAACGCGTGCACCGCGCCCGAGCGGCATGCATGGACGAACCGCACGTCGCGCTTGCTGCCTTCGTCGACCAGCGTCGACGCCATCGACACCATCGGCGTCAGGCCGACGCCGCCGGAAATCAGCACCACCGGCGTCTCGACGCCGCGCTTCAGCGAGAATTCGCCCATCGGCGCAGTGACCTCGACGATCGCGCCCTCTTCCACGCCGTCGTGCATCAGCGTCGACACCTTGCCGGCCGGAATGACTTCCGGCCTGCCGGCTTCGCGCTTCACCGAGATGCGCAGCCACTTGCCGTGCGGCGCGTCGGACAGGCTGTACTGGCGCGGCTGGTCGACGCCGAGATCGCCGACGAAACGCTTCACCGTGATGTACTGGCCGGGCTCGAACGTCGGCGCCGCGCCGCCGTCGGCGGGCGTCAGGTAGAACGACGTGATCTCGTCGCTTTCGCGCACCTTGCGCTCGACCTTGAACGGACGGAACCCGCTCCAGGCGGCGCCCGCGTACAGATCGGCCTCGGTGCCGATCAGGATCTGCGCGAGCTGGCCGTACGCCACCCGCCACGCCTCGAGCGTGTCGGCATCGACCGCGTCGCCCAGCACCTCGACGATCGAGGCGAGCAGGTTTTCGCCGACGATCGGGTAATGCTCGGGGCGGATGTTCAGGCTCGCGTGCTTGTGCGCGATGTGCGACACAGCCCCGCCCAGCGCACCGAGATTGTCGATGTTCGCCGCATACGCGTAGACGGCCTTCGCGAGCGCTTCCGGCTGGCCGCCCGTCTTCTGGTGCGTCTGGTTGAACAGGTTCTTCAGTTCCGGATGGCGCGCGAACATGCGCTGGTAGAAGTGCTTCGTGATCGTCGCGCCGTGCACGGCGAGGACAGGGGCAGTGGCCTTCACGCGAGCCATCTGGTCAGCGGTGATGTGGGTCATGTTCGTTCTCCGTTAAACATGCACACACAATACCTTTTTAAAAATTCGATGCCCCTCGGGCAAATTGTCGCAGCGCGGCAAGGGTAAGGGGGCGAATCGTCAGCGGTCAGCGGACACGGCCGCGTTCCCACAGCACGTCCGATCCGCCGTCGGCACGGTTCAGCACGCGCGCCAGCACGAACAGCAGGTCCGACAGCCGGTTCACGTAGCGCCGCGGCGCATCGTTGAGCGTTTCGGTGCGCCCGAGCGCGACGATCGAACGCTCCGCGCGACGGCATATGGTTCGACACACGTGCGCGAGCGACGCCGCGCGCGAGCCGGCCGGCAGGATGAATTCCTTCAGCGGCGGCAGCGTCGCGTTGTAGTCGGCGAGCCAGCGATCGAGACGCGCGAGATGCGTGTCGTCGAGCACCGTATGGCCGGGAATGCACAATTCGCCGCCGAGATCGAACAGGTCATGCTGGATCGTCACGAGCGCCGTGCGGATATCGTCCGGCAGCGTTTCGGCGAGCAGCACGCCGAGGTTCGAGTTCAGTTCGTCGACGTCGCCGATCGCGGCGATCCGCGTATCGTCCTTGCCGATACGCCGGCCGTCGCCGAGGCCGGTGGTGCCGTCGTCGCCGGTACGCGTGGCGATCTTGCTCAAGCGGTTGCCCATGCGGATGTCCTCTCGTGCGCGGCCGCGACGCGGCCCGGTTGCGTTCGAACGCGATTATCGCAGCCCGCGACGGCGGGCGCAGCAGGCGTTACAGCGTAGAATGGGCCGAAACCCAGCAGCACGGGAGCCGGTTCGGCGCCAACGCGCTCATCCGGATCGACAAGGAGACGTTCGTGAATCACCCTGCCCCGCCGGCCGCCACGCGCCGCCCCCTTCCCCCCGCCATGCTCGATGCGCTGCGCGCCGCCTTCGGCGAGCGCGTGTCGACCGCCGACGCCGTCCGCGCCCACCACGGCCGCGACGAATCGCCGTTCGATCCGCAACTGCCCGACGCCGTCGTGTTCGCGCACAGCGCGGACGACGTGCGCGAAGTCGTGTCGCTGTGCTCGCTGTACAGCGTCCCGCTGATCCCGTACGGCGCCGGTTCGTCGCTCGAAGGCCACCTGCTCGCGGTGCGCGGCGGCATCTCGCTCGACCTGTCGGAAATGAACCGCGTGCTGTCGATCAACGCCGAAGACCTGACCGTGACGGTCGAGCCGGGCATCACGCGCAAGGCGCTCAACGAGGCGCTGCGCGACACCGGCCTGTTCTTCCCGATCGACCCGGGCGCCGACGCCAGCATCGGCGGGATGACCGCCACGCGTGCGTCGGGCACCAACGCCGTGCGCTACGGCACGATGCGCGAGAACGTGCTCGGCCTGACCGCCGTGCTCGCCGACGGCCGTGTGGTGAAGACCGGCTCGCGTGCCCGCAAGTCGTCGGCCGGCTACGACCTCACGCGCCTGTTCGTCGGCTCCGAAGGCACACTCGGCGTGATCACCGAGATCACGCTGCGCCTGCATCCGCTGCCCGAAGCCGTATCGGCCGCGATCTGCACGTTCCCGTCGATGGGCGACGCGGTGCGCACCGTGATCGAGACGATCCAGATCGGCGTGCCGATCGCGCGCGTCGAATTCGTCGATGCGCTCGCCGTGCGCTCGATCAACCGCCATTCGAACCTGACGCTCACCGAAGCGCCGACGCTGTTCTTCGAATTCCACGGCACCGAGGCCGGCGTGAAGGAACAGGCCGAGCTCGTGCAGGCGCTCGCGGGCCAGAACAACGGCCAGGGTTTCGAATGGGCAACCCGCCCCGAAGACCGCACGCGCCTCTGGGCCGCACGCCACAACGCGTATTTCGCGATGCTGCAATTGAAACCCGGCTGCCGCGCGGTGACGACCGACGTCTGCGTGCCGATCTCGCAGCTCGCCGCGTGCGTCGAGGAAACCGAAGTCGACCTGCGCGCCTCGTCGCTGCCCTGCCCGATCGTCGGCCACGTCGGCGACGGCAATTTCCACGTGGCGATCCTGATCGACCCCGACAAGCCCGAGGAAATCGCGGAAGCCGAGCACATCAACGACCGGATCGTCGAGCGCGCGCTGCGCCTCGGCGGCACCTGCACGGGCGAGCACGGCGTCGGGCTGCACAAGATGCGCTTCCTGCCGAAGGAGCACGGCGACAACGCGATCGACACGATGCGTGCAATCAAGCTCGCGCTCGATCCGCGCAACCTGATGAATCCGGGCAAAATTTTCACGTGCTGACACGGCGGCGCGACACCGCGCCGCCTGCTGCAGGAGACCCCATGAACGCTCCCGTCGAACTGTCGAGCGCGGCACGCGCGCAGCGCCAGCGCGAAGTTGTGCAGGCGCTGATGGCCGTGCTGCCGACGCACTGCCTGCTCTACCGTGACGAAGACACGGCGCCGTACGAATGCGACGGCCTGTCTGCGTACCGCCGCCTGCCGCTCGCGGTCGCGCTGCCCGAAACAGAATCGCAGGTGCAGCGGATCGTGCAGATCTGCCGCCGCATGGAGGTGCCGATCGTGCCGCGCGGCGCCGGCACGAGCCTGTCGGGCGGCGCGTTGCCGATCGCGCTCGGCGTCGTGCTGTCGCTTGCGCGCTTCACGCGCATCGTCGAAGTCGATCCCTACGCGCGCACGGCGACCGTGCAGCCCGGCGTGCGCAACCTCGCGATCTCGGAGGCCGCCGCGCCGTACGGCCTGTACTACGCGCCCGATCCGTCGTCGCAGATCGCGTGCACGATCGGCGGCAACGTCGCGGAAAATTCCGGCGGCGTCCATTGCCTGAAATACGGGCTGACCGTGCACAACGTGATGCGCGTGCGCGCGGTGACGATCGACGGCGAAATCGTCGAATTCGGTTCGCTCGCGCTCGACATGCCGGGCCTCGACCTGCTCGCCGTGATGATCGGCAGCGAAGGGATGTTCGCGATCGTCACCGAGGTCACGGTGAAGCTGATCCCGAAGCCGCAGACGGCCCAGCTCGTGATGGCGAGCTTCGACGACGTCGTCAAGGGCGGCGAGGCCGTCGCGGCGATCATCGCGTCGGGAATCATCCCGGCCGGGCTCGAAATGATGGACAAGCCGGCCACGCAGGCCGTCGAGGCGTTCACGCACGCGGGCTACGATCTCGAGGCGAAAGCGATCCTGCTGTGCGAATCGGACGGCACGCCGGAAGAAGTCGCGGAAGAGATCGTGCGGATGACGGCCGTGCTGCGCGAGCATGGCGCGACACGCATCCAGGTATCGCGCAACGAGCACGAGCGGCTGCGCTTCTGGTCGGGCCGCAAGAACGCGTTCCCGGCCGCCGGCCGCATTTCGGCCGACTACTACTGCATGGACGGCACCGTGCCGCGCCGCGCGATCGGCCCGCTGCTCGCGCGCATCGAGCAGCTCGAAACGCGCTACGGGCTGCGCTGCATCAACGTGTTCCACGCGGGCGACGGCAACATGCATCCGCTGATCCTCTACAACGCGAACGATCCGGACGAACTGCACCGCGCCGAGCAGTTCGGCGCGGAAATCCTCGAATGCTGCGTGGAGTTCGGCGGCAGCGTGACGGGCGAGCACGGCGTCGGCATCGAGAAGCTCAATTCGATGTGCGTACAGTTCTCGCCGCAGGAACGCGACGCGTTCTTCGCGGTCAAGCGCGCCTTCGATCCGGCGGGGCTGCTGAACCCGGACAAGGGCATCCCGACCCGCGCGCGCTGCGCCGAATACGGTCGCCAGCACGTGCGCGGCGGGCTGCTGCCGCACCCCGACCTGCCGCGCTTCTGAGCGGCCCGTGCGGGTCGCGGCCGGTGCCCGCGGCCGGGTCGCGGCGTTCGACCGTGCCCGCTCGGCCTGTTCATGCGGCGACGCGGGCAGACGGCCCGCGATACCGGTCTTAGGGATAGTCGCGATGTGGAATCGCGCCACCCCGGTACAATCGACCGAACAACAAGTCGAGGCAGCAACAGAACATGGAAGAGGACGACATCGTCGCCGGATGGGCCGACCGCGTCCGCGCCGCCAGCGCCGACGGCCGGCCGCTGCGGATTCGCGGCGGCGGCACCAAGGACTGGTACGGCCAGGCGCTCGAGGGCGAAATTCTCGACACGCGCGCGTTTCAGGGCGTCGTGTCGTACGACCCGGCCGAACTCGTCGTCACGGTCCGCGCGGGCACGCCGCTCGCACAGCTTGAAACCGTCCTCGCCGAGTGCGGCCAGATGCTGCCGTTCGAGCCGCCGCACTTCGGCCGCGCGGCCACCGTCGGCGGCTGCGTCGCGGCCGGCCTCGCGGGCCCGCGCCGGGCCACCTGCGGCGCGCCGCGCGATTTCATGCTCGGCGTCACGCTGATGAACGGTCGCGGCGAAGTGCTGCGCTTCGGCGGCCAGGTCGTGAAGAACGTCGCCGGCTACGACGTGTCGCGGCTGATGGCCGGCGCGCTCGGCACGCTCGGGCTGATGCTCGACCTGTCGCTCAAGGTGCTGCCGATGCCCGTCGCCGAAGTCACGCTGAAGTTCGAGATGACCGCGACCGACGCGGTGCGCAAGCTCAACGAATGGGGCGGCCATCCGCTGCCCGTCAGCGCGAGCGGGTGGCGTAACGGCACGCTCGTCCTGCGCCTGTCGGGCGCCGAAGCGGCCGTGAAATCCGCGAAGACGCTGCTCGGCGGCGAAGTCGTCGACGCGGTCGAGGCCGAGCGCTTCTGGGCCGGCCTGCGCGAGCATACCGACCCGTTCTTCCACGGCATCCCGCCCGGCTATGCGCTGTGGCGTCTCGCGCTGCCGTCGATCACCGAACCGATGCACCTGCCCGGCACCCAGTTGATGGAATGGGGCGGCGCGCAGCGCTGGTGGATCACCGACGCCGATGCGCAGACCGTGCGGATGAGCGCCAAGCAGGCCGGCGGCCACGCGACGCTGTTCCGCGCGGGCGACGCGTACGACCGCAGCGCGGGCGTGTTCACGCCGCTCCCCGCCCCGATGATGAAAATCCACCGCGGGTTGAAAGCCGCGTTCGATCCCGCGCGCATCTTCAACCGCGGCCGGCTCTATCCGGATCTCTGAGATGCAGACGAACCTCGCCGATTTCATCCGCAATACGCCCGACGGCGACGAAGCCGACGCGATATTGCGCAAGTGCGTGCATTGCGGGTTCTGCACCGCGACCTGCCCGACCTACCAGTTGCTCGGCGACGAACTCGACGGCCCGCGCGGCCGCATCTACCTGATCAAGCAGATGGTCGAAGGCGCGCCCGTCACGCGCAGCACGCAGCAGCACCTCGACCGCTGCCTCACGTGCCGCAGTTGCGAGACGACCTGCCCGTCCGGCGTCCAGTACGGCCGGCTCGTCGAGATCGGCCGCAAGCACGTCGAGGCACAGGTTCAGCGCCCCGTGCAGCAGCGTCTCGTGCGCCGCGTGCTCGCGAGCCTCGTGCCGAACGCCGCGCTGTTCTCGCCGGTGATGCGGCTCGGACAGCACGTCCGTCCGCTGCTGCCGAAGCGGCTGCGCGACAAGGTGCCGCCGCGCACGCGGCTGCTCGAATGGCCGCACCTGACGCATACGCGAAAGATGCTGATGCTCGGCGGCTGCGTGCAGCCGTCGATGCTGCCGAACATCAATATCGCGACCGCGCGCGTGCTCGACGCGCTCGGCATCGAGACCGTCGTCGCGCCCGATGCCGGCTGCTGCGGCGCGATCCGCCTGCACCTGAACTATCACGACGAAGCGCTCGACGACGCGCGCCGCAACATCGACGCGTGGTGGCCCCATGTCGAACAGGGTGTCGAGGCGATCGTGATGAACGCGTCGGGCTGCGGCGCGACGGTGCTCGAATACGCGCACCTGCTGCGCGACGACCCGGCCTACGCCGAGAAGGCGCAGCGCATCGTGTCGCTGACGCGCGACATCTCCGACGTGCTGCTCGCGTTCGAGGCCGAGCTCGCGACGCTCGCGCGCCGCCGCGCGGTTCATACGGTCGCGTACCACCCGCCGTGCACGCTGCAGCACGGCCAGCAGTCGCGCGGCAAGGTCGAACGCCTGCTCGAGACCCTCGGCATCGACGTGCGGCTGCCAGCGGACAGCCATCTGTGCTGCGGCTCGGCCGGCACCTATTCGCTGACGCAGCCGTCGCTGTCGTACCGGTTGCGCAAGCAGAAGCTGCTGAAGCTGCAGGCGCTCGAGCCGCAGATGATCGTCTCCGGCAACGTCGGCTGCATCGCGCACCTGCAGAGCGGCACGCAGATTCCGGTGGCCCACTGGATCCAGCTCGTCGAGCACCTGCTGTATGGCTAGGGCCTGTTCATACGAATGACGGGCGGGCCCTGGGCCTCGCGCCCGGCGTCCGTATAATGGGCGGATCGATGCGCCGCGTGCCGCGGCGCATCCGCTACATGCCCGCTTCCGTGCCTGCTTTCGTGCCCGTCATGTCCGATCTCGCCGCCCGCCTCGAATCCGTTCATCGCCGCATCGCCGACGCCGCCCGCGCGGCCGGCCGCGATCCCGCCACCGTATCGCTGCTCGCCGTCTCGAAGACGTTTCCCGCCGCCGACGTGCGCGCCGCGCATGCGGCCGGGCAGCGCGCATTCGGCGAAAACTACGTGCAGGAATCGATCGACAAGATCGACGCGCTCGCCGACCTGCGCGCGAGCCTCGAATGGCATTTCATCGGGCCGCTGCAATCGAACAAGACGCGCCCGGTTGCCGAACGCTTCGACTGGGTCCATTCGGTCGACCGGCTGAAGATCGCGCAGCGCCTGTCGGAACAGCGCCCCGCGCACCTGCCGCCGCTCAACGTGTGCGTGCAGGTGAACATCAGCGGCGAGGCGTCGAAGAGCGGCGTCGCACCGGCCGACGTGGCCGAGGTCGCGCGCGCGGTCGCCGCGCTGCCGTCGCTGCGGCTGCGCGGCCTGATGGCGATTCCCGAACCGGCCGGCGACACCGACGCGCAACGCGTGCCGCATCGCGCACTGCGCGTGCTGTTCGACGCGTTGCGCGCCGACGGCCTGCCGCTCGACACGCTGTCGATGGGCATGTCCGCCGATCTCGACGCGGCCGTGCTCGAAGGCGCGACGATCGTGCGCGTCGGCACCGCGATCTTCGGCGCGCGCGATTACTCGCACTGAACGCCGCGCCCTTTCCGCCCTCCCGTTCACTCACTCGCTCAATCGAACATCATGAAAATCGCATTCATCGGCGGCGGCAACATGGCCGCGGCCCTGATCGGCGGCCTGATCAAGCGCGGCGTCGCTGCTGACGGCCTGTACGCCATCGACGTCAACGAAGAGGTGCGCGCACGCGCCGCGCAGCAATTCGGCATCCGCACCGGCGCGGCCGTCGACGCAACGCTCGCCGACTACGACGCGATCGTGCTCGCGGTGAAGCCGCAGGTGCTGAAGGACGTCGCGCAGGCGCTCGCGCCGCACCTGAAGACACAGCTCGTGATCAGCATCGCGGCCGGCATCCGCGGCAGCGATCTCGCGCGCTGGCTCGGCGACTACGCACGCGTCGTGCGCACGATGCCGAACACGCCCGCGCTCGTCGGCATGGGCGTGACGGGCCTCGCCGCATTGCCGGGCGTCGATGCGGCGGGCCGCGAACTCGCGTCGAACGTGCTCGGCGCGGTCGGCGAGATCGTGTGGTTCGACGACGAGTCGAAGCTCGATGCCGTCACGGCCATTTCGGGCAGCGGCCCCGCGTATGTGTTCTATTTCATCGAAGCGCTGCAGGAAGCCGCGCGCCAGCTCGGCATGAACGACGAACAGGGCCGCGCGCTCGCGGTCGCGACGTTCACGGGCGCCGCGCAACTCGCCGCGCAATCGGGCGAGCCGGCAAGCGTGCTGCGCGAGCGCGTGACGTCGAAGGGCGGCACGACAGCCGCCGCGCTCGCATCGTTCGACGCGCAGGGCGTGAAGGACGCGATCGTGCGCGGCGCGCTCGCGGCCGAAGCGCGTGCGAAGGAAATGGGCGACGAGCTCGGTCGCGCGTAAGCGCCGCGCCCGCCCCGGGCCTCCCTTCCGGCACCGGCAACAAAAAAGCGGCCTCGGCCGCTTTTTTGTTGGCATCGCGCATCGCGCGCCGACGCGCGGCCGTTTCAGTTGGCCGCCGAACCCGCCAGCAGGTAGTGCGCGGCGATCCCCGCGAACAGCACGCCGCCGAGCCAGTTGTTGTGCCGGAACGCGGCGAAGCACGGCATCCGCTCGCGGCCCTTGATCAGCGTGTAGTGATACAGCGCGCAGCCGACCGCCGCCGCCCAGCCGGCCCAGTACGCGAGGCCGAAGCCGAGCGTCACGCCGATCCACACGTAGATGCCGAGCGTCGCCGCATAACACGCCATCACGGCCGCGACGTCGAAGCGGCCGAACGTCAGCGCCGACGTGCGGATCCCGATCTTGATGTCGTCGTCGCGATCGACCATCGCGTATTCGGTGTCGTACGCGACCGACCAGAAAATGTTCGCGACCAGCATCACCCACGCGATCGTCGGCACCGTGTCCTGCACGGCCGCGAACGCCATCGGAATGCCGAAGCCGAACGCGATCCCGAGATACGCCTGCGGAATCGCGAAGAAACGCTTCATGAACGGATACGAACCCGCGACGAACAGCGCGACGACGGACAGCTCCTTCGTCAGCATGTTGAGCGGCAGGATCAGCAGGAACGAGATGAATGCGAGCCCGACGGCGATCGCAACGGCTTCCCACGCACGGATCTTGCCCGACGTCAGCGGCCGGTCGGCCGTGCGCTTCACGTGGCGGTCGAAATCGCGGTCGGCGTAGTCGTTCATCGCGCAGCCGGCCGAGCGCATCAGCAGCGTGCCGAGCGAGAAGATCACGAGCAGCGGCCAGCGCGGATGGCCGTCGGACGCGATCCACAGCGCGTTGAGCGTCGGCCACAGCAGCAGCAGGCTGCCGATCGGCTTGTCCATCCGGACGAGCCGCAGATACAGGGGAAAGCGGGCAAGCATGGCGAGGCACCGGGAAGATAACCCCGGCATTTTAGAGCCGAGCGGTGCTTCGCGTCATGTCGGGGCGGCCCGCGGCGGCAGCCGCCCGGCGCGCCCGGGCCGCCCGGGCCCGCTGCGCAGGGCCGGGCCACGATTTGCGCCAATCAAGGGACGGATTCGATCACTCCGGATCGGGCGAGTCAGCGCGCCCTCCCCGGCCGCACCGTACTTACGCGAGCAGCGAGCGCAGCATCCACGCGGTTTTTTTTCATGCGTCTGCAGGTCGGCGGTCGGCTCGCCGCGTCGGCGATCGGGAAGATTCGCGCGCGCGGTTCGCACGACGGCCTCGTGCCCTTCGACGAACGGGCGGATCATGTCTTCCGCCGCCGGCACGCCCTTCGCTTCCGGCACCGACGACAGTTTCGCGAAATCGCCAAAGGTACGCGTTCCTGTCCTTCCGGATTCGACGCTACGCGCCGAACCGGATCGCGCCGTTCTCGATGGCAGCCTGGCTGCCGTATTGCCAGGTGATGTTGCGGTGTTCATGTCCGATCGGCAGACCCGAGTAGATCGGCAGGCCGAAGCCGCCCAGCACGTCGACAAGCATCTGCTCGAGCGTGAAATCCGCGCCGTCCGGGATCGGGCAGCGCGTGAATTGCCCGAGCACGAACGCACGGGCTCCGTCGAACGCGCCGCTCAGACGCAGTTGCGTCAGGCTGCGGTCGAGCCGGTAGCCCAACTCCGTCACGTCCTCCAGCAGCACGATCGCGTCGCGTGAGCGAAGCGACCAGCGCGTACCCGCGACGCTCGCGAGTACCGTCACGTTGCCGCCGCACAGACGTCCCCGCACGGCACCAGGGGCGCCGGACAAATGCCGCAGACTCAGCGCGGCGCGTTCGTCGCCGGTCAGCACAGCGCGAATGTCGGCGCGCGTCGCGTCGTCGACCTTGGTCGCCAGACTGTGAAATGTCGGGCCATGCAGCAAACGCACGCCGGGCCGATCCGCGAGTGCGCAGAACAGTGACGTTGCGTCGGAAAAGCCGATGATCGTCTTTGGCGTTGCGATCTCGTCGGGCAAGTGCTCAAGCAAATGCGCGCAACCGAATCCCCCCCGCGCGAGCCACACGATCTCGATCGACGGATCCATCAGGGTGCGCCGCAAGTCGTCCGCGCGTTCCTCGGCGGTACCGGCGAAATAGCGGTACCGGCTGCCGAGATGCGCGCCCGCCCTGACCTCGAAGCCCCAACTTTCGACGAGCGCAATGCCACGCGCGATGCCTTCCGGATCGGGCACACCCGCAGGCGCGACCACGCCCACTGCCTTGCGTCGTGATTCCATTGAATGGCTACCTGGATGATGGAGAACCTGCCGAATATATCCGACACCGCTTGCTGACGGCTCGGCCTTGTCACGCAGCGTCGTGCGCGCGGGGATGACGATCGCCGGCGTCCGCGAAACCGCTGCGTTGCCAGCGCCGCTTGAGAATCACCGTCGCGGCAAAATCGCCGGCCGATCGATGCGGATCCCGTTCGATCGACGAACCAGGCAGCACGTCGAGCGGATGCACCTCGGAGGCGCCGGCGTTGCGGGCCCTTCCCGGCGTCAACGCGTCGGTCGGTAACCAGTCAGCCATGTCGAACGCAGGGAATCGTACCCATCCCATCGGACGTACGCGCAAGCATTCAAGCAGGATGTGATCAGGGAGACGTTGGCGCCCGGCATGTCGGTGTCGATTGTTGCGCGCCGGCACGACATCAACGCCAATGTGGCGTCCGGATGGTGCAAGCAATATCGTCAGTGCACCGTCAACCGGGTAGATCTGGATCGATCGTGGGTCTTAGTGGACATATTGCGGACTCCTCACTCAACGAACCGGAGCAATTCACGCGAATCTGTTGCCCTGCATGCCGACACCGCACCACCCGTATGGCTCGCCACTGCAGCGTGGCGTGCGACCCGCCGCGCTCAGGCGGCGGCGATCGCGTGCAGCGCCTGCGACACCAGTTCGGCCGCACCGCCGACGACGATCGCGAATCCGACGACGTACCGCGCGATCTCGGCCGGCGCCCGCACCTTCGGTGCCGCCAGTGCGGCGCGCATGTTCAGCATCATTTGCGTCATGATCGTCACTCCTTCAATGAAATCCAGGATCGGGACGAAACGGCCGGCCGGACGACCGGCCGTTTCCCGTTACTGCCTCACCGTGCTACTGCACGGCAACGCTCACGCGAGGTCGAAGCGGTCGAGGTTCATCACCTTGTTCCAGGCCGCGACGAAGTCGCGCGCGAACTTCTCCTTCGCATCCGCGCTGCCGTACACCTCGGCCAGCGCACGCAGCTGCGCATGCGAGCCGAAGATCAGGTCGACGCGCGTGCCGGTCCACTTCACCTTGCCCGTCGCGCGATCGCGCCCTTCGAACACGTCGTTCGCGGCCGACACCGGCTTCCATTCCGTGCCCATGTCGAGCAGGTTCACGAAGAAGTCGTTCGTCAGCGCTTCCGGACGGTCGGTGAACACGCCGTGCTTCGCCTCGCCGGCGTTCGCACCGAGCACGCGCAGGCCACCGACGAGCACCGTCATCTCGGGCGCGCTCAGCGTCAGCAGTTGCGCCTTGTCGACCAGCAGCGCCTCGGCCGGCGTCTTGAACGCGCTCTTCAGGTAGTTGCGGAACCCGTCAGCCACCGGCTCGAGCACGGCCATCGCTTCGATATCGGTCTCTTCCTGCGATGCATCCGCGCGGCCCGGTGCGAACGGCACCGTCACCGCGACGCCCGCGTTCTTCGCGGCCTGCTCGACGCCGGCCGCACCGGCCAGCACGATCAGGTCGGCGAGCGACACCTTCTTGCCGCCCGTCTGCGCGTCGTTGAACGCCTTCTGCACGCCTTCGAGCGTCGCGAGCACCTTCGCGAGTTCAGCCGGACGGTTCACTTCCCAGTCCTTCTGCGGAGCGAGGCGGATACGCGCACCGTTCGCGCCGCCGCGCTTGTCCGATCCGCGGAACGTCGCGGCCGACGCCCATGCCGTCGACACGAGCTGCGACACCGACAGGCCCGTTGCCAGCACCTTCGCCTTCAGCGCGGCAACGTCGGCGTCGTCGATCAGCGGGTGATCGACTGCCGGGATCGGGTCCTGCCACAGCAGGTGTTCCGCCGGCACTTCCGGGCCGAGATAACGGGAGCGCGGGCCCATGTCGCGGTGCGTGAGCTTGAACCAGGCACGCGCGAACGCATCGGCGAACTCGGCCGGGTTCTCGTAGAAACGGCGCGAGATCTTTTCGTAGGCCGGGTCGAAACGCAGCGACAGGTCGGTCGTCAGCATCGTCGGGCGATGCTTCTTCGACGCGTCGAACGCATCGGGAATCACTTCGCCGGCGTCCTTCGCGACCCACTGGTGCGCACCGGCCGGGCTCTTCGTGAGCTCCCACTCGTAGCTGAACAGGTGCTTGAAGAAATCGTTGCTCCACTTCGTCGGCGTCGACGTCCACGTGACTTCGAGGCCGCTCGTGATCGCGTCCTTGCCCTTGCCCGTGCCGAACGTGCTCTTCCAGCCGAGACCCTGCTCCTCGAGGCCCGCGGCTTCCGGCTCGGGGCCGACGTTCGACGCCGGACCGGCACCGTGCGTCTTGCCGAACGTATGGCCGCCCGCGATCAGCGCGACCGTCTCTTCGTCGTTCATCGCCATGCGCGCGAACGTCTCGCGGATGTCATGCGCGGCGGCGACCGGGTCGGGGTTGCCGTCCGGGCCTTCCGGGTTCACGTAGATGAGGCCCATCTGCACGGCAGCAAGCGGGCTTTCGAGCTCACGCTTGCCCGAGTAGCGGCTGTTCGGGCCGCCGCTCAGTTCCAGCCAGATCTTTTCCGAGCCCCAGTAGACGTCGTCCGGTTCCCACGTATCGACGCGGCCGCCGGCATAGCCGAAAGTCTTGAAGCCCATCGATTCGAGCGCGACGTTGCCGGTCAGGATCAGCAGGTCGGCCCACGAGATGTTGCGGCCGTACTTCTGCTTGATCGGCCACAGCAGCCGGCGTGCCTTGTCGAGGCTGACGTTGTCCGGCCAGCTGTTGAGCGGCGCGAAGCGCTGCTGCCCGCCGCCCGCGCCGCCGCGGCCGTCGGCCGTGCGGTACGTGCCGGCGCTGTGCCAGGCCATGCGGATGAACAGGCCGCCATAGTGGCCGAAGTCGGCCGGCCACCAGTCCTGCGACATCGTCATCAGGGCGTGCAGGTCCTTCTTCACCGCCGCGAGGTCCAGCTTGCTGAACGCTTCCGCGTAGTCGAAATCCTTGTCCATCGGATCGGACAGCGCCGAATGGCGGTGCAGGATGTTCAGGTTGAGCTGATTCGGCCACCAGTCCTTGTTCGTCGTGCCGCCACCAGCGGTGTGGTTGAACGGGCACTTCGTTTCGTTCGACATGCGATTTCTCCTTGGCTTGCTCGTATGACTCCACCGGTTCGCTCCGGCAGCATGCCGGGCGCGGTTGGTGGAGTGTCATTGCGGGGATGGGAAACGGAACAGGTTGATTCTCCTGTCGTACTACGGGATGTCGCGCGGGACCTGTGACGCGCGTTCCCGCCGCGACGCGCCGCGGGCGGGACGCTCGGGGAACCGGCTGCCGGCAGGCGTCGTGACGACGCCGCGGGCGGAATTCCAGCTTTCGGACATGCGATGCTCCCTCATGGCTTGATGGCGGGTGAATCGGGGGAACACTGAACCGGCGCGCGGCGGCGTTCAACCGCCATACACACGATCCGCGAGGTACGCGAACGCAATCGGACGCAGGCTGCGAACCGCCGCCCTGGCGCGATGTACGACCGCGTCGCGCGGCGGGATGTTCCGCTGCGCGTGCTGCAATACCGACCGCATCATGACATCCTCCTTTGACGCTTGCACTCAGCGTGCAGACCGGTCGTCGACAGGACACCGATCCATGGAGAGGATTCTATATACGTCTATCGATTACTTGAATTTAATTAATTTCATCTATGCGATAGAGAAAAATAAACGGGGTCGCAAGACCCCGTTCATCGGGCTGCCGCACGCGCATGCCGCAGCGTGCTCAGTTCATCGTCGCCGGCATGTCGAGCTTCGCGACACCCGGCAGCTCGCAGGCGGAAATCGCGTCGCTGATCGCGTCGATCGCGGGCATCCGCGTGAAGCTCTTGCGCCACACGAGCACCACGCGGCGGTCGGGCACCGGCTCGTTGAACGGCACGTACGACAGCAGTTCGGCATCGGGGCCGTTCGCGCGCGGGCCGATCTCGGCAACCGACATTCGCGGCAGCACCGTGATGCCGACGCCGCTCGCGACCATGTGGCGGATCGTCTCGAGCGACGAGCCCTCGAAGGTCTTCTGGATGCCGTCGGCCGTCTGCGAGAAGCGCATCAGCTCCGGGCACACGCCGAGCACGTGATCGCGGAAGCAGTGACCGTTGCCGAGCAGCAGCATGGTTTCCTGCTTCAGGTCCTCGGCGTCGATCTCTTCGCGCTTCTCCCACGGATGGCCGGCCGGCAGCGCGACGACGAACGGTTCGTCGTACAGCGGGCGCACCATCAGGCCGGTTTCCGGAAACGGCAGCGCCATGATCGCGGCGTCGATCTCGCCCTGCTTCAGCAGTTCGAGCAGCTTGAGCGTGTAGTTTTCCTGCAGCATCAGCGGCATCTGCGGGACACGCTGGATCATCTGCTTGACGAGCGTCGGCAGCAGGTACGGCCCGATCGTGTAGATCACGCCAAGGCGGAACGGGCCGACCAGCGGATCCTTGCCCTGCTTCGCGATCTCCTTGATCGCGAAAGTCTGCTCGAGTACGCGTTGCGCCTGCGTGACGATCTGGTCACCGATCGGCGTCACGCTCACTTCGCTCGCGCCGCGCTCGAAAATCTGCACGTTCAGCTCGTCTTCGAGCTTCTTGATCGCCACCGACAGCGTCGGCTGGCTCACGAAGCAGGCTTCGGCCGCACGGCCGAAATGCCGTTCGCGCGCGACCGCGACGATGTATTTCAATTCAGTCAGCGTCATTGTGGGTCAATCAGAGATATACAGGCGATAGGTTTAATTTATACACCCTGTGACACCGGTTCGCCAAGTTTCTCTGCATCGGAATGCGTCGAATGGCGATTCCGGATCCGGCCCCAGCCCGCGGATCAGGCTTTCAGATACTGCTCCCGCGCGCCGAGCCAGCGCGCGAGATGCTGCGTGACGATTTCGGGATACGCGGCAATCAGCCGCGTCGCGGCTTCGCGGGCCGGATCGATCAGCCAGCCGTCGGTCTCCAGGTTCGCGAAGCGCAGCATCGCCGCGCCCGACTGGCGGGCGCCGAGGAATTCGCCGGGGCCGCGGATCTCGAGGTCGCGCCGCGCGATCTCGAAGCCGTCGGTCGTCTCGCGCATCGTCTTCAGCCGCTCGCGGCCGGTGAGCGACAGCGGCCCCGTGTACAACAGCACGCACACCGACGCCGCGGTGCCGCGCCCGACCCGGCCGCGCAACTGGTGCAGCTGCGCGAGGCCGAAGCGCTCCGCGTGCTCGATCACCATCAGCGATGCGTTCGGCACGTCGACGCCGACCTCGATCACGGTCGTCGCGACGAGCAGCTGCACTTCGTTGCGCGTGAACGCTTCCATCACGGCCGCCTTGTCGGCCGGCGACAGCCGGCCGTGCACGAGCCCGACCTTCAGCTCCGGGAGCGCGGCGGCCAGCGTCTCGTAAGTCTCGACGGCCGTCTGCAGCTGCAGCGTCTCGCTCTCCTCGATCAGCGGGCACACCCAGTACACCTGGCGCCCGGTCAGCGCGGCCTCGCGCACGCGGGCGATCACCTCCTCGCGCCGCGCATCGCCGACGAGGCGCGTCAGCACCGGCGTGCGGCCCGGCGGCAGCTCGTCGATCGTCGAGACCTCGAGATCCGCGTAATACGTCATCGCGAGCGTGCGCGGAATCGGCGTGGCCGACATCATCAACTGGTGCGGCTGGAAGTCGCGCGCGCCGTTGGCCGCGTTCGCGGCCTTCGCCCGCAGCGCGAGCCGCTGCTCGACGCCGAAGCGGTGCTGCTCGTCGACGATCACGAGGCCGAGCCGGGCGAATTCGACCGTGTCCTGGATGATCGCGTGCGTGCCGATCACGAGCTGCGCGGTGCCGAGCGCGGCCGCCTCGATCGCCGCGCGCTTCTCTTTCGCCTTCAGGCTGCCCGCGAGCCACGCAACCGTGACGCCGAGCGGCTCGAGCCACGCGCGCAGCTTGCGCGCGTGCTGCTCCGCGAGGATTTCGGTGGGCGCCATCAGCGCGGCCTGGTAGCCGGCGTCGATCGCCTGCGTGGCGGCCAGCGCCGCGACCACCGTCTTGCCGCTGCCGACGTCGCCCTGCAGCAGGCGCTGCATCGGGTGCGCGAGCGTGAGGTCGCGCGCGATCTCGTCGACGACGCGCGCCTGCGCGCCCGTCAGCGTGAACGGCAGCGCGGCATAGAGCCGGGTCGTCAGCGCATCGGCATCGCTCGCGGTGCGGCGCGGCATCGCGGGCGCCGCGCGCGTGCGGCGCTCCTCGTGCGCACGCTTGAGCGACAGCTGCTGCGCGAGCAGCTCCTCGAACTTGATGCGCGTCCACGCCGGATGCGAGCCGTCCATCAGCGCGGCTTCGTCGGAATCGACGCGCGGGTGGTGCAGGATGCGCACCGCCTGCTCGAGCGTCGGCACGTCGAGCGGCTTCAGGTAGTCGCGCTGGATCTCGGGCGGCAGCAGCTCGGGCAGCGGCGTGCGCTCCACCGCGTTCTCGATCGCCTTGCGCAGGTACGCCTGCGACACGCCGGCCGTGCTCGGATAGACGGGCGTGAGCACCTGCGGCAGCGGCGCATCGGCTTCAACGACGCGCACGGCCGGATGCACCATCTCCATCCCGAAAAAACCGCCGCGCACGTCGCCGCGCACGCGCAGCCGCTGGCCGACGGCCATCTGCTTGACCTGCGAGCCGTAGAAATTGAGGAAGCGCAGCACGAGCTGCTCGCCGTCGTCGTCCTGGATCTTCACGACGAGCTGGCGGCGCGGGCGATACGCGACCTCGTTGTCGAACACGACCCCTTCCGTCTGCGCGATGCCGCCCGGCAGCAGCTCGCCGATCGGCGTGAGCGTGGTTTCGTCCTCGTAGCGCATCGGCAGATGCAGCACGAGATCGATCGAGCGCGTGAGGCCGAGCTTCGCGAGCTTGTCGACGGTCTTCACGGGCTTGTCGGCGGCCGGCTTCTTCTTGCGCTTCGTGCCGGATGCGCCGGCCTCGCCTGCATCGCCCGCGGCGGCGCCGTCGGCATCCGGCGCGGCGGCCGCCGGCTGCGCGAGCCTGCCGTCGGCGCCGCGCTTCGGGCCGGCACGGCGTGGCACGGTGCGCGCCGCCGTGTCGTGCACGGGCGGCGCAGCATCCTCCGCGTCGAACGGATCGGCGGAATCGGCAACGGCAGCGGAGGAACGGCGTGGTGACACAGGCATCGGATCGTCTGGGTGCTTCGCAAGGCAAGTACAATAGCGGCTTTCACGTCGTCCGAACGAACGACGCCGGCCAGGCCGCGCATCCCGCCATCATAGCGGCTCGCGCGCCCCATTCATGCGTTTCCGCCCTGTCGGCGGCGCCCGCCGGCCGTTTCGAACCAGCCCGCATGTTCACGCTTTCCGATTTCGATTTCAATCTGCCGCCCGAGCTGATTGCGCAAACCGCGCTGCCCGACCGCACCGCGAGCCGCCTGCTCGAGGTCGACGGCACCGTCGAGCCCGCACGCCTCGTCGACCGCCGCTTCGCCGAGCTGCCGTCGTGCATCGCGCCCGGCGACCTGCTCGTGTTCAACGATACCAAGGTGCTGAAGGCGCGGTTCTTCGGCCAGAAGGCCAGCGGCGGCAAGATCGAGGTGCTGGTCGAGCGCGTGACCGGCACGCACACGGCGCTCGCGCAGATCCGCGCAAGCAAGTCGCCGGGCGCCGGCACGACGCTGCGTCTCGCCGATGCGTTCGACGTGACCGTCGGCGAGCGCGTCGAGCCGTTCTTCACGCTGATCTTCCCCGAGCCGTGCCTCGACCTGATCGAGCAGTACGGCCGCCTGCCGCTGCCGCCCTATATCGAGCACGATCCGGACGCGACCGACGAGACGCGCTACCAGACCGTCTACGCGAGCAATCCGGGGGCGGTCGCCGCACCCACGGCCGGCCTGCACTTCGACCAGCCGATGCTCGACCGGCTCGACGCGATGGGCGTCGAACGCGCGACGCTGACGCTGCACGTCGGTGCCGGCACGTTCCAGCCGGTGCGCGTCGACAACATCGCCGAGCACAAGATGCACAGCGAGTGGTACGACCTGCCGCAGTCGCTCGTCGACAAGATCGCCGCGACCCGCGCGCGCGGCGGCAACGTGATCGCGGTCGGCACGACGTCGATGCGCGCGCTCGAAGCCGCGGCGCGCGCCGCCGACGAAGCGGGCCGCCCGCTCGCGGCCACGCAGGCCGAGACCGACATCTTCATCACGCCGGGCTATCGTTTCCGCGTGGTCGACCGGCTCGTCACGAACTTCCACCTGCCGAAGTCGACGCTGCTGATGCTGGTGTCCGCGTTCGCGGGCGTCGAGACGATCCGGGCCGCGTACCGTCACGCGATCGCCGAACGCTACCGCTTCTTCAGCTACGGCGACGCGATGCTGCTCACGCGGCGCGACACGCCGGAGGCGCCGCGCGCCTAGCACGACAGGCGCGAAAATGCGGCGGCCCGCGATTGCGCAGCGGCCGTTGCGCTTCGCGCGGCCGCACGCCGCGCGGTTGTCTCCGCGCTGTTACCCCCGCGCGGTTGCCCCGTTTCCCTTGGTACGCGCTACGATGGCGCGCACCTGTTTTTCCCCGCCGCCGGCCTGCCGGCGGCGTTTCCAACATGCGCCGGACTGTTTTCCGGTAGCGAGGAGAATGACGCGATGACCGAAGGTTCATCCCACGATACGCACGATACGCACGCCCCCGTGCAGGACCGCCCCGCAAACGGGCTCGAATTCGAACTGCTGACTACTGACGGCCACGCGCGCCGCGGCCGCGTGAAGCTCAATCACGGCGTGGTCGAGACGCCGATCTTCATGCCGGTCGGCACGTACGGCACCGTGAAGGCGATCCAGCCGCGCGAGCTGCACGAGATCAAGGCCCAGATCATTCTCGGCAACACGTTCCACCTGTGGCTGCGCCCGGGCCTCGACACGATCGACGCGCACGGCGGCCTGCACGGCTTCATGGGCTGGAACAAGCCGATCCTGACCGACTCGGGCGGCTTCCAGGTGTTCTCGCTCGGGGACCTGCGCAAGATCACCGAGGACGGCGTCACGTTCGCATCGCCGATCAACGGCGACAAGCTGTTCCTGTCGCCGGAAGTGTCGATGCAGATCCAGAAGGTGCTGAACTCCGACGTCGTGATGCAGTTCGACGAGTGCACGCCGTACGCGACCAACGGCGTGCCGACCACGCACAAGGAAGCGGCCGACTCGATGCGCATGTCGCTGCGCTGGGCGAAGCGCTCGCTCGACGAATTCAACCGGCTCGGCAACCCGAACGCGCTGTTCGGGATCGTCCAGGGCGGCATGTTCGAGGACCTGCGCGACGAATCGCTCGCGGGCCTCGCGGAACTCGGCTTCCACGGCCTCGCGATCGGCGGGCTGTCGGTCGGCGAACCGAAGGAAGACATGATGCGCGTGCTGCACCACGTGGGCCCGAAGCTGCCGGCCAACAAGCCGCACTACCTAATGGGTGTCGGCACGCCGGAGGACCTGGTCGAGGGCGTCGCGAACGGCGTCGACATGTTCGACTGCGTGATGCCGACCCGCAACGCCCGCAACGGCTGGCTCTTCACGCGCTTCGGCGACGTGAAGATCCGCAACGCGACGCACAAGAACTCGCTGAAGCCGCTCGACGCGAGCTGCTCGTGCTACACGTGCCAGAACTTCTCGCGCGGCTACCTGCATCACCTGCACCGCGTCGGCGAGATTCTCGGCGCGCAGCTCAACACGATCCACAACCTGCACTACTACCTGCAGCTGATGAGCGAGATCCGCGACGCGATCGAGACCCACACGTTCGACGCGTTCCGCCAGCGCTTCGCGGAGGATCGCGCGAGAGGCGTCGACTGACGGGACGGTTGCCCGCGCCGCGGCCCGTCACATAGGACGAGTACTAAATAACGCGTCCCAACTGTCGAATCCGGCCGCCAAACATTACAATTGCCTTTCCAAACGAGTCGCAACGGTACCGGTTCGCGCTTTAACAGCTTGATCCGAAAGCGCATTTGCCGAGCCGTTTGCGCATGGGGCCGGTGGTAGAATAACCGGCTTATTTTTCGATCTTCCCCTACGGAGAGACCAACGTGCCGTTCATTTCCAACGCGTTCGCGCAAGGTGCCGGTGGCGCCGAATCGAGCCTGATGAGCTTCCTGCCGCTCATCCTGATGTTTGCCGTGCTCTACTTCATCATGATCCGTCCGCAGATGAAGCGTCAGAAGGAGCACCGCAACATGCTCGCGGCCATGGCCAAGGGCGACGAAGTCGTCACGAGCGGCGGCCTCGTGGGCAAGGTGACGAAGGTCACCGAAGGCTACATCGGCGTCGAGATCGCCGAAGGCACCGAAATCACCGTGCAGAAGGCCGCGGTCACGACCATTCTGCCGAAGGGCACGATCAAGTCGCTGTAAGCCCTTCACCGAGCGTCCGGCACCCCGCGCCGTGCCCGCCTGAGAGAGCGGGCCGCCGCGGCGCCGGACGCGACGCTTTCACGCCAACCACCCGTTCGGCTCCCTCATGAATCGTTATCCACTCTGGAAATATGTCGTGATGGTCGTGGCGCTCGCCATCGGCCTTCTGTACACATTGCCCAACTTCTTCGGCGAAGCGCCGGCGGTGCAGGTGTCGAGCGGCAAGGCCACGGTCAAGCTCGACTCGACCACGCTGACCCAGGTCGAATCGGCGCTCGCCGCCGCGCAGATCACGCCGGACGACGTCACCTTCGAGAACACGGCGACCAACGCGAACATCCGCGTGCGCCTGAAGGACACCGATACGCAGCTGCGCGTCAAGGACCTGCTGCAGAAGTCGCTGAACGCCGACCCGAACGATCCCCAGTACGTCGTCGCGCTGAACCTGCAGAGCGCGTCGCCGCGCTGGCTGACCGCGCTGCACGCGCTGCCGATGTATCTCGGCCTCGACCTGCGTGGCGGCGTCCACTTCCTGCTCCAGGTCGACATGACGGGCGCGCTCACGAAGAAGCTCGATTCCGACGCGTCCGACGCGCGCACGCTGCTGCGCGACAAGAACATCCGCGACGGCGGCGTGAGCCGCGTCGACCAGTCCGTGGTCGTCAATTTCAGCGATGCGCAGACGGCGGAAGACGCCCGCAAGGTGCTCGCGCTGTCGATCACCGAACTGCAATGGGCGACCCAGCCCGGCGGCGGCGGCACGCAGGTCGTCGGCACGTTTACGCCGGCCGTGCAGAAGTCCGTCGAGGACGCCGCGCTCAAGCAGAACCTGACGACGCTCCACAACCGCGTGAACGAACTCGGCGTGTCGGAGCCGATCCTGCAGCAGCAGGGCAGCGACCGTATCGTCGTCGAGCTGCCGGGCGTGCAGGACACCGCGAAGGCGAAGGACATCATCGGCCGCACCGCGACGCTCGAAGCGCGCCTCGCCGACCCGATCAACACGCACCCGAACCCGAACGACCCGGTGCCGCCGGGCGAAGAACTGTTCACGCAGGGCAACCAGGCGCCCGTGCTGCTGAAGAAGGAAGTGATCTTCACGGGCGACCGCATCATCGATGCATCGGCCGGTTTCGACGATCACCAGCGTCCGTCGGTCAACATCCGCCTCGATTCGGCGGGCGGCCGCTCGGTGCGCGCGGTGTCGCGCGAGAACATCGGCAAGCCGATGGCGATGGTGCTGTTCGAGAAGGGCAAGGGCGAGGTGCTGACGGTCGCGACGATCCAGTCTGAGCTCGGCGACCGCTTCCAGATCACGGGCCAGCCGACGCCGCAGGCCGCAGCCGACCTCGCGCTGCTGCTGCGCGCCGGTTCGCTCGCCGCGCCGATGGACATCATCGAGGAACGCACGATCGGCCCGAGCCTCGGCGCCGACAACATCAAGATGGGCGTCCACTCGGTGATCTGGGGCTTCTGCGCGATCGCCGTGTTCATGATCGCGTACTACATGCTGTTCGGCGTGATCTCGGTGATCGGCCTGTCGGTGAACCTGCTGCTGCTCGTCGCCGTGCTGTCGTTGATGCAGGCCACGCTGACGCTGCCCGGTATCGCCGCTATCGCGCTTGCGCTCGGTATGGCGATCGACTCGAACGTGCTGATCAACGAGCGCGTGCGTGAAGAACTGCGCGCCGGCCAGCCGCCGCAGCTCGCGATCCAGTCGGGCTACGCGCACGCATGGGCGACGATTCTCGACTCGAACGTCACGACGCTGATCGCCGGCCTCGCGCTGCTCGCGTTCGGCTCGGGCCCGGTTCGCGCGTTCGCGATCGTGCACTGCCTCGGCATCCTGACGTCGATGTTCTCCGCGGTGTTCTTCTCGCGCGGGATCGTCAACCTCTGGTACGGCGGCCGCAAGAAGCTGAAGTCGCTCGCGATCGGCCAGGTGTGGAAGCCGGAAGGCGCCGCTGCCGCCGCACCGTTCGCCGAGGCGGACGATGCGACCGACACCGCGCGTGCCGCGAAGCTCGCCGCGCCCGCGAAGGGCAACGCGCCGCGCACCGGCAAGCCGCAGCTGCGCAACCGCGCGCAGCAAGGCGTGTCGCCGAAGAAACCGGGCTCGACCCAATAAGGCCCCGGAGAAGACCATGGAATTTTTCCGCATCCGTAAAGACATTCCGTTCATGCGGCACGCGCTGGTGTTCAACGTGATCTCGCTGGTCACGTTCCTCGCCGCCGTGTTCTTCCTGTTCCACCGCGGGCTGCACCTGTCCGTCGAATTCACCGGCGGGACGGTGATCGAGGTGCAGTACCAGCAGGCGGCCGAACTCGAACCCGTGCGCGCGACGCTCGGCAAGCTCGGCTACGTCGACGCGCAGGTGCAGAACTTCGGCACGTCGCGCAACGTGCTGATCCGGCTGCAGCTGAAGGAAGGCCTCACGTCCGCTCAGCAGAGCGACCAGGTGATGAGCGCGCTGAAGGCACAGAGCCCGGACGTCACGCTGCAACGCGTCGAATTCGTCGGCCCGCAAGTCGGCCGCGAACTCGCGACCGACGGCCTGCTCGCGCTCGCGTGCGTCGTGATCGGCATCGTGATCTACCTGTCGTTCCGCTTCGAGTGGAAGTACGCAGTGGCCGGCATCATCGCCAACCTGCACGACGTCGTGATCATTCTCGGCTTCTTCGCATTCTTCCAGTGGGAGTTCTCGCTGGCGGTGCTCGCGGCCATCCTCGCGGTGCTCGGCTACTCGGTCAACGAGTCGGTCGTCATCTTCGACCGGATCCGCGAAACGTTCCGCCGCGAACGCAAGATGACCGTGCAGGAAGTGATCAACCACGCGATCACGACCACGATGTCGCGTACGATCATCACGCACACGTCGACCGAAATGATGGTGCTGTCGATGTTCTTCTTCGGCGGCCCGACGCTGCACTACTTCGCCCTCGCGCTGACGGTCGGCATCATGTTCGGCATCTACTCGTCGGTGTTCGTCGCGGGCTCGCTCGCGATGTGGCTCGGCATCAAGCGCGAAGACCTGATCAAGGAAAAGAAGACCGCGCACGATCCGGACGATCCCAACGCAGGCGCGCAGGTTTAAGCGCCACGCTGCTTCGGCACAGACGAAAAGCCGGCCCGGTTGGGCCGGTTTTTTTTCGCCCGTATGTTCGCCCGTACCGCCGGCGTGGAACGCGCAGCCCGCTCGCCCTGCCCGGTCACTCGCGTCGGCTACCGGCTACAATCGTGACCGTCCCGCCGGCCGTGCGCCGGCGGGACAGCACCTTCGCCCTCCGTTCCAACGTGCGGTCCCGATGATGCCTTCTACGCGTGCCGTTCTTCGCCTTGCCGTTTGCGCAGCCGCCACGGCCGCGTTGCTGCCGTGCGCGTCACCGGTCGGTGCGCAACAGCCGGCACCCGCCCCGCCCGCTTCTGCTCCCGCCGCCTCATCCTCGTCATCCGCCTCACCCGCCACCGCCCGGCCGCCTTCGCCCTGCCCGCCCGACTGGGAGCCGCAGATCTGCGAGCTCAAGGCGGCGGTGGAAGTGCTGAAGCGGCAGCACCTGACCGACGTCGACATCGGCGCGCTGCTCGACGCCACGACCCACGCGGGAATCAAGACGCTGCCGTACGCGCGTTTCTTCGATGCGAAGGAGGAGCAGGAGCGGCGCGAAGACGAACGGCGCGCGCGCGACGGCACGCCCGGCATCGGCATCGTCTTCGAGACGCGGCCCGACGGGCTGCACATCGTCGACGTGATTCCCGACGCGCCCGCGGAACAGGCCGGCGTGCGCCCCGACGATCTCGTCGTCGCGATGAACGATACGAGCGTCGTCGGCATCGACGCCGCCGACCTGACCAAACTCGCCAAGGGCGACGCGGGTGTGCCGCTGAAGCTCACGGTACAGCGCGGCCCGTCGCACGCGATGCTGAGCTTCGCGCCCGTGCGGACGATCCTCAAGCCGCACCCCGCGACCGCGAAACGGCTCGCCGGCGACATCCTGTACACGCGGCTGTCGAGCTTCCCGGAACCCGCCGTCGGCGCCTACATCGACGCGGTGCAGGCCGCACGCCGCGCGGGGCCGCCCGTGAAAGGCGTGATCCTGGACCTGCGCATCAACGGCGGCGGCGCGCTCAATGCGGCGATCGGCATCACCGCGCTGTACGTGGGCCGCGATCGCACCGCGATGGTGACGGTCGAGCGCGGCGACGCCAACCGGCGCCGCTACACGACCAACTGGCCCGATTACGCGTTGCCGGTCATGCACGGACAGGATCCGCTCGCGCCGTTGCAGGCCGACGACTGGTGGCGCACCGTGCCGCTCGTCGTGCTCGTCGACGGACAGAGCGCGTCGGCCGCCGAAGCGACCGCGGCGGCGCTGAAGGATCTCGGCCGCGCGAAGCTGCTCGGCATGCCGACCTACGGAAAGGGGCTCGCGCAAACGGGCGTCGACCTGATCGACGGCACGCGCCTGAATTTCACGTTCGCGCGCAACCTGCGGCCGAACGGCTGCCCGATGGACGGCTACGGCGTCGTACCGGACTGGCTGGTGCCGCCGCGCCGCGACTCGGACGTCGACGGCGTGCTGCTGTGGTACCGCGAAGCCGATCTCCCGCGCGCGCCGTATGCGGACCGGCTGGCGCCCGACCCGTTCGCGAAGGTGCGCAAGGAGCGGCAGAAGCTGCGCGAGCAGCGTGCGCTTGCAAAGATCGACTCGGCGAAAAGCGCGGCGCTGCCGCAGCGCGAGTTCGGCACGGCCTCCGACTGGCAGCTCGGGCAGGCCCTTGCCGCGCTCGCGGGGCGCCCCGTGCGAACGGTCGACGCCAAGCCGCAACTGATGCCCGCGCAACCCGTGTGCGAGCGCGCCGGCAACTGACGCGCGCCGCCTGCCCCGTTACCGGAAGCCGAACCGCCGGCGCAGCACGACCAGCGCCGCGAGGCTCAGCACGGCCGCGAACATCAGGTAGAAGCTCGGCGCCGTCTTCATCCCGGTTGCCTTGATCAGCCACGCGATGATGAACGGCCCGAAGCCGCCGAAGATCGTCACCGCGACGTTATAGGCGAGCGACATCCCGGTCGTGCGCGTCTGCACCGGGAACACTTCGGACAACAAACCCGGCAGCGCCGCGAAGTAACCCGTCATCAGGAATGCGAGCAGCACCTGCAGGGCGATCAGCGTGCCGAAGCCCGGATGGGCGACCAGGTACGCGAATGCCGGATAGATCAGCACGAGTATGCCGATCGCCGGCGCGATCATCACACGCACGCGGCCGTAAGTATCCGACCAGTGGCCGACGAGCGGTGCGAACACCATCTGGATCACGCCGACGACGAGGATCGCCGCGAATGCGGCCGACGGCGCGAGGCCGAGCTGCTTCACGCCGTAGGTCGGCATGAACAGCACGAGATAGGTCGCGACGGTGCCGAGCACGACCACGCCCATCGCGGCGACGAGACGCGCCTTGTGCGACGCGAACGTGTCGCGCAGCGGGTTCGCGGTGCCTTCCGCCGCGAGGAATTCGGGCGTCTCGTCGACCTTCGTGCGGATGTAGTAAGCGACCGGCCCGAGCAGCAGGCCGAAGAAGAACGGCACGCGCCAGCCCCACGACGCCATTTGCGCGGCCGAGAGCTGCGCGTTCAGCACGGTGCCGAAGCCGGCGGCGAGCAGCGTCGTGAGCCCCTGGCTCGCGACCTGCCAGCTCGCGAAGAAGCCGCGCCGGCCCGGCACGTGTTCGGCGAGGAACGCGGTCGCGCTGCCGAATTCGCCGCCGGCCGAGAAGCCCTGCATCAGCCTCGCGGCGACGAGGATCACCGGCGCCGCGACGCCGATCGCCCCGTAGGTCGGCAGCACCGCGATGATCAGCGTGCCGGCCATCATCAGCAGGATCGACAGCGTGAGCGCGGCCTTGCGGCCCGCGCGGTCGGCGTACGCGCCGAGCACGATCGCGCCGAGCGGGCGCATGAAGAACGACACGCCGAACGTGCCGAGCGTGAGCAGCAGCGACACGGTGTCGTTGCCGGCCGGAAAGAACAGCTTCGAGATCGTCACCGCGAAAAAACCGTAGACGACGAGATCGAACCACTCGAGCGCATTGCCGATCGACGCGGCGACCACCGCGCGCCACACGCGCGGCGACGAGGCAATGGGACGGGACTGCGTGACGGCATGCATCGGCGATCTCCTTGTCGTTGTACGTTCTGTTCGAGGCGGCCGCGGCCACGCGTGCGCCGTCGGCGCCGCCCGGGCGCCGCGAGCGGCGCTCGGGCGATTATAGGCGCGCAAAAAAAACCGCCGCGCCCGTGGAACGGGAACGCGGCGGTTGGCGCGCGACGGGCCGGCGCGGCGGCCGGCCCGGCTGGCGGTATTACTGCTGCTTGACGGCTTCGGCCGTGATCAGCAGCTTCGTCTTCATCTTGAAGCCGTACTGCTTGCCGTAGTCGAGGCCGAAATCGTCGCGGCTGAATTCGCCGACCGCGTCGACGCCGCACACTTCACGCTTGAGCATCGGATGCGGCATGCACTTGAACGAGTCGATCTTCAGCGTCAACGGCTTCGTGACGCCATGCAGCGTCAGGTTGCCGACCACCGACACCGGCTTGTCGCCGTCGAACTTGATCGTGCCCTTGTAGTTCGCCTGCGGGAACTTCGCGACGTCGAAGAATTCGTTCGTCTGCAGGTGCTCGTCGAGCTTCGCGCTGCCGGTGTGGATCGACGCGATGTCGGTCGTCACGTCGACCGTACCCGTCTTCGCCGCGCGATCGAGCGTCACGGTGCCGCTCGACTTGTCGAACTTGCCGCGCCAGACCGACAGGCCGCCGAAGTGGTCGGCCTCGAAGCTCGGGTACGTGTGGGACGGATCGAACTGGTAGGTTGCGCTGTCGGCGAATGCCGAGAACGACAGCGTGGCAGCCAGTGCGCCCGCGGCGATCATCAGATGCTTTTTCAACTCTTTCTCCTTGGAACGGCGCCGCGCCCTCGCGCGGCATTCGGGTGATGCGATGGTTCGCCGCTTACTTCGTGGCGACGAGATGGAACTTGATCTGCACTTCGTCCGCGACGACCGACGTGTCCTTCCATTCGCCGGTGCCGACGTTGAAGGCCGAACGCTTGATCGGCAGCACGCCGTCGAACGTCTGCGTCGCGCCGTTCTGCGTGACCGTGACGGGCACCGTGACGGTTTCGGCCTTGCCCTTGATCGTCAGCTTGCCGGTCACGTTGTACTTGTTGCCGCCGGCCGGTGCGATCGCCGACGACACGAACGTCGCCTGCGGGAAAGCCTTCGCGTCGAACCAGTCCTTGCCGGCGACCTGGTCGTTGTACATCTTGTCGCCGAGGTCATAGCTCGCGACGTCGATCGTCATCTGGGCGCTGCCCTGCGCGGCCTTCGCCGGATCGAACTTCACCTGCGCGGAAAACTTCTTGAACGCGCCTTCGGTCGGCACGTTCATCTGCTTCGACACGGCAGACACCTTGCTCTTCGCGAGATCGACATCGGCGTGCGCCGCGCCCGACGCGACAAGTGACACCGCGGCGAGCGCGGTCAGCATGGAGCGGGAGAAAGACACTTTCATGGGATCCTTCATTTGGCAAAGGGAAGCATCCGCGACAGCAGGCCGTCGCGGTCCAACAACTGGTGCTTGAGCGCCGCGAGCACGTGCATCGCGACGAGCGCAAGCAGAATGTAATTCAAGGACACGTGGAGCGTCTTGAAGGTTTCCTTCAGCACCGGATCGGGGTCGATCAGCCGCGGCAGCGGCACGATGCCGAGGTAGACGACCGGGATGTTCGAGGCCGAGCTGTACAGGTAGCCCGTCACGGGGATCACGATCATCAGCACGTACAGCAGCATGTGCACGCCGTGCGATACCGCGCGCTGCCACGCCGGCGTATCGGCCGGCAGCGGCGGCGGCACGTGGGTCGCCCGCCACAGCACGCGGATGACGGCCAGCGCGAACACCGTCACGCCGATCCACTTGTGCCACGAGAAGTACTTCAGCTTGGTCGGCGTGAAGCCGGGGATGTCGGTCATCACCCAGCCGAGCGCGAAGCCGCAGATGATCAGCAGCGCGATCAGCCAGTGCAGCGCGATCGCGGTATGCGCATAACGTGCCGGCACGGCCGGCGGCGATTTCGATACCATCCTGGATTCCTCAGTTCAGCGAACAGCCGCGCCGGCCATTCGTCCGACGCTTGTCAAGGGCGCCATGCTACCGCAACCTTTTGACGCGCGCGGACTCTGAGGACAGGCATGTCAGCCGGCCGACAGCTTCCCGTCATGTTACCGGCCGGTCACAAACCGCACGATCCTTGACACGCCGAAAAGGCCCTTTTGGTAAGATTGGCGCGGGTTCCGGCCCCGTCGACGCGTGTCCCCGGCCGTCGCACAACTGCCTTTTCCATGCAACGATACGACCTGATTGCCTGTCACGAGTGCGACGCACTGTTGCACAAACCGCGCCTGAGCGGCCGCGAAATCGCGCGTTGCCCGCGCTGCGACGCGCTGCTTTATCGCAACAGCGCGGCGCAGATCGAGCGGATCTGCGCGCTCGCGCTCGCGGCACTGATCACGTTCACGATTGCCCAGGCGTTCCCGATCCTCGAAATGGACGTGAACGGCAACCGCGTGCAGACCACGCTGATCGGCGCGATCGACTCGCTGTGGCGCCAGGACATGGCGATCGTCGGCGTGATGGTGTTCTGCTCGACCGTGCTGTTTCCGCTCGTCGAGATGGCCGCGCTGCTGTACCTGCTGCTGCCGATCCGCCGCGGCGTCGTGCCGCCCGGTTTCAACCTCGTGCTGCGCGCGATCGAGATGGTGCGGCCGTGGGGGATGATCGAGGTATTCATGCTCGGAATCCTCGTCACGATCGTCAAGATGGTGAGCCTCGCGCGCGTCGTGCCGGAAGCCGCGCTGTTCGCGTTCGCCGCGCTCACGCTGATGATCGCCGTGGTGCTGATGTTCGATCCGCGCACGCTGTGGGACATCGTCGACGACCTGCGCGCCGGGCGCTCGCCCGGGCAGCCCGACGCGCCCCCGTTGCCGGAAGCCGCCCGCCGATGACGATCCCGACCGCCGCCCGCGAGGGCTACGTCAGCTGCCACACGTGCGGGCTCGTGCAGACGCTCGACCATCCGCACGCGCATTGCGCGCGCTGCGGCAGCGCGCTCCATTTCCGCACGCCGAACAGCCTGATGCGCACGTGGGCGCTGCTGCTCGCGGCCGCGATCCTGTACATTCCGGCGAACCTGCTGCCGATCATGCGCACCGCGTCGATCGTCGGCTCGCAGGAAGACACGATCATGAGCGGCGTCATCTATTTCTGGGTGTCGGGCGACTGGCCGCTCGCCGTCGTCGTGTTCGTCGCGAGCATCCTCGTGCCGATGCTCAAGCTCGGCGTATTGCTGATCCTCGTGATCAGCGCGCAGCGCCGCACCGCATGGCGGCCGCAGCAGCGCACGCGGCTGTTCCGGATCGTCGAGCGCATCGGCCGCTGGTCGATGCTCGACATCTTCGTCGTGACGCTGACCGTCGCGCTCGTCCATTTCCGTTCGCTCGCCGTCATCACGGCCGGCCCCGGCGCACTCGCGTTCGGTTCCGTCGTGATCCTGACGATGCTCGCGTCGATGCAGTTCGATCCCCGCCTGATCTGGGATCCAGTCGAAACCTCAGGGAATCACCATGAATAGTCCACAAGGCCCGCAGCACGACGCGCCCCGGCCGCCCGATCCGACGATCTCGACGAAAAGCGGCTGGCTGCCGTCGCTCGTCTGGCTCGTGCCGCTGATCGCCGCGCTGATCGGCATCGGCCTCGTGATCAAGTCCGTGCGCGAACGCGGCCCGGAAATCACGATCAGCTTCCACAGCGCCGAAGGGCTCGAGCCCGGCAAGACCCAGGTCAAGTACAAGGACGTCGAGATCGGCATGGTCAAGACGATCAAGCTGTCGAAAGACCTGTCGCGCGTGCTCGTCCAGGTGCAGCTCAAGAAGGAAGCCGAGGACTTCGCGGTCAAGGGCTCGCGCTTCTGGATCGTGCGGCCGCGCGTCGGCGCGACCGGCGTGTCGGGGCTCGGCACGCTGCTGTCGGGCGCGTACATCGGCGTCGACGCCGGCCGCGGTCAGGACACGCTGACCGATTTCACGGGCCTCGAGACGCCACCGGCCGTCACGGGCGACCAGAAAGGCACGCAGTACGTGCTGCGCGGCGATTCGCTCGGCTCGGTCGACATCGGCTCGCCGGTCTACTACCGCCGCGTGCAGGTCGGCCAGGTGGTCGGCTTCTCGCTCGACAAGGACGGCACGGGCGTCACGTTCAACGTGTTCGTCAATGCGCCGTACGACCAGTACGTCGGCATCAACTCGCGCTGGTGGCAGGCGAGCGGCGTCGACCTGCGGCTCGATTCGAGCGGCCTGAAGCTGAACACGCAGTCGCTCGCGACGGTGATCCTCGGCGGCATCGCGTTCCAGACGCCGCCGAACCAGGGCTCCGGCACGACGGCGCCGAACAACACCACGTTCCGCCTCGCGTCCGACGAGGGCGACGCGATGCGCGACCCGGACGGCCAGCCGCTGCAGGTCGTGATGAACTTCAACCAGTCGCTGCGCGGGCTCGCCGTCGGCGCGACGGTCGACTTCCGCGGCATCGTGCTCGGCGAAGTGACGAACATCGGTATCGACTTCGATCCGAAGACGAAGAACTTCCTGATGCCGGTGACGATGAACATCTATCCGGAACGCCTCGGCCGGCGCTTCCGCGAAACGATCGAGAGCAAGGGAGAACCGGCCCGCCGCGAGATCGTCGAGCGGCTCGTCCAGCACGGGCTGCGCGGCCAGCTGCGCACCGGCAACCTGCTGACGAGCCAGCTGTACGTCGCGCTCGACTTCTTCCCGAAGGCGCCGGCCGTGAAGATCGACACGGCACGCCAGCCGCTCGAGCTGCCGACCGTGCCGAACACGCTCGACGAGCTGCAGCTGCAGGTCGCCGACATCGCGAAGAAGCTCGACAAGGTGCCGTTCGACCAGATCGGCGCGAACCTGAACAGCGCGCTCGCGAACGCCGACAAGCTGTTCAAGCAGCTCGACACGCAGGTCGCGCCGGAAGCACGCGACACGCTGTCGGCGGCGAAGCAGACCTTCTCGACCGCCGAAGCGACGCTGCAGCAGGATTCGCCGCTGCAGTCCGACGTGCGCGGCGCGCTGAAGGAACTCACGCGCACGCTGCAATCGCTGAACGCGCTCGCCGACTACCTCGAGCGTCACCCCGAATCGCTGCTCAAGGGCAAGCCAGGAGATCAACCATGACGACACGCGTGAACGGTTTCGCGAGCGGTGCTGCGGCGGTTGCCGCCGCCCTCGCGCTCGCCGCGTGCAGCTCGCCGCCCGCGCGGTTCTACACGCTCAGCCCGGCCGACGCCGCGGCGCCGCTGCGCACCGCGCCGGCCAACCCGGCGTTCCTGATCGAGGTGCCGTCCGTCGGCGTGCCCGAGCAGGTCGCGAAGAACCAGCTGGTCGTGCAGAAGAACGCCGCGCAGGTCGACGTGCTCGAGCAGGAACGCTGGGCGTCGCCGCCCGCCGACGAGATCCGCCGCGCGCTGTCGGACGATCTCGCCGCGCGGCTCGGCACGATCGACGTCGCGAATTCCGCCTATCCGCCCGGCGTGCCCGTGTATCGCATCAGCGTGAACGTGCAGCGCTTCGAGTCGTGGCCGGGCAAACGCGCGGCGGTCGATGCCGTGTGGAGCGTGCGCTCGCTCGCCACGCAGGCCGTGATGACCTGCCGCACGAGCGTCGCCGAACCGGTCGCCGACGGCTACGACGCACTCGTCGCCGGCCACCGGCGCGCGCTCGACGTGATCGCCACGCAAGCCGCGGCCGGCGTGCGTGCCATGGCCGCGCGCCGTGGCGCATCGGCTGCCGCGGCACCCGCGGCCGGCGGCAAGACGGCCGCCGCGCCGGTCGTGCCGTGCCCGGCCAATCCGGCGCCGGGCGGCGACGCCGGCGCGACGGGCAAGTCCGGCGCGTAAGCGTGCGGCGCGCAGGCGAACGCTCGACGGCTTAAGCGCCCGCGCGGCTTCGTCCAGCGCGGCGCGTCCGATAGCGACCGCCGGCCGCCATCGGCGTTGCGCTGCCGCGGCCGGCCCCCGGCCCCGCATCGCGCTCCCCGGCCGGACAGCCATGACATTGTTTGTCAAAGTCGGCCGGAACCGGCTTCGTGCAACGCGGTCGGCTTGCGTTTTCCGGCCCGATTGACGATCCTACGCACTTTCAGGCCCGCGCCGCTCGTCGTGCGCGCCAGCCAGCGGCGCCGGGCCGTGTTCGGCCCGACCGCCGTGCCGCCCGGCGCCCGCACCGTGCACCGCAGCGGGGCAGCCGCATCGCGGATCGCCTCGCATCGTCCGGCAACCTGCCCTGTCTCACCCGTTCTCCCCGGCGCCGCGCCGTTTCCCGGCCGGCATCCCGAACCCGCCCGCCGAGGGCTTTCGCTATTCCGTTTATGTTTCGTTCCCTGACGACCCTGATCAAGAAGTGGCGCGCGTCGCGCAATGCCGGTCACCAGCTCGATGCGCTGCTCGCGCACGCCGACGCCGATGCGTCGTACGCCGAGCGCAGCGAATGGCTGATCGAGCTCGCGCACTGGCTGCGCCGCACCGGCACGATGCAGGACGCGCCGGCCGATCGCGACGCCGATGCGCGCGCGTACCCGGCCCACGCGCGCTTGCGCTACCTGTTCCACGTGCTCGATCGCAACCCCGCATGGAAGGCGCACGCCGCGCGCATCCTGCGCGGCATCCTGCGCGAGTGCGACGGCATCTCGCTCCTGTGCGACGCCGGCATGCCCGTGCACTCGGGCTTCTTCGGCGCGCTGTTCGAGCGGATCGACTCGTCGCTGATCCCGCCGGCGCCGAACCGCCGCGAGCTGTCGGCGCTCTTCACGCTGATGTTCCCGACGCCGGAAGACGCGCAATGGATCGACGCGCTGCCCGACGATCTCCTCACGCGCCTCGCCGACCTGTTCTCGTTCGACGTCACCGACGAAGAGCGCCACGAGCCGGGTTCGTTCTCGCGCGACCTGCTGGCCGCGCTGCACAACCTGACCTGCCAGATCAGCTCGACCGGCCTGTCGCAGACGGTGCGCAGCCGGCTCTCCGACGACGACGCGCGCAAGCCGCTGGAAACGCAGCCGTTCTACCGCCTCACGCGCGCGATGCTCGCGGTCGAGACCGCGCACGCGGCCGTCGAGGACGGCGGCGACCCGAGCAAGCTGCTGCACGAGGTCAACTACCTGCGCGTGCTGCTCGACGAATGCCGGATCGCCGTCGACGAGGTGTTCTCGCACCTGTACCGCAACGGCGTGTCGGTCGACATCGTGTTCCAGGTCGAGCGGATGCGCATGCGCATCCTGCGCGCCGAGATGCTGCTCAACGCGTGGATGGCGCGCGACGACCTGCACGGGATGGCGCACCTGACGGCCGAGCTCGTCGACGCGAACCACAACAGCCAGAGCGTGTCGCACCTCGTGCGCAGCAACTTCTCGCTGTTCGCGCGCAAGCTCGTCGAAACCAACGCGGACACCGGCGAGCACTACATCTCGCGCGGCCGCGCCGAGTACCTGAAGATGCTGCGGATGGCCGCGGGCGGCGGCCTCGTCACCGTCGTGACGGTGTGCGTGAAGTTCGCGATCACGGGCGCGCACCTGCAGTCGATGCTCGAAGGGCTGCTCGCGGGCATCAACTACGCGGCCAGCTTCATGCTGATGCACTTCCTGCACTTCACGCTCGCGACCAAGCAACCTGCGATGACCGCGCCGACGCTCGCGCGCGAGCTGGACGACACGGGCCACGACGAAGGCGTGAAGGCGTTCGTGGCATCGGTGATCGCGCTGATCCGCACGCAGGCCGCCGCGATTTCGGGCAACGTGCTCGTCGTGCTGCCCGTGTGCCTGCTGGTGCAGCTGTTCGCCAGCAACCTGCTGCATGCGAACCTGATCTCGCCGGAGAAGGCGCACGCGACGCTGCACTCGTTCTCGCTGCTCGGCCCGACGCCGCTCTACGCGGCGCTGACCGGCGTGCTGCTGTGGGCGTCGAGCCTGCTTGCGGGCTGGGCCGACAACTGGTTCGTGCTGCACCGGGTCGGCGACGCGCTCACGTACAACCGCCGGCTGCGCCTCACGCTCGGCGCGGCCGGCGCCGCGAAGCTCGCGCACTTCTGCCGGTCGAACGTGGCCGGCGTGGTCGCGAACGTCGGCCTCGGCCTGATGCTCGGCCTCATCCCGGCGATCGTCACCGTGTTCATGTTCCCGTTCGAGGTGCGGCACGTGACGCTGTCGGCCGGTTCGATCGGGATCGCGCTCGGCGTGCTGGGCAAGGACGCGCTGGGCACCCCCGAGCTGTGGTGGGCCGGCGCCGGCGTGCTCAGCATGGCGATCCTCAACGTGCTCGTGAGCTTCGCGCTCGCGTTCACGATGGCCGTGCGCTCGCGCAGCCTGCGTCCGACCAAGGTGCGCGCGCTCGTCGCCGCGATCGTCCGCACGGTGCTGTCGAATCCGCTCGCGCTGTTCTGGCCGGGCAGCAGCCCGGCCGCCCGCGCCGGCCAGCCGGGCTCGCACTGAGCCCACGGCGGCCTGGCGGTGCCCGCCCGGGCGCCGCCGGGCCGCCCCCGGCACGCATGCGCGGCGCCCGGGCCCGCGCCGCGGCACCGAAACGCGACGCAACGCCGGCCCCGGCCGCCCGCGCCGCGTACAATAGTGGACTTTTGCACGTCCTCACCCGCCTTATGTCCTCGCCCACCCTGTACGAATTCTTCGCCCCCTGCCCGCGCGGCCTCGAAGCGGCGCTCGCCGCCGAGCTGGCCGAAATCGCCGGCCGCCACCTGAACGGCGCGCCGTTCACCGCGGGCGCGCAGGTGCCGGGCGGCGTCCACTTCAGCGGCGGCTGGGCCGCCGGCATGGCCGCGAACCTCCATTCGCGGATCGCGAGCCGGGTCCTGCTGAAGATCGCGCACCGCGCCTACCGCAACGAGCAGGACGTCTACGCGCTCGCGCTCGAGCAGCCGTGGGAGCGCTGGTTCGCGGCGACGCAGACGCTGCGCGTCGACATCACCGCGATCAAGTCGCCGCTGAAGAGCCTCGAATTCGCGACGTTGCGCGTGAAGGACGCGATCTGCGACCGGATGCGCGAGAAGACCGGCGCGCGCCCGAGCATCGATACCGGTGCGCCCGACGTGCGCGTGTTCGCGTTCCTGACGGCCAACGAGTGCACGCTGTACCTCGACACGTCGGGCGAGCCGCTGTTCAAGCGCGGCTGGCGCCTCGACAAGGGCGCGGCGCCGCTGCGCGAGAACCTCGCGGCCGGCATCCTGCGCCTGACGGGCTGGACGCCCGGCACGGCGCTGTACGACCCGATGTGCGGCAGCGGCACGTTCCTCGCGGAAGCCGCGCAGATCGCGCTCGGCGTGGCACCCGGCGTCGAGCGCCGGTTCGGCTTCGAGAAACTCAAGCAATACGACATCACCGCATGGCAGGGGCTGAAGGTCCCGGCGCTGGACGCGAAGCGTGCGGCGCGCGGCAAACGCGGCGAAGCGCTCGGCGTGTACGGCAGCGACATCTCCGGCGACATGCTCGAGAAGGCACGTGCGAACCTCGAGCGCGCGGGCGTGCCGTCGGTGTGGCTCAAGCAGGTCGACGCGCGCGGGATGACGCCGCCGTGCGACGGCCCGGGCATCATCCTCGCGAACCCGCCGTACGGCGAGCGGATCGAGGTGCGCGGCCGCAGCGCGCGCGGCGAGGTGCGCGAGACGGGCCGCAACCGCGGCAACGACGACGCGTTCCGCCGCACCCACACCGACGCACCGGACAGCGAGTTCTTCAACGCGCTCGGCGATGCGCTGAAGCAGCGTTTCACGGGCTGGCAGGCGTTCCTGCTGACGTCCGATCGTTCGCTGCCGGGCCAGCTGCGGCTGCGCGAATCGGCCAAGACGCCGCTGTTCAACGGCGCGCTCGAATGCCGGCTGTTCCGCTTCGACCTGATCGCCGGCAGCGTGAAGGCACGCCCGGCCACGCCGGAAGGCGACGCGTAATCCGCATCATGGTCGCGACGGGGCCGCCGATACGGCCCCTGCGCGGCAACCGGAACGCCGCCGTTACCGCATCCGCGGCAACGGCGGCGTTCCGTTTCAATGCTTCGATTTCTCCCGGCGCCCCGTCGTGAACGGCAGCGCCTGCCCCGTCTCGAGCAGCGTCTTGCGGCTCGACGGCACGACCGGCCACTCGCCGCGAATCCCGCGATCCATCTTCCATCTCCGAGCCCGGCACCAGCCCGTCGTGCGTGACGGTCGGCTTCACGACGCAGGTCACGCGCGATTCCCCACTCTCCCCCGACGAGCATGCGCCACGTGACGACCAGCCGGTGCGGCGGATCGTTCCCGACCTCTACTGACAATACGGTGTCAGCAGACCGCGATCACACTGCAATCCCGGCGCAATGCAAGGCTGGTTTCCGCACCGAACCCGAACAACAACGCAACAAGGAACTCGTCATGACGTCCGCAACTGCAACTGCCACCGCCACTGCCACCCCCGAGCGCGCGATCGCGTGGTTCGACATTCCGTCCCTCGATTTCGACCGGGCGATCCGCTTCTACGAAACCGTGCTGCAAACGACGCTGCAGCGCGAAGTCATCGGCGGCGTGCCGATGGCCACGTTCGACCGCGACGCATCGAGCACGGGCGGCAGCATCGTGTTCGATCCGCAGCAGATCAAGCCGAGCGCGAACGGCGTGCTCGTCTACCTGAACGCCGGCGAATCGGTCGTCGCGGCGCTCGAACGCGCGAAGCGCGCGGGCGGCGTCGTGCAGGGCTCCGTCGTCGAGCTGCCGAACAACTACGGCTACGTCGGCTACCTGATCGACACCGAAGGCAACCGCGTCGGCCTGCACTCGCCGAAATGCCACTGAGCGCAGCGGCCATCGGGCGCGCGCGGCGCTATCATCGCGAAGTCCCCATTGCCGTTGGAGCCGAGGTGCCGTCATGACGCGCCGTGCCGACCGCCTGTTCCAGATCGCCGAGCTGCTGCGCGGGCGTCGTCTCACGACCGCGCAGCAGCTGGCCGACTGGCTGTCGGTGTCGCCGCGCACGGTCTATCGCGACGTGCGCGACCTGCAACTGTCAGGGGTACCGATCGAAGGTGAAGCCGGCATCGGCTACCGGCTGAACCGCAACGCGAGCCTGCCGCCGCTCACGTTCACGGCCGAGGAGCTCGCGGCGCTCGCCGCCGGCGCACGCATGCTCGAAACCTGGGGCGGTGCGCGCTTCGCGAGCGGCGCACGCTCGGCGCTCGCGAAGATCGCGTCGGCGATGCCGGCCGACAAGCGCACGGCGCTCGACCGCCTGCCCGTGTTCGCGCCGTCGTTCCACATCGACGAGACGTTTTGCGCGAAGGTCGATGCGATCCACCAGGCCATCGATACGCGCCACGTCGTCAGCTTCGACTACCGCGACCGGCTCGGCGCGCATTCGCAACGCCGCGTGTGGCCGCTCGGGCTCGTCTACTGGGGCGGGCGCTGGACGATCGGCGCGTGGTGCGAGCTGCGCGGCGATTTCCGCACCTTCGACATCGCGCGGATGGGCGACATCGTCGTGCACGAGCAGTTTCCGGACATGGAAGGACGGCGAATCGCCGATTACATGCGGATCGCGGAAGCGCCGATGCGCTGACGCGGCACGGCGGCGGGCGCACCGCCGCCGTTCCTGTTCCGGGCCGCCCGCCGCACGGCGCCCGGCCCGCCTTTCCCTATGCGCCGAACACCACCGTGCGCTTCGGCCGCTCGTCGACGTGCAGCGAGAACACGTCGGGCCGCGCGTAATGCCCGACCACGTCGAAGTCGTAGCGCGCCCGCACGAGTTCGTCGGTATCGATACGCGCGGTCACGAGCCCGGCCGTGCCGATCAGCGGCTCCGTCAGCAGGTCGCCGAGCGGCCCGACGATCACGCTGCCGCCGCGGATCAGCGGCCGCTCCGGATCCCAGCCCGGCACGTCGATCCCGAGCGCGCGCGGCGACGGCTGCACCTGGCACGCGCTGACGACGAAGCAGCGCCCCTCGTGCGCGATATGCCGCATCGAGCTCTGCCACACGTCGCGCTCGTCGACGGTCGGCGCGCACCAGATCTGCACGCCTTTCGCGTACATCGCGCAGCGCAGCAGCGGCATGTGGTTCTCCCAGCAGACCGCGGCGCCCGCGCGGCCCGCGGCCGTGTCGACGACGGGCAGCGTCGAGCCGTCGCCCTGCCCCCAGATCAGCCGCTCGGTGCCGGTCGGCATCAGCTTGCGGTGCTTCGCGACGAGCCCGTCGCGCGGATCGAAGAACAGCGCCGTGCAATACAGCGTGCTGCCGCCGCGCTCGATCACGCCGACCACGAGGCTCGCGCCCGTGCGCTGCGACAGCGCGGCCAGTTCGTCGGTTTCCGGCCCCGGCACGTCGATCGCCTGCGCGGCGTAGCGCGCATACGCGTCGCGGCCCTCGGGCAGCCGGTAGCCGAGCCGCGTGCCGAAGATCTCGCCTTTCGGATAGCCGCCGAGCACGGCCTCGGGCAGCACGACGAGCGACGCGCCGCTGTCGCGGATCGCGGTTTCGTAGCCGAGGATCGTGTCGAGCGTGGCGCGCGTGCCGTCGGGCGATGCGCCGATCTGCAGCGCGGCGATGACTGAAGTGGACATGAAGGCGTCTCCGGTGAATGGGGTAACGCCATCTTTATCGATATGATGTCATCGATCAAATCGATAGAACGATAAGTGTCATGAATACGGATGATATCGCCAGTCTCGACCTGAACCTGCTGAAAGTGTTCGAGGCGCTGTACGAGGAAGGCGGCGCGAGCCGGGCGGCGCTGCGGCTCGGCCTCACGCAGTCGGCGGTGAGCGCGGCGCTCGCGCGGCTGCGCGTGATCTATGCCGATCCGCTGTTCGTGCGCACCGGCCGCGGGCTCGCGCCGACGCCGCGCGCGGACGAACTGAAACCGATCCTGTCCGACGCGCTCGACCGTTGCCGCGAAAGCCTCGCGATCGCGGCCGACGGCGGCGACCGCATCGGCCGCACGATCTCGATCGGGCTGTCGGACGACTTCGAGATCGCGCTCGGCCGCGCGCTGATCGACGCCGTTGCACGGGAAGCCGCCGGCATCCGGCTGATCTTCCGGCAGACGCACAGCGGCATCGCCGGCGACGCGCTGCTGCGCCACGGCGTCGACCTCGCGATCGCATCGGGCGGCTTCTCGGCGAACGGGCTCAGCCGGCGCGCGGTCGCGACGGGCGGTTATGCGTGCCTGATCGACCCGGCCGCCCGCCCACGTCCGCCGCGCACGCTCACGCTCGCCGATTTCCTGCAGCGCGACCACCTGCTCGTGTCGTCGGGCGGCGTGATCGGGATCGTCGACGAGGCGCTGGCCACGCTCGGCCACAAGCGGCGCGTCGCGGCGTCGACCACGCATTTCGCCGCGTTGCCGTACCTGCTCGCCGGCTCCGACGCGGTGGCGACGATTCCCTCGCACGCGGCGCGCGCGATCGCGCGATCCACACCGTTGCGCGCGCTCGCCTGCCCGGTCGACTTGCCGCATTACCCGGTCGAAATCGGCTGGCGCTCGAGCACGCAGCGCGACCCGGCGATCGTGCGCGTACGCGACACGATCGCCGCGTGCATCGCGAACCTCGTCGCACCATGAAAACGACCCGGCCGGCTTGCGCCGGTCGGGCCTGTCCTTCGAGGCTGCCCGTGAATCGGGGCAGGCCGCCTGCGTTACCGGCGCATGCATCAGTCGACCGCCTTCACCATGTCCTCGATGACCTTCTTCGCATCGCCGAACACCATCATCGTCTTGTCCATGTAGAACAGGTCGTTGTCGAGGCCCGCGTAGCCGGCCGCCATCGAACGCTTGTTGACGATCACCGTGCGCGCCTTGTACGCCTCGATGATCGGCATCCCCGCGATCGGCGATGCCGGGTCGTTCTTCGCGGCCGGGTTCACCACGTCGTTCGCGCCGAGCACGAGCACGACGTCGACCTGGCCGAATTCGCCGTTGATGTCGTCCATCTCGAACACGATCTCGTACGGCACTTCCGCTTCCGCGAGCAGCACGTTCATGTGGCCCGGCATCCGCCCCGCGACCGGATGGATCGCGTACTTCACGTCGATGCCCTTCTCGACCAGCTTGTCGGTCAGTTCCTTCAGCGCGTGCTGCGCACGGGCGACGGCCAACCCGTAGCCCGGCACGATCACGACCGTTTCCGCGTTGCCGAGCATGAATGCCGCATCGTCGGCCGAACCCGATTTCACCGGCCGCTGCTCCTTCGCGCCCGCGGCACCGCCGGCCGCCGCCTCGCCGCCGAAGCCGCCGAGGATCACGTTGAAGAACGAGCGGTTCATCGCGCGGCACATGATGTACGACAGGATCGCGCCCGACGAGCCGACCAGCGACCCCGCGATGATCAGCATCGCGTTGTTCAGCGAGAAGCCGATGCCGGCCGCCGCCCAGCCGGAGTACGAGTTCAGCATCGACACGACCACCGGCATGTCCGCGCCGCCGATCGGGATGATGATCAGCACGCCGAGCGCGAACGCGATCGCCGTCATGATGATGAACGGCAGCCACGACTGCGTGATGAAGAACAGGATGCCGAAGCCGAGCATCCCGAGCGCGAGCATCAGGTTGAGCAGGTGCTGGCCCGCATACACGACCGGCGCGCCCTGGAACAGCCGGAACGTGTACTTGCCCGACAGCTTGCCGAACGCGATCACCGACCCGGAGAACGTGATCGCACCGACGAACGTGCCGATGAACAGCTCGACGCGATTGCCGTACGGAATGAAGTCCGGCGCGACGGCGTCCTGCGGCACGAGCCCGAACGCTTCCGGCTCCGACACCACCGCGTACGCGATGCACACGGCCGCGAGACCGATCAGCGAGTGCATCGCCGCGACGAGCTCCGGCATCTTCGTCATCTCGACGCGCGCGGCGACGAACGCCCCCACGCCGCCGCCGACGATCAGCGCGCCGAGCACCAGCGCGAGGCCGAGCGGCAGGTTCGCGCCGAGCCAGGCCGCCTGCCTGGCGATCAGCGCGATCGTCGTGAGGATCGCGACAGCCATCCCGGCCATCCCGAACAGGTTGCCGCGCCGCGCGCTCGTCGGGTTCGACAGGCCTTTCAGCGCCTGGATGAAACACACCGATGCGACGAGGTACAGCAGCGTGACGACGTTCATGCTCATCGCGCGCCCTCCTTGCCGCGCCCGGGCTGCCGGGGCGCCTTCTTGCGGAACATCTCGAGCATGCGCCTCGTCACGAGGAAGCCGCCGAACACGTTGACCGCCGCGAGCGCGACCGCGAGCGTGCCGAACACCTTGCCGGTCGCGCCGACGGTGAGCGCGGCCGCGAGCATCGCGCCGACGATCACGATCGCCGAGATCGCGTTGGTCACGGCCATCAGCGGCGTATGCAGCGCCGGCGTTACGTTCCACACCACGTGGTAGCCGACGTACACCGCCAGCACGAAGATGATCACGTCGATCACCGTGTGATTGACGACTTCCATGGTCTCCTCCGTTATCGGCGCGCGACTTCGCCGTCGCGGCACAGGAGCGTCGCGGCGACGATGTCGTCGGTCAGGTCGATGTTCAGCGTGCCCTCCTTCGTGACGATCAGCTTCATGAAGTCGAGCAGGTTGCGCGCATACAGCGCCGATGCGTCCGAGGCGACCATCGACGCGAGATTCGTGTAGCCGGCGATCGTCACGCCGTGGTGCGCGATCACCTGGTCGGCGACCGTCAGCGGGCAGTTGCCGCTCTTGCGGCCGTCGAATTCCGGGCCGCGGCCGGCCGCGAGATCGACGAGCACCGAGCCCGGCTTCATCGACTGCACGGTTTCGACCGAGATCAAGGTCGGCGCCGGGCGCCCGGGAATCAGCGCGGTGGTGATCACGATGTCGGCCTGCTTCGCGCGCTCGTGCACGAGCGCGGCCTGGCGGCCGAGCCACGACGGCGGCATCGGGCGCGCGTAGCCGCCCACGCCCTGCGCAGCATCGCGCTCCTCGTCGGTTTCGAACGGGACGTCGAGGAATTTCGCGCCGAGCGACTCGATCTGCTCCTTCACGGCCGGCCGCACGTCGGACGCCTCGATCACCGCGCCGAGGCGCTTCGCGGTCGCGATCGCCTGCAGGCCCGCGACGCCCGCGCCGAGGATCAGCACGCGCGCGGCCTTCACCGTGCCCGCGGCCGTCATCAGCATCGGAAAGAAGCGCGGATACAGCGCCGCGGCGACCAGCACGGCCTTGTAGCCCGCGATGTTCGCCTGCGACGACAGCACGTCGAGCCCCTGCGCGCGCGTCGTGCGCGGCGCGGCTTCGAGCGCGAAGCCCGTCACGCCGGCCGCGGCGAGCTTCGCCGCCTGCTCGCCGTTGAACGGATCGAGCATGCCGACCAGCACGGCGCCGCGCTTGAGCAACGGCAGCTCGGCGTCGGTGGGGGCCTGGACCTTCAGCACGATGTCGACGTCGAACGCGGCCGACTGGCCGGTCAGTTCGGCACCGGCGGCCGCATAGGCTGCGTCGGGATAACTGGCCGCGAGGCCGGCCCCTCTCGCGATACTGACCCGATGCCCGGCCGCCGCGTATTTCTTCACGGTTTCCGGCGTCGCGGCCACCCGCGCCTCGTTCGCCCGCGTTTCGGCAGGCACGCCAATATGCATCGTCAGTCCCTCCAGTCATCGCCGGCAGGTCGTTTCCGGCGATTTCCACCGCGCAACGAGCCGGGCAGCCGGACTACCGGCTCGCGAGCGACGGCACTCACGTTTCACTTTAGGCGAAAGCGACGGCCGCACCCGCCTTTGCGCACGATCGCGCGAGATCGACGCGTCAGCCTGGCCGACGTGACCGCGCATCGGCGCGACGGACGATTACGAGGGTCGGATTCGTCTGACCGAACGCCGGGCAGCGTTCGGGCGCAACCGGTAAAATGCCGAACCATGAAACCCGAAATCTGGACCCCGCATGTGACGGTCGCGGCGCTCGTCGAGCATGCCGGCCGCTTTCTCTTGATCGAGGAAGAAACCTCGTCGGGCCTGCGCATCAACCAGCCGGCAGGCCATCTCGAAGCCGGCGAAACGCTGGCCGACGCCGTGATCCGAGAGACGCTCGAGGAAACCGCGCACCCGTTCACGCCCGACGCGCTCGTCGGCGTCTATCTGGCGCACTACGACCGTCCCGGCACCGCCGGCGCGACTTACCTGCGCTTCACGTTCTGCGGCACGGCCGGCGAGCCGGTCGCGGGCCACGCGCTCGACGACGGCATCGTCCGCACGCTGTGGATGACCGCCGACGAACTGCGCGCGTGCAGCGAGCGCCATCGCTCGCCCGCGGTGATGCGCTGCGTCGACGATTACCTCGCCGGGCGGCGCATTCCGCTCGATTTCGTGCATACGCATTCGGTCGCGCCGCGCCCCGAAGCATTCGAACGTCAGGCGGTCAACAAATGAGCAAGCGCCGTGTAGTGGTGGGCATGTCGGGCGGCGTCGATTCGTCGGTGACCGCGTGGCTGCTGAAGGAACAGGGTTACGACGTGGTCGGCCTGTTCATGAAGAACTGGGAAGACGACGACGACGGCGAATACTGCTCGACGCGCCAGGACTGGATCGACGTCGTGTCGGTGGCCGACCTGATCGGCATCGACGTGGAAGCCGTCAACTTCGCGGCGGAATACAAGGATCGCGTGTTCGCCGAGTTCCTGCGCGAATACTCGGCCGGCCGCACGCCGAACCCCGACGTGCTGTGCAACGCCGAAATCAAGTTCAAGGCGTTCCTCGATCACGCGATGTCGCTCGACGCGGAAATGATCGCGACGGGCCACTATGCGCGCGTGCGCGAGCGCGACGGGCGTTTCGAGCTGCTGAAGGCCTTCGACCATACGAAAGACCAGTCGTACTTCCTGCACCGGCTGAACCAGGCGCAACTGTCGAAGACGATGTTCCCGCTCGGCGAGATCCCGAAGACGAAGGTGCGCGAGATCGCCGCGCAGATCGGGCTGCCGAACGCGAAGAAGAAGGATTCGACCGGCATCTGCTTCATCGGCGAACGGCCGTTCCGCGATTTCCTGAACCGCTATCTGCCGACCAAACCCGGCCCGATGAAGACGCCGGACGGCAAGGTCGTCGGCGAGCACATCGGCCTCGCGTTCTACACGTTCGGCCAGCGCAAGGGCATCGGCCTGGGCGGCAGCAAGAGCGGCAGCGGCGAACCGTGGTTCGTCGCCGCGAAGGACATCGCGTCGAACACGCTGTACGTCGTGCAGGGCCACGATCATCCGTGGCTGCTGTCGCGCGAGCTCGTTGCCGGCAACGTGAGCTGGGTCGCCGGCGAGCCGCCGGCCGAGGGCTTCGCGTGCGGCGCGAAGACGCGCTACCGGCAGGCCGACGCGGCATGCGCCTTCGGCGCCGCCGTGCCCGGCCCGGCAGGCGAAGCACGCTTCTCGCTCGCGTTCGACGATGCGCAGTGGGCCGTCACGCCCGGCCAGTCGGCCGTGCTGTACGACGGCGAGATCTGTCTCGGCGGCGGCATCATCGAAAGCGCGGCAACCAGCGACCGGCAGGCGCTCGACGCGCCGGCACTCGCGGCCGCACGCTGACGCGCCGCAGGCGCCGGCCGAAAGCGGCCGCGCCCGCGGCCCCGCCCGCCTGTTCAGCGCATGTGCTGCACGGCCGCGTCGTAGCGCTCGCGCGCCGCGTCGAGCACCGGGAAATGGCGCTCGGCCCAGCGATCGAGCGCCACGAGCGTGTCCACCAGCGATTCCGCCACCGGCGTCAGCCGGTATTCGACATGCGATCGCCGCGCGGCGATCGCGATCCGTTCGATCAGCCCGTTGCGCTCCAGCTCGCGCAGCGTCTGCGTGAGCACCTTCTGCGAGATGCCGCCGATGCGCCGCAGCAGCTCGCCGTTGCGCAGCGGCCGCTCGGCCAGCGCCGGCAGGATCAGCAGCGTCCACTTGCCGGCGATCAGCGCGAGCGCGTCGCGCGCCGAACAGTCCGCCGCATAGACGTCGCCGGGAAAAGCCATGGTTACCTCCGGGTGCGTGATTGCGCGGCCCCGCTGCCGCCGGCCATCATCGTCGCACACTCACGGAGCCCGCCATGCATGCGCTGATCGTCGTCGCCCATCCCGAACCGCAGTCGTTCAACGCGGCCCTCTCCCATGCGGCGGCCGATACGTGGCGCGCCGCCGGCCATACCGCGACCGTCGCGGACCTGTACGCCGACGGGTTCGACCCGAGCGAGGCGCCGCGCCATTACGCCGATCGGCTCGACACGGCACGCTTCGATGCGCAACGCGAGCAGCGCCACCACTGGGAGCGCGGCACGCTCGCGCCGGAGGTCGGGCATCACGTCGGGCTGCTGCAGCAGGCCGACGCGCTGATCCTGCAGTTCCCGCTGTGGTGGTTCGGCGCGCCGGCGATCCTGAAGGGCTGGATGGATCGCGTGTTCGTCTACGGCGGCCTCTACAGCAGCCGCCGGCGCCATGACAGCGGCGTGTTGCACGGGCGCCGCGCGCTGCTGAGCGTGACGACCGGATCGTCGGCCGCCGCCTGCGCGCCCGACGGCCGCGAGGGCGACACGCGCCTGCTGCTGTGGCCGCTCATGCATGCGCTGCGCTACGTCGGCTTCGACGTGCTCGAACCGCACCTGATCCACGAGGTTCGCAGCGATCCGGCCGGCGACGCCGCGCGGCACCGCGACGCGCGCCTCGCGCAAGCGCTCGCGGACTACCGCGCACGACTGCGCGCCTGGCAGACGTGGCCGCGGGTGCCGTTCAACCGCGACACGGACTTCGAAGCCGGCGTCAGGCTGAAGCCCGACGCGCCCGCATACGGCCCGTTCATCCGTCACGCGCTCACCTGACGCGGCGGGCCGGCTCGGCAACGCGAGCTTCACGGGACCCGTAGTAGACTCTCGACCATCGTGGGCGCCGGCGGCGGCCAGGCACGGCTCGGGCACCCTGCCCGCCGGCCCGGCGCAACGCCGAGGGCGCCGACCTGCCGGCCGCCGCGCGACCGCTCGCGAGCGATGGCCATCCAGATAATTACGACGGAGTCCCCATGTTTTCCCGACGCTATCTCGCGATGTGGTGCGCGGTCCTGCTGTTCGTGGCCGTCGCGGCACTCGCCGCGCGGCACACGATCGCGTGGCTGTGGATCCTGATTCCCGCCGCCCTCGTCGCGCTCGGCCTGTACGACCTGAAGCAGGACCGCCACGCGATCCTGCGCAACTACCCGCTCTGGGGCCACTTCCGCTTCCTGTTCGAATTCATCCGACCTGAAATCCGCCAGTATTTCGTCGAGGACGACACCGACGAGAAACCGTTCTCGCGTGCGCAGCGCAGCCTCGTCTACCAGCGCGCGAAGAACGTCGCCGACAACCGCCCGTACGGCACCGAGCTGAACGTGAAGGCCGTCGCGCACGAATGGATCAGCCACTCGCTCGCGCCGACGAAGCTGCCGAACCATGATTTCCGCGTCCGCGTCGGCGCGAATCGCGCGCAACCGTACGACATTTCGATCTTCAACATCTCGGCGATGAGCTTCGGCTCGCTGTCCGCGAACGCGATCCGCTCGCTGAACCTCGGCGCGAAGAAAGGCGGTTTCGCGCACGACACGGGCGAAGGCTCGCTGTCGAAGTACCACCGCGAGAACGGCGGCGACATCATCTGGGAAATCGCGTCGGGCTACTTCGGCTGCCGCAACGACGACGGCACCTTCAACCCCGACAAGTTCGCGAAGCAGGCCGCCGATCCGCAGGTCAAGATGATCGAGGTCAAGCTGTCGCAGGGCGCGAAGCCCGGCCACGGCGGCGTGCTGCCGGCCGCGAAGATCACGCCGGAGATCGCCGAGACGCGCGGCGTGCCGATGGGCAAGGACTGCATCTCGCCCGCGACGCACTCGGAATTCTCGACCCCGCGCGGGCTGCTCGAATTCGTCGAACGGCTGCGCACGCTGTCGGGCGGCAAGCCGACCGGCTTCAAGCTGTGCGTCGGCCATCCGTGGGAATTCTTCGGGATCGCGAAGGCGATGCTCGAGACCGGCATCGTGCCGGACTTCATCGTCGTCGACGGCGCGGAAGGCGGCACGGGCGCGGCGCCGCTCGAATTCACCGACCACGTCGGCGTGCCGCTGCAGGAAGGGCTGCTGCTCGTGCACAACACGCTCGTCGGGATCGGCGTGCGCGACCGCGTGAAGATCGGCGCGAGCGGCAAGATCATCACCGCGTTCGACGTCGCCCGCACGCTCGCGATCGGCGCGGACTGGGTGAACTCGGCGCGCGGCTTCATGTTCGCGGTCGGCTGCATCCAGGCGCAGACCTGCCACACGGGCCGCTGCCCGACCGGCGTCGCGACGCAGGACCCGGTGCGCCAGCGCGCGCTCGTCGTGCCCGACAAGGCCGACCGCGTGTACAACTTCCACCGCAACACGCTGCACGCGCTGCAGGAGCTCGTGCAGGCGGCCGGCCTCGCGCATCCGTCGGAGCTGCGCGCGCATCACATCGTGCAGCGCATCGCGCCGCACGAGGTCCGGCTGATGTCGCAGCTGCTGAAGTACCTGAAGCCCGGCGCGCTGCTCGACGGCAACACCTGCGGCTTTACGCTGTACGACAAGTGGTGGCCGATTTCGCGCAGCGATTCGTTCACGCTCGGCGAGGCCGTCTACGCGTCGATCGAATGATGCATGCGAGCGCCCCCGCCGCGGGGCGGCCCGGCAAAAAGAAAAGCGCCCCGCGGGGCGCTTTTCTTTTGTCTGCCGAATGCGTGAATGCGTGTACGCGTCGCGTGCGGCTCAGTTCTGCGGCAGCGTGTCGGCGAACGACTGGCGCTGCAGCAGCTTCACGAAGTGCTTGTCGAGGTTCGGGTGGCGGTCGCGCCAGTTGAGCTCGGGCATCCGGAAGTCGAGATAGCCGAGCGCGCAGCCGAGTGCGATGTCGGCGAGCGTGTAATGATTACCGACGCACCACGTCTTGCCGCCGAGCCCTTGCGACATCGCGACGAGCGCGTCGTCGATCTTGCGCTGCTGGCGCGCGATCCAGCTCGCGCTGCGCTGCGCTTCGTCCCGCTGCGTGTATTCGAGACGAATCGCCACGGCCGCGTCGAGCACGCCGTCGCCCAGCGCTTCCCAGCAGCGCACTTCGACGCGCTCGCGCCCCGACGGCGGAATCAGCTTGCCGACCGGCGACAGCGTGTCGACGTATTCGCAGATCACGCGGGAATCGAACACCGCGGCACCATCCTCCATCACAAGGCACGGGACCTTGCCGAGCGGATTCGAAGCATGAATATCCGTCTCCGGCGCCCACACGTTCTCGAGCTCCAGCTTGTAGTCGATCTTCTTTTCAGCCAGCACGATCCGCGCCTTGCGGACGTACGGGCTGCTGAGCGAACCGATTAATTTCATCATCTGCCTTTTTAAGGGAACCGCCGAGAGTATACGTTGTCGCCGATCATAACCGGCCGGCGTCGCGCGACAGAAAATCGCCCGACCGGCCTGTGGATGGTTTGCAACAACCGTCACGCGGGCCGCCCGGCGCGGCTTCCCGCCCCCTCTCTCACGCGCGGCGTCACGCGGCGCTACAATCGCACGAATGAACGCGCCCCTCGATACCGCCATCGCCGTCGACGTCTACCGCCAGCGCCGTGAACGCGTGCTTGCCGCACTGCGTGCCGCCGGCGGCGGCGTCGCCATCGTCCCCACCGCGCCGGAACTGCTGCGCAACCGCGATACGGCCTACCCGTACCGGTACGACAGCTACTTCCATTACCTGACGGGCTTCACCGAGCCGGATGCCGTGCTCGTGCTGAACGCGGCCGCGCCGCACGGCGCGCCGGAGTCGATCCTGTTCTGCCGCGGCAAGAATGCCGACCGCGAGATCTGGGAAGGCTTCCACTACGGGCCCGAAGCCGCGCGCGATGCGTTCGGCTTCGACGCGGCGTTCGCGGTCGACGTGATCGATACGGAGATGCCGCGCCTGCTCGCCGACTCCGGCACCGTGCACTACCGGTTCGGCGCATCGGCCGACTTCGACCGCCGGCTCGCGGGCTGGATCGACGCGGTGCGCGCGCTGGCGCGCACGGGCGTCGCCGCACCGGACGCGATGCTCGACCTCACGCCGCTCCTCGACGACATGCGGCTCGTGAAGGACGAGCACGAGCTCGCGATCATGATGCGCGCCGCGCACATCTCCGCGCTCGCGCACCGCCGCGCGATGCAGGCGTGCCGCCCCGGCATCCGCGAATACGAACTCGAGGCCGAGCTGCTGTATGTGTTCCGCAAGCACGGCGCGCAGTCGCCCGCGTACGGCTCGATCGTCGCGGCCGGCGCGAACGCGTGCGTGCTGCACTACCCGGCCGGCAACGCAACCGCGAAGGACGGCGACCTGATCCTGATCGACGCCGCGTGCGAACTCGACGGCTACGCGTCGGACATCACGCGCACGTTCCCGGCCAACGGGCGCTTCTCGCCCGCGCAACGCACGCTGTACGACATCGTGCTCGCCGCCCAGCAGGCCGCGATCGACGCGACGCGCGCCGGCGTGCCGTTCGAAGCACCGCACGACGCCGCCGTGCGCGTGCTCGCGCAGGGGCTGCTCGACACCGGCATCATCCCGAAAACGCGCTTCTCGAACGTCGACGACGTGATCGCCGAGCGTGCGTACACGCGCTTCTACATGCACCGCACCGGCCACTGGATCGGCATGGACGTGCACGATTGCGGCGACTACCGCGAGCGGCTCGCCGAGCGCGACGGCAACGGCGCGCTGCCATGGCGCACGCTGAAGGCCGGCATGACGCTGACGGTCGAACCCGGCCTGTATGTGCGCGCCGCCGACGACGTGCCGCCCGAGTACTGGAACATCGGCATCCGCATCGAGGACGACGCGATCGTGCGCGAGCACGGCTGCGAGCTGATCACGCGCGGCGTGCCCGTCGCGGCGGACGAGATCGAAGCGCTGATGCGCGCACTCGCATGACCGGCTGCCGCCGACCGTTACCTCCGTTTCACGAATCAAGATGACGACCGCCTCCTCCCCGGCCACGCCGGACTACGACCTCGCCATCGTCGGCGCGGGCCCCGTCGGGCTCGCGCTCGCCGGCTGGCTCGCGCGCCGCAGCGCCACGCAGCACGCATCGATCGCGCTGATCGATGCGCGTGAACCGGCCGCGAGCGCAAACGATCCGCGCGCGATCGCCGTGTCGCACGGCAGCCGCGTGCTGCTCGACACGCTCGCGTGGCCCGCCGACGCGACGCCGATCGAACACATCCACGTATCGCAGCGCGGCCATTTCGGCCGCACGCTGATCGACCGCGACGAACACGACCTCGCCGCACTCGGTTATGTCGTACGCTTCGGCTCGCTCGTGCAGGCGCTCGCGGGCGCCGTGCGCGGCACCCGCGTCGACTGGCTCACGTCGACCACCGCGCGCGAGCCGCAGCAGGATGCCGACGGCGTCACGCTGACGCTCGATGGCCCGCAAGGCGAGCGCACGCTGCGCGCACGCATCGTCATCAATGCCGAAGGCGGGCTGTTCCACGAACAGCGGGCCGATACCGGCAAGCATCGCCGCGACTACGGCCAGACCGCGATCGTCGGCACGGTCACGGTATCGGCGCCGCGCCCGAACGTCGCGTGGGAACGCTTCACGCACGAAGGCCCGCTCGCACTGCTGCCGCTTGGCGGCCCGCGCCAGGCCGAGTATTCGCTCGTGTGGTGCTGCACGCCCGACGAAGCGGCGCGCCGCGCCGCGCTGCCCGACGACGCGTTCCTGCGCGAACTCGGCAGCGCGTTCGGCGAGCGCATGGGCGACTTCGTCGCGATCGCGGGCCGCGCGTCTTTCCCGCTCGGCCTGAACGCCGCGCAGACGCTCGTCAACGGCCGCGTCGCGATCGTCGGCAATGCCGCGCAAACCCTGCACCCCGTCGCGGGCCAGGGGCTCAACCTCGGGCTGCGCGATGCGCATACGCTCGTCGACACGCTGTCCACGCAAGGCTTCGAAGCGACCGCGCTCGCCACCTTCAACGCGCGCCGCGCACTCGACCGGCGCTTCACGATCGGCGCGACCGACACGCTGGCACGCCTGTTCACGATCGACTCGGGCCCGCTCCCGCTGCTGCGCGGTGCCGCGCTCACCGCACTCGAGTTCGTGCCGCCGCTCAAGAAGGTGATCGCGCGCCAGATGATGTTCGGCCAGCGCAACTGACGCGCGGCGCGCACAGTCGCGCCACTCAAACCGGGTCAAATCGGCGGGGCATGGGAATACGGTAAAATGCGCGTTTCCGTCTGCCCTTTTCATGCCCGCGCCCGCCGCGGGCGGTGCCATTGCGATGCCCGTTATCGGCTCTCACGTATTGCGTAACAACCTGTTCGTCGCCCCGATGGCCGGCGTGACGGATCGTCCGTTCCGCCAGCTCTGCAAGCGGATGGGGGCCGGTTACGCCGTGTCCGAGATGGTCGCGTCCAACGCGCAGCTGTGGAAAAGCGCGAAGACGATGCGGCGCGCGAACCACGAAGGCGAGGTGGAGCCGATCGCGGTCCAGATCGCGGGCGCCGATCCGGCGATGATGGCCGAAGCGGCCCGCTACAACGTCGACAACGGCGCGCAGATCATCGACATCAACATGGGCTGCCCGGCGAAAAAGGTCTGCAACGTCGCGGCCGGCTCCGCACTGCTGCAGAACGAGCCGCTCGTGCAGCGCATCGTCGAGGCGGTCGTCGCGGCGGTCGGCACGGGGCCCGATGCGGTGCCCGTCACGCTGAAGATCCGCACGGGTTGGGATCGCGAGCACAAGAACGCGATCACGGTCGCGCGCCTGGCCGAAGCCGCCGGCATTTCGATGCTCACCGTGCACGGCCGCACGCGCGCCGACCTGTACCGCGGCGACGCCGAATACGACACCATCGCGGCCGTGAAGGCGGCGGTGCGGATTCCGGTGGTCGCGAACGGTGACATCACGTCGCCCGCGAAGGCGAAGGCCGTGCTCGACGCGACCGGCGCCGATGCCCTGATGATCGGTCGCGCCGCGCAAGGTCGGCCATGGTTGTTCCGCGAAATCGATCATTTCCTGCAAACCGGCGAGCTGCTGCCCCCGCCGCGGATCGACGAGATCCAGCACGTGATGAACGAACACCTGGAAGACCACTACGCCTTCTATGGTGAATTCACGGGAGTCCGTACTGCGCGCAAGCACATCGGCTGGTACACTCGCGGCCTTTCCGGTGCCAACGGGTTCCGGCACAGGATGAACACGCTCGATTCCACCCGCGAGCAGCTCGCCGCCGTCAATGCATTCTTCGAGGCGCAAAAGGCGCTGTCGGACCACCTCGTCTATGTCGACGACGAAGAGGAAAACGGCCAGGGCGAGTCGGACGACCATAACCAGTTAGCAGCATGAGCAAGCACAACATCGAACAATGTGTCCGCGAGAGCCTGGACGTGTATTTCCGGGATCTAGACGGCTCCAATCCGCACGACGTCTATGAAATGGTGATGTCCTGCGTCGAAAAGCCGATGCTCGAGGTCGTGCTCGTACAGGCAGGCGGCAACCAGTCGCTCGCCGCGGAGTACCTCGGCATCAATCGCAATACGCTGCGCAAGAAGCTGCAGCAGCACGGCCTGCTGTAGGCAGCCGTCCCGTCCCCGTTTCCCTGGCTATTGGTGGTTCCATCATGATCAAGCAAGCGCTCATTTCCGTTTCCGACAAGACCGGCATTGTCGACTTCGCGAAGTCGCTGTCCGACCTCGGCGTCAAGCTGCTGTCGACGGGCGGCACCGCGAAACTCCTCGCCGACGCCGGCCTGCCCGTGACCGAAGTGGCCGATTACACGGGCTTCCCGGAGATGCTCGATGGGCGCGTGAAGACGCTCCACCCGAAGGTGCACGGCGGCATCCTCGCCCGCCGCGACCTGCCCGAGCACATGCAGGCGCTGGAACGGCACGACATCCCGACGATCGACCTGCTCGTCGTGAACCTGTATCCGTTCGTCGCGACGATCGCGAAGGACGACTGCACGCTCGCCGACGCGATCGAGAACATCGACATCGGCGGCCCGACGATGCTGCGCTCGGCCGCGAAGAACCACCGCGACGTGACGGTCGTCGTCGATCCGGCCGACTACGCGGTCGTGCTCGATGAAATGAAGGCGAACGGCAATGCGGTGGGCTACGCGACCAACTTCCGCCTCGCGACGAAGGTGTTCGCGCACACCGCGCAATATGACGGCGCGATCACGAACTACCTGACGAGCCTGACCGACGAGCTGAAGCACGCTTCGCGCAGCACGTACCCGGCCACGCTGAACCTGGCGTTCGACAAGGTGCAGGACCTGCGCTACGGCGAGAACCCGCACCAGAGCGCGGCGTTCTACCGCGACCTCGCGACGCCGGCCGGCGCGCTGGCGAACTACCGCCAGCTGCAAGGCAAGGAACTGTCGTACAACAACATCGCGGATTCCGACGCGGCGTGGGAATGCGTGAAGACGTTCGACGCACCGGCCTGCGTGATCATCAAGCATGCGAACCCGTGCGGCGTTGCAGTTGGCAACGATTCGGCCGACGCGTACGCGAAGGCGTTCCAGACGGATCCGACGTCGGCCTTCGGCGGCATCATCGCGTTCAACCGCGAAGTCGACGAAGCGGCTGCCCAGGCCGTCGCGAAGCAGTTCGTCGAAGTGCTGATCGCCCCGTCGTTCTCCGACGCCGCGAAGCAGGTGTTCGCCGCGAAGCAGAACGTGCGCCTGCTCGAGATCGCGCTGGGCGACGGCCACAACGCATTCGACCTGAAGCGCGTGGGCGGCGGCCTGCTCGTGCAGTCGCTCGATTCGAAGAACGTGCAGCCGAGCGAGCTGCGCGTCGTCACGAAGCGCCAGCCGACCGCGAAGGAAATGGACGACCTGCTGTTCGCATGGCGCGTCGCGAAGTACGTGAAGTCGAACGCGATCGTGTTCTGCGGCAACGGCATGACGCTCGGCGTCGGCGCCGGCCAGATGAGCCGCGTCGATTCCGCGCGCATCGCAAGCATCAAGGCGCAGAACGCGGGCCTGACGCTGGCCGGTTCGGCCGTCGCGTCGGATGCGTTCTTCCCGTTCCGTGACGGCCTCGACGTCGTCGTGGCGGCCGGCGCGACCTGCGTGATCCAGCCGGGCGGCTCGATGCGCGACGACGAAGTGATCGCCGCAGCCGACGAGCACGGCATCGCGATGATCCTGACGGGCGTGCGTCACTTCCGTCACTGATCGCGGCATGCGGCCCGCGCGGCCGCTGCACGACAACCCGGCGGCATTGCACCCGCCGGGTTTTTTATTGTGTTGCGCCGGCGCACGCAACCGTGCGGCCGGCGCCGCACACCATTCGTTGTAGTATCGCTGCATCACGCCATTCTCCTCACTCATGCGAATTCTCGGCATCGACCCCGGCCTGCGCGTCACCGGTTTCGGCATCATCGACGTCAGCGGCCACCGGCTCGCCTATGTCGCGAGCGGCGTGATCCGTACGCCGACCGCCGACCTGGCCACCCGGCTCGGCACGATCTTCCAGGGCGTCTCGACCATCGTGCGCGAGCACGCACCCGATCAGGCCGCGATCGAAAAGGTGTTCGTCAACGTGAACCCGCAGTCGACGCTGCTGCTCGGCCAGGCGCGCGGCGCCGCGATCTGCGGCCTCGTCGCGGGCGGCCTGCCCGTCGCCGAATACACGGCGCTGCAGCTCAAGCAGGCCGTGGTCGGCTACGGCCGCGCGACCAAGACGCAGATGCAGGAGATGGTCACGCGGCTGCTCAATCTCTCCGGACAGCCGGGCTCCGACGCGGCCGACGCGCTCGGCATGGCGATCTGCCACGCGCACGGCGGCGACACGCTCAACACGCTCGGCGGCCTCGCGCCGGCGCTCGCGAAGAAAGGGCTGCGCGTACGGCGCGGGCGGCTGGTCGGCTGACCTCGCGCGTGCCGGCGTGCGGTCTGCCGGATCGACCGTGTCGACCGTTTCGACCGGACGCGGCACACCCACGACACCCGTTGCCCCGGCCTGACGGCCGATCCCGTCGGCATTGCGCCGCACGTGCGCTACACTCGCGCTTTATTCCTCGCATCCCGCCCTCCATGATCGGTCGCATCGCCGGCATCCTGCTCGAAAAGAACCCGCCTCACCTGCTCGTCGACTGCAACGGCGTCGGCTACGAAATCGACGTGCCGATGAGCACCTTCTACAACCTGCCGCAAACGGGCGAGCGCGTCGTGCTGCTCACGCAGCAGATCGTCCGCGAGGACGCGCACCTGCTGTACGGCTTCCTGACGCCTCAAGAGCGCACGACCTTCCGCGAACTGCTGAAGATCACCGGCATCGGCGCGCGCATGGCGCTCGCCGTGCTGTCCGGCATGAGCGTGCAGGAACTCGCGCAGGCCGTGACGATGCAGGACGCCGCACGCCTCACGCGCCTGCCCGGCATCGGCAAGAAGACGGCCGAACGCCTGCTGCTCGAACTGAAGGGCAAGCTCGGCGCCGATCTCGGCGCGCTCGCCGGCGCCGCGTCGCCGTCCGACCACGCAACCGACATCCTCAACGCGCTGCTTGCGCTCGGCTATTCCGAAAAGGAAGGCCTGGCCGCGATCAAGAACGTGCCGGCCGGCACCGGTGTATCCGAAGGCATCAAGCTCGCACTGAAGGCGTTGTCGAAGGCGTAACGCGCGTTCAATCCGGCCGTCGAAACCAGTGTCGCGCGGCGCGGCATCGCGCGCCAGTCGGCCGTTCGGCCAGGTGGGCGGGAGTGCGGCGCGCGGTACAATGGCCGCATGATTGAAACCGACAAACTCGCCACCGAGCAGCGGATCATCGCCGCCACGCCCGCCTCGTCGCACGAGGAGGTGTTCGAACGTGCGCTGCGGCCGCGCCAGCTCGACGACTACGTCGGCCAGGAAAAGGTGCGCGGCCAGCTCGAGATCTTCATCGAAGCCGCCAAGCGCCGCTCCGAGCCGCTCGACCACGTGCTGCTGTTCGGGCCGCCGGGCCTCGGCAAGACGACGCTCGCGCACATCATCGCGCGGGAAATGGGCGTGAACCTGCGCCAGACGTCCGGCCCCGTGCTCGAGCGCGCGGGCGATCTCGCCGCGCTGCTGACGAACCTCGAGGCGAACGACGTGCTGTTCATCGACGAAATCCACCGGCTGTCGCCGGTCGTCGAGGAAATCCTGTATCCGGCACTCGAGGATTACCAGATCGACATCATGATCGGCGAAGGCCCGGCCGCGCGCAGCGTGAAGCTCGACCTGCAGCCGTTCACGCTGGTCGGCGCCACCACCCGCGCCGGGATGCTGACCAACCCGCTGCGCGACCGTTTCGGGATCGTCGCGCGCCTCGAGTTCTACGACGCCGATCAACTGTCGCGCATCGTGCGGCGCTCGGCATCGCTGCTGAACGCGCAGATCGATCCGAACGGCGCGCTGGAAATCGCGAAGCGCTCGCGCGGCACGCCGCGGATTGCGAACCGGCTGCTGCGCCGCGTGCGCGACTTCGCGGAAGTGAAGGCCGACGGCCAGATCACCGCGGCCGTCGCCGATGCCGCGCTCGCGATGCTCGACGTCGATCCGGTCGGCTTCGACCTGATGGACCGCAAGCTGCTCGAGGCGATCCTGTACAAGTTCGACGGCGGCCCGGTCGGTATCGACAACCTCGCGGCGGCGATCGGCGAAGAGCGCGACACGATCGAGGACGTACTCGAGCCCTACCTGATCCAGCAGGGCTTCCTGCAGCGCACGCCGCGCGGGCGCGTCGCGACGCTGCTCACGTATCGCCACTTCGGGCTTTCCGTGCCCGACGCCGGCCGCACCGAACGCGGCGAGTGGGATACCCCCGACGGGAAGTAACCCGTCGCCCGAGCCGCACCCGCCATGACGACGCCGCCCAGCCGCCACCCCGCCGCACCTGCACCGGGCCCGCGCTGGGCCGAGCCGATCCGCAAGCGGCTCGTGGCCGGCGTCACGCACCTGACGGCGGGCGGCGGCGGCCCGTCGCTCGACCTCTCCTCTCCGCCCGGAGACCCGGGGCTGTTCGGCCCCGACGCCGTCTGCTGGCGCGTACATGCCGACTTCACGTCGATGATGACGGGCGGCATCGCCGCACTGCTGCTGCAGGCGCTCCATCCGCTCGCCCTCGCGGGCGTCTGGGATCACTCGTCGTTTCGCACCGACATCCTGGGTCGCTTGCGGCGCACCGCCACGTTCATCACCGGTACGACCTTCGGCAGTCGCGCGGACGCCCTCGCACTGATCGAGCGCGTGAAATCGATCCACGCGCACATATCGGGCACCGCACCGGACGGCCGGCCGTATCGCGCCGACGATCCTGCGTTGCTGACCTGGGTGCACGTCGCGGAAGTATCGAGTTTCCTCGCCGCACATCTGCGCTACGTGAATCCGGCCCTGCCGGGTGAATTGCAGGATCGCTACTACGCCGAGACGGCACTGGTCGCCGAACTGCTCGGCGCACACGAGGTTCCCCGTTCGCGTGCCGAGGTGGCCGCGTATCTCGCACGCATGCAGCCCGAACTCGAGGCCGGGCCGCGTACGTTCGACGTGATGTCCATCCTGCTGAACGTGCCGGTCGCGAAGCCGGTGCTGCGGCCGGCCGCGTCACTGGTGATGCATGCCGGAATCGACCTGCTGCCGCCGTGGGCGCAGCGCATGCTCGGCGTGTCGACGTTCGCGCCGCTGCGGCGCGCGGTGGTCCGGCCCGGCATACGGGTCGTCGCGCCCGTGCTGCGCTGGGCGCTCGTGAACGGCGCGTCAAAGCGTGCGCGCCGCCGCGCGACGGCAGCACCGCCCGACGGCACCTCGTCCACCTGACGATCCGCTTCTTCCCGTCATTTCAATTTGCTGTCAAATACCTGTGACAAGCTGACGGGCTTGCACCCGCGCACGGTCGCACGCGCCGTCCGTCCCGCCTGTCCGTGACCCGCGCGGTGTTCCGCCAATCCGACCGACACCCGATACCCGCGATGCCACGCCTGCCGATCCGTTTCGCCCTCGCCGCCAGCCTGTCCGCCGTCCTCGCCCTCGGCGCCTGTGGAGGCGACGATGTCGCCGCCGTCGCGCGTTCGGACGCGCAAACGCCGTCCGGCGGCACCCCGACCGCGCCTGCCCCGGCGCCGCCCGCCACCGTCACGCCACAACCGGGCAAGTGGAAGGCTGCCCGAGCGGGCGACCTGATCGACGTGACGCTCGGCGACCTCCATCCGACGCAGGGTGCAATCGGTTACGACCAGATCTACTACAAGCTCGGCCGCTACGAACTGCAGCCCGACAAGAAATTCGACGACTTCTGTGCGGACGAAGGCCTCGGCGGTGTCGCTTCGGCGGGCTACACGGCCAAGTCGGTGCTGCGCGATCCCGCCAGCTACGCGTGCAAGACGACCGACGCGAACGCCCGCGACCGGTCGGTGCTGAACCCGGTCGTGATCGGCCCGAACGGCGATGCGCTGTACCTGACCGACGGCCACCACGGCCTGTCGACCTACTACGAGACGCCCGACGGCGGCCCGGCGCTGCACGTGCACGTCGTCGTCAAGGACAACCTCAGCGACTACTCGGGCGACGCGTTCTGGCAGCAGATGCAGAGCCGCGGTTATCTGCGCCTCAAGAACGGTGACGGCAAGCCGATCACGGCCGCCCAACTGCCGACCGGGCTCGGCCTGAAACTCGGGATGACGAACGACCGCTACCGCTCGCTCGTCTATTTCACGCGCGACATCGCCTACAGCAAGCCCGCACAAGCCACCGACTACCTCGAGTTCTACTGGGCCGACTGGCTGCGCGCGCAACCGGGCACGTTCTCGCTCGACGGCTACGACCTGACGCGCGCCGGCGCAACCGATCCCGATCCGGCAAAGGCCGACACGGGCTACCTGAACGCGGTCTGGAATGCGTCGGCGCGCATGGTCGCGGCCACGGACCCCGTGATCGACGGCAAGACGGGCGCCGACCTCGGGCGCGCGGACGCGATCAACGGCGGGAAGAAATACAACAAGGGGGAATTCGACAAGCTGCGCCAGCCGATCGCGGCGGACAAGCCCGGCAAGATCGCGTACGCGCTCGACTACAAGACCCGCCACGCGCTGCCGCAGTAAGCGGCGAGCGCCACGCAGGAAGGAAGCCCCGGCCGGCCATGCCGGACGGAGCCTGCCGGTTCAGAGCACCTTGCGGTACCCGTCGTCGTCGCTCGCGGCGTCCAGGTGCGAGACGTCGGCCCACTGCACGACCTGCGCGCGGCCATCCGCGTAATCGACGACGTTGATGCTCGTGTTGAGCAGCTGATAATTGCGGGGCGCCGACAGTTCGATGCCGTTTGCAAACCGGTACACGCTGTCGAGCACGCCGCCGTGCGCGACACACGCGATCCGGCCGCCCGGGTGCGCGGCCACGATCGGCTCGAGCGCGTGCAGCACGCGGTGATAGAACTCACGCTGCGACTCGCCGCCCTCCGGCGCGAAGCCCGGATCGCGCGTCTGCCACGCCGCGTATGCGTCCGGAAACAACGCCTCGATCTCGGTACTGTCGTGCCCCTGGAATGCGCCGTACGAGCGTTCCCGCAGCCCTTCCCGCAGCCGCAGCGGCAACCCGAGCGCATCGGCGAAGGGCTGTGCGGTCTGTTGCGCGCGCATCAGGTCGCTCGAATAGACCGCGTCGATCCGTGCACCGTCACGCGCGTCGCGTGCGAGCCGCGCGGCCAGCTTTTGGGCCTGCGCGAGCCCGGTGTCGGCCAGCGGGATGTCGATATGGCCCTGGATGCGCTTGATGCGATTCCAGGCCGTCTCGCCATGGCGGATGAAAAGAATCTGCGTGGTGGCCATCGCGGGGCGTCTCCGGGGAGGAATCAGGGCCGCACTTGCAGCCAGAATGTCACGGGGCCGTCGTTGACGAGCGACACCTGCATGTCGGCGCCGAACTCGCCCGTCTCGACGACCGGATGGCGCGCACGCGCGGCCGCGACGAAATAGTCGAAAAGCCGCGCGCCTTCGTCGGGCGGCGCGGCCGGCGTGAAGCTCGGACGCAGCCCGCTATTGGTATCGGCCGCCAGCGTGAACTGCGACACGAGCAGCAGGCCGCCTGCGCGGCCCTCGCCGTCGATATTCGACACCGGCAGGTTCATCTTGCCGGCGGCATCGCTGAACACGCGGTAGCCGAGCATTTTCGCGAGCAGCTTGTCGGCCGCTGCGTCGGTGTCGCCGCGCTCCGCGCAGACGAGCGCGAGCAGGCCCGCACCGATCTCGCCCGTCGTGCGGTCGCCGACGCGCACGTCGGCGCGCTTCACGCGCTGGATCAGCGCGATCATGCGGTCAGCGTGACACGCGCGAAGCGGCGCTTGCCGACCTGGACGACGAACTCGCCGGCTTCGACCTTCAGGCCCTTGTCCGACACGGTCGCGCCGTCGATCTTCACGCCGCCCTGCTCGATATTGCGCAGCGCTTCGCTCGTCGACGGCACGAGGCCCGCCTGCTTCAGCAACTGGCCGATCGCGAGCGGTGCGCCCGCGAGCGTGACCGACGGGATGTCGTCCGGCACGCCGCCCTTCGCGCGGTGGTTGAAGTCCTCGAGCGCACGTTCGGCGTCGGCCTGCGAGTGGAACCGCGCGACGATTTCCTGCGCGAGCAGCACCTTGAAGTCGCGCGGGTTGCGGCCGCCTTCGGCCTCGCGCTTGAAGCCGGCGATCTCGTCGAGGCCGCGGAACGACAGCAGTTCGAAGTAACGCCACATCAGCGTGTCAGAGATGCTCATCAGCTTGCCGAACATGTCGGTCGGCTTCTCGCTGATGCCGACGTAGTTGCCCTTCGACTTCGACATCTTCTCGACGCCGTCGAGGCCTTCGAGCAGCGGCATCGTGAGAATGCACTGCTGTTCCTGGCCGTACTGCTTCTGCAGCTCGCGGCCGACCAGCAGGTTGAACTTCTGGTCGGTGCCGCCCAGCTCGAGATCGGCGTTCAGCGCGACCGAATCGTAGCCCTGCATCAGCGGGTACAGGAATTCGTGGATCGAGATCGGCACGCCGCCCTGGAAGCGCTTCGTGAAATCCTCGCGTTCGAGGATCCGCGCAACCGTGTAGCGCGATGCGAGCTTGATCATCCCGTCCGCGCCGAGCGGCATCGACCATTCGCTGTTGTAGCGGATCTCGGTCTTCTCGCGATCGAGCACGAGCGCGGCCTGCTCGAAATAGGTCTTCGCGTTCGACTCGATCTGCTCGCGCGTGAGCGGCGGGCGCGTCGCGTTGCGGCCCGACGGATCGCCGATCAGCGACGTGAAATCGCCGATCAGGAAAATCACCGTGTGGCCGAGGTCCTGCAGCTGACGCATCTTGTTCAGCACGACGGTGTGGCCGATGTGGATGTCGGGTGCGGTCGGGTCGAGGCCGAGCTTGATGCGAAGCGGCGTGCCCGTGGCCGCGCTGCGCGCGAGCTTCTGCGCGAACTCTTCCTCGATCAGCAGTTCGTCGACGCCGCGCTTCGTGACGGCGAGCGCATGCCGGACTTCGTCGGTGATCGGGAAAACAGGCTTGGAACTGGGTTCGGTGCTCATCGGTGCCAGGAAGAATGTCGCAAAAACAGGGATTTTCCCATAACTTGCGCGCCCATCGCTTAACGGCGCGCCGCGTTGCGCGGATAATCGGGCGCAAGGCGCGCGGCACCGGCCCGCGCCGCACGATCCAGGAGAACCCAACGTGCCGCAACGACAGCCGCAAAACGCCCATCCGGCCGACGGCATCTACTTCGGGCTGATGTCGGGAACCAGCATGGACGGCGTCGATGGCGTCGCCGTGCGTTTCGAGGCCGGCAAGGCGCCGGTCGTGCTCGCGGAAGCGTTCGTCGGCTTCGCGCAATCGCTGCGCGACGTGCTGTTCGCGCTGCAGCAGCCCGGCGACGACGAGATCGACCGCGAATCGCTCGCCGCGAACGCGCTGGTCGCGCGCTATGCGGTGTGCTGCCACGAATTGCAGCGCACGGCCGGGCTGTCGCGCGACGAGATCCGCGCGATCGGCGTGCACGGCCAGACCGTGCGCCATCGCCCCGAGCGCGGTTATACGCGGCAGATCAACAACCCGGCACTGCTCGCCGAGCTGACCCAGGTCGACGTGATCGCCGATTTCCGCAGCCGCGACGTCGCGGCAGGCGGCCACGGGGCGCCGCTCGCGCCGGCCTTCCATGCAACGGTGTTCGGCGCGGCGGGCGAGACGCGCGTCGTCTGCAATCTCGGCGGGATCAGCAACATCACGATCCTGCCCGGCGAAGGCGGCGACGTGCGCGGTTTCGACTGCGGCCCCGCGAATGCGCTGCTCGACGAATGGGCGACCCGCCATCTCGGCAAGCCGTACGACGACGGCGGCAAGTTCGCGGCGCGCGGCACCGTCCATGCAGCGCTGCTCGACGCGCTGCTCGACGAGCCCTATTTCGCCGCACCGCCGCCGAAAAGCACCGGGCGCGACCTGTTCAATCCCGCCTGGCTCGACGCGAAGCTCGCCACGTTCTCACACGTCGCGCCGCAGGACGTGCAGGCCACCCTCACCGCGCTCACTGCCGTTTCGGTCGCGCGCGAGATCGCACAGCACGCAGCGGGCTGCAAGGCCGTGTTCGTATGCGGCGGCGGCGCACGCAATCCGGTGCTGCTCGATGCGCTCCGGCACGCGCTGCGCGAGGCCGGCGTGCCGGCCACGGTCGATACGACAGCGGCACTCGGCGTGCCGCCTCAGCAGGTCGAGGCACTCGCGTTCGCGTGGCTCGCGTACCGTTTCACCGCGCGCCAGCCCGGCAATCTCGCGACGGTCACCGGTGCGGCCGGCAACCGCGTGCTCGGCGCACTCTATCCGCGCTGATGCGATGCCGGCCGCGCGGCGAGCGCCGCATGGAAAACGGGCACAAAAAACGGGGCATGATGCCCCGTTTTTCATTCCGGCGAACCGGCGTGGATCTGTCGTGCGCTCAGACCGAGAACGACGAGCCGCACCCGCAGGTGGTGGTCGCGTTCGGGTTCTTGATCACGAACTGGGCGCCGTTGAGGTCGTCCTTGTAGTCGATCTCGGCGCCGACCAGGTACTGGTAGCTCATCGAGTCGATCAGGAGCTGGACGCCGTTCTTGTTCATCACGGTGTCGTCCTCGTTGACTTCCTCGTCGAACGTGAAGCCGTACTGGAAGCCGGAGCAGCCACCGCCCTGCACGAACACGCGCAGCTTCAGGTCGGGATTGCCCTCTTCGTCGATCAGTTGCTTGACCTTGTCGGCTGCGGCGTCGGTGAAGACGAACGGAACCGGCATTTCGGCCGTCGTTGCTGCGGATTCGGTAACAGCGTTCATTGCGAACTCTCCAAAAAGCTTTAGCCGCTATTGTAGGGCCGATCAGAAGATCGTGCTGAAGTCCATGAAATCAATAGGTTCTTGTCGATTTCATCAAACACGCATGCGCAGGCCGCGGCAGCACGCGCCTGGAAACGGACATAAAAAAACCGCCAGCGCAAAAGCTGGCGGTTTTTCCGGCGGACGCCGCCCGGGAGCGGCGCGGCCATGAAGCGGAAATTAACGCTTCGAGAACTGCTTGGCGCGGCGCGCCTTGCGCAGACCGACCTTCTTACGCTCGACTTCACGTGCATCGCGCGTGACGAAGCCTGCGTTCGACAGCGACGGCTTCAGCGTCGCATCGTAGTCGATCAGCGCACGGGTGATGCCGTGGCGCACTGCACCTGCCTGACCCGTTTCGCCGCCGCCGTTCACGTTCACCTTGATGTCGAACGTCTGGCCGTGGTTCGTGAGTTCCAGCGGTTGACGCACGATCATCAGCGACGTTTCGCGCGAGAAGTAGTCAGCGATGGGCTTGCCGTTGACGATGATGTCGCCCTTGCCAGCCTTGATGAAGACACGTGCGACTGCGCTCTTGCGGCGGCCCGTACCGTAGTTCCAGTTACCGATCATGTGGGTCCCCTTAGATCTCGAGCGCCTTCGGCTGTTGAGCCGAGTGCGGATGCGTCGCTTCTGCGTAGACCTTCAGCTTCTTGATCATCGCGTAACCGAGCGGGCCCTTCGGCAGCATGCCCTTGACCGCCTTCTCGAGCGCGCGGCCCGGGAAGCGTTCCTGCATCTTGCCGAACGTCGTTTCATAGATACCGCCCGGGTAGCCCGAGTGACGGTAGTACTTCTTGTCCAGAGTCTTGTTGCCCGTGACCTTCAACTTGCTCGCGTTGATGATGATGATGAAATCACCAGTGTCGACGTGCGGGGTGAACTCAGGCTTGTGCTTGCCGCGCAGACGGCGTGCCACTTCGCTGGCAACACGGCCGAGAACCTTATCCGTCGCGTCAATCACGTACCATTCGCGCGTCACCTCATGGGCTTTTGCGGAAAACGTCTTCATGATCGATCCAAAAAAATTGCTTTGCCCGATGTGTTCTTCCTGCTTGTCTGTGTGCGCTTCGAGGCGCGGTGCAGGCTCTCCCTGTTCTTTTTCCGTGGGCATGAATGCGGAAAAGCCCTGAATTATAAAGGAAATACCGCAACGCGGTCAAAGGGAATCCGCTCCCCGTGTCCACGGCGGCCGAAATGGGCCAAAATCCGGTCGTGCCCCGACAAGCCAGGCGAACCGAGCGCCCGGGGAGGCACCCATCGACACGCGGCACATGACCTTGCCGCGCCAGACCGGCCGAACACGGAAAACAACAAACAAGCATGATGAATCAACGACTTACACCCTTCTTCGCGGCCGTGATGCTGGCCGCCGCGGCACCTGCCGTCGCCGCCCGCGCCGACTGCGAAGCCAAGCTCGAAGCCCTCGATACACGCCTTGCCGAAGCCCGTGCCGCGCATGCCGAGGATCGCGTCGCCCGCCTGCGCGCGGTGCGCGAACGCGTCCGCCACTTCTGCGCACGCGGGCACGGGCATGCGTCGGCCGTCCACGCGCCGGCGCCCGATGCGCGCCCGCGCGGCACGCCGCCCGACGCGACCTCGCAGCCTGCCGCAAGGCAGCCCGCGTGACCCTGTCGGCGCGCGCAAACCGCGCGCCGATGTTTGCATGGGACGAAAAAAAGCCCGAACGGCTGGTTCGGGCTTAATCCACCATAGGAGGAGGGTGGAGGAGACATTCGGAGGTTGCCGCAGCGCGACAACCAATGAGGCTCATTATACGAACGCGTCGTCGACTCCACAAGAAAATTTGCATTGCGAAATCAAACGCCACAATATGAAATTTAATGCGGCGCGTTTGAATCACGATTTTTCTCTTTTAAATCAATGGACTGATCCCGTAAAGCACGATCAGGAGCCGCCCACATCTAGAGCAAAACCCCTAAGTCCGGAGGGGAATTGGCTGTCCGGGGCGCCGCTCGCGCGGTACCCGCGTTGCGCGTCGTGCACCGCATCAGCCGGTCGTTGCGCCGCGGGCTACAATGCCGGATCGAATCCGAATCAGGCAACGCTGGAGTGCAAGCATGGAATGCAAAGTAAGCTGGATGGGTCAGGACGGCATGGCGTTTTCCGCCGAGACCGGCAGCGGCCACCTCGTCGCGATGGACGGCGCGCCCGAAGGCGGCGGTCACAACCTCGCGCCGCGCCCGATGGAGATGGTGCTGCTCGGCACCGGCGGCTGCACGGCCTATGACGTCGTGCTGATCCTGAAGAAGAGCCGCCAGGAAGTCAGCGGCTGTTCGGTCACACTGAAGGCCGAACGCGCGAGCGAAGACCCGAAGGTGTTCACGAAAGTGCACTTCCACTTCACCGTCACCGGCCGCAACCTGAACCCGGCCACGGTCGAACGCGCGATCAACCTGTCGCACGACAAGTATTGCTCCGCGTCGATCATGATCGCGAAGACGGCCGAACTCACGCATTCGTTCGACATCGTCGCCGGCTGACCGCACGGCGAGCGCACATGAAAAAAGGGCCGGCGCTCCGTTGGGAGACGCCGGCCCTTTCGCATTCGAACGGCAAAGCAGGCCGATAAGCCGGATTCTGTGCACGCTGCGCGCCGAAGCACGCAACGCGTGGCAGCCATTCCTCTAGGCGCGCCATTGCTGACGCGCTCAAGCTTCCTACCCGCAGACGAGACGGGGGCCCCGTCCTGCATCCGAAGATGCGCGCCTGCCTACTTGGAATTGCTCCGGGTGGAGGTTACCGTGCCGGCGAACGTCGCCGTCGCCGCGGTGCGCTCTTACCGCACCGTTTCACCCTTACCTGATCCCGGCTTGCGCCGGGCCATCGGCGGTTTGCTTTCTGTTGCCCTGTTCCGCGTGTCGCCACGGATGGCCGTTAGCCATCACCCTGCCCTGTGGAGTCCGGACTTTCCTCGCCCCCGCGCGCCCGAAGGCGGCGAGGCCGCGACTGCCTGGCCTGCTTTGCGACGCGCATTCTAGCACTGCGCGCCGCCGCCGGCAGCGCGCGAGCGGCGGCCGCTGCGAAATACGGCCGGATCGTCGTAGAACGCAGGCTCGACATTCGCATCGCACCAGCCCGGCACGCCGAGCACCGGAAGCGGCGCGAAATCGCGGCTCGTCAGCGCGCGCGTCGCGAGTTCCGCGGCGACACGGGCGTCGACATGCGCGATGCGTTGCGCGTCGGGCCACGAAAAATAGTCGGCGCCCACTTCGACGATCCACGTGTGCGCGGTGCAGGATTTGTAAGGCGCGACGAGTTTCTCGAGCAGCGCATGGCCGACCAGCCGCGCCTCGCAGCGCGTGCCCCACGCATCGCGCGCGGCGACCAGCAGCCGCGGCCAGTCGAACCCGCGCAGCGCGTCGGCGAGCGCACGGTCGGCCGTCACGAACAGCGCGGCGTTCTCGTCGAACAGCGTGAGCGCGTCGCGCAACGTGCCGCGCACGGGGCCGACCCCGCCCGCCGCGTCGATCGCCGCGGCCTGGCGCGCATTCAGTGCGGCCTTGACGCGCGGATATGCGAACCAGACGAGCGCGTTGAAGAAGTCGTGCAGATTGTGGCGGGTCGGGACACCGCCCGTCTCCGCGATATGGGTCTCGTACGCGACGCCGGGCGGCAATGCTGCCTGCGGCACGAACCGCAGCGGCCGGCCACGGCCGCTGGTGCGCGGGGCGTCGGGCCCGGTATCGCCCAGGGCGCCGTTCAGCGCGTCGAGCAGCGCGGCCTCGCCCGCCCTTGCGGCCGCCTGTACAACGCGGCCGGGGTCCGCGTAGGGCGCGAGCCACGGCACGGACCAGTCGATCCGCGCAAAATCCGCCGCCCCGCTACCGGCCGCCTGGCCAGGTTCGCGCGGCGGCGCGAAGGTCACGCCAGTTTCCAGCCGATCGTCTCGCCGCCGCGCAGCGGCACGACGGGCGTATCGCCCGCGAAGATCTCGCGCGGCAACTCCCATGCCTCGCGACGCAGCGTGACCGTCTCGGCGCTGCGCGGCAGCCCGTAGAAATCGGCGCCGAAGAAGCTCGCGAAACCTTCCAGCTTGTCGAGCGCACCGGCGTGGTCGAACGCTTCCGCATACAGTTCGAGCGCATGCAGTGCCGTATAGCAGCCCGCGCAGCCGCACGCGGTTTCCTTCGCGTCGCGCGCATGCGGCGCGCTGTCGGTACCGAGGAAGAAGCGCGGGTTGCCCGACGTCGCGGCCTCGACCAGCGCGACGCGATGCGTCTCGCGCTTCAGCACCGGCAGGCAGTAGTAATGCGGGCGAATCCCGCCGACGAACAGCGCATTGCGGTTGTACAGCAGGTGATGCGCGGTGATCGTCGCGCCGAGCAGGCCGGGCGCCGCATCGGCGTCGCGCACGTAGTCGGCCGCGTCCTTCGTCGTGATGTGTTCGAACACGACCTTCAGGCCCGGGAAATCGCGGCGCAGCGGCGTCATTACGCGGTCGATGAAGACCTTCTCGCGGTCGAACAGGTCGATCGATGGATCGGTCACCTCGCCGTGCACGAGCAGCGGCATGCCGGTTTCCTGCATCGCCTCGAGCGTCTTCGCGCATTTCGCGAGATCGGTGACACCGTGGTCGGAATTCGTCGTCGCACCGGCCGGATACAGCTTCACGCCGTGCACGAAGCCGCTTTCGCGCGCGCGGCGGATCTCGTCGGGCGGCGTGTTGTCGGTCAGGTACAGCGTCATCAGCGGTTCGAACGTCATCCCGGCCGGCAGCGCGGCGAGGATCCGCTCGCGATAGGCCTGCGCCTGCGCGGTGGTCGTCACCGGCGGCTTCAGGTTCGGCATGACGATCGCGCGGCCGAACTGGCGCGCGGTGTGCGGCAGCACGGCGGCCAGCATGTCGCCGTCTCGCAGGTGCAGGTGCCAGTCGTCGGGACGGGCGAGCGAGAGCGTCGCCGGGGAGGAAGCGTTCGAGGCAGTCATAGGAGGCGTCGTGAGGAACGTGCTTGCCGTTGGCGGGGCCGGAACACGCGTGCGCGGGCCGACTGACGGCAAACCGCAACACGGGGCCTTTGGCCAGCGGAATCCGCTTTTTACCGCTCAGGGCTCGGTGATATGCTAGAAGCCGCATTGTACCGGGGTTCGCCCGGTTCGTTACCCCCCGCCTGAGCCTGCTGCCCCAAGTAAAATGTGCCAACTCTTAGGAATGAACTGCGCCGCGCCGACGGACGTCACATTCTCCTTCACAGGTTTCGCGGCCCGGGGCGGGCTCACCGATCACCATGCCGACGGCTGGGGCATCGCGTTCTTCGAGGACAAGGCCTGCCGCCTGTTCATCGATCACCAGGCATCGGCCACGTCGCCGATCGCCGAAATGGTGAAGCGCTACCCGATCAAGTCCAAGAACACCATCGCGCACATCCGCAAGGCGACGCAAGGCCACATCCTGCTCGAGAACAGCCATCCGTTCATGCGCGAGCTGTGGGGCCGGCACTGGATCTTCGCGCATAACGGCGACCTCCAGGACTACGCGCCGGACATGGACGGCAGCGTCTATCATCCGGTCGGCACGACCGACAGCGAACAGGCGTTCTGCGTGCTGATGCAGGGGCTGCGCGAAGCGTTTCCCGGCGCGCAGCCGCCGTTGCCCGAGCTGTTCGAGCGCGTCGGCGAGCTGACACGCGGCATCACCGATCACGGCGTGTTCAATTTCCTGATGTCGAACGGCCAGGCGCTGTTCGCGCACTGCTCGACGCGGCTGCACTACCTCGTGCGGCGCTGGCCGTTCTCGACCGCGCATCTCGTCGACGAAGACCTGTCGATCGACTTCGCGAAATACACGACGCCCGAGGATCGCGTCGCGGTGATCGCGACGCAACCGCTCACCGACAACGAAGTCTGGACCCCGTTCGAGCCGGGCGAACTGATCATGTTCCAGTGCGGCGACGTCGCCGCGCGGATGCGGATCCCGGTGCCCGAACGCGTGCTCGAGAAGCTGCGCAATCCGGCGCTCGACGCATCGGCGTCGGCGCCGCGTGACACACGCGAGGCGCTCGCCACCGCCGCCGACGTCGATTCCGACGACGCGATCGACTTCTGAGCCCCGCGCGCCAGCGCCCTTCCCCTGTCAGCCGCTGTCCGGCAAGTCGACGGCTCGCCGCCGGGTCATATCGCTCGCCCCGCGCCGATTCCGGTTCATCCGGGCCAGATTCCCGTATATCGAAGCGAAGCGAAGCAGCACAACATTCGCCCGATTCGATTCGTTTCAATATAAAACGATCCAGGCGAGAAAATAATAAATCACTCAATCGGAATGCAGATAATCCGGAAACCGCATTTTAACGTATCGACCTGACGCAAACCGTGCGCCACCCCACTGATCCCGCGATCGTAAATTCGTACGCAAATAATCGGTCGAACCCTTACCCCGCAAGGCGTTCAGTTCGATTCGTCACACAATCAAAAAATACCGAATAAAAGCAGCACTATTGCCGCATTTGTTAGCTTCCCGACAATTCACCTCCTTCCCGATCAGTAGAGTCCGCTCATCCTCGGTGTAACGAATCGCGAATGACGGAGATACGGCCACGGACGCCACACATCCATTCACGCCATTCTCCACCGCGGATTGCGATTTCACCGCACCGCGGTGAAAACCACATCAAAACAAGAGAGAGGGGCTTGTCGTGAATCACTCATTTCGATCGATATGGAGCGAGACCACCGGCTGCTGGGTCGCGGTTGCGGAAACGGCGCGGGCGCGCGGCAAGCGGTCGGGCAGCCCATCCGGCGCAGGCCTTCGCGCCGCCCACGCGGCAGCGCGCCGGACGCCGCTTCGCGCCGCGGCACTCGGTGCCGTGCTGGCCATGCTGTCGGCAAGCTCCGCGTACGCGTCGACGTGCGGCAGCGGCGCGGCCGTCGCGAGCGGCGGTACCTGCGCGCTCGGCAGCTTCAGCCCGACCGTCAATGACAACCTTGCCGGCGCCACGACCGTGTCGGGCGGCGACCGCGTCGGCCTGACGGGCGCATGGACCGGCGCAACCGGCGACATGGGCTACACGCCGATGCCGTTCGCCAACACGCCCATCATTTCAGGCAATCCGGATCAGCCGCTGGTGTCGCTCGGCGGCAAGACGCAGAGCGTCGGCACCCCCGACTCGATCACGGGCGGCCATACGTCCGTCGCCACTTACGACTCGACCGCGTTCGTCGCGTCGAACGCGGGCTCGACCGTCGTGCAGGTCTATCACGACGTGAACGGCGACCAGTACGTGAACACGCGCATCGGCACGGTCGCGAATTCGGGCGGCACGCTCGACGTATCGATCGGCAATCCCGCGAACGCGCCCGCGGCGACCGGCAACGCGATCACGATCGCGGCCAAGCAGACCGACCTGACCTACGCGGACGGCACCGGCTCGACACCGAGCGTCATCAACTGGAATTCGCGGAACCAGGTCTGGTTCATCACCGGCGACTATCTGGCAAGCGGCGGCCCCGTCGGCCGCATCGAGCTCGACGTGCCGACCTACGCGGGCACCTTCACCGCGTTCGACGGCAGCAAGTGGACCGTCACCGACGCTGCGTCGCTCGCCGCGTACAACAACTTTCTCGTGCGTTCGGTCCAGAACGGCGCACTCGGCTCGCAGGCAGCCTACGACAATGCGTTCGGCCAGGCCGTGACGTTCGCCACGCAAACCTTCGAGTATGCGAACAACGTGTCGCCCGACGACAAGAACGCGCTCCCCAGAAACTATCCGTCGGTGATGCACGGCACGGGCGCGAACGCGACGCTGCACATCGGCAAGGACGGCCAGATCGACTTCCGCGGCGCCAATACGATCGACGCGAGCGCGGCCGTCGTCGCGGAAAACGGCGCGCACTTCGTCAACGACGGGCGCCTGTCGGGCGACTTCACCCTGGTGCGCCTGTTGAGCGGCGCGAGCGGCGTCAACAACGGCGTGATTTCGTCCGGTTACACGTCGGGCGACAATGTCGGCACGGGCGGCACCGTACCGCCCGACAATTTCGGCCTCGATACGTACGTCGAAGGCAGCGGCGTGTATGCCAACGGTACGGGCACCACGTTCGTCAACTACGGCGTGATGAACGTCGGTGCGTGGAATCTCGACCACAACCGGCTCGACCTGCAGAACTACGCGATCGCCGCGACCGACGGCGCGAGCGCATCGAACGCCGGCACGATCAACGTCGGCGTCAACGCGACGACGCTCGACAGCCAGGTGATCGGCGGCCTCGTCGCCGGCGGCAGCTTCACGAACGAAGCCGGCGGCACGATCTATCTCGGCCGCGCGGCCCAGTACGATGCCGGCGCGCCGGAGGCCGCGAACGACGTCGCGCTGTCCACGCACGCATACGGCATCCTGCTCGGCCCGTCGGGCACCGCGAACAACCTCGGCACGATCGTGATCGGTTCGCAGACGCAGAACGGCGCCGCCATGGCGAGCATCAACTCGTCGTCCGGCACGCTGACCAACGCGGGTTCGATCGTCGTCAACGGTGCCGCGCCCGGCACGCCGCTCGCCAACGTCGGCATGCTCGCGGCCAACACGGCGGCGACCGTGACCAACACCGGCACCATCACGCTGAACGGGGTAAACGGCATCGGCATCATGGTCGTCGGGACCGGCACGAACGCGACGGCCGCGACCTCGACCGGCACGATCAACGTGGCCGGCGGCCTCGATCCCGCATCGGGCACACGAAACTACGGCGTGTGGGCCGAGGGGCCGCACGCGAAAGCCACGCTCGACGGCGCACTCAACCTGACGGGCACCGGCGCGATCGGCGTGCACGCGCGCTCGGGCGCGACGATCGACGTCGGCGCCAACGCGGTGCCGGCGTTCATGTCGGGCACCAGCCAGATCGGCTTCTATGCCTATGGCGCCGGCTCGAAGATCAACGTCGCCGCGCAGCACCTGAGCGTCGACACCGACGATTCGACGCTGTTCCGAGTCGCAGGCGGCGCTGCCTACACGGGCGCGTCGGCAGCCGGAACGCTGACGACCGACGTCAACGGCCAGCGCGCGCACGGCGTGCTCGCGACCGACGCCGGCACCGTGCTGTCGACCGGTAACGCGATCTACAACGTCAACGGCGCGAACGGGATCGCGATCGGCGTCGAGGGCGGCGCGCAAGGCACGATCGACGCGGGCGCGACGATCAACCTGAATGCCGCAGGCGCGATCGCAGGCGTCGTCGACGGCCAGGCGCACGACCTCGCCGGCGCCAATGCCGGCGCGCCGGTCGCGACGACGCTGACCAACGACGCGGCCGTTACGTCGTCGACCGCGGGCGTGACGGGCTTCGTCGCGCAGAACCTCGGCACGCTCGAGAACCGCGACTCGGTGCTGCTGACGGGCGCCGGCTCGACCGGCGTCGTGGTCGGCACGCTCGGCACGGTGAACAACGCGTCGACGATCCGCGTATCGAACGGCACCGGTGCGCTCGTGCAGGGCGCGTCGGCCACGCTGGCCAACGCGGGTTCGATCGAAGCCGATGACGGCGTCGCGGGCGTGCGTCTGACGGGTGCCGGCGCATCGGTCGCGCTGTCGGGCACCGGCACCGTGATCGCGAACGGCAGCGCCGACGGCGTGCTGATCGACTCGACCGTATCGGGCGGCGGGATCGCGGCCGGTGCGACGTCGATCGCGGCCGGCGGTTCGGGCAGCGGGATTCACAACCTCGGCACGAATACGACGATCGCGCTGTCCGGCACACAGGTCACGACGACCGGCGGCGGCGCGGACGGCATCGTGTCGACGGGCGGTGGCGCGCGCATCGCGGCCGATGCGGCGACGGTCGTGCGCACCGCCGGCAGCAACGCGCTCGGCGTCCACGTGACGGGCGCGGATTCGACGCTTGCGGCGACCGGCACGACCGTCGCGACGACGGGTGCCGGCGCACACGCGATCGTCATGGATGGCGGTGCGACGGCCCTGCTGTCGGCCGCGAAGATCGCCGCATCGGGCAGCCTGGCCGACGGCATCGTCGCACGCAACGGCGGCCGCATCGGCGATACGGGCTCGACGATCGCCAGCGCCGCCGGCAACGGCGCAACCGCCGACAGCGGCGGCGTGCTCGCACTGACCGGCACGACGCTCAAGGGTGCGGCGGCCGGCGTGCTGACGTCCGATACGCTCGCAAACGGCGCGACGAGTTCGGTGCTCGTCGACGGCGGCAGCGTGACGTCCGCGACCGGCCCGGCCTTCGCCGCGCGCGGCGGCACGGCCGACATCGCGGTGCGCAACGGCACGGTCGTGACGGCCGGCAACGGTACGCTGCTCGACCTGTCGAACGGCAGCAACGCCACCTTCACCGCCTCGGCCGTGAACCTGGCCGGCGACATCGTCTCGGACGCCTCGAGCACCGGCAACGTGCGCCTCGCGAACGGCACGACCCTGACCGGCAAGATCGACCCGGTCGCACTGACCGTCGACCCCACCAGCACGTGGCGCATGACGGGCAGCTCCGTGCTGAGCAGCCTGAACAATGCGGGTCTGGTCGCATTCGCCGCACCGACCGGTTCGCCGACGCTCGCGGGCAGCTACAAGACGCTCACAACCGGCAGCTACGTCGGCAACGGCGGCACGATCGCGCTCAACACGTTCCTCGGCGCCGACGCATCGCCGACCGACCGGGTGATCGTGAACGGCGGCACGGCAAGCGGCACGACGGGCCTGAAGATCGCCAACACGGCCGGCACCGGCGCGCAGACGAAGGGCGACGGGATTCCGGTGGTCGTCACGACCAACGGCGGCACGACCACCGCATCGGCATTCCAGCTCGCCGGGCCCGTGCAGGCGGGCGCGTACGAATACCGGCTCTATCGCGGCGGGCAAGGTGACGCGAATGGCTGGTACCTGCGCTCGCAACTCGATCCGTCGGACCCGGGCGACCCGATCCACCCGTCCGGTGGCGGCGACGGCGACGGGAACGGCAGCGGCAGCGGCGGCACGCTCGCGTATCGGCCCGGGGTCGCCGGCTACGCGCTCACGCCGCTGCTGAACGCCGACTACGGCTTCTCGACGCTCGGCAAGCTGCACGAGCGCGTCGGCGACATCGCCAACCTCGACAAGCAGCAGCCCGGCAATCGCGACGGCGTGTGGGGGCGTATCGGCGGCCAGAGCCTCGACGCGAACGCGGGCCGCTTCGCGGCCGACGAGCGCACCTTCTTCGCGCAGTTCGGCAAGGACTGGACGCTCGACCAGGCGCCGAACGGCGCCGGCAGCACGCATGCGGGCGTGACGGCCAGCATCGGCGTGTCGAACGCGAGCTTCAGCGACATGGCGCGCGCCGATACGGCCAACCTGTCGACGTCGACGGGCTCGGTCGAGATGCACGCGCAGAGCGTCGGCGGCTACTGGACGAAGTACCTGTCCGACGGCACGTACTTCGACAGCGTCGGGCAGGTCACGCACTACGGCAACCGCTATCGCGACAGCTACGGCAACGAGGCGTCGCAAAACGGCTTCGGCGTCGCGCTGTCGCAGGAAGTCGGCAAGCCCTTCGCGATCGGCGGCCTGCCGGTCGCGGTCGAGCCGCAGGCGCAGCTGATGTACCAGTACCTGAAGCTGAACGGGTTCAACGACAACGTATCGGCGGTATCGGGTACGACGACGAACGCGCTGCGCGGCCGCGTCGGGGTGCGCATCTTCCGGCCGAACCTGCAGTCCGCTTCGGGCGGCAGCGCTGCCACGCCGTACTTCACGGCCGACGTGCTGCACGACTTCCTGTCGCCGGGCCAGACCGTCGTCGGCGGCACGCCGTTCGCGACGCATCTCGGCCGCACGTGGTACGAGCTCGGCGTCGGCGTGACCGCGAGCTTCGGCAAGTCAGGCGAGCTGTACGCGAACGCGAAGATCGCGCGCAACATCGGCGGCGACTATCGGCGCGGCATCGTCGGGCAGGTCGGCTACCGCTACAGCTGGTAACGCCCGCGAACGGCGGACAGCGGACGAAAAAAAACCGCCCGGCGCTCGGCCGGGCGGTGTTCGCATCGACGCGCGTGACGCGCGTGACCCGCGCGAACGCTCAGTGCAGGATCTTCGCGAGGAAGTCCTTCGCGCGTTCCGATTTCGGATTCGAGAAGAAATCGTCCTTGCGGTCGTCCTCGACGATCGCGCCCTTGTCCATGAAGATCACGCGATGCGCGACCTTCTTCGCGAAGCCCATCTCGTGCGTGACGACCATCATCGTCATCCCTTCCTGCGCGAGTTCGACCATCACGTCGAGCACTTCGTTGATCATCTCGGGGTCGAGCGCGGACGTCGGTTCATCGAACAGCATCGCGATCGGATCCATCGACAGCGCGCGCGCGATCGCGACACGCTGCTGCTGGCCGCCCGACAACTGGCCCGGGAACTTGTGCGCGTGCGCCTTCAGGCCGACGCGGTCGAGCAGCTTCAGGCCCTTCTCGTTCGCCTCGTCCTTGCCGCGGCCGAGCACCTTGATCTGCGCGAGCGTCAGGTTCTCGGTGATCGACAGGTGCGGGAACAGCTCGAAATGCTGGAACACCATCCCGACCTTCGAGCGCAGCTTCGACAGGTTCGTCTTCTTGTCGCCGACCGACTGGCCGTTCACGAGGATCTCGCCCTGCTGGAACGGCTCGAGACCGTTCACGGTCTTGATCAGCGTCGACTTGCCGGAACCCGACGGGCCGCACACGACGACCACTTCGCCTTTCTTGACCTCGGTCGTGCAGTCGGTGAGGACCTGAAACTGGCCGTACCACTTCGAAACGTTCTTGATGGAAATCATCTTGTGACCTTTTTCTGGAGACCCTTGACGAGAGCAGACGCCAACGAGCAAATCACGAAATAGCATGCGCCGGCGAACAGGACCATCTCGACGGTCGTGCCGTCGCGATCGCCGATGTTGGCGGCCGTGCGGAAGAAGTCCGCGAGGCTGATCACGTACACGAGCGACGTATCCTGGAACAGGACGATCGCCTGCGTGAGCAGCAGCGGCACCATCGCGCGGAACGCCTGCGGCAGGATCACGAGGCGCATCGCCTGCGCGTAGTTCATGCCGAGCGCGAACGCGGCGTTCACCTGCCCGCGCGGCACCGCCTGGATACCGGCGCGGATGATCTCGGAATAATACGCGGCTTCGAACAGCGAGAACGCGACCATCGCCGATGCAAGCCGGATGTCGATCGTCGGCGACAGCCCGAGCACGCCCTGCAGCACCTGCGGCACGATCAGGAAGAACCACAGCAGCACCATCACGAGCGGGATCGAGCGGAACACCGTCACGTACGCCTTCGCGAACCACGCGAGCGGCTTCACGCCGGACAGCCGCAGCAGCGCCAGCAGCGTGCCCCAGACGATGCCGACGACGATCGCGATCAGCGTGATCTTGAACGTGACGACCGCGCCCGTCCACAGCGTCGGTATCGCGCCGGGAATACTACTCCAGTCGAACTGATGCATCACTTGCCTCCGATATAGCCGGGCAGCCGCGTGCGGCCTTCGATCCAGCGCATGAACGCCATCACGACGAGGTTGATGATCACGTAGGCGAGCGTCACCGCGATGAAGGATTCATACGTCTGCGCGGTGTAGTCGACGAGCTGGCGCGCTTGCGCGGACAGGTCGAGCAGGCCGATCGTCGACGCGACCGCGGAGTTCTTGAAGATGTTCAGGAATTCCGACGTGAGCGGCGGCACGATGATCCGGTACGCGACGGGCAGCAGCACATAGCGGTACGTCTGCCATTGCGTGAAGCCCATCGCGAGGCCGGCGGCGCGCTGGCCCTTCGGCAGCGCGTTGATCCCCGAGCGCACCTGTTCGCACACGCGCGCGCCCGTGAACAGGCCGAGACAGATGATCGACGCGGTGAAGAACTGCGTGGTGGGCGGCAACTGCTTGATCCAGGTGCCGATCGACGCAGGCAGCAGCTCGGGTATCACGAGATACCAGACGAAGAACTGCACGATCAGCGGAATGTTCCGGAAGATCGACACGTACACGGTGCCGATCGCGGACAGCCACTTGTTCGGCATGGTGCGCAGTACGCCGAACAGCGACCCGACGATCAGCGCGATGACCCAGGCGACGAGCGACACTTCGATCGTCACCCAGAAACCGGACATCAGCCATCCGAAATAAGTCGTCGGCTCGCCGGTCGACACGGGGCTCAGGAAGATGCCCCAGTTCCAGTGGTAAGACATGGGCAAGACTCCAGCAAAAAGAGACGGAAGAAGCGTGGCCTCTTCCGTCTCATTAGCGTCATTTCTGCATCAACGGCCGTGCGGTCAGTCGAGCGCCTTGTCGTTCGGGTTCGCGTACAGCTTCTTCATCGAATCGGACAGCGGGAAGTTCAGGTTCAGCCCCTTCGGCGGGATCGGGTTCTCGAACCACTTCGCGTAGATCTTCGCGGCTTCGCCCGACTTCTCGACTTGCGAGATCGCGTCGTCGACGACCTTCTTGAAGTCCGCATCGCCCTTGCGCATCATGCAGCCGTACGCTTCTTCCGATTGCGGCGTGCCGACGATCACCCACTCGCCCGGCTGCTTCGCCTTCGCGCGCTCGCCTGCGAGCAGCGCGTCATCCATCATGAACGCGACCGCGCGGCCCGATTCCAGCGTGTTGAAGGAATCGCCGTGATCCTTCGCGCTGATGATGTTCATGCCGAGTTGCTTGTCGTTGTTCATCTTGCGCAGCAGGCGCTCCGACGTCGTGCCGGCAGTCGTCACGACCGTCTTGCCCTTCAGGTCGGCGAAATCCTTGACGCCCGAATCCTTCTTCGTCATCAGGCGCGTGCCGATCACGAAGATTGTGTCGGAGAACGCGGCCTGCTGCTGGCGCTCGGTGTTGTTGGTCGTCGAGCCGCACTCGATGTCCACCGTGCCGTTCTGCACGAGCGGGATGCGGTTCTGCGACGTGACCGGGATGTTCTTGACCTGCAGGTTCGGCAGGTTCAGCTTCTTCTTCACCGCGTCGACCACCTTCAGCTGGAATTCGCGCGAATAGCCGACAACCTGCTGGTTCTGGTCGTAGTAGGAGAACGGAATCGACGATTCGCGGTGGCCCAGCGAGATCACGCCCGTGTCCTTGATCTTCTTCAGCGTGCCCGTCTCCTGAGCATGCGCGCCGCTTGCGAACGCGCAAAGCGCCGCGACCATCAGGACTGCCTTTTGGTATTTCATTTTGGTCATCTCCTTGGCTAAAACCCGCGCCAGTGTATCAAAGTAATATTTTTGAAAGTACTGTTGTTTACCGCACGTCGCAGCACCCCTGACAAAGCCTTCCTCCCGGCTCCAGGCGCCCTGAATGCGCGCGCGGGCGATGCCGGATTCGGCACCGCCCGCGAGGGTTCATATCCGCAACCGGGTGGATTGCGTCATGAATGGATCATAGTCAATGATCAGGGGTAGAGGCCACGCATTTCGCGCGCCATCAGGATGCGCTTGCACGCCACGATGAACGCCGCCGTACGCACCGACACCTTGTGCTCTTCCGCGACCGCCCACACGCCGGAGAACGCTTCGCGCATCACGCGCTCGAGACGGTGGTTGATCTCGTCTTCCGTCCAGAAGAAGCTCGAGAAATCCTGCACCCACTCGAAGTACGACACGGTCACGCCGCCCGCATTCGCGATCACGTCGGGGATCACGAGCACGCCGTTCGCGGTCAGGATGTCGTCCGCCGCCGTCGTCGTCGGGCCGTTCGCGCCTTCGACGATGATCTTCGTGCGGATCTTCGCTGCGTTCTTCTCGGTGATCTGGTTTTCCAGTGCCGCCGGGATCAGGATGTCGGTTTCGACCGTCCAGAACTCGTCGTTCGGCATCGGCTCCGCGCCTTCGAAGCCCGCGACGCCGCCCGTGCGGGCAACGTGGTCGAGCAGCTTGTTCGAATCGAGGCCGGCCGGCTGGTAGATCGTGCCCGTGTGATCCTGCACCGCGATCACCTTCGAACCCGCTTCCTGGAACAGCTTCGCCGCGATGCCGCCGACGTTGCCGAAGCCCTGCACCGCGATGCGTGCGCCTTCGATTTCCAGGCCCTTCTTCTTCGCCGCTTCGGAGCCGACGACGAACACGCCGCGGCCCGTTGCTTCCTTGCGGCCGAGCGAACCGCCGAGCGCGATCGGCTTGCCGGTCACGACGCCGGTCGACGTCTGGCCCTGGTTCATCGAGTACGTGTCCATCATCCACGCCATCACCTGTTCGTTGGTGTTGACGTCCGGTGCCGGAATGTCGGTGTTCGGGCCGATGATGATGCCGATTTCGCTGGTGTAGCGGCGCGTGACGCGCTCGAGCTCACCACGCGACAGCTTGCGCGGGTCGACGCGGATGCCGCCCTTCGCGCCGCCGTACGGCACGTTCACTGCTGCGTTCTTCACGGACATCCATGCCGACAGCGCCATCACTTCCGACAGCGTCACGTCCTGGTGGTAGCGCACGCCGCCCTTGCCCGGGCCGCGCGACACGTTGTGCTGCACGCGATAGCCCTCGAAGTGCGCGACGGTACCGTTGTCGAGCTCGATGGGGCAGTCGACGATCAGGATACGCTTCGGACGCTTCAGCGTTTCGAGCCAGCGCGACAGCGAGCCGAGGTACGGTGCGACGCGATCGACCTGCTGAAGGTAGTTGCCCCACGGGCCGAGATCGTCGGCGTGCAGGTAGGACGGGATGGACTGCTGTTGCGAAGACATGGATGCTCCAACGTTCAACGAAGTGCGCACATTGTCGAAAAACCCGTTTTTTTTATCCAATGCCGTTTGCTTATTCGATTATGCGTTTCTTGCATGATCGCGATTTTTCGCAAATCTGCGGTCGATTTGCGCAAGAACGCCCGCGATCGGCCGTGCATCGCGTGCTCGAAAAATCGTGTTGCGCGGGCGCGGGCCGGCCGCCGGGAAGGTGCCCGACAGGCACCGCAAGCCCGACGACAGCCGGCCGGGCCGGACGATCGACGGTTAACCGCCCACGGTTAACCCGCGGATTCGCGCAGTTCGTCGCGCACGACGTCCCACAGCGCACGCACGAGCTTCTGTCGTGGATCGTCGCCCTGCAGCGCGAGCTTGTCGCAGTACAGCCGGATCTCCATCGTCAGCGTGAACGGATGCGCGCCGCCGCGCACCGACCGGTCGAGCCGGATCAGGCGGCCGCCCGCCACCGCATCCTCGACCGCGCTGTGCGGCAGGAACGCGACGCCGTGGCCCGCGAGCGCCATCGCCTTCAGCCCTTCGGCCATGTCGGTTTCATAGACGCGATCGAGGAACAGCGGCGTCGACGCATTCGCGACGATGACCTCCGTCATCCGGCCGAGATACGCGTTCGGCGTATATGACAGGTACGGCACGCGCGCGTCGGCCGTGCCGGGCAGCGTATAGCGCGGCCGCCCCGCGCGGCCCGGCGCCGAGAACGGGCTGATCGGCTCGCTGCCGAGGATCAGCATGTCGTAGCGCGCCGGGTCGAGCGCGACGGGGTGGCTCGGATGGTGGTAGCCCATCACGAGATCGCAGCCGCCCTCGACGAGCGACAGCACCGCATCGTGCACGTTCAGCGCGCGCAGCCGCGTGTGAACCTGGCCCATCTTCGCCTCGATCCGCTGCAGCCAGCGCGGGAAATACGTGAGCGACAGCGTGTGCGGCACCGCGAACTCGATCGTCGGCACCGGCGCGCCGACGTGGCCGCGCAGCAGCGTGCGCGCCTCGTGCGCCTGCGACAGCATCGTCAGCGCCTGCTCGTAGAAGATCTGCCCGGCCTGCGTCAGCCGCGTCGGATAGACCGAACGATCGATCAATTCGGTCGCGAGCCATGCCTCGAGCGCCTGGATACGCCGCGAAAACGCCGGCTGCGACACGTGCCGCAGCTCGGCGGACCGGCTAAAGCTGCGCGTTTCCGCGAGCGAAACGAAGTCTTCGAGCCATTTCAGTTCCATGCAGGCGGGCGCGGCGGGCGGCGGTCGGGAAGAAGCCTGCATTCTACCGGCGGGCGGGCCCGGCCGGCGGCCGCGCAAGCGGCCCGGCGCGCTGCCGGATGCGGGCGCCGGCATGGCGTCGGCACGCGGCGGCGGCAGCTCGCCGGGCGCGGCCGGAATCGTCCCGCGCCGATGGTAAAATGCCGGATTCTCCCTCCTCGCTCGACCCGGCCCTCAAAGCCCGCCCGATCATGTCCGACACTCGTCCCGATACGCTTTTCGCCCTCACCGCGCTCTCGCCCATCGACGGCCGCTACGCCAGCAAGACCGAAGCGCTGCGCGACTGGCTCTCCGAAGCCGCCTTCATGCGCCACCGCGTCACCGTCGAGGTGCACTGGCTGATCGCGCTGTCGCGCGCCGGCTTCGCGGAAGTCCCGCGCTTCTCGGAAGCCTCCGAGCAGTTCCTGCTGCAGCTCGCCGAGCGCTTCACCGCCCACGACGCCGCGCGCATCAAGGAAATCGAGCGCGTGACGAACCACGACGTGAAGGCCGTCGAATACTGGCTGAAGGAATCGGTGAAGGGCCAGGAAGAACTCGAAAAGGCCAGCGAATTCATCCACTTCGCGTGCACGTCCGAGGACATCAACAACACGTCGCACGGGATGATGCTCGCCGGTGCGCGCACGCACGTGATCGTGCCGGCGCTGCGCACGGTCCACCAGCGCCTCGTCGCGCTCGCGCACGCGCTGGCCGACCAGCCGATGCTGTCGCGCACGCACGGCCAGCCGGCCAGCCCGACGACGCTCGGCAAGGAGCTCGCGAACGTCGCGGCCCGTCTCGACCGCGCGATCGCGCGCATCGAGAAGGTCGAGATCCTCGGCAAGATGAACGGCGCGGTCGGCAACTTCAACGCGCACCTGTCCGCGTATCCGGAATTCGACTGGGAAGCGTTCTCGCGCGACGTGATCGAAAACCGCCTGAAGCTCACGTTCAACCCGTACACGATCCAGATCGAGCCGCACGACTACATGGCCGAGCTGTTCGACGCCGTGGCACGGGCGAACACGATCCTGCTCGACCTCGACCGCGACGTGTGGGGCTACATCTCGGTCGGCTACTTCAAGCAGAAGACGAAGGCCGGCGAGATCGGCTCGTCGACGATGCCGCACAAGGTCAACCCGATCGATTTCGAGAACTCGGAAGGCAACCTCGGCCTCGCGAACGCGACGCTGCGCCACCTCGCCGACAAGCTGCCGGTGTCGCGCTGGCAGCGCGACCTGACCGACTCGACGGTGCTGCGCAACATGGGCGTCGCGCTCGGCTACTCGCTGCTCGCATACGACTCGCTGATCCGCGGCCTCGACAAGCTCGAAGTGAACCCGCAGCGCCTGAACGAAGATCTCGACAACTGCTGGGAAGTGCTCGCCGAGCCGGTGCAGACGGTGATGCGCCGCTACGGCATCGAGAACCCGTACGAGCAGCTGAAGGAACTGACGCGCGGCAAGGGCATCACGCGCGAAGCGCTGCAGGAATTCGTCGGCACGCTCGCGATCCCGCAGGACGCGAAGGATCGCCTGCTCGCGATGACGCCTGCGTCGTACATCGGCAAGGCCGTCGAACTCGCGAAGCGGATCGCGTAAGCGTCCGTCTCCGTACGTAAAAAAGCCCGATGCGAGCAATCGCATCGGGCTTTTTCATGGCGTGCCGCGTCCGCTCAGAACGAAATCATCCGCCCCGGATTGAGCGCGCTCATCACGCTCATCGCAGCCTTCGCCGCCGGGATCGCGATCGGCGACAACTGGCGGCCAAGCGGAATCGCGCGATGGTCGATGCCGGTCAGCATCGAGAAATCGTCGTTGCGTCCGACGAAATCGTCGCAGATCGCCTTGCCGATCCGCACCGTCTGCGCGACGCCGTGGCCGCTCCAGCCCTGCACCATGTACATCGGCACGCGGCCGTCGGTCTTGCGGCTGTCGGTCGCGCCGTTCAGCGTGAAGTCGCTGACGCCGCTCCAGCAGTAATCGAGCGCGAACTGGCCGTCGACCTGCGGGAACACCGTGTTCAGCCGCGTCAGCAGATACGCGTTGACGTCGGGCTGCGCCCAGCACGTGCCGGTGCCCTGCCCGCCGAACAGCAGGCGGTTGCCGCGTACCGGCCGGTAGTAGTCGATCTGGAACTGCGTGTCGTACACGGGCATGCCGGCCGGCATCAGCGTCGCGACGTCGACGTCGAGCGGCGCCGTCACGCTCACATAGGTAAAGAACGGCACGGTCGTCGCGGCGCCGTCGTCGAGCAGCCGGAACGTCGTGTTGTGCAGCGCGAGCACGACGCCCTTGCGGGCGGTGATCGTGCCGCCCGGCGTCGTCGCGACGACGCCCGCGGGCGTCTCGTCGAGCTCGAGTACCTCGGTGCCTTCGTACAGCGTGCCGCCGTTAAGGCGGAAACCGTGGACGAGCCCGCGCACCAGTGCGAGCGGATGGATCTGCCCGCCGATCGCATCGATCGCCGCGCCGTGGTACAGCCCCGAACGCACGTATTCGTCGTGCAGTTGATGGCGGCCGACGAGCGTCACGCCCGCGTCGCCGAGATGACGGCGCGCATCCGCGCCGTCCAGCAGCGCACTCATGTGGCCGGGGTGGACGGCCGCCGTGATGTGCCCGCGTTTGCGGTCAAGCTCGAGCGCGTAACGCGCACCGATCGTATCGATCAGGTCCATCGATTCGGTCGACGCGAAGCGCCACAGCCGCTTCGCGTCGTCGTGCGACAGGTGGTCGATCATGTCGGCCGCTTCCCAGCGCGCGAGGCCGGGCGTCAGTTGCCCACCGTTGCGCCCCGATGCGGCCGAGCCGACGTGGTGCTTGTCGACGAGGATCGTGTCGACGCCCGCTTCGGCGAGATGCAGTGCGGCCGATGCGCCGAGCAGACCCGCGCCGATCACGAGCACGTCGCATACCGCGTCGTGCGCGAGCGGCGCGGTGTTTTCATGGCGCGACAGCGACGCCTCGTACCAGTTCGCCGGGCGCTCGCCGTCGTGACGGGCCGGATCGCACCAGTTCCAGTTGTCTTTTTCGATGTTCAGTTGCGTTTGCTCGAAACGCGATTCGCCCTGGATCAGGGGTTGATTGTTGAAAGTCATGATTGCACTTGCATGGTCTTGGGCCGCCTGTCGAAGAGCCTTCTGGCTTCGCGGGTGGGGCAGCCGGTTCCACATGGGTGTCAACGAGAAAAGGGGCGCGATGGCCCGTGTTGACGGCGGGCACGCTCGTGCCGCCTGGATCCCGGACTGTGCGAAAGCACGTATTGAAAGGTGCCGGGACACCCAATTTCTACACCGCAGAAATAATTCTACAGTGTAGAATCAGCTTTCGTCAAGTTTACAGCCGGTGCCGCACCGGCACACCGGCCCGCATCGATGAAAGACAAACCCGCCCAGGGCCCGCGCGGCCTCGACAAGGATGCGATCGTCGCGGCAGCGCTCGCGCTGCTCGAAGACGTCGGCGAAGCCGCGTTCAGCGTGCGCAAGCTCGCGCAGTCGGTCGGCTGCGACCCGATGAGCGTGCTGTACCACTTCAAGTCGAAGGAAGGCCTGAGCCGCGCGATCGCGAACGCGCTGTCGCGCTCGCTCGTGCCGGTCGACGCCACACTGCCGTGGCGCGAACGGCTGCGAGACCTCGCGCGCCAGTACCGCGCGCTCGCGCTGCGCTACCCGGCCGCGTTCGCACTGCTGCAGCGGCACATGAGTACCGGGCCGGCCGATCTCGCGCACATCGAGGCCGTGCATCGCGCGCTGGCCGACGCCGGCATCCCGCGCGCGGCGCTGCCATCGGTTTGCGTCGGCTGGTATGCGAGCGTGATCGGGCTTGCCGCGGCCGAAGCCGGCGGCCTCACGCGCGCCGCGAACGACGTCGAGCTCGCGGAAATGGAGGCGCTGTCGGACGCCGCGCATCCGCTCGTCAAGGCGGCCGCCCCGCTCTACGCGCAGCTCGATCCGGCAGCCGTGCACGACACGATGCTCGACGTACTGCTCGACGGCATCGCGAAGCAGGCGCCCACGGCCTGACCGGCCCGCCGGCCAACAACGCAAAAGGCGCCCCGAGGGGCGCCTTTTGCGTGATGAATGCCGCGAACCGCGCTCAGTGCTGCTGCGCGATGCCGATCTTCAGCATGACCTGATCGACGATCTGTTCGGGCGTCAGCTCGATGCTGACCTCGATCGCTTCGTCCGGGCCCGGTTCCTCGAGCGTGTCGAGCTGGCTCTTCAGCAGCGACGGATCGAAGAAATGGCCGGTGCGGCTCTTCAGGCGCTCGTGCAACACCTCGAACGAACCCTTCAGATACACGAACCGCACGTCGGTGTCGGTGCCGCGCAGCACGTCGCGGTACGACCGCTTCAGCGACGAGCACGTGAACACGGCCGTCTCGCCCGCGCGCTGCTTTTCCTCGATGGCCGCGCGGATCGTGCGCAGCCACGGCCAGCGGTCGTCGTCGGTCAGCGGAATGCCGTGGTGCATCTTTTCCTTGTTCGCCGCGCTGTGAAACGCGTCGCCGTCGGTATAGCTGCACGACAGGCGTTCCGCCAGCATTTCGCCGATTCGCGATTTGCCCGCGCCCGACACGCCCATTGCGATCAGAATCATTGACTACCCCTTGTTACAAAACCATGCTCAGCAGCAGCGTGAAGCTCAGGCCGAGAATCGAGATGATCGTTTCGAGCAGCGTCCAGGTCTTGAACGTCTGGCCGACCGTCATCCCGAAATATTCCTTGATCAGCCAGAAGCCGCCGTCGTTCACGTGCGAGAAGATCAGCGAGCCCGAGCCCGTTGCGAGCACCAGCAGCTCCGGACGGACCGCCGCCCCCGATGCCGCCGCGATCGGTGCGACGATGCCGCAGGCCGTCGTCATCGCGACCGTTGCCGAGCCCGTGGCCAGACGAATCAGCGCGGCGACGAACCAGCCGAGCAGCAGCGGCGACAGGTGCGCCTGCGTGGCCGTTGCGACGATCTGCTGCGAGATCCCGCTATCACGCAGGATACCGCCAAAGCCGCCGCCCGCGCCGACGATCAGCGTGATCCCGGCGATCGGCGCCAGGCACTCGCCGCAGAACTTCTGGATCTGGTCGCGGTTGAAGCCCTGCAGCTTGCCGAACGTGAAGAAGCTCACGAGCACGGCGATCAGCAGCGCGACGTCCGAGTTGCCGGCAAAGCGCAGCAGGTTGTTCGGCAGCGTCTTCGGCGCGAACAGCAGGTCGGCCCAGCTGCCGACCAGCATCAGGATCACCGGCAGCAGGATCGTGAACAGCGTGATGCCGAAGCCCGGCAGTTCGCGCTTCTTGCCTTCGGTGTGCGTGTCGACGAATTGCGCGGCGAGCGGGTTGTTCTCCGGCAGCTTCACGAACTTCGAGATCGTCAGCGCGAACAGCGGGCCCGCGACGATCGCGGTCGGCACGCCGACGATCAGGCCGAATGCGATCGTCTTGCCGATATCGGCGCCGTACTGCTGGACCGCGAGCAGTGCGGCCGGGTGCGGCGGGATCAGCCCGTGCACGACCGACAGGCCGGCCACCATCGGCAGGCCGACGACCAGCAGCGACTTGCCGGTGCGCTTCGCGACGTTGAACGCGATCGGGATCAGCAGCACGAAGCCGACTTCGAAGAACACCGGCAGGCCGACGATGATCGCGACGAACATCATCGCCCAGTGGATGTTCTTTTCACCAAACCAGTCGATCAGCGTGGTCGCGATCCGTTCGGCGCCGCCCGATTCGGCCATCATCTTGCCGAGCATCGTGCCGAGGCCGACGACGATCGCGATGTGGCCGAGCGTATTGCCGTTGCCCGTCTCGAACGACTTGACGATCTTGTCCATCGGCATCCCGACCACCAGGCCGAGGCCGAGCGACACGATGATGAGCACCAGGAACGGATAGATCTTGAACCGCGCGATCATCACGATCAACGCCACGATCGCGATCACGGTATAGATGAGCAGCATGCTGCCTTGGACAGCCCCCATGTGGACTCCTCCTTGGGATTATTCGAACCGGGCGATCGTTGCGAGTATGCCCGGCTATGCAGGTCTCCGAAACAGCGGGGAGACCCCCACCGTCAGGACGCTGAATTTTACTTATCTTTACGGTTCGCGGATAGAACCGGTTCCATCAGCAAAAACCCTCGGTAAAACAAGCACTAAGCGCTTGTCTTCCGAGGGTCAAACCATCATTCCGTACAAGTCTTAACGGGGAAGCTGGCTCGCGGCTTGCGCGAGACGCGTGACTTCGGCCCAGTCCTGCGCGGCGAGCGCGGCCTTCGGCGTGAGCCACGAGCCGCCGACGCACACCACGTTCGGCAGCTTCAGGAAATTCGGGGCGGTTTCGACCGTGATGCCGCCGGTCGGGCAGAACTTCAGCGCCGGGAACGGGCCGTGGAACGCCTGCAGCATCGGGACGCCGCCCGCTTGTTGAGCGGGGAAGAACTTCACGATCTCGTAGCCGAATTCGAGTGCCTGGATGATGTCGCTCGGCGTCATCACGCCCGGCAGCAGCGGCAGGCCCGCGTCGAGCGACGCGAGGTGCAGCTCTTTCGTCAGGCCCGGCGACACGCCGAACTTCGCGCCCGCGCGCTTCGCCTGCTCGCAATGCTCGGGCTTCGTGATCGTGCCGACGCCGACGACGATGTCGTCCGCGAGCTGGCTCGCGCGCTGGATCGCTTCCAGGCCGGCCGGCGTGCGCAGCGTGATCTCGAGTACCTTCACGCCGCCCGCGTGCAACGCGCGCGACACGTGTTCACCCTGCTCGACCGAGTCGAATGCGAGCACCGGGATGACCGGGCCCAGCTTCACGATTTCAGCAATCGTCTTCATTGAATTGGCTCCTTGAAATTCATGCGGCGACGTGGGCGGCCGATTCGCCGACCAGCGCGCCGAATACCGATGCGCCCTGCTCGGCCGGCGCGGCGGCCGCGCGGAACACGCCGAACAGTTCACGCCCGAAACCGACCTCGTTCTCGGCCTGGTGCAGCGGCTGCGCGACCGGGCGCACCTGCCACTCGGCGGCGTCGACCTCGATGTCGAGCACGCCGGCTTCGGCGTCGATCACGAGCGTATCGCCCGTCTTCACCTTGCCGAGCGGGCCGGCCAGCAGCGCTTCCGGCGACACGTGGATCACGGCCGGCACCTTGCCCGACGCGCCCGACATGCGGCCGTCGGTGACGAGCGCGACGTGGAAGCCCTGATCCTGCAGCACGCCGAGCAGCGGCGTCAAACGGTGCAGCTCGGGCATCCCGTTCGCGCGCGCGCCCTGGAAGCGCACGACCGCGACGAAATCGCGCTTCAGCTCGCCGCGATCGAAGGCTTCCTGCACGGCTTCCTGCGAATCGAACACGATCGCGGGCGCCGTCACCTTGCGGTGCTCGGGCGCGACCGCCGAAATCTTGATGACGCCGCGGCCGAGCCGGCCCTGCATCAGGCGCAGGCCGCCGTCCGGCTGGAACGGGTCGCGGATGCCGCGCAGTACCTTCGTGTCGTGGCTCTCGGCCGCGCCGTCGACCCACGTCAGCTTGCCGTCGATCAGCTTCGGCTCCTTCGTGTAGTGCGACAGGCCCTTGCCCGCGACGGTCGTCACGTCTTCATGCAGCAGCCCGCCTTCGAGCAGGTTGCGCACCAGGAAGGCCACGCCGCCCGCGGCGTGGAAGTGGTTCACGTCGGCCTTGCCGTTCGGGTAGATCTTCGCGAGCAGCGGCACGACGGCCGACAGTTCGTCGAAGTCGTTCCAGTCGATCAGGATGCCGGCCGCGCGTGCGATCGCGACGAGGTGCAGCGTGTGGTTGGTCGAGCCGCCCGTCGCGAGCAGCGCGACGATCCCGTTGACGATCGCCTTCTCGTCGATCACATGGCCGATCGGCGTGTAGTGGCCGCGTTCGACGGTCAGGTCGAGCACGCGGCGCGCGGCCTCGGCCGTCAGCGCGGTGCGCAGCGGCGTGTGCGGATGAACGAATGCCGAGCCCGGCAGGTGCAGCCCCATCAGCTCCATCAGCATCTGGTTGCTGTTCGCGGTGCCGTAGAACGTGCAGGTGCCGTGGCCGTGATACGCGGCCGATTCGGCTTCGAGCAGCGCGTCGCGGCCGACCTGGCCGGTCGCGAACTGCTGGCGGATCTTTGCCTTGTCGTCGTTCGACAGGCCGCTCGTCATCGGGCCGGCCGGCACGAAGATCGTCGGCAGGTGGCCGAACTGCAGCGCGCCGATCAGCAGGCCCGGCACGATCTTGTCGCAGATGCCGAGGCAGAGCGCCGCGTCGAACATGTTGTGCGTGAGCGCGATCGCCGTGCCCATCGCGATTGCCTCGCGCGAGAACAGCGACAGCTCCATCCCCGGGTTGCCCTGCGTGACGCCGTCGCACATCGCCGGCACGCCGCCCGCGAACTGCGCGACGCCGCCGTTCTCGCGCGCGGCCGCCTTGATGATGTCGGGGAAATCCTTGTACGGCGCGTGCGCGGACAGCATCTCGTTGTACGAGGACACGATGCCGATGTTCGGCTCGCGGATCGCCTTGATCGAGAACTTGTCGTTGCCCTCGAGGCCCGCGAAACCATGCGCGAGGTTCGCGCACGACAGTGCGCCGCGTGCCGGGAACTTGCCCTGCGCGCCGTCGATGCGCTGCAGATAGGCGGAACGGGTCGATTGGCTGCGGGCGATCACGCGTTCGGTGACCTTCGCCAGAGTGGGGTGCAGCGATGTCATGCTGGGCGCTCCTGTATGCCGGCCGACACCGGCGGTTGGAATCGTGGGAACGATCGAGTGCGTCGAACGAACGAAGCCAGTCTAGTAGAAAAACTACAAGCGCGCAATGTCGATCCGCATACGCGCAACCCTTATTCCCGCCACCAGCAAGGCTTTACCTAGTGAAAACCCTAATCATCGGTATCCCACGTGCCATGAAATGCCGACAAATCAGCTAGTAATTTGATGTAGATTTTCTACAATTCGATTGCGATACACTCGCTCATCCGAACCCGATTTCTGCCTGCCCGTCCATGCTGCCCCGCATAGAAGCGATCCGCGCCGAGTTGCGCCCGTCCGAGCGCAAGCTCGCCGACTACATCCTCGCCGCGCCGCGCGAGGTGCTCGACCTCGCGATGACCGAGCTGTCGACGCGCGCGGGCGTCAGCCAGCCGACGATCGCGCGGTTCTGCCAGGCGCTCGGCTGCAGCGGCTTCCGCGAATTCAAGATCCGGCTCGCGCAGAGCGTCGCGCCGGGCGTGTCGTCGGTCTATCGCGACGTCGAGCCCGACGAACCGGCGCCCGGCATCATCGGCAAGGTGTTCGACCGTACGATCGGCGCGCTGATCGAGGTGCGCAACAGCCTGTCGGCCGGCAGCGTCGCCGAAGCGATCGCGCTGCTGTCGAACGCATCGCGGATCGAGTTCTACGGCGCCGGCGGCTCCGGCATCGCCGCGCAGGACATCCAGCACAAGTTCTTCCGGCTCGGCGTGCCGAGCGTCGCGTATTCGGACCCGCACACGTTCTCGATGTCGTCGGCGCTGCTCGGGCCGCACGACGTCGTCGTCGCGATCTCGAACACCGGTCGCACGCGCGACATCGTCGACGCCGCGCGCTCCGCGCTCGCGTGCGGCGCGAAAGTCGTCGCGATCACGCAGAGCCATTCGCCGCTCGCGAAGCTCGCGACGGTGAGCCTCGCGTCGAACGTCGCGGAGGAAACCGACGTGTTCTCGCCGATGACGTCGCGGATGTCGCATCTCGCGATCGGCGACATCCTCGCGGTCGGCGTCGCGCTGTCGCGCGGCCCCGCGCTCATGGAACGGGTCGGCCGCGCGAAGGAGGCGATCACGCGCCGCCGGATCGACGACGGCACGAAGGATTGAGCAGGCGGCAGGCAGCGCGCGCGTAAACGACGAACGGCGCCCCGAGGGGCGCCGTTGCGCAGGGTTCCGCACCGGCAACCGCGCCGGCCGCGCCGCTCAAAACGGCTTGATCACGACCAGCGCGACCGCCGCGAGCATGCCGAGCACCGGCAGCTCGTTGAACACGCGATACCACTTGTCGGTGCGGCGGTTCTCGCCACGCTCGAACACCCGCAGCAGGTGCCCGCAATAGGCGTGATAGACGATGAGCAGCAGCACGACCGTCACCTTCGCGTGGATCCAGCCCTGCCCCTGCCCGATGCCGATCGAAAGCCACAGCCACAACCCGCAGGCCAGCGCCGGCACCGCGATCATCGTCATGAAGCGGAACAGCTTGCGCGCCATCAGCAACAGGCGCCGCACGGCGGCCGGATCGGTTTCCATCGCCAGGTTCACGTAGATGCGCGGCAGGTAGAAGAGCCCCGCGAACCACGCGGCGATCAGAACGATATGGAACGTCTTGACCCAGAGCATCGCCATCGGTTGTGTGCCTCGCTTGTTATTGGCGGCCTTCGCCGTGCCCGAGCACGACGTACTTCAGCGACGTCAGCCCTTCCAGGCCGACGGGGCCGCGTGCGTGCAGCTTGTCGTTCGAGATGCCGATTTCCGCGCCGAGGCCGAATTCGAAACCGTCCGCGAAACGCGTCGACGCGTTGACCATCACGCTCGCCGAATCGACTTCGCGCAGGAACCGCATCGCGCGGTCGTGATCCTCGGTGACGATCGCATCCGTGTGATGCGAGCCGTAATGGTTGATGTGCTCGATCGCGGCGTCGAGGCCGTCGACGACCTTGATCGCGAGCACCGGCGCGAGATACTCGGTGTGCCAGTCTTCCTCGGTGGCATCGACGAGCGGGCCGACGCCCGCATCGGCGAGCACCGCGCGCGCGGCCGCATCGACGCGCAGCTCGACCTGCTTGTCGCGATACAGCTGGCCGAGCGGCGGCAGCAGCTTCGCCGCGACACCGCTCGCGACGAGCAGCGTCTCCATCGTGTTGCAGGTGCCGTAGCGGTGCGTCTTCGCGTTGTCGCAGACGGTCAGCGCCTTGCCGAGGTCGGCGCGATCGTCGACGTACACGTGGCAAATGCCGTCGAGGTGCTTGATCATCGGCACGCGGGCCTCGTTGATCAGGCGCTCGATCAGGCTCTTGCCGCCGCGCGGCACGATCACGTCGACGTATTCGGTCATCGTGATCAGCTTGCCGACTGCCGCGCGATCGGCCGTCGCGACGACCTGCACCGCGTCCTGCGGCAGGCCGGCGGCTTCGAGCCCTTCGCCGATCAGCTTCGCGAGCGCCGCGTTCGATTCGAGCGCTTCGGAGCCGCCGCGCAGGATCGTCGCGTTGCCCGACTTCAGGCACAGCGCGGCCGCGTCGATCGTCACGTTCGGGCGCGATTCGTAGATGATGCCGATCACGCCGAGCGGCACCCGCATCTGGCCCACCTGGATTCCGCTCGGGCGGTACTTGAGGTTGCCGATCTCGCCGATCGGATCGGCCAGCGACGCAACCTGGCGCAAGCCCTCGACCATCGTCTTCAGCGCCTTGTCCGACAGCGTCAGGCGATCGACGAACGCTGCATCGAGCCCCTTTTCACGGGCACGGGCGACGTCGCGGGCATTCGCGTCCTTCAGTGCCTGCGCGTCGCGTTCGATCGCGCGAGCCACGGCGTCGAGTGCCGCGTTCTTCGCGGCCGTGCTGGCGCGCGCCATCGCGCGGGAAGCGTGCCGGGCGCGACGGCCCAGGTCGGTCATGTACTGATCGATATCCATCGTGTGACTCGAGAAGCGCGCCGCGCTGGGCGGCATGAATTCGTGGGGAAGCGTGGACGGCGGCCGGAGAGCCGCGCCCGTGATCGAAACATTGTATGCGGGTTGCGCAGCGCGCGCTGAAGGCCCGGACGGGACTTAGCGTCGCACGCGACCCGCGGTCGGCGGTCGCTCGCCGCGGGCACCGGCCACCGTCATCGCGAGCTGGAACAGCCCGTCCCACGGATCGGGCGGCGGCTCGTCCTGCGTGCGGCGGCCCGGCACGACGGCCGTGAGCCCCTTGACCTGCCGGTCGAGCTTCGCGGCAAACGCGAGTGCCTTCTCGAGCACGGCTTCCGACACACGGTTCAGCGCGGGGCCGATCAGCCGCTCGCGCGGCCCCCACACACGGTTCTCGCGCAGCAGCGTCGCCAGCGGCTTGCCGGCCGTCGTGCCGCGCTTGATCCGCAGCAGCGTGCGCAGTTCCTCGACGACGGCCCACATCACCAGCACGATCGCCTCGCCCTCGCCCTTCAGCCCGTCGATCATCCGTGCGAGCCGCGCGGCGTCGCCGGCGAGCATCGCTTCGTTCAGCTTGAAGACGTCGTAACGCGCGACGTTCAGCACCGCGTCGTGCACCTGTTCGAACGACAGCGCGCCCTGCGGATACAGCAGCCCGAGCTTCTGGATTTCCTGGTGCGCGGCGAGCAGGTTGCCTTCGACGCGCTCGGCGATGAACTGCAGCGCGCGCCGCCCGTCCTCGCCGGGCGCGGCGCGCTGGCCCTGCATCGCGAGACGTTGGCCGATCCAGTTCGGCAGCTGCGCGCGGTCGACCGGATCGATCTTCAGCGCGACGCCACCGTTCTGCAGCGCGGTAAACCAGGCGGATTTCTGCGTGGCCGCGTCGAGGCGCGGCAACGTGACGAGCATCAGCGCGTCGGGGTTGGGCGTGGCCGCGAGCGTCTTCAGTGCGTCGGCGCCTTCCTTGCCGGGCTTGCCCGACGGAATGCGCAGCTCGATCAGCTGGCGCTCGCCGAACAGCGACATCGCCTGGGTCGCGCCGAGCAGCACGCTCCAGTCGAAACCGCGCTCGACCGTATGCACCGAACGCTCGGTGAAGCCGGCCGCACGCGCGGCCGCACGAATGCGGTCGCACGCCTCCTGCGCGAGCAGCGGCTCGTCGCCGTACACGGTATAGAGCCCGGCCAACCCCTTCGCGAGGTGCGGCTCCAGTGCATCAAGTCGCAATTGCATCGGTGCGTATGCCGTCGATCAGAGCGGCGGCGGCGGCAACGGCGCGCGCGGCGCGACACCCGGCACCACGTCTTCCGGCGCCGGCGTCAGCGAGTGGACGATCGCGAGACGCCGCATCAGCTGGTCGACCGCGTCGTTCTGCATGTCGCCGTACAGGATGTCGGCTTCCTGCGCCTTCGCGTTCGTGTACTGGTCGCTGTACGTCATCGCGCGATTCAGCGCGATCGCGCTCGGCGGGATCAGCACGGTGCCGTCCTTGCTCGTGAGCGTGTAGCTCAGCGTATAGAACAGTGCGTATTCCTGCGCCGAGCCGAACTTGTTGAGCGTCAGCGTATTCTGCCCGCGCGACTCCCACATGCGCAGCACGGCATCGGCGTCGTCCGCCGACTTGACGATCTTCGTGTCGCTGCCGGCCTCGACGAGGCGCACGAAGCGCGCCTCGACCGGCGCCGGCGCGCCGACGATCAGCAGGTGCTTGAACGCGTAGTCCTGCTGGCCGCGCAACTGGAAGCCGCATGCCGACAGCGCGACCGCGCTGCCGACGGCGAGCATCAAAAACGATCTGCGGATCACCTTCGCTCCTTCTGGGTACGTCCGACGGCCGGCGGCCGTCAGACGACGATGTTCACGAGGCGGCCCGGCACGACGACGATCTTCTTCGCCGGCTTGCCGTCGCTGAACTTCGCGAACGCTTCGTCGGCCACCGCCGCAGCTTCGATCGCCTCGCGGCTCGCGTCCTTCGCGACCTTCAGCGCGCCGCGCACCTTGCCGTTCACCTGCAGCACGAGTTCGATCTCGGCCTGCTCGAGCGCGGCCTCGTCGACCTTCGGCCACGGTGCGTCGAGCAGCGGGCCGAATTCGTCCGCATAGCCGAGCGCCTTCCACAGCTCGAACGTGACGTGCGGCACGACCGGGTACAGCACGCGCAACAGCACGCCGTACGTTTCGCGCAGCACGCCGGGCGTCGCGCCCTTCGCGCCGTCGATCGCGTTCAGCATCTTCATCGCGGCCGACACGACCGTGTTGTACTGCAGGCGCTGGTAATCGAAATCGGCCTGCTTCAGCACGCTGTAGATTTCGCGGCGCAGCGCCTTGTCGGCTTCGCCGAGCGCGGCCGCATCGAAGCCCGCGCGCGCGGCGAGCGCTTCACGGTTCGTCGCACCGAAGCTCCACACGCGGCGCAGGAAGCGGCTCGCACCCTCGACGCCCGCGCCCGACCACTCGAGCTGCTGCTCGGGCGGCGCGGCGAACATCGTGAACAGGCGCGCGGTATCGGCGCCGTACTGGTCGATCAGCACCTGCGGATCGACACCGTTGTTCTTCGACTTCGACATCTTCTCGATGCCGCCGAGCACGACCGGCTGGCCGTCCGTGTTCAGCGTCGCGCCGACCGGGCGGCCCTTGTCGTCGTGCGTGACCGTCACGTCGGCCGGGTTGTACCAGGTCTTCTTGCCGGAAGCGTCTTCACGGTAGAACGTCTCGTTCAGCACCATCCCCTGCGTGAGCAGGTTCTTCGCCGGCTCGCCGAACTTCACGAGGCCGAGGTCGCGCATCACCTTGGTCCAGAAGCGCGAATACAGCAGGTGCAGGATCGCGTGCTCGATGCCGCCGATGTATTGATCCATCGGCATCCAGTAATCGGTGCGCGCGTCGACCATCGTCTCGGCGTCCGGCGCCGTGTAGCGCGAGAAGTACCACGACGAATCGACGAAGGTGTCCATCGTGTCGGTTTCGCGCTTCGCGGCCGCGCCGCACTTCGGGCACGAACAGTTCAGGAACGCTTCCGACTTCGCGAGCGGGTTGCCCGAGCCGTCCGGCACGAGGTCTTCCGGCAGCACGACGGGCAGATCCTGCTCGGGCACCGGCACGTCGCCGCACGACGGGCAGTGGATGATCGGGATCGGCGTGCCCCAGTAGCGCTGGCGCGATACGCCCCAGTCGCGCAGGCGCCACGTGACCTGCTTGTCGCCGAAACCGCCGGCGTTCAGGTCGGCCGCGACCGCGTCGACGGCTTCCGTGTAGCGCAGGCCGTCGTACTTGCCGCTGTTCACGCAGACCGCGGTTTCCTTGTCGCCGTACCACTCCTGCCATGCGTCGAGCGAGTACTGCTGGCCTTCGGCCGAGATCACCTGCCTGATCGGCAGATCGTATTTCTTCGCGAACGCGAAATCGCGCTCGTCGTGGCCCGGCACGCCCATCACCGCGCCTTCGCCATAGCTCATCAGCACGTAGTTGCCGATCCACACCTCGACCGGCTCGCCGGTCAGCGGGTGCGTGACCGAGAAGCCCGTCGCGACGCCCTTCTTCTCCATCGTCGCGACGTCGGCCTCGGCGACACCGCCGCGCTTGCATTCGTCGATGAACGCGAGCAGCTCGGGCTTGTCCTGCGCGAGGCGCGTGGCCAGTGGATGCTCGGCCGCGATCGCGCAGAACGTGACGCCCATGATGGTATCGGCGCGCGTCGTGAACACGCGCAGCAGCTTCTTCTCGCCGTCGAGTTCGTACGGGAAGCCGAAGTTCACGCCGAAGCTCTTGCCGATCCAGTTCTGCTGCATGATCTTCACGCGCTCGGGCCAGCCGAGGCCGTCGAGGTCGTTCAGCAGCTCATCCGCGTACTGCGTGATGCGCAGGTAGTACATCGGGATCTCGCGCTTCTCGACGAGCGCGCCCGAGCGCCAGCCGCGGCCGTCGATCACCTGCTCGTTCGCGAGCACGGTCTGGTCGACCGGGTCCCAGTTCACGGTGCCCGTCTTCTTGTACGCGATGCCCTTCTCGAGCATCTTCAGGAACAGCCACTGGTTCCACTTGTAGTAGTCCGGCTTGCACGTCGCGATCTCGCGCGACCAGTCGATCGCGAGGCCCATCGACTGCATCTGGCCCTTCATGTAGTCGATGTTGTCGTAGGTCCACTTCGCGGGCGGCACGCCGTTCGCCATCGCGGCGTTCTCGGCCGGCATCCCGAACGCGTCCCAGCCCATCGGCATCAGCGTGTTGTAGCCGTTCATCCGCAGATAGCGGTACATCACGTCGTTGATCGTGTAGTTGCGCACGTGACCCATGTGCAGCTTGCCGGACGGGTACGGCAGCATCGACACGCAGTAGAACTTCGGCTTCTGCGAATCTTCCTGCGTCTTGTAGGCATCGGCTGCGCGCCAGTCGCCCTGGGCGGCGGCTTCGACGTCGGCGGGTACGTATCTCTCGTGCATGGTGTGGTTCGGACTAGGCTTTAAGCGGCGCGACGGCGCGCGCAGGAGTGGATCGAAAATCGTGCTTGCCCGGCGGACCGGCAGGTTCGCTGTTGCCGACCTGTTCACGGTTCCCGGGAATTTTCCGGGCAACCCGCAGCATGCCCGGGTAGCCTGGAAAATTCCGGGTTACCTGAAAAGAGCCTGCCAACCGGGAAAAACGTTGATTATACCGCCCGCGCCGGCCCATTCGACCGGTCTTGCGGCGGGCGGCCCGATCCTGCGCCAGGGGCAGGCCCGCAGGAGCCGCTCAGCGGTTGGCCGGCACGGCAGGCGCCGCCGCGGAACCGCCCGCCTGCGGCGGCACGTCGGTCACGAAGCCGATCCGCGTCAGGCCGGCGGCCTGCGCGGCGCCCATCACCTGCGCGATCACGTCGTAGCGGGTCGCGCGCGACGCTCGCAGCCGCAGCTCGGGCGGCGCACCGCCCGCGGCGGCGGCCCGGAAGCGCGCGGGCAGCGCGTCGAGCGCCACCGGCGTGTCGTCCCAGTACAGCTTGCCCGCGTCGTCGATCGACAAGGTGACGGATTGCGGCGTGTCGCGCGCGACGCTGGCCGCGACCTTCGGCAGGTCGAGCCGGATCGCGTGCGTCATCAGCGGCGCGGTGATGATGAAAATGACGAGCAGCACCAGCATCACGTCGATCAGCGGCGTCATGTTGATCTCCGCCATCGGCGCGGACGTCTTGTGGTGCTCGAGTCCGCCGAATGCCATGGTCGCTCCTCCGGAATGGACGCGTCAGGCTTCCTGCGCGCAGACGAACACGTGCAGGTCGCGCGCGAAACCGTCGAGTTCCTCGGCGAGCTGCCGCACGAGCCGCCCGAGGATGTTGTAGGCCAGTACCGCGGGAATCGCGACCACGAGCCCGAACGCGGTCATGATCAGCGCCTCGCCGACCGGCCCCGCGACGCTCTCGATCTGCGCCTGCCCGCTCGCGGCGATGCTGCCGAGCGCGTGATAGATGCCCCACACGGTGCCGAGCAGCCCGACGAACGGCGCGGTGCTGCCGATCGACGCGAGCAGCACCTGGCCGAATTCGAGGCGCCGCTGCGAGCGCAGCATCGCGTGCCGCAACGCACGCAGCACGCGTTCGCCGCGCTCGACGCGCGCGGCCAGCGCGGCCGGGTCGTGATCGTCGGCCGCATCGCGCGCGGCTTCGGCGAGCGGCACGAACACGCGCTCGCGATCGGCGCCGGCGAGCGCGGTTATGCCCGCGTCGAGCGACGGCGCGCGCCAGAACGCGGCGAGCGCGCGCGGCCCCTGCCGCTTCGCGCGGACCAGCAGCCAGGCTTTCATGAGGAGGAAGCACCAGCTGGCGACGGACATCGCCAGCAGCACATAGGCGACGGCATGCGTGATCGCATCACCGCTTTCGAGGTAGTGGACAACGCCGGTGGGTATCGCCATCGGAGTTTCCCCGTGGGGTCAGCGCAGGCCGAGCACGTCCTGCATGTCGAACAGGCCGGCGCCGCGCGCCGACAGGAAGCGGACCGCGCGCAGCGCGCCCTGCGCATACGACACGCGGCTCGACGACTTGTGCGTGATCTCGATGCGCTCGCCGATCCCGGCGAACAGCACGGTGTGATCGCCGACGATGTCGCCGCCGCGCACCGCCGCGAAGCCGATCGACGACGGATCGCGTTCGCCCGTCACGCCGTGGCGGCCGTACACCGCGCAATCGTCGAGCGAGCGCCCGAGCGCGCCGGCGACCGCTTCGCCCATCATCAGCGCGGTGCCCGACGGCGCGTCGACCTTGTGGCGGTGATGCGCCTCGATGATCTCGATGTCGTAGCCGTGCGAGAAGTGCTTCGCCGCGAATTCGAGCAGCTTCAGCGTGACGTTCACGCCGACGCTCATGTTCGCCGCGAACACGATGCCGATCTTGCCCGCCGCGGCCTGCAGCCCGGCCTTCTGCTCGGCGGTGAAGCCGGTCGTGCCGATCACGAGCTTCACGTCGTGGCGCAGCGCGGCCTCGATATGGGCCATCGTGCCTTCCGGACGCGTGAAGTCGATCAGGTAGTCGGCCTGCGCGAACACGGCGTCGAGATCGGCGGTCAGCCTGACCCCGGTTTCCTTGCCGAGGAACGCGCCGGCATCCTGGCCGAGGAACGGCGAATCGGCGCGGTCGAGCGCGCCGACGAGCTGCGCGTCGGAATCGTTGAGAACGGCTTCGATCAGCATCCGGCCCATACGGCCCGATGCGCCGGCAATCGCAATCTTCATGGCTTTCTACACGACAGGTCTAAAGGCGGGCGGCGCATGCCGCCCTGTTTCCGCGCGCGGGCTTATTGCGCCGGCGCGGTGAGCGGCTGGTTCTGCAGCGTGTCGGAGCCTTGCGGGCCGACCGGCGGCGACGCCTCGTTCGACGCGTTCGGCGGCGGCGGACGATGGAACTGGAACTGCGGCTGGATCGCCGGAACCGCGCCCGGCGGCTGGCCGCCCGGCACCGGCGCACCGCCGGCAGCCTGCGTGGACGGCGTGAACCGCCGCGCAGCCGTGCCCTGGCCCGACACCTGGTTGGTCGCGCGGTTCGCCGCGCGGGCGGCCTGCGCGTTCGCATCCTGGTCGACCACCGCGCCGGACGCCGGCACGGTGGACGGGCTCGCGACCGTCTCCGGCGCCGGCGCGCTCGCCGCCTGTGCGGCGCTCGCGGCGGCGGCAGCCTCGGCGGCCTTCTTCGCCGCTGCGGCCGCCTTCGCCTTCTTGCCGCCACGGTCGCCGTCGATGTCGGCCAGCAGGTCGAGTTCCGAAGGCAGGTTGTCCGCCCCCGTCCAGCCCGCGACGCGATCGCCCGAGAACGTCACGACGAGATCGCGCTGCTGGACGACCGCCGTCGAGCCGCGCTTGAAGTAGAAGAGGTAATCCCAGCGGTCGGCGTGGAACATGTCCGCCAGCAGCGGGGTGCCGAGCAGCGCGCGTACCTGCTCGCGCGACATGCCGACCTGCAGCTGCGAGGCTTTCTCCTGCGACACGAAGTTGCCTTGCACGACGGTGATCCGGTAGGGGGTGATGCTCTGCGCGATGCGCTGCGTCACGCTGTCGTACGACGAACAACCAGCCAGCGCGGCAACGGCGGCGGCAGCGATGATGACACTCCGCATGCGGCTCCTCTGAAAGTGCGAAAGAGATTCTGGAATCATTTCCCTCACCGTGCAGGCCCGCGTCGCAGGCCGCGCGTGTTTCTGGAACGGCGAAAAGCCGGTAACATTGAAGCCCTGCATTGTACTCTAGGGATGCCTAGCCATGACCAATCCGACGGATCTCAAGAATATCGGGCTAAAGGCCACCCTACCGCGCCTCAAGATTCTCGAGATCTTCCAGCAAAGCCCGGTGCGCCACCTGACCGCAGAAGACGTCTACCGGAACCTGCTCAACGAGCAGCTCGACATCGGGCTTGCCACCGTCTACCGCGTGCTGACGCAGTTCGAGCAGGCCGGCCTGCTGTCGCGCAGCAACTTCGAATCCGGCAAGGCCGTGTTCGAACTGAACGAAGGCTCGCACCACGACCACCTCGTGTGCCTCGATTGCGGCCGGGTCGAGGAATTCTTCGACGCCGAGATCGAAAGCCGCCAGCAGGCGATCGCGAAGGAGCGCGGCTTCCGGCTCCAGGAGCACTCGCTCGCGATGTACGGTTCCTGCACGACCGAGAACTGCCCGCACCGCAAGCACTGAGATCCAGCCGCGCGCGCGGCGCATCCAGGACGGCCCGGACGGCGATTCGCCTTCCGGGCCGTCTTCTTTTCGGGATACGCAGGAGGCGCCCGCCCGGGGAAACCGGCGGCGCACCGCCGCCCCACGGGCGGGCCCGCCCAGGCTTTCGCACACCCTTCGCGTTGCCTGCCCGGGCGGCCCCGGGTGACATCAGGCCGCCGGAGGGGCCGGCCTGCCCGCCTTCGTCATGCCGCGCCCGCGCAGGCCGGTTCGAACTCCAGCGCCCACGCGCGCTCGAGCGGGATTTCGTCGCAGTTCGGCTGCGGGCCGCCGCGATCGACGATCACGAAATCGCTGACCGCATCCAGCGCGAGCAGCGGATGGTGCCAGACGCCCTTCGCATAATTCACGCCCTGCCAGCCTTCCGCGAGGAACGCGCGCATTGCGTCGGGCCGGAACTCGCCGGCCGGCGCGACGACGATCGCGTAACGCGACACCGCCGCGAGCGGGATGAACGCCTGGCTGCCATGCGGATGGCGCTCCATCAGCGTGACCGCAACCGGCAGCGCACGCGGCTGCGCGCGGAACACACTGACGAGCGGGCGGCCGCCGTCCGCGCACACGTCGATCGTCGCGAGATCGTGGAAGCGCTCGGTCGTGCCGCCGTTGATCGGGAAATGGCGCGCGCCTTCGAGCGCGATCACGTCGCCGAACGGCGCGAACGCTTCGCGGGTCAGGCGCTCGACGCGCAGGATGCGGGATCCGCTCATGCCGTTGCCCTCCTTCAAGCCGGCTCGCCCCACAGACGCAGGCGCGACACGCCGCCGTCCGGGAAGATGTTGAAACGCACGTGCGTGACGGGGCCGAGCGCCGCAAGCTGGTCGAACGTGTGGACGTGGTCCATCGACAGCTTCTGCTCGCCGAGCAGTTCGGCCCAGAACATCGCCTGCGTGACGAGCGAGTCGTCGGTGCCGCCCGCCACCCTCGCGGCCTGCAGCGAGCAGCGGTCGGGGAAATTGCCCTTGAAGAACGCGGTATCGACCTCGACGCGCCGGATGATGCCCGGCCGCGCGAGCGCGACGATCGCCCAGTCGTTGCCGGGCTCGCGGCGGCGCCGCGTTTCCCAGCCGTCGCCCATGTTCGCGCCGCGCCCCGGCATCAGCATCTGCGATGCCGGGCCGAAGTGCTGGTTGTTCGCGGCCACCAGGTAGCCGCCGTTCTCGATCGCCGCGAGATCGACGAGCTCGCCGGCCGGCACCTGGCGCCAGTCGCGCTGCGGCTGGCCGTACACGCGCAGCCGCGCGAGGCCGCCGTCCGGGTACAGGTTCACGCGCAGGTGCGTATAAGGCTGCGCATCGTCGACGCTCACGTAGCGATGCGAATTGCCCTGCAGCGTCGTCGCCGGGACGATCGTGCGCCATTCGGCGTTGTCGGACGGCGTGTCGCCTTCCGCGACGCACGCGTCGATCGACGCGGCCGGCGGGAAGTTGCCGGTGAAATGGCTCGTGTCGAGGTCGACGCCGTGAATCACGCCCGGCCGCGCGAGCCGCACCACGCAGAAGTCGTGGCCGGTCGTGCGCTTGCGGCGCGTTTCCCAGCCGTCCATCCACTTGCCGTGGTCGTCGTACTTGCCGGGGATGAACACGGCCGGCTCGGGATTCAGCATGCGCTCCTTCGGCGCGAAGAACTCGTCGCTGGCAAAGAGCGCCTGCGCCCCGAGGCGCGGGTCGGCGAGGTTCATGTAACGCCGCGTAAACGCCGGCGCATCCGGATCGAGGATGGGGGCTGCCATGTCGTCTCCTGTAGTTTGATGAAGGGCCGGCGCATCGAGGCGCCGGCCACATGAATGCCAGGTGCGCGGGGCGGCCCGGGGCAAAGCCGCCCGCGCGGGGTCGCGCTCAGAGCGCGTGAGCCTGATCGCCGGCGACCGGCGCCGTGCGGTCTTCCTCTTCGGCCGGCACGTAGCGCAGCTCGCGGTTCAGCACGCGCTTCGCGCGGGCCCGGTCGATGTCGTTCTCCCACACCGCGACGACCACCGTCGCGACGCAGTTGCCGATCAGGTTGGTCAGCGCACGGGCGATGCCGACGAACCAGTCGACCGGCAGGATCAGCACGAGGCCGAGCACGGGAATTGCGGGGATCGCCGACAGCGTCGCCGCGAGGATCACGATCGCCGAGCCCGGGATCCCGTGCGCGCCCTTCGACGTGACGAGCGACACGAGCAGCACGACGATCAGGTCGTGCGTCGACAGCGGCGTGTTGGTGGCCTGCGCGATGAACAGCACGGCGAGCGTCAGGTAGATCGAGAAGCCGTCGAGGTTGAACGAATAGCCGGTCGGGATCACGAGGCCGACCGTCGAATCCTTCACGCCCATGTATTCGAGCTTGCGCATCACCTGCGGCAGCACCGCGTCCGACGACGCCGTGCCGAGCACGATCGACAGTTCCTCGCGCAGGTAGCGGATCAGCTTGAACACCGAGAAGCCCGCGAGCCGCATCACCACGCCGAGCACGACCGTGACGAACACGAAGCAGCTCAGGTAGAACACCGCGACCAGGTAGCCGAGCTGCTTGAGCGACGCGACGCCGTACTTGCCGGTCGTGAACGCGATCGCGCCGAGCACGCCGAGCGGCGCGAGCTTGATGATGAAGCCGATGATCCGGAAGAACACGTGCGACAGTTCCTCGATCAGCGAGTTGACGCGTTGCGCCTTGTCGCCGAGCAGCGACAGCGCGGAACCGAACAGCACCGCGAACACGAGGATCTGCAGGATGTCGCCCTTCGCGAACGCGTCGATCGCGGTCTCGGGGATGATCTTCATCAGGTAGCCGGCCGTGTCCTTCAGGCTCTCGGCGTTCTTCGCGTACGACGCGAGCGACGACGCGTCGAGCGAGCGCAGGTCGATGTTCATCCCGACGCCCGGGCGCGTGACCCACGCGAGCACGAGGCCGATGCCGAGCGCGAGCGTCGTCATCACCTCGAAGTAGATGACGGCCTTCAGGCCGACCCGGCCGACCTTCTTCAGGTCGCCCGCGTTCGCCATCCCGCTGACCACGACGCAGAACACGATCGGCCCGATCACCATCTTGATGAGCTTCAGGAAGCCGTCGCCGAGCGGTCGCAGCGACTCGGCGAAATGCGGGAAGAACGCGCCTAGCGCGATCCCCAGGATCAATGCGACGACTACCCGGCCAAACAGCGAATTGAGGAATTTCGACACGGCGCTCTCCCGATCCAACGGTTGCAGTTTCGTCTGTTCATACTGGTAAGACCAGTGATGTTATGGTCGATAGTAGGAAGCCGATATAGTGGCGTCAAGGACGGACAAAATAGGGATTTCCCACCCCCTCCCCACCCGCCTGACACGCACCTAACAGGGGCAGATCGTGGCTTTCCCGTAGGGCGTCCATGCACCGCCTGCGTGCGGATTACAATGCCGGTCAGACCGGCCAAAGTTCACCTCATGAAAAACGTTCCGCATACCGTGACCGACGCCGCCATCGCGACGATCCGCGACCGGATCGAGGCAGGCGTGTATCCGGTCGGCAGCCTGCTGCCGGCCCAGCGCCAGCTCTCCGAGGAGCTGGAGATCAGCCGCGCGTCGCTGCGCGAGGCGCTGTCGACGCTCGAGGCGCTCGGGATGCTGCGCATCCGCGCGGGCAAGGGCGTGTATGTCGAAAGCGCGCAGGCCACGGCCGCCCATGCGTGGCGGTTCGCCGAGCAGTCGTCGCCGCCCGATACCTACCAGATGCGCTACGCGCTCGAAGGATTCGCCGCGCGAATGGCCGCGCACGTCGTCACCGACGACGACATCGCGTGGTTCGAGGACAATCTCGCCGACCTGCACGTCGCGCTCACCGAAAGCGAGCTCGACGCGGCATCGCAGCTCGACTTCGACTTCCACATGCGGATCATCCATCTCGCGGGCAACGCGGCGATCGAATCGATCCTGCGCAGCAGCGCCGACATCATGAAGGAAAGCCAGCGCATGCCGTTCTACCGGCGCGAGCTGCTGCTGTCGACGTGGACCGAGCACCGCGCGATCGTCGACGCGCTGATCGCACGCGATGCGGCCGCCGCGGGCACCGCGATCGAAACGCACATCGCGAACGCCGCGCAGCGCGCGGGCATCTTCTTCCCGACACCGCGCACCTGACGGCCCGGGCGGCCACGCGCCGCGCGCGCCGCCCCGTCGCACCGGTCAACCTCCCGACGGATCCCGATACGCGAGCGCACGCTCGATGAACGCGCGCGCCGCGACGCTGCGGTACGCGCCCTTGCGTGTCAGCAGCGCAGCCGTGCGCGCGGGCAGCGGCGGATCGATCTCCAGCGCGCACAGGTCGGCACTCTCGCGCGCGACCGCGTCGGGCAGCACCGTCGCGAGCCGGCCGCACCGCACGAGCTCCAGCACCGCGCTGACCGTATTCGTCTCGATCGCGATCTTCGGCCTCGCGCCGTGCTCGATGAAATAGCGGTCGATGCTCTCGCGCGTCGCGAACGCGCGGCTCAGCAGCACCAGCGGCTCGCCGCCGAGCTCGGCCGGCGTCAGCGCGCGGCGCCGCCGCGCAAGACGGTGCGTACGGCCCGTCACGAGCGCGAGCGGCTCGTCCCACAGCGGCAGTGCGTCGACGTCCGGCGCGCGCGGCGGCATGAACGCGAAGCCCGCGTCGAGCCGGTCGTCGGCGAGCAGCGCCTCGATGCGTTCCTGCGGCATCGCGTCGATCGTCAGCGCGACGTTCGGATAGTCGGCATGGAACGCGTCGATCAGCGAGCCGCTCAGGTAGGCCGCGAAGGTCGGCATCATCGCGAGCCGCAACGACCCGCCGCCGAGGCCGGCGACGTCGTGCAGCGCGCGCTGCCCCGTATCGAGTTCGTGCAGCGCGGCACGCGCGTGGCGCGCATAGACCTCGCCGAACTCGGTGAGCTGCACCGTGCGGCCCGATCGGTCGAACAGCTGCACGCCGAGCGTTTCCTCGAGCTGGCGGACCTGCTGCGACAGCGTCGGCTGCGACACATGCAGCGCGTCGGCCGCGCGCGTGAAACTGCGCTGCTCGGCGACGGCCAGGAAATAGCGGATGTGGCGGAGTAGCATGGCGGCCGACGTATTGGTTTTGCCAATGAAGAGCATAACGATCCAGTCTTGGACGCTATGGTTCGATTCCCGCATCATACGCACATCCGTTCCGGCGCATCGCACCTGCTTTCCGCACCGGAACGGCCCGCCCGGGCCCGCCTGCCTGCGCCCGCCGCACGACGATCCGCCGCCCGCCCGATCCGGGCCCGGCCGCGATCCGCCCGGCGCGCATCGGTTCACCGCCGATCCGTTGACGCCGGCCCCGATTTCCGTCACCCCGCGCAGCCGACGGCCCCGTGCCGCCGGCCGGCGCCGCTGTTTTTCGCGACCATGGAACCGCATCAAGACAACCACCCTCCCCTGACCCGCGGCATGACGCTGCTGTTCGCGTGCGCGTGCGGCATCGTCATCGGCAACATCTATTACGCGCAGCCGCTGCTCGCCGCGATCGCGCACAGCTTCGGCCGCGCGCCGACCGAACTCGGCTATCTCGTCACGCTGACGCAGCTCGGGTATGCGGCGAGCCTGCTGCTGATCGTCCCGCTCGGCGACGCGGTCAACCGCCACACGCTGATCGTGCGGCTGCTGATGCTCAACGTCGTCGCGCTGGCAGCGGTCACGTTCAGCACGAACTTCACGATGTTCGTCGTCGCGAACGTCGCGGTCGGCTTCGTCACCTGTTCGACGCAGCTGCTGGTGCCGTTCGCGGCGTCGCTCGCCGACGCGCGCTCGCGCGGCCGCGCGGTCGGCACCGTGATGAGCGGGCTGCTGCTCGGCATCCTGCTCGCGCGCGTCGCGGCCGGTGCGATCGCCGACGGGTTCGGCTGGCGGGCCGTGTACGGCATCGCCGCGGTGATGGTGCTCGCGCTGACGGCCGTGCTCGCCGTGAAGCTGCCGAAGGATCGCCGCGACGCGCGCCTCGACTATGCGGCGCTGATGAAGTCGCTCGTCGCGCTGGTGCGCGCGCAACCGCTGATCGCGCTGCGCTCCGCCTACGGCGCGCTCGTGTTCGCGTGCTTCAGCCTGCTGTGGACGGGCCTCACGTTCCTGCTGAGCCAGCCCCCGTACAGCTATTCCGAAGGGCAGATCGGCCTGTTCGGCGTCGTCGGCGCGGTGGGCGCGCTCGCGGCGACGTCGGCCGGCCGGCTGGTCGATCGCGGACACGGCAATGCCGCGACGGGGTTGTTCGCGGCGGCCGTGCTCGCGTCGTTCGCGCTGATCGCGACCGGCGCGCACTCGCTCGCGGCGCTGATCGCGGGCATCCTGCTGCTCGACGTCGGCGTGCAGGGCGTCCACATCTCGAACCAGAGCGTGATCTATGCGCTGGCCGGCAACGCGCGCAGCCGCGTGACGACGATCTACCTGACGAGCTACTTCATCGGCGGCGCGCTCGGGTCGTTCGCGGCGAGCGTCGCGTACGGCATCGACGGCTGGCGCGGCGTGTGCATCGCGGGCGCGGCGCTCGCGGGCGTGCTGGTCGTGTCGTGGCTCGCGTCGCAGCGCGCCGGCGCGCGGCAGGTCACGCAGTAATTCAGCGGGGCGTTTTCTCGTCACCATGAAAAAGGGCACGCCCCGCGAAGCGCGGGCGTGCCCTTTTCACGATCGCGTCGAGACAGTCGCGAGCTAGCGCGTGACCGTCACGCAGCCTCGTCGACGAAATCGATCAGCACCTTCATCGCACGCTGCCGGTCGCCGGCCAGTTCGAACGCGAGGTTCGCGTCGCGCATCGGGAACACGCGCGTGACGGCCGGCCGCAGGTCGACGCGCCCCGCATTGATGAGCTGCACCGCGAGCGCGAATTCCGCGTGAAAACGGAACGAACCGCAGATCGACAGCTCCTTCGCGACCACGACGTTCTGCGGCAGGCTGACGTCGCCGCCGAGCCCGAGCTGCACGACGACCCCGCGCGGACGCATCACGTCCAGCCCGTCGCGCAGCGCGCGCGCATTGCCCGAACACTCGATCATCACGTCGAACGTGCCCTTGTCGGCGCTGTAGCGCTCGACCCATCCGGCGTCGGCCGCCGCGTTGATCGTGCGGTCGGCGCCGAGCGCGCTCGCCACTTCCAGCGGCGCCTCGACGACGTCGGTCGCGACGATCTCAGCCGCGCCGTGCGCGCGCGCCGCCGCGACGGCGAGCACGCCGATCGGCCCGCAGCCCGACACGAGCACGCGCTTGCCGATCAGCGGGCCCGCGCGCGACACCGCGTGCAGCCCGACCGCGAACGGTTCGGCGAGCGCCGCGAGCGACATCGGCACGTGATCGGCAACCTTCACGCACTGCACCGCGTCGCACACGAGCGCGTTGCGGAATGCGCCCTGCACGTGCGGCATCCGCATCGCGCTGCCGTAGAAGCGCATGTCGAGGCACTGGTTCGGCAGCCCTTCGAGGCAGTAGCGGCACGCACCGCACGGCCGGCTCGGATTGACCGCGACGCGATCGCCGACCTTCACCGACGTCACGTCCGGCGCGACTTCCGCGACCGTGCCGGCGACCTCGTGGCCGAGCACCATCGGCTGCTGCAGCCGGATCGCACCGAAGCCGCCGTGCCGGAAGTAATGGAGATCGGAGCCGCAGATGCCGCCCATCGCGACCTCGACGCGCACCTGACCCGGGCCGATCTCGCCCGCGTCCTGCTCTTCCACCCGCAGGTCGTTCGGCCCGTGGATCACGACACACATGCAACGCATACGCATGACAGCCTCCTCAGACGACCGGCGTGACCAGCGGCGCGCCGGCGAAGTGCGCGGCAAGGTTGTCGCGCACCAGCCAGCCCATCGCCTGGCGCGTCTCGATCGTGCCGCTCGCATGGTGCGGCTGCAGCAGCACGTTCGGCAACGCGAGGAAACGCGGGTCGATGCGCGGCTCGTTCCAGAACACGTCGAGCGCCGCACCGGCGATCGCACCGCGCTCGAGCGCGTCGAGCAGCGCGGGTTCGTCGACGGTCGTGCCGCGCGACACGTTCACCAGATAGCCTTGCGGCCCGAGCGCGTCGAGCACGGCGGCGCCGACGAGGTGACGCGTCGCCGGCCCGCCCGCGAGCGTGACGATCAGCAGGTCGCACCAGCCGGCCAGCTCGGCGAGGTCGCCGAAGAAGCGGTGCGGGCTGTCCGCGCGCGGCGCGACGTCGAAGTAGCCGAGCTCGACGTCGAAGCCCGACAGCCGGCGCGCGATCGTCGAGCCGATCCGGCCGAAGCCGACCACGCCGACGCGCTTGCCGTACAGCCGCGTGACGAGCGGCATGTCGCCGTCGCGCCAGGCGCCGGAACGCACGTACGCGTCGCCGGCGCCGATGCGGCGCATCATCGCGAGCGCGAGCCCGACGCCGAGGTCGGCCACGTCGCCGGTCAGCACGTCGGGCGTGTTCGTCACGCGGATGCCGCGCTCGCGCGCGGCGGCCAGGTCGATCGCATCGGTGCCGACGCCGTAGCACGCGATGATCTCGAGCTTCGGCAACGCGGCGATCAGCGCGGCATTCGCGCCGAGATCGCCGCGCGTCGCGATCGCGCGCACGCCGGCGCCGTGTTCGGCGAGGAACGCCGCGCGGTCGGCGGCTTCCCACAGCCGGTGGACGTCATAGCCTGCCGACAGCCATGCGTCGTCCCACGGCTGGTAAGGGCCCGTCATCAGCAGTTCGGGCCGCTGGGTCGATTCGTGCGCCATCTGCGCTTGCTCCTGTCGAGATAAGTTGAATGCGAAGGCAGGCCGGGCCGCGTCAGCCGCCCGGCCCGTTCATGCATGCCGCGCGAGCGCATCGGCGCCCGGGGCCTGCGCCACCTGTGCCGCGTCGAGCGGATCGTCGAGATCGCGGTTCAGCGTTTCGGGCATCCGCGACGTCGTGAACAGCGTGATCAGCGTCAGCAGCACCAGGTACGCGGCGATCGGCACCCAGGCGCGCACGCCGGCCGCGTGATCGCCGCCGTGCAGCGCGATCACGGTCGCGATGATCGTCGCGCCGACGAGCGGCGCAATCCCGCCCGCGAGCACGGCCGACACTTCGCGCGAGAACGACACGCCCATGTAGCGATGCCGCGCGCCGAACAGTTCGGGCAGCAGCGCGGCCTGCGCGCCGAGCATCCCCCAGTTCGCGAAGCCCTGCGCGACCGAGATCGCGATCACGCTCGCGACCACGTTCCCCTGGCTGAAGATCCACCACACCGGGAACGCGAGCGCGAGCTGCAGCCACGCGAACGTGCGATACACGCGCACGCGGCCGAAGCGGTCGCTGAGCCGGCCCGCCAGCGGCACCGTACACGCGCCGACGGTCGCCGCGCACACCAGCGCGAGCGCGCCGATCGGCCCCTTCATGCCGATCACGCCCGCGAGATAGCTGACGGCGAGCGCCTGGTAGATCGACGAGCCGCCGTTCTCGGCCATCCGCAGGCCGATGCCGATCAGCAGCGAGCGCTTCGAATGCTGCACGGCGCTCTTCAGCGGATTCGCCAATACCTGCGCACGCTTTTCGAGCCGCACGAAGGTCGGCGACTCGTGCAGCCGCACGCGCATGTAGATCCCGACCGCGACGATCACCGCGCTGAACAGGAACGGCACGCGCCAGCCCCAGCCGTCGGTGACGCGGTCGAGGTTCGCGAGCAGCAGGAAATAGACCGCGGCCGCCAGCACCGTGCCGAGCTGGATGCCCAGGAACGGCAGCGACGCATAGAAGCCGCGCTTGCCGGGCGGCGCGTATTCGGTCATCAGCACCGCGGCGCCGGCCTGCTCGGCTCCGGCACCGAGGCCCTGCAGGATGCGCAGCAGCACGAGCAGCCCGGGGGCCCAGTAGCCCGCCGTTTCGAAGGTCGGCAGCACGCCGATCAGCGTGCTCGCGACGCCCATCAGCAGCACCGTCGCCGTCAGCACGAACTTGCGGCCGATCCGGTCGCCGAGCACGCCGAACACGACCCCGCCGAGCGGGCGCACCGCAAACCCGACGAAGTAGGTGCCGAAGCTCGCGATCAGCCGCATCTCGGCGGTCTGCGCGGGAAAGAACAGCGGCCCGAAAACCAGCGCCGATGCGAGCGTGTACAACGCGAAATCGTAGTATTCGAGCGCGCTGCCGAGCGAGCAGGTCCATGCCGCGCGGTTGAGCTGCTTCGTGTCGACGCCGCGGCGCTCGACGGTCTCGCCCGGCGCACCGGACCCTGCATCGTGCCGCGCGGGCGGCGGGGAAATGCGATCCATCGTTGTCTCCTGTCTCCTGCCTTCCGTTCCGGAACCCGGCGCGTACCGCGACCGGGACATCGGCCCGCTCGTGCGGCGGGCTCTTCTGGGAATTCGGATGCCGGCCGCGGCCGGCGCAACGGCGCTGCGCGCATGGCGCGCTCGCGCCGCCGCTCAGACGGCGCTGGTCAGGCCGCCGTCGACGAACAGCGTCTGGCCGTTCACGAAATCGGACGCGGCCGATGCGAGGAAGATCGCCGCCCCGCACAGCTCGTCGACGCGCCCCCAGCGGCCGGCCGGCGTGCGCTTGCACAGCCAGTCCGAGAACGCGGCGTCGTCGACCAGCGCGCGGTTGAGTTCGGTTTCGAAATAGCCGGGCGCGAGGCCGTTCGCCTGGATGCCGTGGCGCGCCCAGTCGGCGCACATCCCTTTGGTCAGCATCCGCACCGCGCCCTTGGTCGCGGCATACGGCGCGATCGTCGGCCGCGCGAGCTCGCTCTGCACCGAGCAGATGTTGATGATCTTCCCTCGGCCGCGCGCGATCATGTGCCGCGCCACCGCCTGCGCGACGTTGAACACGCCGTCGAGGTTCACGCGCATCAGCGCCTGCCAGTCGTCGGGTTCGAATGCGTCGAGCGGCGCGCGGCGCTGGATGCCCGCGTTGTTCACGAGGATGTCGATCGCGCCGACGCGCGCCTCGAAATCGTCGATCGCCGCACGCACCTGCGCGTGCTCGGCGACGTCGAATACCGCGTAGTCGGCCGTGAAGCCTTCCTCGCGCAGATGCCGCACGAGCGTCGCGGCCTTCTCCTCATTGCGATCGTTGATGACGATCGCCGCGCCGGCTTCGGCCAGCCCGCGGGCGAGCGTCAGCCCGATCCCGCGTCCGGAACCGGTAATCAGTGCGCGGCGGCCGTCGAGGCGGAACCGTTCGAGCGCGTGGGTCATGCGTGTCTCCTCGTGCCAGTCGAGCCGGCGGCCCATCGCGGCCGGTCTCGCGTTGACGGTATCTTCGGCCGCCGGCCGGGCACCGCGCCAATGGTCTTTTTTGATCCGGTTATCATGAAATCTGATTACCGCTCACGCCTGCCCGCCGCCCATGGAACTCAAGCAATTGCGCGCCTTCGTCACGCTCGCGGAAGAACTGCATTTCGGGCGCGCCGCGCAGCGCCTGTTCATCGTGCAGCCCGCGCTGAGCATGCAGATCAAGGCGCTCGAGGAAGAACTCGGCGCGCGCCTGTTCGAGCGCGACCGGCACAAGGTCGAACTGAGCGAGACGGGGCGCGTGTTCCTGCCCGAGGCACGCGCCACGCTGCAGCAGGCCGCGCGCGCGGAACAGATGGCGCGGCTGTCGAGCCGCGGCGAAATCGGCACGCTGCGGATCGCGTTCGTGTCGTCGGTGCTGCCCGCGCTGCTGCCGGCCGTGCTGCGCACGATGCGCGAGCGTTATCCGCTGATCACGCTCGAACTGAAGGACATGCCGACGCCCGACCAGGTCGCCGCGCTGCGCGACCGGCGGATCGATTTCGGGATGATCCGGCTGCCGGCCGCGTATGCGGGCATCGACACGCGCGTGGTGCTCGAGGAAGGCTTCGTCGTCGCGCTGCCGCTCGACCATCCGCTCGCCGCGCACGACGCCATCCCGCCGGCCGCGCTGCGCGGCCAGCCCGCGTTCGTGCTCGCGCGCCGCTACGCGCCGGGCTTTCACGACGACATGCTGCTCGCGCTGAGCCGCGCGGGCACGACGCTCGAGATCGCGCAGGAGTTCGGGGAGTTCACGACGATGCTCGCGCTCGTCGCGGCGGGGATGGGAATCGGGCTGATGCCGGCGGAGGCTGCCAGCGCGCTGCCGCCGAACGTGCTCGCGCGGCCGCTCGACCTGGCCGGACACCGCACCGGTATCGGCCTCGCGTGGACCGATCTCGACAGCCCGCTGAAGCGCGCGTTCGTCGACGCGCTCGAACACGTGACGGCGAACGCCGGGCAATAAAAAACCCGGCCGGAAAACCGGGCCGGGCTCGTTCGCCACGCCGGCCGCCTTGCGGCGGCCGCGCAACGTGCGGGATTACTTCGCGTTCGCGAATGCGACAGCCGTATCCAGCATGCGGTTCGAGAAACCCCACTCGTTGTCGTACCAGCTCGACACCTTCACGAGGCGGCCCGACACCTTGGTCAGCGTTGCGTCGAACGTCGACGAAGCCGGGTTGTGGTTGAAGTCGATCGACACCAGCGGTGCGTCGTTGTAGCCGAGGATGCCCTTCAGCGCGCCTTCCGATGCTTCCTTCATGATCGCGTTGACTTCCTCGACCGTCGTGTCGCGCTTCGCGATGAACGACAGGTCGACGATCGACACGTTGATCGTCGGGACGCGGATCGCGTAACCGTCGAGCTTGCCGTTCAGTTCCGGCAGCACGAGGCCGACGGCCGAAGCCGCGCCCGTCTTCGTCGGGATCTGGCTGTGGGTAGCCGAACGCGCGCGGCGGAGGTCTTCGTGATAGACGTCCGTCAGCACCTGGTCGTTGGTATACGCGTGGATCGTCGTCATCAGGCCGGTTTCGAGGCCGATCTTGTCGTTCAGCGGCTTGACGAGCGGCGCGAGGCAGTTCGTCGTGCACGATGCGTTCGAGATGACGGTGTGCTCGGCCTTCAGCACGTCGTGGTTCACGCCGTAGACGATCGTCGCGTCGACGTCCTTGCCGCCCGGTGCCGAGATGATGACCTTCTTCGCGCCGCCCTTCAGGTGCGCGCTCGCCTTTTCCTTCGTCGTGAAGAAGCCCGTGCATTCCATCACGACGTCGACGCCCAGCTCGCCCCACGGCAGTTCTGCCGGGTTGCGGTTCGCCAGCACGCGGATCTTGTCGCCGTTCACGACGAGGTAATCGCCGTCGACCGACACTTCGCCCGGGAACTTGCCGTGCGCGGTGTCGTACTGGGTCAGGTGCGCGTTGGTCTTCGCATCGCCCAGGTCGTTGATCGCGACGATCTCGAGATCGTGCTTCTTGCCGTTTTCATAGAACGCGCGCAGCGTGTTGCGGCCGATACGGCCGTAGCCGTTGATTGCGACGCGAATCGTCATGGTCTATCTCCTGATGGCTGAAAAAATTCGTTTCGTGCAGCTTCACGTGCGACGCGCGCGAGGGGCGGCGCGCGTCGCGTATGTCTTTAGGCCAGCACGGCCTTGGCGGTCTCGACGACGTGCTCGACGGTGAAGCCGAAGTACTTGAACAGTACGCCGGCCGGTGCCGATTCGCCGAACGTGTCGATCCCGACGACGCCGCCTTCGAGGCCGACGTACTTGTGCCAGAACGCGGTCACGCCCGCTTCGATCGCGACACGGCGCACGCCGTGCGGCAGCACGCGTTCACGGTATTCGGCGTCCTGGCGGTCGAACACGTTGGTCGACGGCATCGACACGACGCGTGCCGCGATGCCTTGCTGCGCGAGCGGCTCGACGGCCTTCATCGCGAGTTCGACTTCCGAGCCCGTCGCGATCAGGATGATCTTGCGCGCGACGATCTCTTCGTCCCAGTCCTTCAGCACGTAGCCGCCCTTGTCGATGTTCGCGATCTGCGCATCGGTACGCGGGTTGAATGCCAGGTTCTGGCGGCTGAAGATCAGGCTCGACGGACGGTCGGCGGCGACCGCGTGGGTCCACGCGACGGCCGTCTCGACCGTGTCGGCCGGACGCCACACGTCGTGGTTCGGGATCAGGCGCAGGCTCGACACGTGCTCGATCGACTGGTGCGTCGGGCCGTCTTCGCCGAGGCCGATCGAATCGTGCGTGAACACGAAGATCGACGGCACCTTCATCAGCGCGGCCACGCGCAGCGCGTTGCGGCTGTAGTCGGAGAACGTCAGGAACGTGCCGCCGAACGGCTTGTGGCCGCCGTGCAGCGCGAGGCCGTTGATCGCGGCGCTCATGCCGAATTCGCGCACGCCGTAGTTGATGTGGTTGCCCAGCACGACGCCCGGGCCTTCCGGATTCGCGCGGACGGCCTTCGACGCCTTCCAGTTGGTCAGGTTCGAGCCGGTCAGGTCGGCCGAGCCGCCGAGCAGCTCCGGCAGTGCGGCGGCCAGCCCTTCGATCGCCTGCTGCGACGCCTTGCGGGTCGCAACCGTCTCGGCGCGCTCGTTCGCGCCGGCGATGATCGCCGCGGCCTTTTCAGCCCAGTCGGCCGGCAGCTTGTTGGCCATCCGGCGCTCGAATTCGGCGGCTTCTGCCGGGAACTTCGCGCGATAGGCGGCGAAGGTCGCGTCCCATTCGGTTTCCGCGCGCTTGCCGGCTTCCTTCGCATCCCATGCCGCGTAGACTTCCTGCGGGATCACGAACGGCTCCCACTTCCAGCCGAGCGCTTCGCGCGTCTTCGCGATTTCTTCCGCGCCGAGCGCCGCGCCGTGCACGTCGTGGCCGCCGGCCTTGGTCGCCGCGCCCTGGCCGATCACCGTCTTGCAGCAGATCAGCGTCGGCTTGTCCGACAGCTTCGCCTTCGCGATGGCCGCGTCGACCGCGTCGACGTCATGGCCGTTCACGTTCGGGATCACGTTCCAGCCGTAGGCTTCGAAGCGCTTCGGGGTGTCGTCGTGGAACCAGTTCACGACGTCGCCGTCGATCGAGATGCCGTTGTCGTCGTACAGCGCGATCAGCTTGTTCAGCTTCAGCGTGCCGGCGAGCGAGCAGGCTTCGTGCGAGATGCCTTCCATCAGGCAGCCGTCGCCGAGGAACACGTACGTGTGGTGATCGACGATCTTCGCGCCGTCACGGTTGAACTCGTCGGCCATCAGCGCTTCGCCGAGCGCCATGCCGACCGCGTTCGCGAGACCCTGGCCGAGCGGGCCGGTGGTCGTCTCGACGCCCGGCGTGATGCCGTATTCCGGGTGGCCCGGCGTCTTCGAGTGCAGCTGGCGGAAGTTCTTCAGTTCTTCCATCGGCAGGTCGTAGCCGGTCAGGTGCAGCAGCGAGTACAGGAGCATCGAGCCATGGCCGTTCGACAGCACGAAGCGGTCGCGGTCCGCCCAGTGCGGGTTCGTCGGGTTGTGCTTCAGGTGGCGCGACCAGAGCGCGACGCCGATTTCGGCCATGCCCATCGGCATGCCGGGGTGGCCGGAGTTCGCTTGCTGGACGGCGTCCATCGCGAGCGCGCGGATCGCGTTGGCCATCAGGGTGGTGGAGGCGGGAGACGAAGTCGTCATGTCGAGTCCGGAGAACGAGTCGAGGAAACGGGGCACGGCGGCATCCGGAAGCTCGGGCGTCGATCGTTCCCGGCGCGCGGTGCGGCGCCTGACGGACGCGAAGCGGACGGAGCCTACGGACGAGGCTGCAAAGCTCGTCATTTTAACAGATGGCCTGACATTTCCCTTGTCGGCGCGTAGTGTTCCGGCACGGTTTTCCGTCAAACCGCCCGCCTCCTATAATTCAGACGTCGGAACTCCCTGCCCTGGCGGCCCGCCCGTGAGCACGACCCTTCTCTTTCATCCCACGCCCGACGCCGCGTACGGCTTCCCGAACGCCCGTCGGCTCGCGCACGTCGCGTCGCCGCACCAGCAGATCGAAGTCTGGGAAACGCCGCAGCTCGGCCGCCTGTTTACGCTCGACGGCCGGCCGATGACGTCGGTCGGCGACGAATACGTGTATCACGAGTGCATGACGCACCCGGCCGCGCTCGCGCATCCGTGCCCGAGGAAGGCGCTCGTGCTCGGCGGCGGCGACGGCGGCGCGGCGCGCCAGTTGCTCAAGCACGCATGCATCGAGCGGATCGTCGTCGCGGAGCTCGACGACGAGGTGGTCGGCATGGCGCGTCGTTATCTCGACGACGTGCACCAGGGCGCGCTCGACGATCCGCGCGTCGAGGTCGTGATCGGCGACGCCGCGCATTTCGTCACGTCGACCGTCGAGCACTTCGATCTCGTCGTGTTCGACCTCACGCCGCCCGATTCGCCGGCGGCCGGCCTCTATACGCGCGAGTTCTACGCGCGACTCAAGCGGATCCTCACGCCGTGCGGCGCGATCTCGATGCACCTCGGCTCGCCGCTGTTCCACACGGCGCGCATCGCCGCGCTGCTCGACGACCTGCGCGCGAGCTTCTCGGTCGTCGATCCGTTGTCCGCGCACGTGCCGCTGTACGGCTCGCAGTGGCTGATGGCGATCGCGAGCGACACGCTCGACGCGGCCGCGCTGTTCGCGCACGACGTCGACGAACGGCTCGCCGCCCGCCGCGTCCAGGGTTTGCGCTACTACGACGCCCGGCTGCATGCGTCCCTCTTTGCCCTGCCGCGCGCGCTGCGCGATACACTGGGCGTTCGCCGCTGAGCGTCGGCGCGGCGCCTCGCTCCGCTTTCCCGTCGTGTCTTCGCAAAATGCGTGACGTGCGGCACGGGGCGAATCGCCCCGGACGCCGCGCCGCCCCCTGAACGAACGCCGAAGCATGGAATCAGCGCAAGCGCCGAAGCGCCCACACAGGAGATTTTCATGACCGATCCACGTCCGGCCAACGTGCCTTGGTTGACACCCTACCTGGCCGTACGCAACGCGCGCGCGGCCATCGATTTCTTCAAGGCCGCATTCGGCTTCGAGCTGCGCGACGTGCACGACGAGGACGGCGCGATCATGCACGTCGAGATGGCCTACCGCGGCCAGTTGATCGTGATGTTCGCGCCCGAGGGTGCGTTCGGCTCGACCGCCCTCACGCCGAAGAGCGCGAACGCCACCGCGCCGCAGTCGTTCTACCTGTATGTCGACGACGTCGACGCCACCTGGCAGCGCGCGCTCGACGCGGGCGCGAAATCGCTGAGCCCGCCGCAGGACCAGTTCTGGGGCGACCGGTTCGCGCAGATCGAGGATCTCGACGGCTACCGATGGGCGCTCGGGCGCCGTCTCGACGCATGACCCCAACCGCTACACGCATGAACGAAGCCACCACCACCGCGGCCGTGCCGCGCTTTTTCGTCGACGCGGCACTGCGCGCCGACGCCACGCTCGCGTTGCCGGCCGATGTCGCGCGCCACGCGCAGGTGCTGCGCCTGCAGCCCGGCGACGTGCTCGCGCTGTTCGACGGCACGGGCGGCCAGTACCGCGCGCGGCTCGTCGAGATCGACAAGCGCAGCGCGCTCGCGCAGATCGACACGTTCGAGCCGGCCGAAGCCGAGCCGCCTTATCGCGTGACGCTCGCGCAAGGCATCGCCGGCGGCGACAAGATGGACTGGGTGATCGAGAAAGCCGTGGAGCTCGGCGTTGCCGCGGTCGTGCCGCTGTCGACCGCGCGCGGCGTCGTGAAGCTCGCCGGCGAGCGCGCGGACAAGCGCGTCGCGCACTGGCGCGGCGTCGTGCGCGCGTCGTGCGAACAATGCGGGCGCAACCGCGTGCCCGACGTCGCGCAAGTCGCCGGCTTCAACGCGTGGCTCGATACGCTGCCGGCCGCACCGGCCGACGGCGAGCTGCGGCTGTTGCTGTCGCCGCGCGCGAGCATCCCGTTCGCGTCGCTGCCCGACGCGCCGCCTGCGGCAACCGTCACGCTGCTGATCGGGCCGGAAGGCGGGCTGTCGCCCGACGAGGAAAACGCGGCCCGCGCACGCGGGTTCACCGCGCTGTCGCTCGGGCCCCGCGTGCTGCGCACCGAGACGGCCGGCGCGGCCGTGCTCGCCGCGCTCGCGGCGCGCTGGGGCGGGTGGTGATCGCGAGGCGCGGCCGGGCACGCCCCGCGGCATGACGCCGGCGCACGGCGACGCGTGTCAGCGCGCCGCGCTGAACGGCTCGATGTCGATGACGGGGGAAGTCTGGAGCGCGGATGCCAGCGCGTCGAGGTTGTCCGAGTCGAGCGCGAGCGTCGGCCCGGTGATCCGCAGTTTGCGCGCTGGCGGCGTCGCCCGGATCGCCGTGATCAGCGGGCCGCGATAGCGCAGGTTCATCATCATCTGCACCGCCTGCACGATGCTGACCGGCCTGCCGCCCTGCTGGAACGTGGCCGCGTCCACCGTATCGTTCCAGCCCTGGATGAAGCCGCCGGCGTCGATCCGCGTGTTCAGGTCGATCCACCGCTGCTTCTTCGCGTCCGCGCTGTCGTCCGACGCCCGCAGCGCGTCGGACGCGCGGCTCACGTCGGCATCGTGCTTCGCGCGCCATGCCATGTAGCCGAGCGCGAACACCATGTTGTCCGGCAGGATGTCGTCGTCCTGCACGACGTCGAACAGGCGCCGCGGCGCCTGTTGCGCGACGAACGCCGGCGTCAGGATCCACACGCTCCCGTTGCGCAACGCGCCGGTCGTCCTGCCGAGCGCGGGCTCGCCGCTGTCGACCGCGATGCGCGTCAGCAGGCCAGCGTCGACCAGTTCGTCCAGTTGCGCCGCCAGCGCCGGCGACGCGTGAATCGCGGCGGCCACCGCCGCGTACTGGTCCGGTGTCGAGCGCGTGCGCAGATCGGCGAGCAGCCGCTCGACGGCCGCGTGCGCCGCCGGCGAAACCGGCAGCGCGACCGGCTCGGCGGCGTTGTCGCCCGCCACAGCCGCTCCGCACATCGAAACGGCCACCGCGACAACCAGCATCCCTCGCGTGAGGATCTTCATCGTTCACTCCCCGTTCGAATGCACGGCATGCCGGCCATGTGCAGCGGCCGGGATCGCGTCGCTCACTTGTCGGCTTCTCCGCCCGCCGAGCCGATCGGCCCCAGCAGCGCATCAACCAGCGGCGACAGCACGTCACCCGGAGAACCCGTGAGCCAGCCCTTCTCGTTCGTGCCGTAGAGATCGACCTGCCCCGTCACGGGGCGGCCCATCGGGGCCTCGTCGTAGACGCGCGCCATGCCCGAGAAAAACGCGGCGAGGAAGGCCGTCCGGGCCTTGTCGGTCTTCAGGCGCGGGTTGCCCAGCTTCTCCTTCAGCGCCTTCACGCCGGGCTCCACATCGACAACACGGCACGAAAAATCGACCGTCGCGATCGATTCGCCCGCTACGTACTCGTTCGGCTTCTGCGTCGAACCGGTCGCCTTGCATTCGGAACGGGCCAGCACATGCTGATACGACGTGATCGACGCACTGATCGGTTCGCGCAATGCCGCACGAGACCTGGCCGGCATCTTCGACAGCAGCGCAGCGATCATGTTGTCGCGCATCGTGTCGCCGAGCTTCGGGATCGCCGCGACGTCGAGTGCGTCCTTGCCGTCGAAGCGCGTGCGCATGGCATCGTTGAACTGCGCCGCCTTGGCGACGTCGCCGTTGACGAAGGTGCCGAGATACAGATCGGTGGTCTGCTCGGGCGTCAGCACCGCCGCGTGCGCGGCACCGCCCGCGACGAGCGCGGACAGCACGGCCGCGCGCGTCGCGCGGAACAACGGAAAACGCGCGCCGCGGCGCGCATGAAGGGAAACGTCCATCGGTCGGGTCATGTCGGTATCGAATCAATCGGGCCGGCGCGGCAGCCTCATTGCTGGCTGGCGGCGACCGCCGCGACAACCGGGCCGGACAGCGCATCGACGACGGGCTTCAGCAGGCTTTCGGGGCTGTCGGTCGTCCAGCCCTTGCTGTCCGAACCGACCATCTCCACCTGCCCCTTGATGCGCCGGCTGACCGGAGCGTCGTTGAACGCGCGCGCCACGTCCGTGAACGTCGTCCTGACAGCCGCGAAGCGCTGCTGGTCGGTTTTCGCGTTCGCGCGCGCTTTCGTGGCCGCGTCGCCCGGCGGCGTGACGTCGGCCACCTTGCACTCGAAACTGACCGTGGCGCGTTCCTGCCCCTTCCCGCCTGCACCCGGCGTGCGCTTGACGCCGGTGACGTTGCATTGCGAGCGCCGCAACGCCCCCGTGTACGCGACCAGCATCGAGTCGAGCGACGGCGCCAGCGCCTCGCGCGCGGATTCCGACATCAATGCCAGCGTCTGCCCGAGCATCTGTTCGCGCATGTCGCCGTACATGTCGGCCGGCAGCAGCATGTTCCGGGCCTCCTTCGGATCGGCGGCCTCGCGCACCGTGTCGTTGAATTGCTCGACCTTGGCCGCGTCGTTGTTGACGATGGCGCCCAGATAAACGTCGACGGTCTGTTCGGGTGTGAGCGCCGCGGCCTGCGCGGCAAGCGGGATGCCGAGCGACAGCGCGCACGCTGCCAGCGCGTGCGCGAGCGGACGACGCGCACGGGCGCGCGCCGCAAATCGGGTAGCGGTCATGGGAAAACGGCCCTCTCTCGAATGATTGGTGTTGTGCGCCCGGCGCGGCGGCCGCGGCCGGGCTGACCGATTGTCGCGGAAAAAGGTGCGCGATGAAAGGCTTTTGTCGGGCCGGGCGCGGCGCCGTGCAGCGCATCGCGCGCGGACGCAAAAAAGCCCGCTCGAAGCGGGCTTTGGGCGGGTGTTTCGCCGGATCGGCCGTTGGCCGACCCGTGCTTACGCGAACGAGTAGAACACGCGGAACGCGACCTTGCGCTCGGCCCAGAATTCGGCCGCCTCGCGGAATACGTCGAGCAGCGTCTCGCGCCCTTCCTTGTCGAATTTCTGCGCGATCGGCAGCCCTTCGAGGACGATCACGAAACCGGGCTGCGCGCCCGCCTTCGCGACGAGGTCGGTCAGGCAGTCGTACAGCGCGTCGTAGTTCTTCCCGAAATGTTTCGGGAACAGGAACGATGTCGCGATCGTTTCCATCACTTCCTGCTTCGACTGCGCGGCGCCGCAATACGCATACAGGAAATGCTGGCCGAGCCGGCCGGCTTCGTCGGCAAGATCCTGCACGCGGAACGCGCGGATCGACTGCACGAGATTGGGTCGCACGGTCGTGAAAAGGCTCATAGGCTCCTCGTTCGATGAAAGCCCGGGCTCGGCTTCCTGTTGCTCCGGCGTGCCGCCGGCCTGCGCCGCCGCGTGCAGTTGAATCACGCGCTGAAACAGGTTGCCGTCGCCGGCCGCGAACAGTTCCGCCGCCGCCGTTTCGTGCGCGTAGATGGAGTCGCTCATGCCATTCGTCCCGAAGTCATTCAACAATACGTTTAAAACTGTTGTAGTGGTCGCCCGTGTAATAACAGTTGTCGATCCGGCGCAACGGCCCGCCACAGACGATCCGGCGCGCGCCGCGATTGCGGGCACGCGGCGTCGGTACCGTGTACTCATGGTAGTAGCCGCGCTTCGCTTTTGGCAGGATCCGCTCGCGGTTGCCAAACACGACGCCGTCTTTCTCGTACGGATAGGGGCCGCCGGCGCCGATCAGGCCCAGCGTGGTCACGGCCTCGCGCGGAAGACTGGCGGTCGGGATCGTATCGAGCCCGCTCGCCGCGACGTCGGCCGGAACGGCCTCCCGTGCGTAAGCGGCGGAAACCAGACTGCCCGTCGGCGTGCCGACGATACCCATCGCGAACATCGCGAAGACGGACGCGAGCGCGCCGTTGCGGAGCCACTTGCGTGCCATGAACCAGGGTTCCCGCTGTTAAATCAAGTAGTTGACGACCAACAAAGGCGTTAGCGTAGCGTTATTGGCCGCGCGAATCAATGTCCGTTTGGGAATCGAAAGCATCGCGATGTCCGGAATTACGCATTTTTTACCGAAATCACACTACATTTATCTTGCACGGGATAAAATAAAGGCGGCATCTCTCGTACGGCAAGACCTGCCTCCTTGCCGCGCTCGCTACCAGGAGTGGAGAGATGCTGCTGTTGCCTTGAGGGAAGCGCGTTTGCGCCCTGCCCGCGGCGTGCCCATTGCGGGCACGCCTCTTTTTGCTTTTGTTTACAATTTCGCCCGACGCGCCACGCCGGTTCGACCGGCCTGGCGCGTTCGTTTTGGCTCAGCGCGCGGCGTTCACGTCGGCGACCAGCAGCGCCGCCATGTTGACGATGCGACGAACGGTCGCCGATTCGGTCAGCACGTGCACCGGCTGTGCGGCACCCAGCAGGATCGGCCCGATCGCGATGTTGTTGCCCGCAGCCGTCTTCAGCAGGTTGTACGCGATGTTCGCGGCGTCGATGTTCGGCAGGATCAGCAGGTTCGCTTCGCCTTCCAGCGTCGATTCCGGCAGGATTTCCTTGCGCAGCGCCGCGTCGAGCGCGACGTCGCCGTGCATCTCGCCGTCGACCTTCAGCTCCGGTGCACGTTCCTGCAGGATCGCGAGCGTATCGCGCATCTTCTTCGCCGAAGGTGCGTTGCTCGTGCCGAAATTCGAGTGCGACACCAGCGCGACCTTCGGCTCGATGCCGAAGCGGCGCACTTCTTCCGCGGCCATGATCGTGATCTCCGCCAGTTCCTCCGGGGTCGGATCGACGTTCACGTGCGTGTCGACGAGGAAGATCTGGCGGCCCGGCAGCACGAGGCCGTTCATCGCCGCGTACACGCTGCAGCCCGGGCGCTTGCCGATCACCTGGTCGATGAAGTGCAGGTGGCGGTGCGTGGTGCTGATCGTGCCGCAGATCATCCCGTCCGCTTCGCCCTTCTTCACCAGCATCGAGCCGATCAGCGTGGTGCGGCGGCGCATCTCGACGCGCGCGAGCTGCTCGCTGATGCCCTTGCGCGCCATCATCTTGTAGTACGTCTGCCAGAAGTCGCGGTAGCGCTCGTCGTGTTCGGTGTTGACGACCGTGAAATCGGTGCCCGGCGTCAGGCGCAGGCCATAGCGCTGGATACGGTGCTCGATCACCGACGGGCGGCCGATCAGGATCGGCTTCGCGAGTTTTTCGTCGACGATGATCTGAACGGCACGCAACACGCGCTCTTCTTCGCCTTCCGCGAATACAACGCGCTTCTTCTCTTCCGGCGCGGCGCGCGCGATCTGGAAGATCGGCTTCATCGTCGTGCCGCTGTGGTACACGAACTGCTGCAGGTGCTGCTTGTAGGCTTCCATGTCCTCGATCGGGCGCGTCGCGACGCCGCCGTCCATCGCGGCCTGCGCGACGGCCGGCGCGATCTTCACGATCAGGCGCGGATCGAACGGCTTCGGAATCAGGTATTCGGGCCCGAACGACAGATCCTGGATGCCGTATGCGGTCGCGACGATGTCGCTCTGCTCGTGCTGCGCGAGCTCGGCGATCGCGTTGACGGCCGCGATCTCCATTTCACGCGTGATCGTCGTCGCGCCGACGTCGAGTGCGCCACGGAAGATGAACGGGAAGCACAGGACGTTGTTGACCTGGTTCGGGTAGTCGGTGCGGCCGGTCGCGAGGATCGCGTCGGGGCGCACTTCGAGCGCCGCTTCCGGCAGGATTTCCGGCGTCGGGTTCGCGAGCGCGAGGATCAGCGGGCGCTCGGCCATGCCCTTCACCATCTCCGGCTTCAGCACGCCGGCGGCCGACAGGCCGAGGAAGATGTCCGCGCCGTCGATCACTTCGGCCAGCGTCCGGGCTTCCGTTTCGCGGGCGAAACGCTCCTTGTCCGGGTCCATCAGCTCGGTGCGGCCCTTGTAGACCACGCCGGCCAGGTCGGTCACCGTGATGTTCTCGAGCGGCAGGCCGATGTCGACCAGCAGGTCGAGACACGCGAGCGCGGCCGCGCCCGCGCCGGACGCGACGAGCTTGACCTTCTTGATGTCCTTGCCGACGACCTTCAGCCCGTTCGTGACGGCCGCGGCCACGACGATCGCGGTGCCGTGCTGGTCGTCGTGGAACACCGGGATCTTCATCCGCTTGCGCGCTTCGCGCTCGACGATGAAGCAGTCAGGCGCCTTGATGTCTTCCAGGTTGATCCCGCCGAAGGTGGGCTCCAGCGCGGCGATCACGTCGACGAGCTTGTGCGGATCCGACTCGTTCAGCTCGATGTCGAACACGTCGATGCCCGCGAACTTCTTGAACAGCACCGCCTTGCCTTCCATCACCGGCTTCGACGCGAGCGGCCCGATGTTGCCGAGGCCGAGCACTGCCGTGCCGTTCGTGACGACGCCGACCAGGTTGCTGCGCGCGGTGAAGCGTGCCGCGTTGAGCGGATTCTCGACGATCTCCTCGCACGCGTACGCCACACCCGGCGAGTACGCGAGCGCGAGGTCGCGCTGGTTGATCATCTGCTTGGTCGGGGCGATCGCGATTTTCCCGGGGGTCGGGAATTCGTGATAGTCGAGGGCGGCTTCGCGGAGCTTGGCTTTGGAGGAGGATTGGGTGGACATGTGTCTCGTGACGGGCGGATTAGAATAACTGTTCGACGGCATTGTAGCGCCAATCATCGGCCGCCAGACCGGCGATTCGGGTGCAACAGCCGCGACAAAAATGTACCGGATGGTGCAGAAGCGCCGCCGTTCGCCTCGTACAATGCCGTTCCTTCAACCGTTCCGGATCGCCCGCCGTGCCAGCCGCCCTCTCCGAGTTTTCACTGATCGAACGCTTCTTCACGCGCCGCGCCGCGCAGGGGGCGCGCGCGTCGACGCTCGGCATCGGCGACGATTGCGCGCTGATCGCGCCGCGATCCGGGAAATTGCTGGCCATTTCGACGGACATGCTGGTGGAAGGCCGCCACTTCTTCCCCGATGTCGCGCCCGATGCGCTCGGCCACAAGACGCTCGCGGTCAACCTGTCCGACCTCGCGGCGATGGGCGCAGAACCGCGTGCCTTCACGCTCGCGTGCGCGCTGCCGCGTGCCGACGCGGCGTGGCTGGAAGCGTTCAGCAACGGGCTGTTCGCGCTCGCCGAGCGCTACGGCTGCGAGCTGATCGGCGGCGACACCACGAGCGGCCCGCTGAACCTGTGCGTCACCGTATTCGGCGAAGTCGCGCCCGACGCCGCACTGCGGCGCGATGCCGCGCGCGACGGCGACGACGTCTGGGTGTCCGGCACGCTCGGCGATGCGCGCGCCGGCCTCGGCGTCGCGCGCGGCGAATGGGCGGCCGGCGCGGCCGAAGCCGCTGCGTTCCGGCGCGCGCTCGAGCGCCCCGAGCCGCGCATCGCGCTCGGCCTGGCGCTCGCCGGCGTCGCGCACGCGGCGCTCGACATCTCGGACGGCCTCGCCGGCGACCTGCAGCACATCCTCGCCCGCTCGCACGTGCGCGCCGAGATCGATGCCGACGCGGTACCGCGCTCGGCCGCGCTCGCGACGCTGCCGCCCGACGTGCAGCGACGCTGCACGCTGGCCGGCGGCGACGACTACGAACTGTGCTTCACCGCGCCGGCGGCGGCCCGCGCGGCGGTCGAAGCGGCCGGCCTGACGGCCGGCGTGCCGGTCACGCGAATCGGTACAATACGCGCGTTGTCCGCGCCGTCGGAACAGCCCGCGATCGCGTGGCGCGACGCCGCCGGCGCGCCCCTCGCCCTCACGTTGCACGGCTTCGACCACTTCCATGCAGACTGACCCGACGCCCGCGCACGCCGCGGCCGAGCCCGGCGCCGCACCTGGCGGACACGCGCCGCGGCGCGCGACCGCGCGCTTCATGCTGTCGCACCCCGCGCACCTCGTGTCGCTCGGCTTCGGCAGCGGGCTCGCGCCGCTCATGCCCGGCACGTTCGGCTCGCTGTTCGGCTGGCTCACGTTCGTCGTGCTCAACCGCTACCTGACGGTGCCCGAATGGTGGGCGCTGATCGCGGTCGGCTTCGTGGCGGGCACGTGGCTCACCGGCTTCACCGCGAGAAAGATGGGCACGTCCGATCCGGGCGCCGTCGTCTGGGACGAAATCGTCGCGATCTGGCTCGTGATGCTGTTCGTCACGCCCGCGACCTTCATCGGCCAGCTATGGGCGTTCGTCGCGTTCCGCATCTTCGACATGCTCAAGCCGCCGCCGATCCGCTATTTCGAGCGCCGCCTGAAAGGCGGGCTCGGCATCATGGTCGACGACCTGGTCGCCGCGTTCATGACGCTGCTCGTGATCGCCCTGTGGCGCTCCGTCGTCGGCTGACCGATTTCCCGACTCCCGTTTCCCGACGCGCATGCCAACCGATTCCGTCGTCCACCAGCTTGCGATCCGCGCAGGCAACAAGCTGCGTGACGAGCACCTGACGCTCGCCACCGCCGAATCCTGCACCGGCGGCATGATCGCCACCGCGATCACCGACATCTCCGGCAGCAGCCAGTGGTTCGAGCGCGGCTTCGTCACGTACTCGAACCAGGCCAAGATCGACATGATCGGCGTGCCGCCCGACCTGATCGACAAGCACGGCGCCGTCAGCGAGCCCGTCGCGCGCGCGATGGCCGAAGGCGCGCTGCGCAACAGCCGCGCGCAGGTCGCGCTGTCCGTCACCGGCATCGCGGGCCCGGCCGGCGGCAGCGAGAAGAAACCGGTCGGCACCGTGTCGTTCGGCTGGAGCAACCGGCTCCATACCGATGTCGAGACGCTCGTGTTCAAGGGCGACCGCGATCAGATCCGCACGCAGGCGGCCGCGCATGCCCTGCGCGGGCTGCTGAAGCTGCTCGACGAGCGCGAGGGCTGACCGGGCCGGGGCGCCCGCCGCGCCCCTGCCGGCCCGCTTACTGGATCGCGTCGGGCTTCACGACGATCCAGTTCTTGTCCGCCGTGACCGGCAGGCCGAGCGACTTCTGCCGCGCGGCCGATTCATCCGACCACGCGCGGATCTGCGCCATCTGCTTGTCCTTCTTGTTCACCCACACGCGCACGCCGCCGCGCGCGACGTCGGTCGCGTTCAGCAGCATGTAGCCGTCGGACGTCGGCGTGTCGCCCGCGACGAGCACCGGCTTCTTCCACTGGTCGATCCAGCCGACGATCGAGCCGAGCTTGCCTTCGTACCACGTCATCGGGTTCATCAGGAACGGCGTGATCACGAGGCTGCGGTTCGCGGCCTCGTCGTACTTGCCGGCCTTGATCTGCAACCGGGACGTCGTCAGCGCGCCGGTCGCCGGGTTGCGCAGCAGCGTCGTCACGCCGATCACGTTCTGCGGCTTCACGTTGTAGCCGTACTTCGGGTCGGACAGCACGAGCCGCGCGAGCTCCTCGTGCGCGGCCGTCATCACGTAGACCTCGATCCCGTTCTCGCGCAGCGCGTTGTACAGCTCCTGCATCCCGCGGAAGAAACGCGGCGGGTTCACCGTGCCGTCGGCCACCTTGTCGCCCTGCCAGTAGCGGATCGGGATCGGCTTGCCGTCGGCGAGCATCGCGTCGACGTGGCGCTTCAGGTCGGCCAGCGACTGCCCGGCGAACGCCTGCGCGATCCACGGGTAGCAGACCAGATCGTCGATCTCGCAGAGCCGGTAGTAATAGCTCGTCAGCGATTCCTTGTAGTCGGCGGAATCCTTGAACGGGATCAGCTTCAGCGACGGGTCGAGCGTGTCGCGCGTCAGCACGCCGCGGTTCTCCAGGTACGGCAGCAGCGACTCCTCGAGGTCGTAGCGGTAGGTCGTGTTGTCGGCGTCGAACACCGCGTAGTCGCCGCGGTGCGCGTGCGCGGCGATCATCGCGTTCAACGCCTTCGCGCTGTCGGCCGGCCAGTGCGACAGGTCCGCCGCGTGGGCGAAGCTCATGCACAACGACGCGGCAAGCGCGCTCAGAAGACGTCGGGACAGCTTGAGCATGGCGTCACTCCCTTTCTTGACGGTTTCGTTACAGATCGATGACAAGCGCGAGCATCGCGCGATTGGCGCGCGGGCATGCGGTGCGGAAACGACGGGAAATTGCCCGTGCGCGTCAGTGCGACGGCCGGGAACGAGGGAAACGGAGGCGGTAAAGCGGAGAAAGCGGCACGGGCCCGCGAACGCGGGCCTGCCGGAACCGGCTGCCCGCGCGGGCAGCCGGCGCCATTCTCGATCAGCGATGCGCGTTGATCGTGTCGCGGGTCTTCTGCGCGGCGAGCGCCGCGGCTTCGGCGAAATCCTCGCCCTTGCTCGCGTACAGGATCGCGCGCGACGAGTTGATCATCATGCCGGTGCCGTCGGCCGTGCGGCCTGCGTTGACGGTCGCCTGCACGTCGCCGCCCTGCGCGCCGATGCCGGGGATCAGCAGCGGCATGTCGCCGACGATCCCGCGCACGATCTCGATTTCCTTCGGGAACGTCGCGCCGACCACGAGGCCGAGCTGGCCGTTCTTCGCGTTCCACTTGTTCGCCGCGAGATCGGCCACGACCTGGTAGAGCGGCCGGCCGTTCGTGTCGAGGAACTGCAGGTCGGAGCCGCCCGGGTTCGACGTGCGGCACAGCACGATCACGCCCTTGCCTTCGTGCTCGAAGTACGGCTCGACCGAGTCGTAACCCATGTACGGGTTCACCGTGACGGCGTCCGCGCGATAGCGCTCGAACGCTTCGCGCGCGTACTGCTCGGCCGTGCTGCCGATGTCGCCGCGCTTCGCGTCGAGGATCACGGGCAGGCCCGGGTGCTGGAGGTGGATGTGCGCGATCAGGCGCTCGAGCTGGTCTTCCGCGCGATGCGCGGCGAAGTAGGCGATCTGCGGCTTGAACGCGCTCGCGTATTGCGCGGTCGCGTCGACGATCTGCCGGCAGAATTCGAAGATCGCGTCGGGCTGGCCCTCGAACTGCACGGGAAAGCGCGACGGCTCGGGATCAAGGCCGACGCACAGCAGCGAATTCGTGCGCTGCCACGCGGCGCGCAGCGATTCGATGAAAGTAAGCGGGGAAGACATGGCGGGTACTCGCGGCAAACCGTTGGTAGACCGCGTATTTTACCCGCGTCGCCGGCGCGCCTCGCGTGTCGCGCCATTGCCGCGCGCATCGGCGCGCTCGACGGTGAACGCGAACCGCCGCGTGAGCCGCTCGCCGGGCGCGAGCAGCGTCATCCCGTGCGCGGTCGCGCCGCCCGGCAGGTTCACCGCATTGATCGGATGATCGACCGGCTCGAAGCAGAAGAAATCCTCGCCGGGCGGGGTATAGAGCACGTACGCATCGGCGTCGGCCGCCACCGTCAGCGACAGTCCGCGGCGCGGCCAGCTCACCGTCGCGTGGCCGCCCCAGCCGGTGAATGCATGATTGACGAGCGCGGCCGGCAGCGGATACGCGACGCCGAACTGCCAGGCCGGCGGCACGCTCACGTGCCGCACCGGCAGGAAATCGGCGCCCGACAGCCACAGCCCGCCGGCGGCCGCGGCCAGCTCGGTCACGTCGTCGCGCACCAGGAACGGATGCACGCCGAGCCCGAACGGCAATCGCGCGCGCCCCGCATTCTCGATCGTCAGCGCGATCGACAGCGTCGTATCGTCGAGCTCGAACGACTGGATCGCGCGGAACGCATACGGCGCACCGGCGGTGCGATCGAGCGACAGCTGCAGCGACGTGGCGGTCGCATCGTCCACCTGCCATGGCGCGAGCCAGCCGTCGCCATGGATCGGCAGCGGCTCGTCGCGGCGGTTGCGCGGCACCGCGACGCTGCGCCCGTCGCATTCGAAACGCGCGCCGCCGATGCGGTTCGAGTAAGGCAGCAGCGGGTAGCACGCGAGCTGGTTCGGGTCCGTCGCCGTCTCCGGGTGGTCGCAGCGGCGGAACACCGGCATCAACGCGCCGTTGTCGCCGCGCCAGTCGAAGCGCGCGATGCCGCCGCCGAGATGCGGCAGCACGTCGAGCCGCAGCGCCGCGTTCGACAGCGTGACGGCCGCCGCATGCGCGGCGCCGACGCCCTGCGCGAAGGCGGCCGTCTGCGGGCCGGGGCTGACCGGCTGCGCGGCGGCGGCCAGGCGCGCGCGGCGCGACTGGCTGGTGGACGACGATGCGCGCGAGGACGTGGCGGTCATGATGAACTCCTTTCCTTCGTCGAAGAAACGATGCGGGTCGTGCGAACGGTCAGGCCCAGCCGCCGTCGACGATCACGTCCTGCGCGGTGATCATCCGGCTGTCGTCGGCCGCGAGGAACAGCGCCATCCGCGCGAGATCGGCGGGCAGCAGTTCGGCGTCGATGCACTGGCCGGCCTTGATCGCCGCGCGGCCCGCGTCGTCGAGCCACAGCCGGCGCTGCTTGTCGGTCATCACCCAGCCCGGCACCAGCGAATTCACGCGGATGCCGAACGGGCCGAGGTCGCGCGCGAGACCGCGCGTCAGCCCCTGCACGGCCGCCTTCGCCATCACGTAGACGGGATAGCCGCCGTTCTTCAGCATCCAGCTGATCGAGCCGAGATTGATGATCGCGCCGCCGCCCTGCTGCTTCATGTCGTCGATCACCGCCTGCGCGGCGAAGAACTGGTGACGCAGGTTCACCGCGATGCCCGCGTCGAACGATTCGGGCGTCACGTCGCCGATCGCGTGGCGCGCGTCGTTCGCCGCGTTGTTCACGAGCACCGCGATCGCGCCGATGCGCGCGCGGATCGCGTCGATCGCATGGCGCAGCGCGCCGACGTCGGTCAGGTCGCACTGGATGAACAGCGGCGCATGGCGTACGTGCGCGAGGCTGTCCGCCAGCGCGGCGCCGGCGGTCGCGTCGAGGTCGACGAACGCGACGCGTGCACCCTGCAACGCGAAGTGTTCGACGAACGCCGCGCCGATGCCGGTCGCGCCGCCCGTGATCAGCACCGCGCGATCCTCGAGGCTCGGATACCGTGCATAGCGCGCGTGGCTCGTGGTGTGCGCGTCGTGCGCGGAAATTTCGATGGTCATGCGGTTCGTCTCCGTCAGGGCAGGCCGGGTCAGTCGCGAACGCCGCGGTTCTTCAGCTGGTCGAGCAGCACGGCCGCGAGCAGGATCGCGCCGCGCACGAGGTACTGGTAGAACGCGTCGATGTTCAGCAGGTTCATCACGTTCTCGACCGTGCCCATGATCAGCACGCCGATCACGACGCCGGAGATCGTCGCGCGGCCGCCCATCAGCGACACGCCGCCGAGCACGCACGCGGAGATCACGTTCAGCTCGAAGCCCTGCGCGGCGTTCGGCTGGCCCGACGTGATGCGCGACGCGAGGATCACGCCCGCGAGCGCCGTCACCGCGCCCTGGATCAGGAAGATGTATACGCGCGTGCGTTCGACGTTGATCCCCGCGAGACGCGATGCCTCGGGATTGCCGCCGATCGCGAGCGTGTTGCGGCCATACACCGTCTGGTTCAACAGCACGCCGAACGCGATGAAGCACAGCAGCGTGACCCAGATCGGCAGCGACACGCCGAAGAGCGTGAGCCCGCCGAGCGCGATGAACGTATCCGACGACACGCCGACCGCCTGCCCCTTCGACACGATGAAGCCGAGCCCGCGCACGATCTCCATCGTCGCGAGCGTCGTGATCAGCGCGTTGATGCGCAGGTACGCGATCACCGCGCCGTTCACGAAGCCGATCGCGGCGCCGGCCGCGACCGCGGCGACGATCGCGACGAACGTGTTGTCGGTCGCGTTCAGCACCATCGCGCACAGCACGCCCGAGAACGCGACGGTCGAGCCGATCGACAGGTCGAAGTCGCGCGACGCGAGACAGAACATCATCGTGCACGCGACCATGCCGATCTGCGAGATCGACAGCGCGAGGCCGAGCATGTTGTCGATCGAGAAGAAGTGATCGACCGTCAGCGACATCGTGATGAACATCACCGCGAAGATCGCGATCAGGCTGTATTCGGTCAGGTGCTGCCACCACTTCTGGCGGTCGCTCTGCTGCGGCACCAGCGCGTCGGCCGTGGGCTTCACGGCGGCGCTGCCGAGGTTTTCGTTGACTTGCATGATTGTGTCTCCTGCTCCTGCATCGCGCGGCCCGTGCCGCGCGTCCGATTCGATTGTCGTGTCCCGCGTCAGGCCGCCTCGACGGCGCTCGTCTGCGGCAGCGCCAGGCTCAGCACCGCGTGCTCGTTCGCCCGTTCGCGCGGCAGCTCGCCCGCGATCCTGCCTTCGCGCATCACGACGATGCGGTCGGACACGCCGAGCACTTCCGGCAGCTCCGACGACACCATCACGATCGCGCAGCCGCGCTCCGCAAGCCGGTAGATCACGTCGTAGATCTCGTGCTTCGCGCCGACGTCGATCCCGCGCGTCGGCTCGTCGAGGATCACGACCTTCAGGTCGGGCTCCGCGAGCCAGCGCGACAGGATCGCCTTCTGCTGGTTGCCGCCCGACAGGAAGCGGATCTTCTGGCGCCGGTTCGGCGTCTTGATCTTGAGCCGCTGGATGAAGCGGTCGGCGGTTTCGCTTTCGGCCTTGCTGTTGATGAACAGCCCCGCGCGCAGCGAATGGCGGCGGCAGCTGATGTTGATGTTCTCCGCGACCGACGCGATCGCGATGATCCCTTCTTCCTTGCGGTCCTCGGGGCACAGCACGATGCCGTGGCGAATCGCGTCGCCGGTGCGCTTCACGTCGATGCGCGCGCCGTCGAGCGTCAGCACGCCCGCGCGCCGGTGGTCCGCGCCGTACACGAGCCGCATCAGCTCGCTGCGGCCCGCGCCGACCAGCCCGAAGAAGCCGACGATCTCGCCCGCGCGCACCGAGAAGCTCGCGGGTTCGCGCAGGGCATGGCCGTCGACGCCTTCGGCGGAGAACCGCACGTCGCCGAGCGTGCGCGGCGCGTAATGGTAGATATCCGAAATCTCGCGCCCGACCATTTCGGCGACGAGCCGTTCGCGCGGCACGTCGCCGAGCGATTCGTGCGACGCGATCTTGCGCCCGTCGCGGAAGATCGTGCACGCGTTGCAAAGCCGGTAGATCTCGTCCATCCGGTGCGAGATGTAGATCAGCGCGCGGCCCTGCGCGCGCAGGTCGTCGACGAGCTTGAACAGCACCTCGGTCTCGCGATGCGACAGCGAACTGGTCGGTTCGTCGAGCGCGATCACGCGCGCATTGCGCATCAGCGCCTTGCAGATCTCGACCATCTGCCGCTGCGCGATCGACAGCCGCCCGAGCTTCGCATCGGGATCGAGATCGACACCCATCGCCGCGAGCCGCTCGCGCACGTAGCGCTTCGCCTCGCGCTTCCGCACCCAGCCGAACGCATTCGGCAGGCGGCCGAGCAGCAGGTTTTCCGCGACCGTCAGGTCGGGCACGTACTGCAGCTCCTGGTGAATCACCGCGATGCCGGCCGCGATCGACGCGGCCGCATTCGCGAACTGAACGGGCCGGCCGTCGACCAGCACGCTGCCCGCATCGGGCTGGTATTCGCCGCCGAGAATCTTCAGCAGCGTCGACTTGCCCGCGCCGTTCTCGCCCATCAGGCCATGCACCTCGCCCGCGTGCACGTCGAACGAGATGCCGTCGAGTGCGCGCACGCCGGGAAATACCTTGCCGATATTGTCAAAACGCAGTGCCGCTGACACGTCGCCTCTCCACTTCCGGAATCGATCGACCGCCGGCCGCCGCATCGCCGCGGCAGCCGGCGGGCCGCTTACTTCGACGCGAGCCCCATCTCGTCGCGCACCTTCGACACGTTGTCGCGCGTCGCGAGCATGCCCGTCGTCAGCGTCAGCGCCGGCGGTGCCTTGCCCTGCGTGATCCACGCGTACATCAGGTCGGAGGTTTCCTCGCCGTGGCGCTTCGGGCTGATGATCACGGTGCCGTAGAAGCCCGTCGGCTGCGGCTTCTTGAACTCGTTCAGCGCCGAATCGGAGCCGCCGATGCCGATGCCGATCATGTTGTCGGCCTTGAAGCCGCGCCCTTCGGCCGCGCGCACCGCGCCGAGCACGGCCTCGTCGTTCAGGCCGTACGCCACCCAGTGCTTGAACTGCGGGTTCTTCGTGAGCGCGATGTTCGCCGCGTTGAACGCATTCTCCGTGTCGGTCTTCGCCTGCGGCGCGGCGATCACGTTCGTCTTCGGGAAGCCGGCGGCCACCAGCGCGTCGGTCGCGCCGCTCGTGCGGTCGTGCGCGGTCGGCAGCTGCTCGTAGGTGATGTCGATCGCGCCGACATCCTTCATGTCCCAGCCGCGCTTCTTGATCTCGGCCGCGATGCCGTCGCCGACCTGCTTGCCGATGTTGTACGCGGAGATCCCCATGTGCGGCACCGACTCGATCGGCTTGCCCGCGCCGTCGACGAGGCGGTCGTCGACCGTCATCATCTTCAGGTTGTGCGACTTCGCCTTCGCGACGATGCCCGGCCCGAGCTTCACGTCGGGCGTACAGATGATGAAGCCCTGCGCCTTCTGCGCGGACAGGTTGTCGATCGCGCTCATCACCTTCTCGCCGGACGGCGCGCCGATCTTCACGAGCGTGAAGCCTTTCGCCTTCGCCGCCATCTCGGCGAACTTCCACTCGTCCTGGAACCACGGCTCTTCCGGCTGCTTCACCAGGAAGCCGATCTTGACCGGATCGGCCGCATGCGCAACCGGGCTCCCGATCACCACTGCGGCCGCGGCGGCCAGCGTTACGAACGTTCTGCGTTTCATCTCCAGTGTCTCCTTGTCTTCATCGAACAGGATGCAGCCGCTTGTTGGTTTCGACGCAGCGTGCGCGCGGCCGTCGCACGTGCGGTCTTTCGAATCGCTACGTCAATCGTGTCAGTCGTGGTACAGCGCCGCACGCCCGCCGTCGACGGTGATGCATGCGGCATTGATGAACGGCGCCTCGTCGGACGCCAGGAACACGGCCGTCATCGCGACCTCCTCGGGCCGGCCGATCCGCTTCATCGGCTGCAGCGCGAGCGTGTCGGCGCGCGCGGCGGCCGGGTCGGGCTGCGCGTCCCACCAGTCGCGCGTGAGCTGCGTCTCGATGTAGCCCGGCGCGATCGCGTTCACGCGGACGTTGCGCGCCGCGTATTCGATGCCGAGCGCACGCGTGAGACCGAGTACGCCGTGCTTCGCGACCGGGTACGGAAAGCAGCCCGGGATGATCCTGAATGCATGCGTCGACGCGATGTTCACGATGCTGCCGCGACCGCGTTCGACCATCCCTTCCAGCGCCGCGCGGCAGCCGTGCCACACGCCGTCGAGGTCGACCGCGAAGCAGCGGCGCCAGTCGTCGTCGGTCATCGTCAGCGGATCGGCGAACACGTTGATGCCCGCGTTGTTCACGAGCACGTCGAGCGGACCGAACGCCGCCTCGGTCCGCGCCACGGCATCGCGCACCGCATCCTGGCGCGCGACATCCGCCTGCAGCGCCAGCACGCGCGCGCCGGCGATGTCGTGTGCAATCCCGGCGGCCGTGTGCTGCGCCTGCGGGAGGTCGAGATCGACGAGCGCGACGGCCGCGCCCTCGCGAACGAACGCGCGGGCGATCGCGGCGCCGATGCCTCGGCCCGCGCCCGTCACCATCGCGACCTTGTCCGCGAGGCGGCCCATCATGCGGCCCCACCGCGCGCCGCGCGCAGGCCCGCCTGGAACGCACGCGCGTTCGCGGCAGTCTCGTCGGCCGGCTGGCCGGGCCGGTACAGCGCCGAACCGAGCCCGAAGCCGTTCGCGCCGGCCGCGAGGAACGGCTGCATGTTGTCGGGTGCAATCCCGCCGACCGGGATCAGCGGCACCGCGCGGTCGATCACCGCGCGCCACGCCTTCACGACGACCACGCCCAACTGCTCGGCCGGGAACATCTTCAGCACGTCCGCGCCGTTCGCGAGCGCCGCGAACGCTTCCGTCGGCGTCGCGACACCCGGCGCGCTCGCGAGGCCGCGCTCGCGTGCGCGGCGGATCACGGCCGCGTCGCTGTGCGGCATCACGATCAGCGAGCCGCCCGCATCCTGCACGCGATCGACATACTCCGCGCGCAGCACCGTGCCCGCGCCGACGATCGCGTCGTCGGGCAGCGCGCGCCGCAGCGCCGCGATGCTGCCGAACGGCTCCGGCGAATTGAGCGGCACCTCGACGATCCGGAAGCCGGCTTCGTACAGCGCACGGCCGTGGTCGGCCGCTTCGGCGGGCGTGATCCCGCGCAGGATCGCGATCAGCGGACACGCGTCGAACGCGCGCATCAGCGCGGCGTGAGGCGTGTACGGCGCGGGTAGCGTAAGGTCGGACGGCATCAGGGGTTCCTCTGCAATCGGTTCATTGGTCGGCGCAGACGGGCTCGCCGTCCGCGCGCACAAGCCCGGCGCGTGACGCGATCCGCCACAGGCCGCGCTCGGTCGCATGCGCGACGACTCGCGCGTGCGGGTGGCCGAATTCCTGGAGCGCATCGGCATAGCGCGCGCACAGGCCGTCGTCGCCGATCAGCAGCAGCGGCTGGTCCGCGAGCGCGATGCCGCGCTCCGCGAGCATCGCGTCGAGCGCGTTGAGCTCATGGCCGATCAGCAGGCCGGACAGGTAGTCGCCCTGCGCATCGGGCGCGAGCCGGTCTGTCAGGCCAAGCGTGCGCGTGCTGAAAATCGTCGCGAGCAGCCCCGTGTGCCGCGCGCCGCGCGCGACCGATACGCCGCGCACGAACGCCGCGCGATCGGGCGACGCACCGGCGCGCATCGTGCGGCCGAGGATCGTGTGGTCGCGCAGCACCGCGAACAGCTCGCCGGTCATGAAGGTCTGGAACCGCTCGATCAGCCCGTCCGTCACCCACGCCCATTTCGCATGCGTCCCCGGCAGGCCGATCAGTACCCCTGAACGATCGGCGCCAAGCGTGGGATCGCTCGCGAGTGCGCCGACTATCTGCGTTTCTTCGCCGCGCATCACGTCGGGCAATTCGCCCGTGGCGATCACGCCCGGCACGATCGAGATCGTCGCCCCGCGCGAGGTCGTCACCGTGATGAGGCCCGCGACGAGCGCGTCGGCGCCGGCCGGCACCGCGACATACGGCGCCTCGCGCCAGCCCTGCGCGCTGCCGACCATCCCGGCGGCGAGCACCGGCAGGCCGGGCGAGCGGTCGAGCCAGTCGCCGCAGGCTTCCTCGAACACCGCGTCGAACGCGCGCGCGCCGCCGCCCGGCACATGCATGACGCCCGCCGGACGGCTGCGCGTGTCGATGAGCGCGCCGTGCGCGTCGTACAGATACGCGCGCAGCGAGGTCGTGCCCCAGTCGAGCGCGATCAGCGACGGGGTGGCGGAGGTGGCATCCGGAACGGGCCGGGTCGAAGTCGTCATCGTTTGATCCTGCGGGTACCCTGCGGCGGGCTCCAGCCCAGCTCCGCGGAAATGGCTCGCGCTTCGCGCTGCACGAGCGGAATCAGTTCGTCCATCCGGTCGTGCGGCATGTACGGAATCGTGCTCGCCACCGACACCGCCGCAACGACCGCCCCCGATGCGTCACGGATCGGCGCCGCCACGCAGCGGATCGACGCCTCGTTCTCCTCGAGGTCGAACGTATAGCCGCCCGCTGCGTAATGGGCCATGCGCTGCAGGAACGCGCTCGTCTCGGGCCGGTTGTCGGGCTTGAAATTGACGCCGGCCAGCGCGCGCCGTGCGGCCTCGAACAGCGAGCGCCACAGGTCGGGATCGAGGTCGAGCATCATCGCCTTGCCGATGCCGGTCGACGCGAGCGGCATCCGGTGGCCGACGCGCGAGCGCATCTCGAGGCCGCGCGTACCGGGAATCTTGTCGATGTACAGCACGTCGTCGCCGTCGCGCACGCCGAGATGGATCGTGTCGAGCGTCGCTTCCGCGAGCGCTTCGAGGTGCGGGCGCGCGACCGCGGTGAGCGGCATCTGCTCGAGCGCGATCGTGCCGAGCTCGATCAGCTTCGGGCCGAGCAGGTAGCCGCCCTGCACCTGGCGCAGGTAGCGCGCCTGCACGAGGCTGCTGACGAGGCGATGCGTCGTGCTGCGCGTCGTACCGAGCGCGGCGCCGATCGCGCGCATGTCGCGCGCGCCGTTCGCGATCGCCTCGAGGATCGCCAGACCGCGCAGCAGCGTCTGCGTACCGGCCTGCTGGGCAGCGAGATCGAGCGGCGTGCTGGTCGCGCCGATGCTGTCGGTCAGCGACGCATCGTCCGGCGTCGCGCGCCGGGCGTCGAGGGCAAGGGAGTCGGGCATCTTGGTCATGGGGCGGGCTTCTTCAACGGAACCGGTGAAGCCGTTCGTGCGACGCCGGAACTGCGTCCGGCATCGCGGCGAGGCGGCGGTCGATGCACCGAATAAAGCGCCCGGCGAACTTCATGGAAGGTGTCTCCGTGTGCGTCGGGCGCCGCGCGATGCGTGGGTCCGAAGCTGTCGATGTGCTTCGGATTGTAGGAGCGCACGCACTCGCCTCCAATATTTGAATGCGTTGCCCAGATAATGAGAATTCGGCGGAAATCCGCGGCAGGCACGCCGTAACGGCCGCGCCATGTGCACGGGGGCGGAACCCGCCGTGTCGCAGGTTCCGCCCCCGTTGGTTCACCGCGCGCCGCGCTTACTGCTGGCTCGTGCTGCGTGCCTGCATGTAGCGCTGTACGTCCGCGAACGACACGCGGCCGTTGCCGCTCGAGTCGATCTGCCGGAAGTGGTTCGCGACATAACCGAGGCCGGCCGCGCGCGCCTGCGATTCGGTGATCGAACCCGTGTTCTGCGAGTCGGCCGCGCTGAACTGCCGCGCGAGCTTGCGCACCACCTGCGCATGCAGCGCGGCGCCCGTCGTATGCGTGCCGGCGGTCGGCTTGCGCGCGGCCGGCGGCACGTACGGATCGCCGAGCTGCGCCTGGCGCGCTCGCGCCGGCGCGGCGGCGTCGCTCGCCTGCGCGAACGCGGATACGGATGCTGCGGCGCCGACACATGCGAGCGCCGCGGCAACGACGATGAAACGATTCTTCATATCAGGCTCCAGTCTGGAATGAGGTCGTCGACGGCCGGCGCGGCGCCACCGCGGGCGCCTGTCGCCGGCCGGCGCAGCATCAGTGCGCGGCCGCGTTGTAGAAGGTCACGAGGTCGGCTTTCTCCTGCGGACGCGACGTATCGTCGAGATAGACCATGTGTCCGCCCTGATAGTCCCTGATCGTCAGGTTCGGTTGCGTCCCGAGCCGCGCGAGGTCGAGCTCGGTCTGGTAGAACGGCGTCGCGATGTCGTGATACCCGTTCAGCGACAGCACCTTCAGTTGCGGATTCAGCGTCAGCGCCGCGGCGAGGTCGGGGATCGTGTCGGGCATCGCGAGCCCGTCGTGCGTCCAGTCCCACGTGTTGATCGCGTTGCTGCTCAACGAATACGCCGACTGCGCGGTGTACTTCAGCTCGTTCGGCAGGTACTTGCCGATCGTGTCGGTGAACGGCTTCGTGATGAACGAGCTCGACGGATCGCCGTCCGCGGCAAGCGGGCTCGACACCGGCACGTTCACGCGCGCGTCGTAGCGGCCGATCAGCGTGCCCGGGATCAGCGACAGCTGGAAGCTGTTGTCGAAGAAGGTCGGGATCACGTTGAAGTCCGCATTCCACAGCGACTGCTTCACGCCGGTCGAATTCACCATCGTCGTGACGAGGGCCGGCGGCGGCGGCGTATGGCTCGCCAGGTACGCGTTCACGGCGGGCGCGTAGCTGCCGGCCGTCAGCAGGCGCATCTGGTCCGCATACTGCGGCAGGTTCGACGGGTTCGGGTTGTCGAGCTGGTAGTACGCACCGACGGTGCCATACGACGGCACGAAACCCGCGCAACTCACCGGGCTCGACCCGTTGTTCGAGTTGCCGATGTAGTCGCTCGCCATGTCGCAGTTCGTGTTGTAGTTCAGGATCGACGACTGCAGCACGATGCCGTCGAGCTTCACGCCGGCCGTCTCGAGCAGGTTCGCGAGCACGTCGGTGCGCGGCGTGCCGTACGACTCGCCGAACAGGTATTTCGGCGAGGCACTGCGCTGGTTCACGGCGAGGTAGCGCGTGACGAAATCGCGGAACGCGCCGCCGTCCTGGTCGACGCCCCAGAACGTCTGGTTCGTGTTCGGCGCGATCGCTTCGGAGAAGCCGGTGCCGATCGCATCGACGAACACGAGGTCGGTCGTGTCGAGCAGGCTTTCCTGGTTGTCGACGAACGGGAATGTCGACGTGTTCGCGTTCGGGTCGCCCGTCTGGATCCGGCGCGGGCCGAACGAGCCGAGGTGCAGCCACACCGATGCCGAGCCGGGGCCGCCGTTGTACAGGAAGGTGACGGGCCGCTTCGCCGCGGGCTGGTTGTCGGCCGTATAGGCGACATAGAAGAACGAGGCTTCGGGTGCGCCCGTCTGCGGATTGCGCGCGACGAGGTGGCCGGCCGTGGCCGTGTAGCGGATCGTCTTGCCGTTCAGCGTGATCTGGTGATGCGTGACGGCGGCCTTTTCAACCGCGGCGGAGGCGTCGAGCGACGCGTTCGCGCTCGACGAATAACTGTTCGGATCGTTGTACGCCCTGTCCACCTGACCGGCGGGATCGGCTGAGTTGTCGGCGCTGGCAGCAGCGGACGATGTCACGTCGTCGTTGCAGGCCGTCAGAATCAGCGAAGAAAACACCACTCCCAACAACAGCTTCGCTTTGCTCGCTGGCATCGTTGCTTTCCTTCTCTCGGATGTTTTTTGTATCGAGCAGCCGGATAAGCCGCCCCCCGCCTCGATCGCGGCCGATAAGCCGAGGCGCTGGCCAATATACGCGAGCCCGTCAGCTTTGAAAAATTTTGAAATATTTGGCCGGCGGCCTGTGCGGCGCACACCTTTCAGGAATGCTTCGGTTCGCGAAACGTTGCATTTCACGTGCCTTTCACGGACTTTCGCGTTTACCCTGGAATACTAAAAATTCCAGGATTTCGTGCCATATCAGCCAACAAACGCGCGTGATCGCGAGCATTGCTCAGCAAAGCGAAATAGACGGATTCGTCTAATGGATGTGACCCGAAATGCGCGTGACGCGCATGCGCTGCAGCGCACAAACGGCCCGCGCGCGACCCGAGTGCAGCGCACGGGCGTCGAAACGGTCAATGTGACGGCGCGCTCGCGCCGTTCACTCCGATTGCGGCAGTTCGGCCGCGCCCATCCGGCGGGCGATGACTGCCGCGCGCTGCGCCTGGTAGGCCGAGCCGCGGTGCGCGTCGAACCAGCGCGGCTTCGGCAGCATCACCGCGAGGCGCGCCGACTGCCACGCGCCGAGCCGGCTCGCGGGAATCCGGTAGTAATAGCGTGCGGCCGCCTCGGCACCATACACGCCGCGTCCCCACTCGACGGAATTCAGGTAGATCTCGAAGATCCGCTCCTTGTCGAGCACCGTTTCGAGCATCCACGTGATGATGAGCTCCTGCCCCTTGCGGATGTAGCTCTTCTCGCGCGACAGGAACAGGTTGCGCGCGAGCTGCTGCGTGATCGTCGAGCCGCCCGCGACGATCCGGCCGCGCGCCTTGTTCTTCTCCCACGCCTGCAGGATCGCGTCGACGTCGTAGCCGTTGTTGGTCGCGAAGGTCGAGTCTTCCGACGCGATCAGCGCGCGCTTCAGGTTGCGCGAGATCTGGTCGTAAGGCACCCACTGGTGCTGGATCTGCGCGGGCGGCTTGTCGCGCGACAGCCACCACGCGTCGGTGCGCATGAACGCGGTCGAGCCCGGGTTCACGAACGACCACAGCGCGATCTGTACGAGATAGAACAGTTGCGTCGCGAGCCACGCACCCGCGAACACCGATCCCGCATAGACGATCCAGCGCGTCGGGCTCACCGTCCGCGTGTGCTGCGTGCCGCTCACCGCCACCACGTGCCGCGCCCCGTTCAGCTCGCCGCGAGCGCCTGGCGCAGCGCGGCCAGCACCGGTGCGCCGTCCGGACGCACGCCGCGCCAGATGAAGAACGATTCGGCCGCCTGCTCGACGAGCATCCCGAGCCCGTCGGCGGTGCGCGCGCCGAGCGACGCCGCATGCTGCATGAACACCGTCGGCTGCGCGCCGTACATCATGTCGTACGCGAGCGTGCCCGCGCCGAACGCGGCCGCGTCGCACTCCGGCAGCGCGGCATCGAGGCTGCCGGCCGTCGCGTTGATCACCACGTCATATGGCTCCGCGCGCACGACGTCCGGGCCGCCGCCCGCGAGCGTGCAGCCCGCATCGTGGGCGGCCTGCATGAACTGGCCGACGAGCGCCTCGGCCTTGCTCGCGGTGCGGTTCACGATCGTGATCGACAGCGGCGCGCGGTCAAGCAGCGGCAGCACGACACCGCGCGCCGCGCCGCCCGCGCCGAGCAGCAGGATGCGCGCGCCCGCCAGCGACACGCCGAGATTTGCTTCGATGTCGCGCACGAGGCCGACGCCGTCGGTGTTGTCGCCATGGATACGGCCGTCGGCGTCGATGCGCAGCGTATTCACCGCGCCCGCCGCCGCCGCGCGCGGCGACAGCGTGTCGGCAAGCGCATGCGCCTCGAGCTTGAACGGCACCGTCACGTTCGCGCCGCGACCGCCTTCGGCGACGAATGCCCGCACGGCCGCGTCGAAACCGTCGACCGGCGCGAGCCGGTGCGTGTATTCGACCGGCTCGCCCGTCTGCGCGGCGAACTGCGCGTGGATGAACGGCGACTTGCTGTGCGCCACCGGGTTGCCGAACACGACATAGCGGTCGGCGCCGCTCGTCGACGCAGCTGCGGTCATGATGCGCGCCCCTCTTCTTCGGCGTTGCCGCCCGTGGCTTCGCCGCCTTCACCACCTTCGCCGGCTGCTGCGCCGTCCGCCTCCGCCAGCGCTTCCGCCTCGGTTTCGGCCGTCGCGTCTTCGGCGTCGATCAGCGTGTCGTCGCCGCCTTCGGCGTCATCCTCTTCGTCGGCCGCGTCGCCGCTCGTCACGGTCGGCGCATCGAGCACGTTCAGCAACCGCACCGATGCCTCGATCGTCAGCTCGTCGAGCGACATCACGTCGAGCAGCACGCGCGTGCCGCGCGCATGCACGCCGAGCCCCGGCACGTGCAGCAGCAGCGGAATTTCCTCGAGGCGCACGAGATCGCCCTTCACCACGCTCGCGACGACCTGCTTCTTCTGCTCCTGCGCGAGCCAGCGCAGGCACCAGAAGTACTCCATCCGGCGCTGGTAGTCGGCGTAGGCCGTATACGTGTCGTCGAAGCCCTGCACGACCGCGTACAGGTCGGCGTCCTTCGGCTTGAACGGTGCGGCGAGCTTCGCGGTGACGCCGTGCTGCACGCACGCGAGCAGCTGCCACTGGTTCACGAGGTCGACGTAGCGGCGCAGCGGCGACGTGCTCCATGCGTACTGCGCGACGCCGAGACCTTCGTGCGGCGCGGCCGTCGTCTGCATGCGCGTGCGCTTCGGGCCCGGTGCGCCGAAGCCGCGCTGCGAGCGGTAGATGCCCGGCACCGTGTGATCGTGCAGGAACGCGCCCCACGTCGAGTTCGCGAGGATCGCGAGCTCCGACACGATCAGGTCGAGCGGCGAGCCGCGGCGGCGCGGCGTGATCGTCACGTGCTCGCCTTCGACGTAGAAGTTGTAGTCGGTGTTGCGCTGCACCTCGCGCTTCAGGCCGTAGCCCGCGCGCGCGACCTGGCGCTTCTCGAACAGCGCCTGCGCGAGCGGCCACAGCACGGCGATGTCGTCCTTGTGCGGATAGTCGCCGGTGCCGGCCGCGAGCGTCTCTTCGTTGACGAGCTCGTCGAGGTTGTTGTGTCGCAGGTTGTTCTTCACGAACACGAGCTCGGCGCGCGTCTCGTTCGCGACGATCTCCTGCGTTTCGCGGTTGACGATGATGTACAGCGACAGTGCCGGGCGGTAGTCGCCCTCTTTCAGCGTGAACACGTCGACGACGTCGTCCGGCAGCATCGTGATCTTGTCGCCCGGCATGTAGACGGTCGACAGGCGCGTGCGCGCGATCGCGTCGATCGCGTCGCCGCGCACGATGCCGAGCGCCGGCGCCGCGATGTGCACACCGATGCGCACGCGGCCGTCGGAGAGATGCTCGACCGAGAATGCGTCGTCGATTTCGGTCGTCGTGATGTCGTCGATCGAGAACGCCTCGACGTCCGCGCGCGGCAGGTCGTCCGGCAGCGGGCCGACCGTGACGGCCGGGAAGCCCGTGCCGTGCGGGAAGAACTCCGCGAGGAAGCGCGCCTCGTGCAGCGCGCGCGGCGACGCGATGCCGCCGCAGTCGAGCATCAGCCGCGCCGGCGACACGCCGCGCGCACCGGCCGCCGCCTCCATCGCCTTGTATTCGATCGCGTTCTTGTCCGGCCGCGTCAGCAGCCCGAGCACCTTGCCCGCGAACGCTTCCGGCAGCTTGCCGGCCTTCAGTTCCTCTTCGTACTGCGCCTGGACGAGCGCCTGCTGGCGCTTGCGCTCGAGCGACGCGAGCGCCATCTTGAGCTGCTCTTCCGGCGCGCGCTGGTACTGGCCGCGCCCCTTGCGGCGGAAGTAGACGGGCGAGCCGTGCAGTCGCAACACCAGCGCCGCCCGCTCCACCGGGCCGTACGTCGCGCCGAAGTATTCCGCGGCCAGCGCCGTATAAGCGAATTCGTCGGTCGGCGCGCATTCCCACAGGAAATCCAGGTCGATCTGCTGCGCGGCCGTGTCGGCTTCCTGCATCAGTTCGCCCGCGGCCGGCTTGTCGAATTCGATCAGCACGTCTTTCGCGCGCACCTTGGCCCGCCGCCCGCCGGGCAACTCGACCTGAAATGCGTCGCCCTGGCGCGACAGCACGCTGCCCGCCTTGAAACTGCCCGATTCCTCGAAGAAAACGTTCACTCAGTACTCTCGTTCAGACTGCCGGGCGCCGCGTCCGCGGCGCCGCATGATGATGGGAATTCGATCGGCACATGGCCGGATTAAGACGTCTTTCCGTCGCAAAACGCGAGAACGTCGTCGACATAGTCGGCAAATTCGCTGATCCCGTGATCGCTGCCTTCGATCACACGCGTCTTCGCGCCCGGGTAATGCGCGAGCATCTCGCGGTAATCGAGCACTTCGTCACCGGTCGCCGCGAACAGATAGTAGCGTTCGGCACGCGTGATTGCCGGCACGCGCAGCGCGTCGAGTTCATGCAGGTGATGGCGCTCGACGACGATCGTGCCGCCGCCGTGCCACAGCGGCTGTTCGCCCAGGTGCTGCTCGAGATCGCGCTGCGGCACGATGGCCGGATTCAGCAGCACGGCCTTCCAGCCGTGTTTTTCGGCCAGCCAGGTCGCGTAATAGCCGCCGAGCGAGCTGCCGATGACGGTCACGTCGCGCGCGCCGGCCACCTCGGCTTCCGCGACCGCGATCGCTTCGAGCGGCGACACCGACAGCGACGGGCACCGCCACTCGTCGCTGCGGCCGAGCTCGGCCATGCGCGCGGCGAGCTGGCGCGACTTCTGCGATTCCGGCGACGACCGGAAGCCGTGCAGATACAGGATCACGAGCGGCTCCCGAGCGCATCGAGCAGCTTCTGATGAACGCCGCCGAAGCCGCCGTTGCTCATCACGAGCACGTGGTCGCCCGGGCGGGCGGCTGCGACGACGGACTTCACCAGCAGGTGCAGGTCGTCGAACGCGTGCGCGCGGTCGCCGAGCGGCGCCAGCGCCTCGGCCAGATTCCAGCCGAGCGCGTCGCGCCCGGCCGGCGCGCCGTAACCGAACACGAGATCGGCGTCGGCCAGGCTCGCCGGCAATTGCGACTTCATCACGCCGAGCTTCATCGTGTTCGAGCGCGGCTCGAGCACGGCGAGAATGCGGGAATTCTGACGGCCGATGCGTGCACGAAGGCCGGCGATCGTGGTTTCGATCGCGGTCGGATGGTGCGCGAAGTCGTCGTAGACGGTCACGCCGTCCACGCTGCCGCGCACTTCCATGCGGCGCTTCACGTTGCGGAACGACGCGAGGGACGCGGCGGCCTGCGCGGGCGGCACGCCGACGTGGCGCGCGGCCGCGATCGCCGCGAGCGCGTTCATCCGGTTGTGATCGCCCTGCACCTGCCATGCGACTTCGCCGACGCGTTCCGCGTGCGAATACACCGCGAAACGCTCGTCGACCGGCACGCCGTCCTCGGCCGGCAGCGCCTGCCAGCCGCCGTCGACGCCGAACCGCTCGACCTCGCTCCAGCAGCCGCGCGCCAGCACGCGCTCGAGCGCGTCGGAACGGCCGTTCGTGACGATTCTGCCGACACCGGGCACGGTACGCACGAGATGGTGGAATTGCGTCTCGATCGCGGCGAGATCGGGGAAGATGTCGGCGTGATCGAATTCAAGGTTGTTCAGCACCGCGGTGCGCGGCCGGTAGTGGACGAACTTCGAGCGCTTGTCGAAGAACGCCGTATCGTATTCGTCGGCCTCGATCACGAAGAAGCTCGAATCGGTGAGCCGCGCCGACACGCCGAAATTCAGCGGCACACCGCCGATCAGGAAGCCCGGGTTCAGACCGGAGTCTTCCAGCAGCCACGCGAGCATCGACGACGTGGTCGTCTTGCCGTGCGTGCCTGCGACCGCGAGCACCCACTTGCCGGCCAGCACGTGCTCGCCGAGCCATTGCGGGCCGGATACATAAGGCAGGCCGCGATCGAGGATCGCCTCCATCAGCGGATTGCCGCGCGTGACGACGTTGCCGATCACGAACAGATCCGGTTTCAGGTCGATCTGCTCGGCGCCGTAGCCCTCGATCAGCGTGATGCCCTGCGCCTCGAGCTGCGTGCTCATCGGCGGATAGACGCCCGCGTCGCAACCCGTCACCGTGTGGCCCGCCTCGCGCGCGAGTACGGCGAGACCGCCCATGAAGGTGCCGCAGATGCCAAGAATGTGGATGTGCATAGATGAATGCTTTCGCGCCGCCGGGCGCCGTCGATTCGGAAAGGATGTGTGTGCGGCGCGCCGGACGGGCCGCGCGGCCGGCGCCCGGCCAACGGCTTTTGCCGCGACACAAAGAGCACTATTGTAACTGACGGCCTGCCGTGCCCGGCGGCCCGAACGATGCGCGCGAGCGGCGCCGGCACGCCGGGCGGCAGGCCGCCGCACCCGCGCTCGGGCGCCGCGGCGATCGAGTATGATTGCCGGATCATGTCTCGCAAACCTCTTATCGACCCGCGGCGCCTCCGCGAGGAAATTGCCCAGTCCGCCGCCCGCCTGATCGCGGAGGACGGCCTCGACTATGCCGGCGCAAAACGCAAGGCCGCGCGCCAGTTGCTGGGCGACTCGCGCGTTGCAGGCGAATGGCTGCCGGATAACGACCAGATCGAGGAAGAACTACGCGAGTACCTCGCGCTGTTCCAGAGCGACACGCAGCCGGACGAACTGCGCCGCCTGCGCGAAGTCGCGCTCGACTGGATGCGCCGGCTCGCCGAGTTCCATCCTTATGTGACGGGTGCCGTGCTGAACGGCACCGCGAACGCGCATTCGGATATCCATTTGCAGGCATTCACCGACAACCCGAAGGACGTCGCGATCTACCTGCTGAACCAGAACGTCCAGTACGACGTGTCCGAGACGCGGCATTTCGCGGGCCGCGCCGACGTCGAGACGCTCAGTTTCCTGTGGCGCCCGCGGCGCGACGTGGATGCGATCGGCATCCATCTCGCGCTCTATGCGAGCGACGACCTGCGCGGCGCGGTCAAGGCCGACGCGCGCGGCCGGGTCGCCCGTGCGGATGCCGCCGCGCTGCGCGCGCTCGTCGAAGCAGGCAAGGCCCCTTCCGAACCGGAATGATTCAACGATGATGATGAAACGCATGTTGGCGCTCGCGGTCGTCGCGGCCGCCGCCGTTGCCGGCGGGCTCGCCGCCGGCCATTGGTTCCGCGGCACCGCCGATGACGGGGTCGCCGTCGCCGCGCCCGCCGCACAGGGCAGCCCGGTCGAACAGTTGTGGGCGGCCTCCCTGACGGGTGTCGACGGCAAGCCGGCCACGCTGTCCGCCTTCAAGGGCCAGAAGGTCGTCGTCAATTTCTGGGCGTCATGGTGCGGCCCGTGCGTCGAGGAGATGCCGGAGCTCGTCGCGCTGTCGCACCAATACAAACAGAAGGGCATCCGTTTCATCGGGATCGGCGTCGATTCCGAACAGAACGTGAAGAACTTTCTGCAGAAGGTGAAGGTCGACTATCCCGTCTTCGTCAGCGGCTATGCGGGCGCCGATCTGGCCCGCAATTTCGGGAATACCGCCGGCGCGTTGCCGTTTACGGTCGTCATCGACCAAACCGGCAAGATTCGCGAGACAAAATTGGGACAAATCCAGCCGGCCGAGCTGAAAAAGACGCTCGACGCGCTGTAACCTGCCCGAACGGCAGCCCGGACGTTGTCGGCGATTTGCCCGTCGATCGCCGCAATTTCGCGTGAATTCGCCGATACTTTGCATGCGCGCCGGTAATTCTTGCAGGTCCCGCGCGCTCGGCCGTTCGGCAAAACTAGACAAATTTCTCTAAATAGCGCTAAAGTTCGCGCAATTCCGCAGAAATAGAAGCGACCATGACACGATTGCTGGTGCTGCACGGCCCCAACCTGAACCTTCTCGGCACCCGGGAACCGGAGGTGTACGGCCGCGTCACGCTCGCACAGATCGATCAGGCGCTTGCCGCGCGCGCCCGGGAAGCCGGCGCCGAACTGTCGTCGTTCCAGAGCAACCATGAAGGCGCGCTGGTCGACCGCATCCAGGCCGCGCGGGAGGAACAGACCGATTTCATCCTGATCAATCCGGCCGCGTATACGCACACGAGCGTCGCGATCCGGGACGCGATCGCCGGCGTTGGCATCCCGTTCGTCGAGGTTCACCTGTCGAACGTGCATCGCCGCGAAGCGTTCAGGCACCACTCCTACTTTTCCGACCAGGCCGAAGGCGTGATCTGCGGGCTCGGCTGGAAAGGTTATCTGTACGCGCTCGAGTACGCGCTGGACAAGCTGCAAGGCACGTCGCGCGGCTGAATTCGCGATCTAGATTCAGCGCCGGCCCCTAACCGGCGCTTTCACGTATTGAAAGGGGAATTCCCGATGGATCTTCGTAAGCTGAAAACTCTGATCGACCTCGTTTCCGAATCCGGCATCTCCGAGCTGGAAGTGACGGAAGGCGAAGGCAAGGTGCGCATCGTCAAGAACGCGCCGCCGGTCTACGTGCAGCCGACGGCTGGGTATGCCCCGCAAGTCAGCGCGCCCGCTCCGTCGGTCGCGCTGCCGACCGAAGGCGCTGCCGCGCCGGCCGCTGGCGGCGCTGCCGCACCGGCCGCCCCGCAGGGCCACGTCGTGACGTCGCCGATGGTCGGCACGTTCTATCGCGCGCCGTCGCCGGGCGCGGACCCGTTCGTCCAGGTGGGCGACACGGTCAAGGAAGGCCAGACGATCTGCATCATCGAAGCGATGAAGCTGCTCAACGAGATCGAGTCGGACAAGGCCGGCGTGATCAAGGAAATCCTCGTCGAGAACGGCCAGGCCGTCGAATACGGCCAGCCGCTTTTCGTGATCGGCTAAGTCCGCCGCGCGGCCTGCGGGCCGCGCTCCGCCGATGCTCGCCAGGCGCCGTTCGCGCGCCCCTCGAAGAGACGAATACTCGCTATGTTTGAAAAAATCCTCATTGCCAACCGCGGTGAAATCGCGCTGCGCATCCAGCGTGCGTGCCGCGAGCTCGGCGTCAAGACGGTGGTCGTCTACTCGGAAGCCGACAAGGAAGCCAAGTACGTGCGCCTCGCGGACGAAGCCGTCTGTATCGGCCCGGCCCCGTCGAACCTGAGCTACCTGAACATGCCGGCGCTGATCAGCGCCGCGGAAGTCACCGACGCCGAAGCGATCCACCCCGGCTACGGCTTCCTGTCGGAGAACGCCGATTTCGCGGAACGCGTCGAGCAGTCGGGCTTCACGTTCATCGGCCCGCGCCCGGAAACGATCCGCATGATGGGCGACAAGGTCACCGCGAAGCAGACGATGATCAAGACCGGCGTGCCGTGCGTGCCGGGCTCGGAAGGCGCGTTGCCGGACGATCCGAAAGAGATCGTCAAGATTGCGCGCGCGATCGGCTATCCGGTCATCATCAAGGCGGCGGGCGGCGGTGGCGGGCGCGGGATGCGCGTCGTGCACACCGAGGCCGCGCTCGTCAACGCGGTCAACATGACCCGCGAGGAAGCCGGCCGTGCGTTCGGCAACCCGCAGGTGTACATGGAGAAGTTCCTCGAGAACCCGCGCCACATCGAAATCCAGGTGCTGTCCGACGCGTACAAGAACGCGATCTGGCTCGGCGAACGCGATTGCTCGATGCAGCGCCGCCACCAGAAGGTGATCGAGGAAGCGCCGGCGCCCGGCATTCCGCGCCGCCTGATCGACCGCATCGGCGACCGCTGCGCGGACGCCTGCAAGAAGATGGGCTATCTCGGCGCGGGCACGTTCGAATTCCTGTACGAAAACGGCGAGTTCTACTTCATCGAGATGAACACGCGCGTGCAGGTCGAGCATCCGGTTTCGGAGCTGATCACGGGCGTCGACATCGTGCAGGAACAGATCCGCATCGCGGCCGGCGAGAAGCTCACGCTGCGCCAGCGCGACATCCAGTTCCGCGGACATGCGATCGAATGCCGGATCAACGCCGAAGATCCGTTCAAGTTCACGCCGTCGCCGGGCCGGATCACGTCGTGGCATACGCCGGGCGGCCCCGGCGTGCGCGTCGATTCGCACGCCTACAATGGCTATTTCGTGCCGCCGAACTATGATTCGATGATCGGCAAGCTGATCACCTACGGCGCGACGCGCGAGCAGGCGATCAGCCGGATGCGCATCGCGCTGTCCGAAATGGTCGTCGAAGGCATCCAGACCAACATCCCGCTGCACCGCGAGCTGATGATCGATTCGAAGTTCGTCGAAGGCGGCACCAGCATCCACTACCTCGAAAACCGGCTCGCCCAGAAGCAGCAGGTCGCACCGGAAGAAGCGTAAGCATGAGCTATCGCGAACTCGTCGTCGAACTGGCCCGTGAGCACGCGGAGGCACTGTCCGACGCGCTGCTCGAACTCGGCGCGCTGTCGGTGTCCGTGGAAGACGCCGACGCCGACACGCCCGACGAACAGCCGCTCTTCGGCGAGCCGGGCCTCGTGCCCGACCGCACCGCGTGGCAGCACTCGCGCGTGGTCGCGCTGCTCGCGGCCGAGCATGAGCCGGCCGTGCTGCTCGCCGCGGCTGCCAACGAGATCGGCATCGCCGAAACGCCAACGTTCGTCGTCCGCGAAGTCGAGGAACAGGACTGGGTGCGACTCACGCAATCGCAGTTCGAGCCGATCCCGATCGGCGAGCGGATCTGGGTCGTGCCGTCGTGGCACGATGCGCCCGATCCCGATGCGCTCGTCCTCGAACTCGATCCGGGCCTCGCGTTCGGCACCGGCAGCCATCCGACCACGCGCCTGTGCATGGAATGGCTCGAGCAGTCGGTGAAACCCGGCCAATCGGTGCTCGACTACGGTTGCGGCTCGGGCATTCTCGCGATCCTCGCGAAGAAATGCGGGGCGAACCCCGTCATCGGCATCGACATCGATCCGCAAGCCGTCGAATCGGCGCGGCAGAACAGCGAACGCAACCGTGCAGAAGTCACGTACGGGCTGCCCGATGCGTGCCCGGACGGCGAATTCGACATCGTCGTCGCGAACATCCTGTCGAATCCGCTGAAGCTGATGGCGTCGATGCTCGCATCGAAGGTCAAGCCGGGCGGGCGCATCGCGCTGTCGGGCGTGCTCGCGCGCCAGGCGGACGAAGTCGCGGCCGTCTACGCGCGCTACGTCGACATCTCGGTCTGGCGTGAACACGAAGGTTGGGTATGCCTCGCCGGAACCCGGCGCGAAAGCCATTAGAATAGCGCTGTCCTTCACTCTGGCCAGCAGGCCGCCCGGCTCGACATGCTTCTTGCGACGCGCTGCCCTCATTGCGAAACCGTCTTCCGGCTGCAGCAGGAACAGCTCTCGCTGCATCAAGGGCTCGTGCGCTGCGGGCATTGCCACGAAGTCTTCAACGCATCCGAGTCGCTCGTTCCCGAGCACGCGCAGCAGCCCGAGCCGGCTCTGACCGAACCGGCTGCCGCGCCGGACGAAGGCAACGCGCACCATCCGGCCCCGCCGGCCCGGCTGTTCACTACCGATGCGCCGGCCGGGGCATCTTCCGACACCGATTACAAGCCGGAAGGCTGGGACATGTGGGCGCCGTGGCTCGACGCCGGCGTCGACCCGTCGCTGCAACACAACGTGCAGACCGTGCGCACCGAGCCGCTGATTCCGCTCGCCCTTCCGTCCACCGACGCCGGCGTCGTTCACTTGTCGGGTACGCCCGCGCCGTTCGCCCCCTCCCCGGCCGAGCTGGACACTTCCGCTGCCGTCGCGCAACCAGCCGAATCGCTGCAGACGCAAACGCCGCGGGATACCGAACCATCGGCCGCGCCCGTCGAGCGCGACCCGCGTGAGCCACGCTTCGTCGCACACCGGCCGTCGGACGCAGATACCGCTCACGATGCCGCCGAACCCGTTGGCACCGCACACTTTGCCGTGCCGGACGACGAACGCGCGCCGCGCGAACCGCGTTTTGCATTCGCACCGGCACCGGCCATCGCCGCGGCCGGATCCGAACCCGACACCGGTACCGGCGCAAAGGCACCGCACGAAGAGAAACCAGCCGCGGCCGCCAGCGCGCCGGCCGCACCGTTCCCCGCTGCGCTGACCGACGACGATCGCCCTCACTTCGCCGTCACGCGCGAGACGCGCGCCCCGCAGCGGCGCGGAATGCTCGGCGGCTTTTTCGGCGGCCTCGTCGCCGCCGTGCTGGCCGTGCTGCTCGTCGCGCAACTCGCGTGGTGGCAACGCGAAACGCTGATGATCCACTGGCCGGTCACGCAGGGCTGGTTCCGGCAGGCCTGTGCGCCGCTCGGCTGCACGGTCGCGCCGCCGCGCGCGATCGACGGCCTGCGGCTCGACGCGACCGACCTGCGCCAGCTCGACGGCCCGCGCGAGCTCGAGCTGAAGGTACCGCTGACGAACCGCTACCGCGTCGCGCTCGCCTACCCGTCGCTCGAACTGACGCTGCTGGACGACACCAACCACGTGACCGTGCGCCGCGTACTCGCGCCGCGCGACTACGTGCGCCCGGGCACGCCGATCGACGCCGGGTTGCCGCCCGGCACGACGCAGACGATGGTCGTCCGCCTCGAAACGAACGGCACGCCCGCCTCGAATTTCCGCGTCCAGATCTTCTATCCGTGACGCACCGCGGCGCGCGCATGCGCGCCCGTCTCAACCCGCGCGCCCGAGCGGCGCGCTCATTCGGAGCACGAACATGAGCAAAGTTACGCTGGGTGGCAACCCGATCGATCTCGCCGGCACGTTCCCGGCCGTCGGCGCGCAAGGCGCCGATTTCAAGCTGGTCGGCAAGGATCTCGCCGACCTGTCGCTCGCCAGCTTCGCCGGCAAGCGCAAGGTGCTGAACATCGTACCGAGCCTCGACACGCCGACCTGCGCGACGTCGACCCGCAAGTTCAACGAAGCCGCATCGTCGCTCGACAACACGGTTGTCGTCGTCGTGTCGGCCGACCTGCCGTTCGCCGCGACGCGCTTCTGCACGACCGAAGGCCTCGAGAACGTCGTGACGGCTTCGACGTTCCGCACCGGCCGCGCATTCGCGAACGCATACGGCGTCGACGTGACGAGCGGCCCGCTGAACGGCCTGACCGCCCGTGCGGTCGTCGTGCTCGACGCGCAGGACAAGGTGATCCACTCGGAACTCGTCAGCGAAATCAAGGACGAGCCGAACTACGATGCAGCGCTCGCCGCACTGAAGTAAGCTTTCTTCCGCTTTCCCCTGCCGCGCCGCGCCTTTCGCGCGGCGTTGTCGCGCAGGGCCCCTCATTTCTACAGGAACGCACACCTTGGCTACGTTGATTTGCGGCTCGATCGCCTACGACTCCATCATGACCTTCGAAGGGCGGTTCCGCGAGCACATCCTGCCCGACCAGGTGCACCTCATCAACCTGAGCTTCCTGGTGCCGACGATGCGCCGCGAATTCGGCGGCTGCGCGGGCAACATCGCATACGCGCTGCACCTGCTCGGCGGCGATGCACGCATGATGGGAACGGTGGGCGCGCTCGACGCGCAGCCGTATCTCGACCGGCTCGACCAGCTCGGCCTGCGCCGCGACCACGTTCGCGTGCTGCCCGATACCTATACGGCGCAGGCGATGATCACGACCGATCTCGACAACAACCAGATCGCGGCGTTCCACCCGGGCGCGATGATGCAGTCGCACCTGAACCACGCGGGCGACGCGCCGGACATCAAGCTCGCGATCGTCGGCCCTGACGGCTTCGACGGGATGGTGCAGCACGTGGAAGAGCTCGCCAAGGCCGGTGTGCCGTTCGTGTTCGATCCGGGCCAGGGCCTGCCGCTGTTCGACGGTGCGACGCTGCGCCGCAGCATTGAACTTGCGACCTATGTAGCGGTCAACGACTACGAGGCCAAGCTGGTGAGCGACAAGACGGGATGGTCCGAAGATGAAATCGCCAGCCGGGTCGACGCCCTCGTCATTACGCGTGGCGAGCACGGCGCGACCATCCGCCACAAGCAGGGTGCGGAGCAGATTCCGGTCGTACCGGCCGAGCATGTCGCCGATCCGACCGGCTGCGGCGACGCCTTCCGGGGCGGCCTGCTGTACGGCATCGAGCATGGCCTCGACTGGGCAACCACGGGCCGCCTCGCGAGCCTGATGGGCTCGATCAAGATCGCCCACCAGGGGCCCCAGACTTACGTACTGACGCGCGCCGAGATCGACGCGCGCTTCGAGACTGCCTTCGGTTACAGTCTCAAATGAATATTGTGGGAGAGCAAAGATGTTGACGAAAAAGACCCTCACGCTCGCGGCCATGCTGACGGCCTCGCTGACGCTCACCGGTTGCTTCACCGCGCCGGGCTCGGCGGATGTCTATAGCGTCGGCCAGGCGCAACGCGAACAGACGGTTCGCATGGGCACGGTCGAAAGCGTCCGTGCAGTGCGCATCCAGTCCGACGGCGGCGGCAGTGCGATCGGCACGCTCGGCGGCGGCGCACTCGGTGCGGTGGCAGGCAGCGCGATCGGCGGCGGCAAGGGATCGATCCTGACCGCGATCGCGGGCGGTCTCGTCGGTGCGGTCGCGGGCAACGCGGTCGGCGAAAACCTCAGCACGGCAAACGGTGTCGAAATCACCGTGCGCCTCGACAACGGCGATCTGCGCTCGATCACGCAGGCAGCAAGCGGCGAAGCGTTCCGCGCCGGCGAACGGGTGCGACTGCTGTCGAGCGGCGGCGTCACGCGCGTCACGCACTAACAGGTACCTCAGCTCGCGGCGCAAGCCGCGGTCGAACGCATGTGCGAAGCTGCACATGCGTTTTTTTTTCGGCCGTACTCGCCGCGGCCCGCATACGGGCAGCCGACACACAGGCTCCCAGGCACATCGACAAACACGGACGAAAAAAATCCCGCCACCTGAGCCAGATGGCGGGACTGATTGAGTAGCGCTACTCAACCCACGGACACCATGTGAGTGTCCGGGTGGTACGGGTCAGCCTCGATTACGGACGGCTGCCGGTCGGGAACGGCCATGCCGCTGCCGGGTTGAGCGCGGTCTTCACGCCCGATGCCGGCGCAACCGATGCGGTCGACGCGGTCGTTGCCGGCGCAGCCTTCTTCACGACGGCCTTCTTCGGAGCTGCAGCCTTCTTGGCCGGTGCAGCAGCCTTCTTCGCCGGAGCAGCGGCCTTCTTCGCAGGAGCAGCGGCAGCCTTCTTCGCAGCAGGCGCAGCCTTCTTCGCGGCAGCCTTCTTCGCAGGCGCGGCCTTCTTGGCAGCAGCCTTCTTAGCAGGCGCGGCCTTCTTCGCAGCAGCCTTCTTCGCCGGTGCGGCCTTCTTCGCAGCAGCCTTCTTCGCCGGTGCGGCCTTCTTCGCAGCAACCTTCTTCACTGCGACTTTCTTGGCTGCAACCTTCTTCGCTGCGGCCTTCTTCGCCGGTGCTGCCTTCTTCGCAGCAACCTTCTTCACCGCGACCTTCTTGGCTGCAACCTTCTTCGCTGCGGCCTTCTTCGCCGGTGCTGCCTTCTTCGCGGCAACCTTCTTCACCGCGACCTTCTTCGCAGCAACCTTCTTCACTGCAGCAGCCTTCTTCGCCGGAGCAGCAGCCTTCTTCGCAACGGTCTTCTTGGCAGCAACTTTCTTAGCAGCCGGTTTCTTCTTGGCGGTAGCCATGTTGTTCTCCTTCAGGTTCAGATGAGAGTCAGTTCAAACTACACCCTTCGTCAAAACCCGCTTCCCGCGGACGCTGTTCAGGACGTGCGCTTCGAAGCGGGCTATTCATCGGCGTACGCGGATACCACGCGCTTACGCTAATGAATACGGTATGGCGCGCGTGACCACCCGGCCTCGCGCGCCAAATCAAGTCGGTAGCCGGCGCACCTCGCGCCGCTACCCCTAATCGCTTGATCAAGCGGACCGCCACACGGCCGTCCGCTTTTTCCGGAGGGAAGTTTGCCCATCCCACTGAAGGGTTCGCAAAGTGCCTGTCGTGTCGTTGGGCCGTTAAGGCACCGGGCATGCTTTGCATCAGGCGTTCTTGCTCCTAAACCTTGGGCCGGGGCCGAGAGGCCGCCGGCTGCTCACATCATGTGACGGGTTCGCTGCTGCGGGTTATTCCCAGGACAGCGCACCGCCCGTCTGATACTCGATCACACGCGTCTCGAAGAAGTTGCGTTCCTTCTTCAGGTCGATCATCTCGCTCATCCACGGGAACGGGTTTTCCTCGTTCGGGTACAGCGGATCGAGGCCGATCTGCTGGCAACGGCGGTTGCTGATGAAGCGCAGGTAGCTCTTGAACATCGACGCGTTCAAACCCAGCACGCCGCGCGGCATCGTGTCTTCGGCGTAGCGGTATTCGAGTTCGACAGCCTGCTTGAACAGCTCGCGAATCTCGGCGCGGAATTCCGCGGTCCAGAGATGCGGGTTCTCGAGCTTGATCTGGTTGATCAGGTCGATGCCGAAATTGCAGTGCATCGACTCGTCGCGCAGGATGTACTGATATTGCTCTGCAGCACCCGTCATCTTGTTCTGGCGGCCGAGCGCGAGGATCTGCGTGAACCCGACATAGAAGAACAGGCCTTCCATGATGCAGGCGAACACGATCAGCGACTTCAGCAGCTTCTGGTCCGCTTCGAGCGTGCCGGTCTTGAAGGCCGGATCCGTCAGCGTGTGGATGAACGGGATCAGGAATTCGTCCTTCGCGCGGATCGACGTGACCTCGTGGTACGCGTTGAAGATCTCGCCTTCGTCGAGACCGAGCGATTCGACAATATATTGGTACGCGTGCGTGTGGATCGCTTCCTCGAACGCCTGGCGCAGCAGGAACTGCCGGCACTCGGGCGCCGTGATGTGGCGGTACGTGCCGAGCACGATGTTGTTCGCCGCGAGCGAATCGGCCGTCACGAAGAAACCGAGGTTGCGCTTCACGATGCGGCGCTCGTCCTCGGTCAGACCGTTCGGGTCCTTCCACAGTGCGATGTCGCGGGACATGTTGATTTCCTGCGGCATCCAGTGGTTCGCGCAACCCGCCAGATACTTTTCCCACGCCCACTTGTACTTGAACGGCACCAGCTGATTCACGTCAGTCTGGCCGTTGATGATGCGCTTGTCGGCGACATTGACCCGCGCTTCCGAACCGCCGGCGGGAACAGCCGATGCTTGCGGCGGCACCGCAAGATCGCCTTCGAAAATGTCACGGACCTGATGGGCGGCAGGCGTTGCAGCCTGCATTCCGACAGCCATCCCGGCGGAGGTGCGCATTGCGTTTTGCTGCGCTCCGCTCGCGGGGGTTACGGCAGTCTTCTCGTCATCCCAGTTGAGCATAAATTCTCACCATCAATTTAGAACGGTTTGTACCATCTTTTCCTGAGCGATAAAAGGGTTCGCTCACGAAAAATCCTTTTTTCGATTCGCGTTGCGACCTCGATACAACACTTTGATCAACGCATCGTCATTCATGCAGCGCGCGATGTGAGTCGCGCGTGTATCGCGAGGTGCGCTCGACGCATCGAACGCTGATCGAAACACGACGTCGTCGGGGATGTTTCGATCGCTTGTCACTGCCTGCAACGCAGGTGCCGCGTTACAGATTCCTTATCATTTTTTTAGTTGAGAGCGGCGCACACTTCAACCTCGATCGGTCGTCGTGTGCGCCGCCCTTGCCTGCTTCTCAGGTCAGGCGCACTGCGTTACTGGCACGCTTCGCATTCGTCGAAGCCAGGATCGCCCGGACGCATCGTGCACACCGGACCATCCGCCTCGACCGGCGCAAGCGCCGGCGCTGCGTTGACCGCGCCCGACGACGCATCGCCGCCCGCCGCACCAAAGCCGCCCGCTGCGCCTTGCGCGCCGCCGCTGCTCGAGCCGCCGCTCGTCGGCACTGCGTTCAGTGCGCCGTGCGCGACCGTCGATTTCTCGACGTGCGTCGCCGCCATCGTGCGGAGGTAGTAGGTCGTCTTCAGGCCGCGCAACCATGCGAGCTTGTAGACCTCATCGAGCTTCTTGCCCGACGCGCCGCCCATGTAGATGTTCAGCGACTGCGCCTGGTCGATCCACTTCTGGCGACGCGATGCCGCTTCGACCAGCCACGTCGGGTCGACTTCGAACGCGGTCGCGTAGATCGCGCGCAGGTCGGCCGGGATGCGGTCGATGCGCGACAGCATGCCGTCGAAGTACTTCAGGTCGGCGACCATCACTTCGTCCCACAGGCCGCGTTCCTTCAGGTCGCGGACGAGGTACTCGTTGACCACCGTGAATTCGCCCGACAGGTTCGACTTCACGTACAGGTTCTGGAAGGTCGGCTCGATACAGGCCGACACGCCGATGATGTTCGAGATCGTCGCCGTCGGCGCGATCGCGACGCAGTTCGAGTTGCGCATGCCGTGTGCGGCGATCCGCGAACGCAGCGACGTCCAGTCGAGCGACTCCGACGTGTCGACCTCGACGTAGCCGCCGCGCGCTTCCGTCAGCAGCTTCAGCGTGTCCTGCGGGAGGATGCCGCGATCCCACAGCGAGCCGCGGTAGCTCGAGTAGCGGCCGCGCTCTTCGGCCAGCTCGGTCGACGCGTAGTACGCGTAGTAGCAGACCGCTTCCATCGAACGATCGGCGAACTCGACCGCCGCTTCCGACGCGTACGGCGTGCGCAGCAGGTGCAGGCAGTCCTGGAAGCCCATGATGCCCATGCCGACCGGACGGTGCTTCAGGTTCGAGTTACGCGCCTTCGGCACCGCGTAGTAGTTGATGTCGATCACGTTGTCGAGCATGCGCATCGCGACGCTGATCGTGCGCTTCAGCTTCTCGTGGTCGAGCGCATAGCTGCCGTCGGCCTGCTTCACCAGGTGGGCGACGAGGTTCACCGAGCCGAGGTTGCACACCGCGATTTCGGTGTCGCTCGTGTTCAGCGTGATTTCCGTGCACAGGTTCGACGAGTGGACGACGCCGACGTGCTGCTGCGGCGAGCGCACGTTGCACGGATCCTTGAACGTGATCCACGGGTGGCCCGTCTCGAACAGCATGCCGAGCATCTTGCGCCAGAGTTGCTGCGCCGGGATCTTCTTGAACAGCTTGATCTCGCCGCGCGCGACCTTCTCTTCGTAAGCCGTGTAAGCCTTCTCGAAATCGGCGCCGAACTTGTCGTGCAGGTCCGGGCAGGTCGACGGCGAGAACAGCGTCCAGTCGGCGCCTTCCATCACGCGCTTCATGAACAGGTCGGGAATCCAGTTCGCCGTGTTCATGTCGTGCGTACGGCGGCGGTCGTCGCCGGTGTTCTTGCGCAGCTCGAGGAATTCCTCGATGTCGAGGTGCCACGATTCGAGGTACGCGCAGACCGCGCCCTTGCGCTTGCCGCCCTGGTTCACCGCGACGGCCGTGTCGTTCACGACCTTCAGGAACGGGACCACGCCTTGCGACTTGCCGTTCGTGCCCTTGATATGCGAGCCGAGCGCACGCACGCGCGTCCAGTCGTTGCCGAGGCCGCCGGCGAACTTCGACAGCAGTGCGTTTTCCTTCAGCGCTTCATAGATGCCGTCGAGATCGTCCGCGACCGTCGTCAGGTAGCACGACGACAGCTGCGAGCGGTGCGTACCCGAGTTGAACAGCGTCGGCGTCGAGCTCATGAAGTCGAAGCTCGACAGCACGTTGTAGAACTCGATCGCACGCGTCTCGCGGTCGATCTCGTTCAGCGACAAGCCCATCGCGACGCGCATGAAGAATGCCTGCGGCATTTCGATGCGGGTGCCGTCGACGTGCAGGAAGTAGCGGTCGTACAGCGTCTGCAGGCCGAGGTAGCCGAACTGCAGGTCGCGGTTCGCGTCGAGCGCTTCGCCGAGGCGCTTCAGGTCGAACTGCAGCAGCTTGTCGTCGAGCAGGCCGGCGTCGACGCCGCGCTTCAGGAACTGCGGGAAATATTCCGCGTAACGGGCCGGCATCTCGGCCTGGACGACTTCCTCGCCGAGGATCTCGCGACGGATCGTGTGCAGCAGGATGCGGGCCGTGACCTGGCTGTATGCCGGGTCCTTCTCGATCATCGTGCGCGCTGCGAGGATCGCCGAGTCGTAGACCTGGCTCATCGGCACGCCGTCGTACAGGTTCTTCACCGTTTCGGCGACGATCGGGTCAGGGTTAACCGCAGCGCCGAGGCCGTCGCATGCCGACACGATCAGCGCGCGCAGCGCGTTCAGGTCGAGCGGACGCGTGACGCCGTTGTCGACGACGTTGATGCCGGTGCTCGACTCGCCGCCCGCTGCCGCTGCTTCCTCGCCCGCATGCTGGCGCTCGAGGTGACGCTTCTCGCGATACAGCACGTACGCACGCGCAACGTTGTGCTCGCCGCCGCGCATCAGCGCGAGTTCGACCTGGTCCTGGATGTCTTCGATATGGAACGTACCGCCGTTCGGGCGGCTGCGTACGAGCGCGCGCACGACGTTGTGCGTCAGCTGTTCGACCTGCTCGCGCACGCGCGCCGATGCCGCGCCCTGCCCGCCATTGACGGCCAGGAAAGCCTTGGTCACCGCGATCGCGATCTTCGAAGGTTCGAACGATACGACGCTGCCGTTGCGGCGGATCACCTTGTAGTCGGCGAACGTGGCCTGCGGCGCGAGCGCCTTCGCGCCCTGTTCGGTCCCGCCGAGCGGACGGCTCGAGGCGCTCTCGTACTGGGACGTCGCGTTGTCGGTGGTTTGCATGTGCAAAGCTCCTGGTGTTGGATGGTGCGGAGAGAACCGCGGATTAAAACGAACGCTGCGCAACGCGGTGCGCGAGCGGTAAGAGGCGAGCGATGCGCCGGGGAAGCCGGTTCGGTCGATGCGCGACAACCGAGCCGGTCGTGTGCTTCGTCATGTATACCCTGCCCCGTCGAAGTTCGCTGCGCTGATCGCGACGCCCGGACCGCCCGGCCTGACGCGCCGCCCTGAGAACCCTGTCCGCCGGCGTTGGCCGCCGGCCGGTGCCGCTCGGGTTTCCCCTGCAACACACACTATATCTAGTGCAGAACTGCTCAACTGGCACCAAGTATAGTGGACATTCGGAGGACGTCCAAACGGATAATTTGCGGTGGAGGTCTTGACATCGCTCACGCGCAGACACGACAAGGCATTGGTCGGAGAAAAAACTTTCTCCGGTCAAAAAACCCCGCGATCAGTGCTGACGGAAAGGAAAGTATTCGGCGGAAAACCCGGCATCGCTCGCGAAGCGTTGCCAATCGAAATGCGGGCCCGGGTCGGTCTTGCGGCCCGGCGCGACGTCCGAGTGCCCCGCGAATGCGTCGACCGGGTAGCGTGCGGCGAGCGCGCGGGAGAGTGCGGCGAGCGTCGCGTACTGCGCGTCGTCGAACGGCACGTCGTCCGCGCCCTCGAGCTCGATGCCGATCGAGAAGTCGTTGCAGCGCGGCCGGCCGAAGAATTCGGACGAGCCCGCGTGCCACGCACGCTCGTCGCACGACACGAACTGCACGAGTTCGCCGCTGCGGCGGATCAGGAAGTGCGCGGACACGCGCACGCCGCGCAGGTGGCTCTGGTAATAGGGGTGCGCATCGCAGTCGAGGCGATTCAGGAACAGCGCCTCGATCGCGTCGCCGCCGAACTCGCCGGGCGGCAAGCTGATGTTGTGGACGACGACGAGCGTCGGCACCGCACCCGCGGGCCGCACCTCGTAATTCGGCGACGGCGCGTGGCGCGCTTCGCGCACCCAGCCGTGTGCGTCGACCGACAGTCGTGCTGCGTCGTTCATCGGGCGTCGTGGCCGCTCGCGCGTGCGCCGTGGCGCTGCGCGTGCTCGGTGCTGCAGAAGTATTCGCCGCCCGCGACGACGGCATCGCCCTTCGGCGCATGCACGCCGCATTCGGCGCAACGCACCATCGGCTCGGGCAGCGAGCGAGCGGCGTCGCCGTTCGGCCGCGCAGCCCCGGGGCCGCCGGTGCCGGGCGCGCCGTCGTAACCGGCGCCGCGGCCGGTGCGCGCCTGCGCGTGCTCCTGCGCCTGGCGCAGCTTGCGCGCGAGCCACGAACCCGCGAAGAAGAGAAGGATCAGGAGAAGAATCTGTCGCATCGGAAACCTGCGTTCAAACCACGGAACGGTGCAGCAGCACCTCGAAAACGAACCGGCTGCCGACATACGCGAGCAGCAGCGCGGCGAACGACACGAGCACCCAGCGCGCGGCACCGCGGCCACGCCAGCCCGATGTCTTGCGGGCAACCAGCAGGCCGCCGAACATCAGCCACGACAGGATCGCGAATACAGTCTTGTGGTCGAGCCGCAGCGCGCGCGCGTCGACCTGCTCGCTGAACAGGATGCCCGACGCGAGCGTCAGCGTGAGCAGCACGAAGCCGGCGCCGATCAGGCGGAACAGCAGCTTCTCGAGCGTGAGCAGCGGCGGCAGCGTCTCGAGCCAGCTCGCGATCCAGCCGGTCGAGCCGTCGCGTCCGCCGCTCCTCAGCGACTGCAGGCGCCGCTCGACCATCAGCATCAGGATCGCGTGCAGCGCGGCGATCGCGAACAGCCCGTACGCGATGTTCGCGATCAGGAAGTGCAGCTTGAACAGCGGCGCTGCGGCATAAGGAAGCACCCGCACGCCGCCGAACACGAGCGGCAGCAGCGACGCACCGCACGCGAGCGGCAGCACGAGCAGCCGCAGGCTGTCGAGCGGGAAGAAGAAACTCTCGATCCAGTAGATGCCGGCGCCGAGCCAGAACATCGCGGACAGCGCGAACGCGAAGCCGAACACCATCGCGTCGTGCGGGAAGATGGTCGTATGGAGCAGCACGCCGTGCGCGACGAGCGCGGCGAACAGCAGCGCGCGGCCGGCCCCGCTCATCCCGGACGCGGCGGACGCGGGAACCGGCACGGCCGGCACGCTCGCGACGAGCGGCGTCGCGCCCTGGCGGTGCGTGCGCCAGCCTGCGACGGCAAGGCCGCCGTACAGGAATGCGGTGAGGGCATACAGTACAATATCCATGTTCGAAGTTTACACTAGGCCCCCTTCCCGCGACGGCTCCCTTTGTTCGGTTCCGCCGCGCCTTCGGGCCCCACTGTCCATCGCTCCCCATGCTCGACAATCTCACTCAACGGATGGCGCGCGTCGTCAAGACGCTGCGCGGCGAGGCCCGGCTTACCGAGGCGAACACGCAGGAGATGCTCCGCGAGGTGCGTCTCGCGCTGCTGGAGGCCGACGTTTCGCTGCCGGTCGTCCGCGAATTCATCGCCAAGGTCAAGGAAAAGGCGCTCGGCGAAGAAGTGATCAGCAGCCTGTCGCCGGGTCAGGCGCTCGTCGGCGTGGTCCAGAAGGAACTGACCGCCGTGATCGGCGGCGACTACGAAGGCAAGGCCGCCGAGCTGAACCTCGCGGTCACGCCGCCCGCGGTGATCCTGATGGCCGGCCTGCAGGGCGCGGGCAAGACCACGACCGCCGGCAAGCTCGCAAAGCTGTTGCGCGAGAAGTACAAGAAGAAGGTGCTGACCGTGTCGTGCGACGTGTATCGCCCGGCCGCAATCATGCAGCTGAAAACGGTGAGCGAACAGGTCGGCGCCGACTTCTTCCCGTCCACGCCGGATCAGAAGCCCGTCGACATCGCGGTCGCGGCCGTCGACTGGGCGAAGCGCCACTACCATGACGTGCTGATCGTCGATACGGCCGGCCGCCTCGGTATCGACGAGGCGATGATGCAGGAAATCGCCGCGCTGCACGGCACGCTGAAGCCGGCCGAAACGCTGTTCGTGGTCGACGCGATGCTCGGCCAGGACGCGGTCAACACCGCGAAGGCATTCAACGACACGCTGCCGCTCACCGGCGTCGTGCTGACCAAGCTTGACGGCGATTCGCGCGGCGGCGCCGCGCTGTCGGTACGCCACGTCACGGGCAAGCCGATCAAGTTCGTCGGCGTGGCCGAGAAGCTCGACGGTCTCGAGGTGTTCCACCCCGACCGGATGGCAAACCGGATCCTCGGCATGGGCGACATCCTCGCCCTCGTCGAGGAGGCGCAGCGCGGCGTCGACGTGCAGGCCGCGCAGAAGCTCGCCGACAAGGTCAAGAAAGGCGGCGACTTCGACCTGAACGATTTCCGCGCGCAGATCTCGCAGATGAAGAACATGGGCGGCCTGTCGTCGCTGATGGATAAACTTCCGGCGCAGTTCCAGCAGGCGGCGGCCGGCGCCGACATGGGCCAGGCCGAGAAGTCGATCCGCCGGATGGAAGGCATCATCAGCTCGATGACGCCCGCCGAGCGCGCGAAACCCGAGATCATCAAGGCGACGCGCAAGCGCCGCATTGCAGCCGGCGCGGGTGTGCCGGTGCAGGAAGTCAACCGGATGCTGAACCAGTACGACCAGATGCGTACGATGATGAAGAAGCTGAAGGGCGGCAACATGCAGAAGATGATGCGCGGCCTGAAGGGCATGATGCCCGGCATGCGCTGATTCCGCCCATCGGCCGGCGCGCGGGTTTTTGCTGTAGCGCGCGCCGTCCGTTCTGCTTCATTCTTATTTGTATACCGACTGCCCGCCAGAACACATGAACCGCGAAGAAGCCCTCCACATTTTCAACCACTCCGAAGAGATCGTCTCGGCCGACGCCGTCAATGCGTCGATCTCCCGGATGGCCGACGCGATCCGCGCCGAGATCGGCGATGCGTTCCCGCTCGTTCTCTCGGTGATGGGCGGCGCCGCGGTGTTTACCGGGATGCTGCTACCGCATCTCGATTTCCCGCTCGAATTCGACTACATCCACCTGACCCGCTACCGCAACACGACGCAGGGCAGCCCGGAAATGCACTGGCGCGTCGCGCCGCGCGAATCGGTGAAGGACCGGATCGTGCTCGTGCTCGACGACATCCTCGACGAAGGCGAGACGATGGCCGCGATCCGCGACCGCATCCTCGACATGGGCGCGAAGCGCTTCATGTCGGCCGTGCTGTGCGAGAAGACGCTCGCGAAGGCGAAGCCGCTGCACCCCGACTTCTGCGGCTTCGCGGTGCCGGATCGCTACGTGTTCGGCTGCGGGATGGATGCGAAGGGCTACTGGCGCAACCTGCCGACGATCCGCGCGCTGACCACGAACGTCTGAGCGCCCCGCTTCGCACTATATAAATAGAAAGCGGCGCTCCGGTTTCCCGGAGCGCCGCTTTTTTGTGGGCACGCGCCGCCCGCCTACAGCTGGTGCACGAATGCGCGGATGCCGCCCAGCATCATCTCGACCGAAATCGCGACGAGCACGAGGCCCATCAACCGCTCGAACGCCGCGACGGTCCGTTCGCCGATCCATTGCTGGATCCGCTCGGCCAGCACCAGCGTCACCGCGCAGACGATCATCGTGACCGTCAGCGCGCCGACCCACTCGAGCATCTTGCCGGGCCCCTGCGACGTCAGCAGCATCACCGTCGCGAGCGCCGACGGCCCGGCGAGCGCCGGAATCGCGAGCGGCACGATGAACGGCTCGCCGCCCGCGCGCGGATCGTTGCCGAGTGCGCCGTCCGGATGCGGGAAGATCATCCGCAGCGCGATCAGGAACAGCACGATCCCGCCGCCGAGCCGCAACGACAGGTCGGTGAGGCTCATCATCCGCAGGAAGCGGTCGCCGACCAGCATGAAGAACAGCAGGATCACGAACGCGATCCCCACTTCACGCAGGATCAGCTTCACGCGCCGCTCGCGCGGCACATCCCGCATGGCCGAAATGAACAGCGGGATGTTGCCGAGCGGATCGGTGATCAGCACCAGGAGCACGGTGGCCGACAGGAAGGTGTATTCCACCGCGTTCCCCGGTCGGTGCGCTTAGCGCGCGAGCGCGGCGCGGATCTTCTCCGCGACCGTCGCCGCAGCCGCGTCGGCCGGCAGCAGCGTCGCTTCGGCGTCGCGGCGGCCCTGGTACTCGATCTTGCCTTCCTTCAGGCCGCGCTCGCCGATCACGAGACGGTGCGGCACGCCGATCAGCTCCCAGTCGGCGAACATCACGCCCGGGCGCTCGCCACGATCGTCGAGGATCACGTCGATGCCGGCCGCGGCGAGTTCCGCGTACAGCTTGTCGGCGGTCTCGCGCACCATGTCGCTGCGGTCATAGCCCATCGGGCACAGCACGACTTCGAACGGCGCGATCGATTCGGGCCAGATGATGCCGCGGTCGTCGAAGTTCTGCTCGATCGCCGCGCCGAGAATACGCGTGACGCCGACGCCGTAGCAGCCCATCAGCATCGGCTGCGGCTTGCCCGACTCGTCGAGGAACGTCGCGCCCATCGCTTCCGAATACTTGGTGCCGAGCTGGAACACGTGGCCGACCTCGATGCCGCGGCAGATGTCGATCACGCCCTTGCCGTCCGGCGACGGGTCGCCCTTCTTCACGTTGCGCACGTCGGCGACGTCCGGCTCGGGCAGGTCGCGGCCCCAGTTCACGCCGGCGATGTGATAGTCGACCTCGTTCGCGCCGACGACGAAGTCGCTCATGTTCGCGACCGTGCGATCGGCGATCACCTTCACCGGCTTCTTGGTGCCGACCGGGCCGAGATAGCCCGGCGGCGTGCCGAACCACTCGACGATTTCCTGCTCGGTCGCGAAGCGGTGGTTCTTCAGGCCCGGCAGCTTCGACACCTTGATCTCGTTCAGGTCGTGGTCGCCGCGCAGCATCACGAGCCAGATGGTCGGCTCGGCGCCTTCGTTGTCGGTCGCGAGCACGATCGACTTGATCGTGCGCTCAAGCGGGATGGCCAGCAGTTCGGCGACGGCTTCGCATTTCGCCTTGCCCGGCGTCGCGACCTTCGCCATCGCCTCGGCCGGCGCCGCGCGTTCGGCGCTCAGCGGCAGCGCTTCGGCCGCTTCGACGTTCGCCGCGAACTCGGACGTCGGGCAGTACGCGATCGCGTCCTCACCGGTGTCGGCGATCACGTGGAATTCGTGCGAGAAGTTGCCGCCGATCGAGCCGCTGTCGGCCGCGACCGCACGGAACTCGAGGCCGAGGCGCGTGAAGATGCGCACGTACGCGTCGTACATCTTGCGATACGACTCGTTCAGGCCGGCCGCATCCTTGTCGAACGAGTACGCGTCCTTCATGATGAATTCGCGTCCGCGCATCACGCCGAAGCGCGGACGGATCTCGTCGCGGAACTTCGTCTGGATCTGGTAGAAGTTCACCGGCATCTGCCGGTAACTCTTGATCTGGTTGCGCGCGATGTCGGTGATGACTTCCTCGTGCGTCGGCCCGATCACGAAGTCGTTGTCCTTGCGGTCCTTGAAGCGCAGCAGCTCGGGGCCGTACTGTTCCCAGCGGCCCGACTCCTGCCACAGTTCGGCTGGTTGCACGGCCGGCATCAGCAGCTCGATGGCGCCCGCCCGGTTCATTTCCTCGCGCACGATCGCCTCGACCTTGCGAATCGAACGCAGGCCGACTGGCAGGTAGTTATAGATACCGCCGGCGACGCGACGGATCATGCCGGCGCGCACCATCAGCTTGTGGCTGACGATCTCTGCGTCGGCGGGTGCTTCTTTCAGGGTGCCGATAAAGAAACGGGAAGCTTTCATGCGGACGGTTCCAAAAACGGCGCCCCCAGGCGGGGCGCCCGAAAAAGTTTCAAGGTGAAAAAGCTGCGCGCGGCGAACAGCAATGGACGACGATGGCGCAGACGACGTAGCAGACTAATCAGGGACAATTCAGCCGGTGTACCCCGCGCGGATTCGCTCCGCTACGGTGCGCAGCGCCCGTTATCTGTTTATAATCAAAGCAATTTTAAAGGATTCGAAGGTGGTTGTATGCTGGATCGTGAAGGCTTTCGCCCGAACGTCGGCATCATCCTCTTGAACGCGCGCAACGAGGTGTTTTGGGGCAAGCGGCTCCGCGAGCACTCCTGGCAGTTTCCTCAAGGTGGGATCAAGTACGGCGAGACCCCCATGCAGGCGATGTACCGGGAACTGCACGAGGAAACGGGCCTGCATCCGGAACACGTCAAGATAATCGGCCGCACTCGCGACTGGTTGCGTTATGAGGTGCCTGACAAGTTCATCAAACGCGAAGTACGCGGTCATTACCGCGGCCAGAAGCAGATCTGGTTCCTGCTGCGGATGGTCGGACGCGATTGCGACATTTGCTTGCGCGCGACCGACCACCCGGAGTTCGATGCGTGGCGCTGGAACGAGTACTGGGTGCCGCTCGATGCGGTGATCGAGTTCAAGCGGGATGTCTATCAGTTGGCGCTGACGGAACTGTCGCGCTTCCTGCGCCGCCCGGCGCAGCGAGCCGAGAAGCCGCGTGGGCCGCGTCTGTCGCGCTATCCGCGCGTCATCGGCGCACAGGCCCAGCAGACGCTGACGATTGTCGACGCATCGGTAGTCTGTTCGGAGATCGAAGTGGAAGCGAGCACGCTCGACGAGATGCCGCCCCGCGTGATCGTCGGCAAATGACGAATCGAACTGCATGACCGGGCGCGACCTTGGTGTCGCGCCCTTTTTTTACGAGGAATGCATATTGAAAGCGATTGCTCTCGCGCTCGCATCGATTGCCGCGGTGGCCACGCTGGCAGGTTGCGCGAATTCGAAGACGCCGACCAACAAGGATGACAGCGAGTTCGTGTATCTGCTGGACCGCCAGGGAACCTGGAAGGAAAACACGGTCGACTCGCTGCCGCCGCTGCCGCAGGCGAGCGACCTGCTGCCGTTCAACGTCTCGCAGAACACGCCGCTCAAGTTCTTCGTCGACGCGAAGTCGCTCGCGGTCGGCACCGACGGCGTCGTGCGCTACGCGGTCGTCGTCACGAGCCCGGCCGGCGCGCGCAACGTGAACTACGAGGGCATCCGCTGCGACACCTACGAATGGCGCCAGTATGCCGGTCTGAATTCGGACCACGACGGCTGGGATCGCACGGTCGAGAACGATTGGCAGCGCATCGAGAACGGCGAGCTGAATGCCTACCACTCGGCGCTGTATCAGGATTACTTCTGCGCGAACAAGATGCCGCAAGGCTCGACCCGGCAGATCCTGGAGAACATCCGGTTTCACCGTACCGCGATGAGCCAGTTGCGCTGATGGCGCGCGGCGCCCGCCCCCCCGCCCTTTCTGCCCCGCTGCATGAAAAAGCCCGCATCACGCGGGCTTTTTCATTTGACGGCCTGAACCGGCAAGGCGAATGATCACACCAGCACCAGATTGTCGCGATGGATCAGTTCGGGCTCCAGCATGTAGCCGAGCACGGATTCGATCTCGCCGCTCGGCTTGCGGTGAATCAGTTTCGTCTCCGCGCTGCTGTAGTTCGTGAGCCCTCGCGCCACTTCGCGCCCGTCGGGGCCGACACACGCGATGACTTCGCCGCGCGCGAACGCACCCTGTACGTCGATCACGCCGATCGGCAGCAGGCTCTTGCCGCCGGCCGTCAGTTTCTCGACCGCGCCCGCATCGATCACGACATGGCCGCGCACCTGCAGGTGATCGGCCATCCACTGCTTGCGTGCCGCCATCCGCGCGGTACGTGCGATCAGTTGCGTGCCGATCGCCTCGCCGGCCGCCAGACGCACGAGCACATCGGACTCCCGGCCGCTCGCGATCACCGTATTTGCACCGCTGTGCGCCGCGCGCTTCGCCGCGAGGATCTTCGTCAGCATCCCGCCGCGGCCAAGGCTCGAGCCCGCACCGCCCGCCATCGCCTCGAGTTCCGGCGCGCCCGCATTTGCTTCCGCGACGAGCGTCGCGTTCGGATCCTTGCGCGGATCGGCCGTAAACAACCCCGACTGGTCGGTCAGAATGATCAGAGCATCGCCTTCGATCAGGTTTGCAACGAGCGCACCGAGCGTGTCGTTGTCGCCGAACTTGATTTCATCGGTGACGACCGTGTCGTTCTCGTTGATGATCGGCACGACGCCGAGCCGCAACAGCGTCAGCAGCGTCGATCGCGCATTCAGGTAGCGCTCGCGGTCCGCCAGGTCGGCATGCGTCAGCAGGATCTGCGCGGTGCGGATGTCGTGCTCGGTGAAGCGGCTCTCGTAGACCTGCGCAAGCCCCATCTGGCCGACCGCAGCCGCCGCCTGCAACTCGTCGATTTCCCGCGGCCGCTTGCTCCAGCCGAGCCGCTGCATCCCTTCGGCAATCGCGCCCGAGCTGACGAGCACGACTTCCTTGCCCTGGGCGCGCAGCGCGGCGATCTGGGCCGCCCAGCGGCCGATTGCAGCATGATCGAGCCCCTTGCCGTCGTTGGTCACGAGGCTGGAGCCCACCTTTACCACCAATCGCTTCGAATCCGCGATGATCGAACGCATCCTGCACTGTCTCCTGTATCTGATGCCTGCCCGGCCGGGCGCGATTGAGCGCCAACGCCGGGCGGCACGCCCGGCGCGCTCCGGAACCACTCAGGCGTCGTCGCCCGGCGCGGCCTCGCCCTTCGCAGGCGGCGCGTCGCGGAAACGCACGTCCGCCGCGAGATCTTCCGCCTCCGCCGCGCGATGCGCGTCCGAATGTTCGGAGAGGTAGTCGTAGATCGCGTAGCACAGTGCTTCACAGCCCTGGCCCGTCAGTGCCGAAATCTCGAACACCGGGCCGTCCCACTCGAAGCGCTCGAGGAAATCCGCGACGCGCGCCTTGCGCTCGTCTTCCGGCACCATATCGAGCTTGTTGAGCACGAGCCAGCGCGGCTTCTCGTAGAGCGCCTCGTCGTATTTGCGCAGCTCGCCGACGATCGCCGTCGCTTCGGCAACCGGATCGACACTTTCGTCGAACGGCGCGAGATCGACCAGATGCAGCAGCACGCCGGTGCGCTGCAGGTGGCGCAGGAACTGATGGCCGAGGCCCGCGCCTTCGGCGGCACCCTCGATCAGCCCCGGGATGTCGGCGATCACGAAGCTCTTGCTCGGACCGACCCGCACCACGCCGAGATTCGGCGCAAGCGTCGTGAACGGGTAGTCGGCGATCTTCGGCCGCGCATTCGACACCGACGAGATGAACGTCGACTTGCCTGCGTTCGGCATGCCGAGCAGGCCGACATCGGCGAGCACCTTCAGCTCGAGCTTCAGCATGCGACGCTCGCCGGGCTTGCCGTCCGTCTTCTGGCGCGGCGCGCGGTTCGTGCTCGACTTGAAATGCAGGTTGCCGAGCCCGCCGGCACCGCCCTGCGCAAGCATCACCTGCTGGTCGTGCTCGGTCAGGTCGGCGATCAGCTCGCCGGTATCCATGTCGCTGATGATCGTGCCGACCGGCATGCGCAGCGTGACGTCGTCGCCACCCTTGCCGTAGCAATCCGAGCCTCGCCCGTTTTCGCCGTTGCGCGCCAGATGCTTCTTCGCGTAACGGTAGTCGATCAGCGTGTTGATGTTGCGGTCGGCGATCGCGTACACGCTACCGCCCCGACCGCCGTCGCCGCCGTCCGGCCCGCCGAACGGGACGAATTTCTCGCGGCGCATCGACGCGCTGCCATCGCCTCCGTCGCCGGCGATGACTTCGATTCGTGCTTCGTCAATGAACTTCATTCGTCACTCCGCCCAGTATTTCCGCTATTGTGCCGCGCGCCGGCACGCTTGAACAATCTGCCGTTCGGCCGATCGTACGCCGGTTGCGCAACGGTCGCCGGAACGCGCATGCGCCCGGCGGCCAAATAAAAAAAGGCCCCGCGAAGACTGCGGGGCCTTTCGGCTACGAAGCCCGTGGGTGCCTGAATTAGGCAGCCGCCGGGACGACGATGACCAGATGCTTCTTGTCCGCGCCTTTCGTCGCGAACTTGACGTGACCGTCGACCAGCGCGAACAGGGTGTGATCCTTGCCCATGCCGACGTTCTCGCCTGCGTGCATGCGCGTACCGCGCTGACGCACGATGATGCCGCCGGCATTGATTGCCTGGCCGCCGTACACTTTCACGCCGAGACGTTTCGACTCGGAGTCGCGGCCGTTCCGGGAAGAGCCGCCTGCCTTTTTGTGTGCCATCTGATTGCTCCTTTACCGAGGCGCTTACGCGTTGATCGCGTCGATGCGCAGCTCAGTGTAGTTCTGGCGGTGGCCGCCGTGCTTTTGGTAGTGCTTCCGGCGACGCATCTTGAAGATGGTGACCTTGGCATGACGACCGTGCGACACAACGGTGGCCTTGACGGAAGCCCCACTGACCAGCGGCGTACCGAACTTAATCGATTCGCCTTCGCCCACTGCGAGAACCTGGTCGAGCGTGATTTCAGCGTCAATGTCAGCCGGTATCTGTTCTACTTTGAGTTTTTCGCCAACGGCAACCTTGTACTGCTTGCCGCCGGTTTTTATGACCGCGTACATTGAGAACCTCACTCTGGATCCAATTTTTCCGCACACCACGCGCGGAAAACACGTGATTATACATGGGGTTAGCACCGAAGTCAAAACCGATCGACGATTGCCGCGCGCGGGCCTCGGCCGAACGGCCAAATTCGCGGCTGCGGCACGTGTGACAGACCGGGATATCTCGGATTCGACTTATAATCCGCGGCATCACCCAATTCCATCATCATGTCGTCGTCCACCGCCTCCCCCACCCTCAGCGCCGCCCACCTGCTCGCTCCGATCACCAGCGACATGGAGCAGGTGAATCGCGTTATCCGGCAAAGCCTCGCGTCCGACGTACTGTTGATCAACCAGATCGCCGAGTACATCATCGGCGCGGGCGGCAAGCGGCTGCGCCCGGCGTTGCTGCTGCTCGTCGCCGGTGCACTCGGCGAGACGTCGCACCAGCGGCACGTGCTGGCCGCCGTCGTCGAGTTCATCCACACGGCCACGCTGCTGCACGACGACGTCGTCGACGAATCCGAGCTGCGCCGCGGCCGCCAGACCGCCAATGCACTGTTCGGCAACGCGGCGAGCGTGCTGGTAGGCGACTACCTCTATTCACGCTCGTTCGAAATGATGGTCGGCGTCGGCAAGATGCGCGTGATGGAGATCCTGTCCGAAGCGACGACGATCATTTCCGAAGGCGAGGTGCTGCAGCTCCTCAACATGCACGACGCGGACGTCGACGAAACGCGCTACATGCAGGTGATCCGCTACAAGACGGCCAAGCTGTTCGAGGCATCGGCGCGCCTGGGCGCGGTGCTCGCGGGCGCCGATGCGCCGACCGAGGCCGCCGCCGCCGAATACGGCCGCCGGATCGGCACCGCATTCCAGATCATGGACGACTGGCTCGACTACGCGGGCACCGTCGAGGCAATGGGCAAGAATGCCGGCGACGACCTCCGCGAAGGCAAGCCGACGCTGCCGCTCATCTATCTGATCGAGCGCGGCACGCCCGAGCAGGCAGCGCTGGCACGCGAGGCGATCGAACAGGGCGGCACCGATCGCTTCGACACGATTTTCGAAGCGATCACGCGCTCGGGCGCACTGGATCACACGCTCGAATGCGCGCGCCAGGAAGCGCAGGCGGCCGCGGCCGCGATCGCCGCATTCCCCGATTCGATCTACAAGGAGAGCCTGCTCGCGCTGTGCGCTTACTCGACGTCGCGGCAGTCCTGATTGCATGTCGTGTGTCGCCGCCACGGCTGCGACACACGTTCGACACGGGAAAATCACCCGTCTCGAAAAAATTTTTTCTCCAAGGGCTTCCCTTCTTGAAGAAACGTCGTTATAGTTATGTTCTTGCTTGACGACGCAGCGGTCTTGAAGAAGACGGCGAAATCGGAAAAGTACAAATCGGGGTGTAGCTTAGCCTGGTAGAGCGCTACGTTCGGGACGTAGAGGCCGGAGGTTCGAATCCTCTCACCCCGACCAGATTTTGAAAAAACCGTGCACCACGTGCACGGTTTTTTTTCGTCCGGCCGCCGCGGGCCCCTCGTGTCGCGCACGACACATCACGGTCGCCGGCCTCTGCTATATTCCCTCCATCCCTGTCCTTCACTGCTCCTTCCAACGCGTGGACCAAATTCCCTTATGGGCGCAAATCGGCGCCGTCTTCCTGCTTCTCCTCTGTTCCAGCTTCTTTTCCATTTCCGAGACCGCGATGATGGCGCTCAACCGCCATCGGCTGAAGCATCTCGCCGGCCAGGGCGCGCTCGGCGCGAAAACCACGCAGGGGCTGCTGACGCGTACTGACCTGCTGCTCAGCGTGATCCTGATCGGCAACAACCTGTTCAACACGATCATCCCGGTCCTGACGACGTCGCTCGCGCTCCATACGTTCGGCCGCAACAATCTCGCGCTGTCGATCGCGACCGGCATCGTCGCGTTCCTGATCATCGTGTTCGCCGAAATCGCGCCGAAGATCGTCGGCGCGACGTTCCCCGAACGCATCGCACTGCCCGCGAGCCTCGTGATCGCGCCGCTGATGCGCGTGTTCAAGCCGGTCGTCTGGTTCGTCAACGCGCTCGCGAACGGCGTGCTGTGGGTGCTGCGCATCAACACGAAGAAGGGCCGCGACCAGCGGATGTCGGCCGACGAGCTGCGGGCCATCGTGCTCGAGTCGAGCAGTTTCATGCCGACCAAGCACCGCAGCATCCTGCTCAACCTGTTCGACCTCGAGAACATCACGGTCGACGACGTGATGGTGCCGCGCCGCCAGATCGAGTCGCTCAACTTCTACGCGCCGCTCGACGACGTCCTGCACCAGCTCGAAACCTGCTATCACAACCGGCTTGTCGTCTACGAAGGCGACATCGACAAGGTGCTCGGCGTGCTGCACGTCCGCAAGACGCTGACCGCGCTGCACAACCAGGAGTTCGACCGCGAGACGCTGCGCACGCTGCTCGCCGAGCCGTACTACGTGCCGTCGGGCACGCCGGTGGTCCAGCAGCTCCAGTTTTTCCAGGAAACGCGGCAGCGGACCGCGCTCGTCGTCAACGAGTACGGCGAACTCGAAGGGCTCGTCACGCCCGAAGACATCATCGAGGAGCTGATCGGCGAATTCACGACATCGATGCCGCGCAGCGAACGCGCGGGCGGCTGGGACGAGAACGGCGAATGCATCGTCTCGGCGAGCATGCCGCTGCGCGAACTGAATCGCTGGCTGCACCTGAAGCTGCCGACCGACGGGCCGAAGACGCTGAACGGACTGGTCCTCGAAATCCTCGAGGAAATTCCGGAAGACGACGTGTGCCTGAAAATCGGCGACGTGATGCTCGAGGTGATGCGCAGCGACGATCAGGCCGTGCGCACCGTCAAGCTCTTCAAGCCGCGCGGCTCGCGCATCGCACGCGCCGCCGCGCGTTAGCCGAACGGCCGACTGCCGGCACCGCCCGCGACGCGCGACCATCTGCTGGTCACGGTCAACTGGCGGCCAGCGTGCCGGCTCACATGCATTTCACTCCTCCCGGGGCGCCGCTGCGCACGCAGCCGCCGCCCGCTCATTCCGATGCGTCGCCCGTCACCGCACCGCGCGCGCTCGACGCGGCCCAGCTCGACGACGCGCCGGCTGTGCGGCTGCTGACGGACACGCTTCACGCAGCACGCGTGCGCGACGCATCCGACATCCACGTCGAACCGTTCGAAGCCGGCTGGCGCATCCGCCTGCGCATCGACGGCGTGCTGCATGAACATGCGCGGCCGCCTCTTCATCTGCGCGACGCGCTCGTCACGCGGATCAAGGTGCTCGCACGCATGGACATCGCCGAGCGGCGGCTCCCGCAGGACGGCAGGCTGCGTATCGCGATCGACGGCGGTACGCGCGGCGACTACCGGGTCAGTTCGCTGCCGACGTTGTTCGGTGAAAAGCTCGTGCTGCGGCGCCTCGAAACCCTGCCGACCGACCTCACGCTCGCCCGTCTCGGCTTCGACGCGCAACAGGCGGCCGCGATGGAAGCCGCGATACGCGCACCGCATGGCCTCGTGCTCGTCACGGGCCCGACCGGCAGCGGCAAGACGCTGTCGCTCTACTGCGCGCTGCAGATGCTCGATCGCGACGCGCACAACGTCTGCACGGTGGAGGATCCCGCCGAGATCCAGCTCGACGGCATCAGCCAGGTCGGCGTCGCCGAAAAGGCGGGGCTCACGTTCGCGACGGCACTGCGCGCGCTGCTGCGGCAGGATCCGGACATCATCATGGTCGGCGAGATTCGCGATGCGGAGACGGCCGACGTCGCGATCAAGGCCGCGCAGACCGGCCATCTCGTGCTGTCGACGCTGCACACGAACGACGCGCCGGCCGCCGTCGCGCGGCTGCTCGATATCGGGGTCGCTCCGTACAACCTCGCGGCCGCGCTGCACCTCGTCACCGCGCAGCGCCTCGTCCGGCGGCTGTGCATCGCCTGCCGCATGCACTCGGACGCACCGGTGCCCGTATTGCGCGAAGCCGGCTGCGACCCGGCTGCGCTCGCCGCAGGATGGCGGCCGTTCGTCGCGCGAGGCTGTTCGGCCTGTCACGGCATCGGCTATCGCGGCCGTATCGGCCTGCATCAGACGATGCCGGTATCGCCCCGGCTGGCGGAACGCATCGTCGCCCGGGCGAGCGTCGGCGAACTCGCGCAATGCGCGGCGGCCGAAGGCGTGCGCAGTCTGCGCGACGCGGCGTTCGCGCGTGTCCGGGACGGCACGACGAGCATCGCGGAAGCCATCGCCGCGACACCTGCTGCATGAGCATGCGCACAACGCCGCGCGAAAGCCGCTTCGGATGGCGCGGCCGCCATCGCGACGGCACGCCACGCCGCGGGATCATCATCGCGTTCGACGCCGCGAGTGCACGCGCCGCGCTCGCACGAGACGGCATCGCAGTCCTGTCGCTCGACATCCGCGGGCCGGCCCGGCCGCCAATGGCCGGTACTCGGGACGTCACGCGTTTCACGCGTCAGCTCGCGAGCCTGCTGCAGGCCGGGTTGCCGCTCGCGCCGTCGCTCGAGATGCTCGCGCGCACGCGGCCACGCGACGGCCTGCCGCGAATCGCCGCCGGTCTCGCCCGCGAGATCGTCGGCGGCCATCGCTTCACCGATGCACTCGCACGCTATCCGGCGCAGTTCGGCACACTGTATCGCCAGCTGATCGAGGTCGGCGAAGCGTCAGGCTCGCTCGGCATCGTGCTGACACGGGTCGCGGAGCACCGCGAGCGCGCCGACGCGCAATGGCGCAAGCTGCGGGCCGCGCTTGCCTATCCGGCGGCCGTCATCCTGTTCGGGCTCGCAATTTCGGCCGCGTTGATGGTGTGGGTCGTACCGACGTTCCGCCAGATCTTCGACGGTTTCGGCGCCGCGCTGCCGGCACCGACTCGTGCGCTGCTCGCGTTGTCCTCGGCACTGTCGGCGTGGGGCGGTGTACTGGTTGCCGGTACGGCGGCAGCCGCGCTGGCCGCCCATCGCGCGCTACGGCTATCGGCACCGCTGCGCCACGCTGTCGCGCGGCGCCTGCTGCACGTCCCGCTCGCGGGGAGCGCGATGAGCCGGTTCGCGGCCGCGCGCTGGTGCCGATCGCTGGCGACGCTGCTCGGCGCCGGCGTGCCGCTCGCAGACGCCTTCGCCACGCTCGAACGCACGGCCGGCCATCCCGTGTTCGAGCGCGCCACCGCCCACATCGCCGCCCACGTGCTGCGCGGCGCGCGTCTCGCGGACGCGATGCAGTCGGCCGGCTGCTTTCCGGACGACGTCGTGCAGCCGATCGCCGTCGCCGAGGAGACCGGTGCGCTCGACACGATGCTCGCCGACATCGCCACGCTGTGCGAGCGCCAGCTCGACGCGCATCTCGATACGCTTGCCGCGCTCGGCGAACCGCTGATCGTGATCGTACTGGGCGCACTCGTCGGCGGCCTCGTGATCGCGATGTACCTGCCCATCCTTCAGCTCGGCAACGTGGTGTAGCATCGCAACCGATTCTGTCGCCTTTTAGTCCGAACCTTGAGCCTCATGACACCCGCGCCCTTGTCCGCCGTTTCCGATTCGCCCGAGAGCACGCTGCTCGCGCTGGCGATGCTGCCGGCCGCGCTGCAGTACGCGTTCGCGGTCATCATCGGCCTGTGCGTCGGCAGCTTCCTGAACGTGGTCGTGCACCGGCTGCCCGTGATGATGCAGCGCGCATGGCAGGCCGAGATCGACGAAGCGACCGGCAACACGAGTGCCACTCCCGAAGACGGCTACCCGCCGCGCTACGACCTGTGGCACCCGCGCAGCGCCTGCCCGCATTGCGGCCACGTGCTGCGCGCATGGGAAAACATCCCGCTCGTCAGCTACCTGATCCTGCGTGGGCGCTGCCGACGCTGCGGCCACGCGATCGGCATCCGTTATCCGCTCGTCGAGCTTGTGTGCGCGCTGCTCGCCGCCGGCTCGCTCGCGGCATTCGGCCCGACCGTCGCCGCGCTCGCCGCGTTCGCGCTGTGCGCCGCGCTGCTCGCGATGAGCGCGATCGATATCCGGACCGGCTACCTGCCCGACTCGATGACGCTGCCGCTCCTCTGGGCCGGGCTCGTGCTGAACCTCGGCGGCACGTTCACATCGCTGCGCTCGGCCGTGATCGGGGCCATGGCCGGCTACCTGTTCCTGTGGTCGGTCTACTGGCTGTTCAAATGGCTGCGCGGCATCGAGGGTATCGGTTTCGGCGACCTGAAGCTGCTCGCCGCGCTCGGCGCATGGATGGGCTGGGCCGCACTGCCGCAGGTCGTGCTGTTCGCCGCGGTGACGGGCGCGGTCGTCGGGCTCGTCGCGACCTGGCGCGGTCGCATGCGCTTCGAGGAGCCGATTCCGTTCGGCCCGTTCCTCGCGGCAGGCGGTGTCGCGACGCTGTTTTTCGGCACCCCTTTCTATTCGGCGCTCGGAGGCTGACATGTTCGCAATTGGACTCACCGGCGGCATCGGCAGCGGCAAGACAACCGTCGCCGACCTGTTCGCCGCCCGAGGCGCATCGCTGGTCGATACCGATCTGATCGCCCATCGCATCACCGCGCCGGGCGGCCTCGCGATGCCCGCGATCGAACAGGCATTCGGCCGCGACTTCGTTGCCGCCGACGGCTCGCTCGACCGCGCGCAGATGCGCGCACTGATCTTCAGCGACGACGACGCGCGTCGGCGCCTCGAAGCGATCACGCACCCGCTGATCCGGGCGGAGACCGATCGTGAGGCGCGCGAAGCGCAGGGCCCATACGTGATGTTCGTCGTGCCGCTGCTCGTCGAATCCGGCAACTGGAAGGCGCGCTGCGATCGCGTGCTCGTCGTCGACTGTCCAGTCGAAACGCAGATCGCACGCGTGATGCGGCGCAACGGCTTCACGCGCGAACAGGTCGAGGCGATCATCGCGCGGCAGGCGTCGCGCGAGGCCCGCCTCGCGGCGGCCGACGACGTCATCGTCAACGACGCGACGACGCCCGATGCGCTCGCCGCGCGGGTCGATGCACTGCACCAACGCTATCTCGGGTTCGCGGCCGCCGCGCACTGAGCCTCGCGCGCGATCGTGATGGTGTACGAAATTGGCGCGTTGCTAGGGTAGAGCGTGGGCATTAGAATGTCCTGCATTGTTTCAATCCCTACCCAAGAGGCGAGCGCGCTTGATTCTTTACGAGTATCCGTTCAACGAGCGAATTCGCACGCTGTTGCGCCTCGAAGATCTCTTCGAGCGCTTCGCGTTCTTTTTGGCTCAGGAGGACCCGCGTGAACACCACGTCGCGCTGACGACGCTGTTCGAAATCGCTGAGGTAACGGGCCGCGCGGACCTGAAATCGGATCTGATGAAGGAGCTCGAACGTCAACGCCAGACGCTCGCCCCCTTTCGCGGCAATCCGGGCATCGAGCAGAACGCGCTCGAAGCCGTGCTCGGCGAAATCGAGCAGACGCTCGCGAATCTCGCGCAGATGCAGGGCAAGACCGGGCAGCACCTCGTCGACAACGAGTGGCTCGCCAGCATCCGCAGCCGTGCGGTGATTCCGGGCGGCACGTGCAAGTTCGACCTGCCGTCGTACTACGCATGGCAGCAATGGCCCGCCGAGCAGCGGCGCCAGGACATCGCGAAATGGATCCTGCCGATGCTGCCGCTGCGCGATGCCGCTGCGATCGTGCTGCGGCTCGCGCGCGAATCGGGCCAGGCGTCGAAGGTCATGGCGATGCAGGGCAGTTACCAGCAGATGCTGTCCGGCCGCACCTACCAGTTGATGCAGGTGCGCGTGGCGCCGGAATTGCGCGTCATTCCCGAGGCAAGCGCCAACAAATACATGCTGTGGGTACGGTTCACCACGCAGGACGGCGATGTGCGGCCGCGTGCGGTGGACATCGACGTGCCGTTCCATCTGACACTGTGCAATCTGTAACGGCCGCGTGCCGGATCGCTTTCGTATGACTACCGTTGTGAAATGCCCGTCGTGTGGCGCCGAAGTGCGCTGGACGCCCGAAAATCAGTTCCGTCCGTTCTGCTCGGCCCGCTGCAAGCAGCTCGACCTCGGCGCCTGGGCCGCGGAAAAGTACCGGATCGGAGGATCCTCCGACGAGGGGCCCTCGTCGGAAGAAGACGGCACGGACGGCCGCCGCGACAGCTGAGCGGCGCTCGGCACCGTCAGCCCGTGATATGGCCCGCCTTTCCGGCAGGCCATCGTGGCGTCAGATCGACGCGGCTTCCTTCTCGAGCAGTTCAAGCACCGGCAGCGCGGCCGGCAGCAACGGCGCGACCTCGACCGGCAGTTGCTGCCACACGAACGCCTGCCCTTCCTTGCTGTGCGGCTCGCCCGTCCAGCCCGTCACCTTGCAGAAATAAAGCCGCACATAGGCATGCGGATAATCGTGCTCGAGCGTGTGCCAGCGATGGCTGGCCGTGACCTGGATGCCGAGTTCCTCGTGCAGTTCGCGCGCAAGCGCGTCCTCGACGCTTTCGCCGGCCTCCAGCTTGCCGCCCGGAAATTCCCAGTAGCCTTCGTACGGTTTGCCTTGCAGCCGCTGCGCGAGCAGATAGCGGCCATCAGGCTGCACCATCACGCCGACCGCCACTTCCGTCACCTTGCGGCCATCGGGCGCGCGCACGGCGCCTTGTGCGAGATCCGCGCTCATGCTTGCTCCTTGCGACCCGACCAGTCTCGCGCAAACTGCCACGCGACGCGCCCCGACCGCGAGCCGCGCTCGAGCGCCCACACGAGCGCATCGCCGCGTGCGGACTCGATCTCCGCATCCGGGCAACCGAAATGACGCAGCCAGTGCCCGACGATGTCGAGATAGTCGTCCTGCTTGAATGGATAGAAGCTGACCCACAGACCGAAGCGCTCCGACAGCGAGATCTTCTCCTCGACGACTTCGCCAGGGTGAATCTCGCCATCCGGGAGATGCTTGTACGTCTCGTTGTCGCTCATGTACTCGGGCAGCAGATGGCGGCGATTCGACGTCGCGTAGATCAGCACGTTGTCCGACTGCGCGGCGATCGAGCCGTCGAGCGCCACCTTCAGCGCCTTGTAGCCCGACTCGCCTTCCTCGAACGACAGGTCGTCGCAGAACACGATGAAGCGCTCGGGACGCTGCGAGATCAGGTCGACGATGTCGCCGAGATCGTGCAGGTCGTCCTTGTCGACTTCGATCAGACGCAGCCCGTCCTTCGCATACGCGTTCAGGCACGCCTTGATCAGCGACGACTTGCCGGTACCGCGCGCGCCGGTCAGCAGCACGTTGTTCGCCGGCTTCTGCTGCACGAACTGCCGCGTGTTCTGGTCGATCAGCCCTTTCTGGCGATCGATGTTGTGGAGGTCGTCGAGCGTGATCGACGACACGGCCGGCACCGGCTGCAGATAACCGCGCCCCTGGCGCTTGCGCCAGCGAAACGCGTGTGCGGCATTCCAGTCGACCGCTGCCTGTGCGGGCGGCAACATCCCCTCGAGACGACCGAGCAGCGCTTCCGCGCGCGTCAGAAACTGTTCAAGCTTGTCCATGTCGTTCAGGCACTCCCGATCAGGAGCGGTAATCCGCGTTGATGCTCACGTAGTCGTGCGACAGGTCGCACGTCCAGATGGTGGCCTGTGCGTCGCCGCGGCCAAGCAGCACGCGGATCGTGATTTCGCTCTGCTTCATCACGCGCTGGCCGTCCTCTTCCTGGTACGCCGGATTGCGGCCACCTGCCTTCGCGACGAGCACATCGTCGAGATAGAGGTCGATCTTGCCGACGTCGAGATCCGCAACGCCCGCATAGCCGATCGCGGCGAGAATCCGGCCGAGGTTGGGGTCGGATGCATAGAAGGCGGTTTTCACGAGCGGCGAATGGCCGATCGCGTAAGCGATCTGGCGGCATTCCGCGACGCTCTTGCCGCCTTCGACCTGCACCGTCATGAATTTCGTCGCACCTTCGCCATCGCGCACGATCAGCTGCGACAGCACCTGCGCGACTTCCGTCACCGCATCGCGCAGCGCCGCATAGGCCGGCGAATCCGTCGACGTGATCGCCGGCAGCGTGCTCTTGCCCGACGCGATCAGGATGAACGAGTCGTTCGTCGACGTGTCGCCGTCGATCGTGATGCAGTTGAACGAGCGGTCGGCCACTTCCTTCACGAGCGTGTCGAGCACCGGCTGCGCGACGTTCGCGTCGAACGCGAGGAAGCCGAGCATCGTCGCCATGTTCGGCTTGATCATGCCGGCGCCCTTGCTGATGCCCGTCAGCGTGACCGTGTGACCGTCGATCGTCACCTGGCGCGACGTGGCCTTCGGCAGCGTATCGGTCGTCATGATCGCCTGCGCGGCGTCGAACCAGTTCGCGGCCTTGCGGTTCGCGAGCGCGGCCGGCAGCCCGGCCTTCAGGCGGTCGATCGGCAGCGGCTCGAGGATCACGCCGGTCGAGAACGGCAGCACCTGCGCCGGCTCGATACCCGCAAGACGGGCAAGTTCCGTGCAGGTTTCGCGCGCGTTCACGAGGCCCGGCTCGCCGGTACCGGCGTTGGCATTGCCCGTATTCACGACGAGCGCGCGAATGCCCGCACCGCCCGCGCGCACCTTCGCCAGATGCTCGCGGCAGACGATGACCGGCGCCGCGCAGAAGCGGTTTTCGGTGAACACGCCCGCGACCGTCGCGCCTTCGTCGACGGAGATGACCAGCACGTCCTTGCGATTCGGCTTGCGGATGTTCGCTTCCGCCCAGCCGAGCGTGACGCCGGCGACGGGATGCAGTTGGGCGGGATCGATCGACGGAAAATTGACAGCCATGGGGCACACCTGCCAGATGGAAAATGCCGGCGTGCGCCGGCATCGATTGGAAGAACCGGCGGCCGCATGCGCGGGCCGCCGCAACTCAGATCACGCGCTCGAAGCTGCGAACCGAGCGGCGCGCGTCACGCGCGCCGCCGTCGATCATGACAGCTTCCCGTGACATTGCTTGTACTTCTTGCCGCTGCCGCACGGGCACGGGTCGTTGCGGCCGACCTTCGGCATTTCACCGCCGGGGCCGCTGTGCGTCATCGCGCTGCCGACCATGTCGGCCGTCGCCGTGGCCGCCGCGGCAGCCGTGACGTTCGCCACCGGCGCACCGGCTTCCGCGTAGTCGGCGTGCTGGTACTCGACATTCTCGAGATGACCTGCGCGCTCCTCGATCTGCTCGGCCGCTTCCTCGAGCTGTTCCGGCGACTGGATCTGCACGTTCATCACGACACGCGTGACTTCCTGCTTGATCGCCTCGAGCATCGCGGCGAACAGCTCGAACGCTTCGCGCTTGTATTCCTGCTTCGGGTTCTTCTGCGCATAGCCGCGCAGGTGGATGCCCTGGCGCAGATGGTCGAGCGCCGCGAGGTGCTCGCGCCACAGGCGGTCGACCGTCTGCAGCATCACCGAGCGCTCGAATGCGCTGAACGATTCGCGGCCGACCATCGCGACCTTCGCCTCGTACTGCTCGTCGGCGGCCGTCATCACGGCGTCGAGAATCTCCTCGGCCGTAATCGACGACGACTCGTTCACCATTTCCTGGATCGCGAGGTCGAGCTGCCAGTCGTTGCGCAGCGCTTCCTCGAGCTCGGGCACGTCCCACTGCTCCTCGATGCTGCCTTCCGGCACGAACTGGCGGACGACTTCGGCAATCACGCCGTGACGCATCGCGGAGATCGTCTCGGTGATGTCGTGCGCTTCGAGCAGCTCGTTGCGCTGCTGGTAGATGACCTTGCGCTGGTCGTTCGACACGTCGTCGTATTCGAGCAGCTGCTTGCGGATGTCGAAGTTGCGCGCTTCGACCTTGCGCTGCGCGGACTCGATCGAGCGCGTGACGATGCCGGCCTCGATCGCCTCGCCTTCCGGCATCTTCAGGCGATCCATGATCGAACGCACGCGGTCGCCCGCGAAGATGCGCAGCAGCGGATCGTCGAGCGACAGGTAGAAGCGCGACGAGCCCGGATCGCCCTGACGGCCTGCACGGCCGCGCAGCTGGTTGTCGATCCGGCGCGATTCGTGGCGCTCGGTGCCGATGATGTGCAGGCCGCCAGCAGCCTTCACCTGCTCGTGCAGCGTTTCCCACTCGTCGTGCAACTGCTGGATGCGGCGCGCCTTTTCGTCGGCCGGGATCGCGTCGTCGGCCTCGATGAACGCGGCCTGCTTCTCGGCATTGCCGCCAAGCACGATGTCGGTACCGCGGCCGGCCATGTTGGTCGCGATCGTGACGCGCTTCGGACGGCCGGCTTCCGCGACGATCGCCGCTTCGCGCTCGTGCTGCTTCGCGTTCAGCACCTCATGCGGCAGCCCGGCCTGCTTCAGCAGGTGCGACAGCAGTTCCGAGTTCTCGATCGACGTCGTGCCGACCAGCACCGGCTGGCCACGCTCGTAGCATTCGCGGATGTCGCGGATCACCGCGTCGTAGCGCTCCTTGGCCGTCTTGTAGATCTGGTCCTGCTTGTCGATCCGCTTCGGCGGGCGATTGGTCGGGATCACGACCGTCTCGAGGCCGTAGATCTCGTTGAATTCGTACGCTTCGGTGTCCGCGGTACCGGTCATGCCCGCGAGTTTCGCGTACATCCGGAAGTAGTTCTGGAACGTGATCGACGCGAGCGTCTGGTTCTCGCTCTGGATCTTCACGTGTTCCTTCGCCTCGACCGCCTGGTGCAGGCCGTCGGACCAGCGGCGGCCGGCCATCAGGCGGCCCGTGAATTCGTCGACGATGACCACTTCGCCGTTCTGCACGACGTAGTGCTGATCCTTGTGGAACAGCGTGTGTGCGCGCAGCGCCGCGTACACGTGGTGCATCAGCGTGATGTTCTGCGGCGCGTACAGGCTCTCGCCCTCGCCGATCAGGCCCCATTCGGCGAGCAGGCGCTCGGCCTTCTCGTGGCCCGATTCCGTCAGGAACACCTGGCGGGCCTTCTCGTCGAGCGTGTAGTCGCCCGGCTTCTCGACACCCGTGCCGTCGGCCTTCTCTTCGCCGATCTGGCGCTCGAGCAGCGGCGGCAGTGCGTTCATCCGCACGTACAGCTCGGTGTGATCCTCGGCCTGGCCCGAAATGATCAGCGGCGTGCGCGCTTCGTCGATCAGGATCGAGTCCACTTCGTCGACGACCGCGAAGTTCAGTGCCCGCTGCACGCGCGCGTCGGTCTCGTAGACCATGTTGTCGCGCAGGTAGTCGAAGCCGAACTCGTTGTTCGTGCCGTACGTGATGTCCGCCGCGTAAGCCTGCTGCTTCTGGTCGTGCTCCATGCCGGACAGGTTGATACCGACCGACAGACCGAGGAAGTTGTAGAGGCGCGCCATCCATTCGGCGTCGCGCTGCGCGAGGTAATCGTTGACGGTCACGACGTGCACGCCGCGGCCGGCCAGCGCGTTCAGGTACACGGGCAGCGTCGCGACGAGCGTCTTGCCCTCGCCGGTGCGCATTTCCGCGATCTTGCCGTAGTGGAGCACCATGCCGCCGATCATCTGCACGTCGAAGTGCCGCATCTTCAGCACGCGCCGGCTGGCCTCGCGACAGACCGCGAACGCCTCGGGCAGCAGCTTGTCGAGCGACTCGCCGGCCGCGACCCGCTGGCGGAATTCGTCCGTCTTGCCGCGCAACTGGTCGTCCGTCAGCTTCTCGATCTGCGTTTCGAGCGCATTGATCGTCGCGACGGTCTTTTGGTATTGCTTGACGAGCCGCTGGTTGCGGCTGCCAAAAATTTTCTGGAGAAAACCGGTTGTCATCGGATCGGATCCTGCGTCGCAGCACCGGCGCCCGGCGCGTGTTGCGCGCCCCGACGCCCGAGCCTCGGCGGCTTAGCGAATTAGTGGACTCAAACGTCGAATTTTAGCACGCGGGAAAGCGTGCGCCCGTGTCTCGGCCGGACGGGCACTGCGCGCCTACGGCCGGGCCCACGGGGCGAAAGCCGCCCGTGCACGGGCCCGCGCGGGTACAATCGGCGTCAACGTCCGCGCGCGTGCGCGCCCGAAGAATGTCTCGATGAACCGATTTTCCAAGCGTTTCGGCCCGCTCGCCGCCTATCGCCCGCAACCCGTGTCCGAAGTGCTCGGCCGCACCGACGCGTTCGCGGCACTGCGCGCCGGCGTCGAGCAAATCGCGTCGCTGCAGCGCGATCTTGCCGCGCTTCTGCCCGACTACCTGGCGAACCACGTCGAACCCGGCTTCGTGAAGGACGGCACCCTGACCCTCTTTGCCGCGCACAACGCGCTGGCCGCGCGGCTGCGGCAGGTCGAGCCGCGGCTGCTCGGCGATCTGCAAAAGCGCGGCTGGCCGGTCTCGACGCTGCGCGTGCGCGTGCGCCCGAAGGATGCTCCGGAGCCGCCGCACGTGAAGCAGGCGCGGATGACGTCGGTCGGCGCGGCCGCGTTGCGCGATCTGGCAGACCATCTCGAACCGTCGCCGCTGCAGGCCGCGCTTGCGCGGATGGCGGCCCGGCACGGCGCAAAGCCGCGCTGACGGTCTACGCCGCCGGCATCGTCCGGCCAACAAAAAAGCAGCCCGAAGGCTGCTTTTTTGTTGCTTGCGCCGAACACAGTTCAGGCGAAGGCCGTCTGCGCGTCGAACGCGAAACCCTTCGGCGCGGCCTGCGGATCGTCGAACGTGACGATCTCGTACGCATCTTCGTTCGCGAGCAGTTCGCGCAGCAGCGCGTTGTTCAGCCCGTGGCCGGACTTGTACGCCGTGTACGACGCCAGCAGCGGATGGCCGATCACGTACAGGTCGCCGATCGCGTCGAGCATCTTGTGCTTCACGAACTCGTCGTCGTAGCGCAGCCCGTCGTTGTTCAGGATGCGGTACTCGTCGAGCACGATCGCATTTTCCATGCTGCCGCCGCGGGCGAGGCCCATCTCGCGCAGCATCTCGGCCTCATGCGCGAAACCGAACGTGCGTGCGCGCGCGATCTCGCGCACATACGACGTATTCGCGAAATCGACCTCGAGCTCCTGGCCGGTCTTGTCGACGGCCGGGTGACGAAAGTCGATCGAGAATTTCAGCTTGAAGCCGAAGTACGGATCGAGACGCGCGAACTTGTCGCCGTCACGGATTTCGACCGTCTTCTTCACCTTCACGAAACGCTTCGGCGCGTTCTGCTCCTCGATCCCGGCGGACTGGATCAGGAACACGAAGGTCGCCGCGCTGCCGTCCATGATCGGGATTTCCTCGGCCGTCACGTCGACATAGAGGTTGTCGATGCCGAGGCCGGCACATGCCGACATCAGGTGCTCGACGGTCGACACGCGCACGCCATCCTTCTGCAGCACCGACGCGAGCCGCGTATCGCCGATCGACGTTGCCGCCGCGGGAATGTCGACGGGCGTGGGAAGGTCGACGCGGGAGAACACGATGCCCGTGCCCGGTGCGGCGGGACGGAGCGTCAGCTCGATCTTGCGGCCCGAGTGGACACCGATACCCACGGTCTTCACGATGGATTTGATGGTGCGCTGCTTCAGCATGATGTTCTTCGTCGTGATTGAAGATATCAATCAGGAGTTATATTCAATAGGAGGGATTATAGCGTAATTCCCTATTCAACGCAGTTTGAAACTGCGTATCAATCTGTTTCGGCTGTTTACCCCTGCCGATACGGGACGGGCCGATGCCCGGAACGGAGGCGTTTCCGGTCATCAGCCCGTGTTACAACTGCCCTGAGGCCGGTGAGCAGCGTTGCCGACAGGCAACGGCGCACCGCACGATCAGGACGTCAACGTCGCGAGAACACTCGCCGCATCGCTCACTTCGAATTTGCCCGGCGCCTCGACGGCCAGCGTCTTGACCACACCGCCGTCAATCACCATCGCGTAGCGCAGGGAACGAATCCCCATGCCACGCGCGGACAAATCCTGCGTCAGCCCCAGCGCATGAGTGAAAGCCGCGCTGCCGTCCGCCATCATGCGCACCTTGCCCGCGGTGTGCAGATCACGTCCCCATGCGCCCATCACGAATGCGTCGTTGACGGACACGCACCAGATCTCGTCGATACCCGCCGCGCGCAGTTGCTCGGCGTGTTCGACGTAGCCCGGCACATGCTGCGCCGAACAGGTCGGCGTGAAAGCGCCCGGCAATCCGAAGATCACCACCCGCTTTCCCGCAACCTGATCGCGCACGCTGCAGGCGTTCGGCCCCAGCGTGCACCCTTCGCGCGCGTCGTCGATGTACTCGAACAGTTGCGCGTCGGGCAGCGCGTCGCCCACTTGAATCATGGCTGGTCCCTCATAGCGATACGGTTTTTCAGCGTGTCGCGGACAGCACGGCCCATCCCGCCCCGCTTGTGCGGAGAGGGCACGTTTCCCGGCCCGGCGTCGCAGCCGACGCGGCCTGTCGTGGTCCGTAGCATCCGTCACGCCGGCGATACCGCGGCAGTTTCGCCGCGGCTTCGCCTGTGTTTGCGTCAGTCAGCCTGCTTGCGCAGGAAAGCCGGGATGTCGTACGTGTCGACACCCTTCTCCTGCAGCGCCTGCACGTGCGATGCCGCGGTTTCACGCGAATTGCGCCACACCGCCGGCGTATCGAGTGCGCCGTAGTCGGCCGTGCTGACGTGATGCGCCGGTGCATAGCCGTGCGACACCGCGCTGACCGGCTGGTTGTCCGTACCCGTGCGCAGCAGCGTCATCGGTGCCGACTGCTGCTTCTTCGCCGCACGGCCCAGACCCGTTGCCACGACCGTCACGCGCAACGCATCGCCCATCGCGTCGTCGTACACCGCACCGAAGATCACCGTCGCATCTTCCGCCGCGTAGCTCTTGATCGTGTTCATCACTTCGCGCGTTTCCGACAGGCGCAGCGAACGGCTCGACGTGATGTTGACCAGCACGCCGCGCGCGCCCGACAGGTCGACGCCTTCGAGCAGCGGGCTCGCCACGGCCTGTTCCGCCGCGAGGCGCGCGCGATCGACGCCGGCGACCGTCGCCGTGCCCATCATCGCCTTGCCCTGCTCGCCCATCACCGTCTTCACGTCTTCGAAGTCGACGTTCACGAGGCCATCGACGTTGATGATTTCAGCGATGCCTGCAACCGCGTTGTTCAACACGTCGTCCGCGCACTGGAAGCACTTGTCCATCTCGGCGTCGTCGCCCATCACGTCGAACAGCTTGTCGTTCAGCACGACGATCAGCGAGTCGACGTGATCCTCCAGTTGCTGCGAACCTGCTTCGGCGACGCGCATGCGCTTGCCGCCTTCGAACTCGAACGGCTTGCTGACGACACCGACCGTCAGGATGCCCATCTCCTTCGCGATCTGCGCGACCACCGGCGCCGCGCCCGTGCCCGTCCCGCCGCCCATGCCGGCCGTGATGAACACCATGTGCGCGCCGCGCAGTGCGTCGGCGATGCGCTCACGCGCTTCTTCCGCTGCCGCACGGCCCATTTCCGGCTTCGCACCGGCGCCGAGGCCCGTATTGCCGAGCTGGATCACCGACGATGCGCGCGAACGCGAGAGCGCCTGCGCATCCGTGTTCATCACGATGAAATCGACGCCCTGCACGCCGCGGTTGATCATGTGCTGGACGGCATTGCCGCCAGCGCCGCCAACGCCGACCACCTTGATGATGGTGCCGTTGGTCTCGGTTTCCAGCATTTCGAATTCCATGTTGCCTCCGTCAAGAGAAAAACTGCTAATCGGCCGTTATTCGGCAGGAGATCGGGCAACCCCCTGTCGCGCGCCAGCCGCCGGCACCGGCGCGAATTTCGAGATTCGGTTTGTCAGAAGTTGCTCAGGAACCATTCCTTCATCCGCGAGAACACCTGCCCCGCGTTGCCGGACTGCACGGCGACCTTGCGGCCGCGCATGCGCTGGGCACTGCCTTCGACGAGCAGCCCCATCGCCGTCGAGTAGCGCGGATTGCGCACGACGTCGGAGAGGCCGCCTGCATACTCCGGCGCGCCGATGCGCACCGGTTTCAGGAAAATGTCTTCGCCGAGCTCGACCATGCCGGGCATCATCGACGCACCGCCGGTAATGACCACGCCGGAGCTCAGGAGTTCTTCGTAACCCGATTCGCGCACGACCTGCTGCACGAGCGAGAACAGTTCCTCGACGCGCGGCTCGATCACGGCCGCGAGCGCCTGGCGCGACAGCGTGCGCGGACCGCGTTCGCCGAGGCCCGGCACTTCCACCATTTCGTCCGGATCGGCGAGCGCCTGCTTCGCGATCCCGTAGCCAACCTTGATGTCTTCCGCATCCGGCGTCGGCGTGCGCAGCGCCATCGCGATGTCGCTCGTGATCTGGTCGCCGGCGATCGGAATCACCGCGGTGTGGCGGATCGCGCCTTCGGCGAAGATCGCGATGTCCGTCGTGCCGCCGCCGATGTCGACCAGCACCACGCCGAGATCCTTCTCGTCTTCCGTCAGCACCGCCAGCGACGACGCGAGCGGCTGCAGGATCAGGTCGTTCACTTCCAGCCCGCAGCGGCGCACGCACTTGACGATGTTCTGCGCGGCGCTCACCGCGCCCGTCACGATGTGCACCTTCACTTCCAGCCGGATGCCGCTCATCCCGATCGGCTCGCGCACGTCTTCCTGGCCGTCGATGATGAATTCCTGCGTGAGGATGTGCAGCACCTGCTGGTCGGTCGGGATGTTGATCGCCTTCGCGGTCTCGATCACGCGCGCAACGTCGGTCTGCGTGACTTCCTTGTCCTTGATCGCGACCATCCCGCTCGAGTTGAAGCTGCGGATGTGGCTGCCGGCGATCCCCGTGAACACGTTGGTGATCTTGCAGTCGGCCATCAGCTCGGCTTCCTCGAGCGCGCGCTGGATCGACTGCACGGTGGCCTCGATGTTGACCACCACACCTTTCTTCAGACCCTTCGACTCGCTCTGGCCGAGACCGATCACCTCGTAGTGACCTTCGCCCTTCAGCTCGGCGACGATGGCCACCACCTTCGACGTGCCGATGTCGAGGGAAACCAGCAGATCCTTGTAGTCTTTGCTCATAAAGTGCTCTTGCGTGTGATCTCTCGTTACTTCTTGCGCTTGTCGGTATCGGTCAGGAACCGCATGCCTGCCGCGCGAATCGCGAATCCGTTCGGATAACGCAGGTCCGCGTACTCGATGTCGTTGCCCCAACGCTCCGTGACCGCCGGCCAGGCGGCAACCAGGCGCTGGCTCCGGTCATGCAGCGACTCGCTGTTGCGTTCCTTGCCCAGCTCGACCTGCATGCCGTTCGACAGCTTCACCGTCCACGCGTACCGCGCCGACAGCGTCACTTCTTCCGGCGCCGCCTTCAGCGGCGCAAACCATTTCCCGAAGTCGCGATACCGCGTGACGACTTCCTTCGCACTGCCCTCCGGGCCGTCGAACGCCGGCAGTTCCTGATCCAGCTCGCCCTGGTTCGCGGTGAACAGCTCGCCGTCGACGCTCACGAGCTGGTCGCTGCCCCAGGTCCCGAGCGGTTTGTACTCCTCGAGCGTGACAGCCAGCGCATTCGGCCACACCCGGCGCACGCTCGCATGGCGCACCCAGGGCATCTGCTCGAACGCGGCGCGCGCGGCGTCGAGATCGACCGTGAAGAAATTGCCCTTCAGCCGGCCGACCACGCCCGCGCGTACCGTCGGCGAATTGATGTGCTCGGTGTCGCCGTCGATCCGGATTTCCCGCAACGCGAACGTCGGGCGCTGGATCAGCCAGTAGCAACCGGCCGCCGCCAACACGAGCAGCAGCAGCGCGTACAGCGCGCTGGCGGCAAGGTTGAGTTGGCGAACGTTGTTCCACATACGTCGTTCCGTTCCTGCGTCAGTCGTTGAGCGTGAGCGACAGCACCTTCACGACCAGCTCCGAATAGCTGATGCCGACCGCGCGCGCGGCCTTCGGCGGCAGCGAGTGGTCGGTCATGCCCGGTGCGGTGTTCACTTCCAGGAAGTACGCATTGCCATCGGCGTCGAGCATGAAGTCCGCGCGGCCCCAGTCGGTGCAGCCGAGCACGTCGAACGCACGGCGCGCGACGCGCTTGAGCTCCGCTTCCTTGTCGGCGGGCAGCCCGCACGGGATCAGGTATTGCGTGTCGTTGGCGATGTACTTCGCGTGATAGTCGTAGAACTCGCCGGCCGGCACGATCTTGATCACCGGCAGATCGAGATCGCCGGCGATGCATGCGGTGTATTCGCCGCCGCCTTCGATGCTCTTCTCGACGATCACGATCGGGTCGTGCTTCGCGGCTTCCTCGAGCGCAGCCGGCAGCGCATCGGCCGTCTTCACCTTCAGCACCGCGACGCTCGAGCCCTCGCTCGCCGGCTTCACGAACAGCGGCAGGCCAAGCTTCGCGACGATGTCCGTCGCGCGCGCCGCGAGGTCGTCGCCGCGCAGCACCGTCTCGAACGGCGGCGTCGGCACGCCCGTCTGCTGCCAGACGAGCTTCGTGCGGAACTTGTCGAGGCCGAGCGCCGACCCGAGCACACCGCTGCCCGTGTAACGGATCCCGTAGAAATCGAGCGCGCCCTGGATCTGGCCGTTCTCGCCGTAACCGCCGTGCAGCGCGTTGAACGCACGCACGAACCCTTCGTCCTTCAGCGCCGCCAGCGGGCGCTCGGCCGGGTCGAACAGGTGCGCGTCGATGCCTGCGTCGCGCAGGCCCTGCAGCACGAGCTGGCCGGACGTGAGCGAGACCTCGCGCTCCGAGGACTCGCCGCCGAACAACACCGCCACCTTGCCGAAACGTTTCGGATCAATCCCGCTCATGTCATGCCTTCTGTTGAGTGTGCTGCGCGACCTTCGCCGGCACGCCGCCGATCGAACCCGCGCCCATCGTGATCACCACGTCGCCGTTCTGCGCGACCTTCGCCAATGCGTCCGGCACGTCGTCGACCGTCGCGACGAACACCGGGTCAACCTTTCCTGCCCCGCGCAGCGCGCGCGACAGCGCGTCGCCGTTGGCGGTCGAGATCGCGGCCTCGCCGGCCGCGTAGACTTCCGTCAGCACCAGCGCATCGACCGTCGACAGCACGTTGACGAAATCGTCGAAGCAATCGCGCGTGCGCGTGTAGCGGTGCGGCTGGAACGCCAGCACGAGGCGACGCCCCGGGAACGCGCCGCGCGCGGCCGCGATCGTCGCGGCCATCTCGACCGGGTGATGGCCGTAGTCGTCGATCAGCGTGTACTGGCCGCCGTCCGCGGTCGGCACCTCGCCGTAGCGCTGGAAACGCCGGCCGACGCCGTTGAATTCGGCCAGCGCCTGCTGGATCGCGTCATCCGTCACGCCGAGGTCGGTCGCGATCGCGATCGCCGCGAGCGCGTTCTGCACGTTGTGCAGACCCGGCATGTTCAGCACCACCGCGAGCGGTGCACGCCCTTCGCGGATCACCGTGAAATGCATCCGGCCGTCGCGCGCGTCGATGTCTTCCGCGCGCACCTGCGCGTCCGGCGACAGCCCGTAGCGCACGACCGGCTTCGAGATGAACGGGATGATCTGCCGCACGTTCGGATCGTCGACGCACACGACCGCGCTGCCGTAGAACGGCAGGCGCTGCGTGAATTCGATGAACGCCTGCTTGAGCCGCGCGAAATCGTGGCCGTAGGTGTCCATGTGGTCGGCATCGATGTTCGTGATGACTTCGATCACCGGATACAGGTTCAGGAACGACGCGTCCGACTCGTCGGCCTCGGCGACGATGAAATCGCCCGTGCCGAGCCGCGCGTTCGCGCCGGCGCTGATCAGCCGGCCGCCGATCACGAAAGTCGGGTCGAGGCCGCCTGCGGCGAGCACGCTCGCGACGAGGCTGGTGGTCGTGGTCTTGCCGTGCGTGCCGGCGATCGCGATGCCCTGCTTCAGGCGCATCAGCTCGGCGAGCATCACGGCGCGCTGCACGATCGGCACGCGCTTCGCGCGCGCGGCCAGCACTTCCGGGTTGTCCGAGCGCACGGCCGTCGATACGACGACCGCATTCGCGCCCTCGATGTTCGCCGCGTCGTGGCCGATCGCGATCCGTGCACCGAGCGCCTGGAGACGATCGGTCACCGCGTTGCGCGAGAGATCCGAGCCGCTGACCTCGTAGCCGAGGTTGACGAGCACTTCGGCGATGCCGCTCATGCCCGCGCCGCCGATCCCGACGAAATGAATGTGTTTGACGATATGTTTCATTGCAATATTTCCAGGTTCGCGCCGGCCGCCTTCGCGCACACGCGCGCGACTTCGTCGGTGGCCTCGGGCTTCGCCAGCGAGCGCGAACGTTCCGCCATGTCCGCGAGCGATGCCCGCGACTGGCCGCGCAGCCAGTCGGCGAGCAGTTCCGCCGACAGGTCGCGTTGTTGCACCAGCACGGCCGCGCCCGCATCGGCGAGGAACGCGGCGTTGCTCGTCTGGTGATCGTCGACCGCGTACGGGAACGGCACGAACAGCGCCGCCACGCCCACCGCCGCGATCTCCGACACCGTCATCGCGCCCGACCGGCAGATCACGAGATCCGCCGCCGCATACGCGGCCGCCATGTCGTCGATGAACGGCACGAGCCGCACGTCTTCGCCGGCCGCGAAACCGGCCGCTTCGTAATTCGCCTTCAGCGCGTCGATGTGCTTCGCGCCGGCCTGATGCACGATGCGCGGGCGTTCACCCGGCGTCAGCATCGCCAGCGCGCGCGGCACGACTTCGTTCAGCGCGGCCGCACCGAGGCTGCCGCCGACGACCAGCACGTTCAGCGGGCCGCTGCGCGACGCGTAGCGTGCTTTGGGCGCTTCGGTGCCGGCAAGTTCCGCGCGAATCGGGTTGCCGGTCCATTCCGCGTGCGGCAGCGCGCCGGGGAATGCGACGAGCACGCGTTTCGCAAATTTCGCGAGCACCTTGTTCGTCAGGCCCGCGATCGAATTCTGTTCATGCAGCACGAGCGGACGCCCCGACAGCGCCGTCATCACACCCGCCGGAAACGTGATGTAGCCGCCCATCCCGAGCACGACGTCGGGCCGCACGCGGCGCAGCGCGGCGAGGCTCTGCCCGCATGCGCGCAGCAGGTTGAACGGCAGCGTCAGCTTGGTCTTCAGGCCCTTGCCGCGCAGCCCGCCGAACCGCACGTATTCCATCGGAATGCCGTGTTTCGGCACGAGCGTCGCTTCCATCCCGGCCGGATTGCCGAGCCACACGACGCGCCAGCCCGCCGCCTCCATCCGGTGCGCGACCGCGAGCCCCGGGAACACATGGCCCCCGGTGCCGCCTGCCATCACCATCAGCGTGCGTTGCGACGCGGTCATACCTTCCCCCCGCGCATCAGCACCCGGTTTTCATAGTCGACCCGCAGCAGCACCGCGAGCGCCACGCAGTTCAGCAGAATGCCGGAGCCGCCGTAGCTCACGAGCGGCAGCGTCAGGCCCTTGGTCGGCAGCAGCCCGAGGTTCACGCCCATGTTGATGAAGGTCTGCGCGCCGAACCAGATGCCGATGCCCTTCGCCATCAGGCCCGCGAACGTGCGATCGAGTGCGAGTGCCTGACGGCCGATCTCGAACGCGCGGCGCACGATCCAGTAGAACAGCAGGATCACGACCAGCACGCCGACGAAACCAAGTTCCTCGCCGATCACCGCGAGGATGAAGTCGGTATGCGCTTCCGGCAGATAGTTCAGCTTCTCGACGCTGCCGCCGAGGCCGACACCGAACCACTCGCCGCGTCCGAACGCGATCAGCGAGTGCGTGAGCTGGTATGCCTTGCCCTGCGCGTAGCGCTCGTCCCACGGATCGAGGTACGCGAAGATCCGCTCGCGACGCCACGGCGACAGCCATACGAGCATCGTGAAGGTGCCGACCGCCGTCGCGACGAGGCCGCCGAACAGCTTGCCGTTCACGCCGCCGAGGAACAGCACGCCCATCGCGATCGCCGCGACGACCATGAATGCGCCCATGTCCGGCTCGAGCAGCAGCAGCGCACCGACCAGGCCGACCGCGAACGCCATCGGCAGGAAGCCCTTCGCGAAGCTCTGCATGTATTCCTGCTTGCGCACCGTGTAGTTCGCCGCGTAGATCGTCACCGCGAGCTTCATGATTTCCGACGGCTGCATGTTCGTGATGCCGAGCGGAATCCAGCGGCGCGCGCCGTTCACGCCCTTGCCGACGTGCGGGATCAGCACGATCACGAGGCCGACCAGCGCGATCAGGAAGAGATGCGGCGCGTATTTGTCCCACGTCGACACCGGCACCCGGAACGCGATCACCGCCGCGATGAACGCGACGACGAGCGATACGCAGTGGCGCATCAGGAACGCGTAATCGTGATACGCCGCGTATTTCGGCGAATCGGGCATCGCGATCGACGCCGAATACACCATCACGACGCCGAGCCCGAGCAGCGCGATCGCGACCCACAGCAGCGAGTAGTCGAAGTCGAGCATCCGCGAACGGCTCGGGCGCACGCCGTTGACGACGCTCGCGAGGCCGCCGGTCGCGGCGCGCGTGGCCGACGCGACGCGGCCGCCCGCGGCATTGCCGCCGGTGTCGCGCCGATCGTTGAAACGGGAGACGAGGCGATCGGACCAGCTCATGGCGTCGCTCCTTTGTCGATGGCGATTTCGTCGACCGCCGCGCGGAACACATCCGCGCGATGGGCGTAGTTCCTGAACATGTCGAGGCTCGCGCATGCAGGCGACAGCAACACCGCATCGCCCGGCTCGGCGAGGTCGGCCGCCGCGTGCACCGCGCCTTCGAGCGTCGCGTGGTCGGCAAGCGGCACGCCCGTTTCGGCGAGCGTGTCGCGGATCGCCGGCGCGTCACGGCCGATCAGCATCACCGCGCGGCACCAGCGCGCGACCGGCGCGACCAGCGGCGCGAAGTCCTGGCCCTTGCCGTCCCCGCCCGCGATCAGCACGATCTTCTGGGCGAGCCCGTCGAGCGCGGCAACCGTCGCGCCGACGTTCGTGCCCTTGCTGTCGTCGACGTAGTCCACGTCGTCGATCGTCGCGATCACTTCGACGCGATGCGCTTCGCCGCGGTACTCGCGCAGCGCGTGCAGCAGCGGCGCGGCCGGCAGGTCGATCGCGCGTGCGAGCGCGAATGCGGCCAGCGCGTTCGCCGCGTTGTGCAGCCCGCGGATACGCAGTGCGTCGGCCGGCATCAGGCGCTTCTGCGCGATGTCGGGCGTGTGCGCGGCATCGCGCTTGCGCCGGCGGCTCGTCGTCGCCGCTTCGTCCGGTGCATCGCGATCGACGGCTTCCACCAGCCACGCGATGCCGTTGTCGCGCGACAGACCGTAGTCGCCGTCCTGCACCGGTTCGTTCAGGCCGAACGTGACCGTACGCGGCGCGTCGGCCGCGCCGGCTGCCGGCGCGAACTTCATCACGGCCGCATCGTCGCGGTTCAGCACGCGCGTCGTCGTCGCGCCGAAGATCCGCCCCTTTGCTTGCGCGTACGCTTCGAAGCTGCCGTGCCAGTCGAGGTGGTCCTGCGTGATGTTCAGGATCGCGGCCGCATCGGGCGCGAACGTGCGCGCGGTCTCGAGCTGGAAGCTCGACAGTTCGAGCACCCATACGTCCGGGAGCGCGGTTTCGTCGATCGCGCCGGCGAGCCGGTCGAGCATCGCCGGGCTGATGTTGCCCGCGACCGCGACCTTCTTGCCCGAGCGCTGGCACAGCAGGCCCGTGAGGCTCGTCGTCGTAGTCTTGCCGTTGGTGCCCGTGATCGCGAGCACCTTCGGCTGGTAGCCGCTCGTGCCGAGCGCACGCAGCGCCTGCGCGAAGAATTCCAGCTCGCCCCACACCGCGATGCCGCGCTCGTTCGCGGCCGCGACCAGCGCCGCGAGCGCCGGTTCGAGCGGCGACAGCCCGGGGCTCAGCCCGACGAGCTCGATGCCGCCGTCGAGCAGCGCAGGCGTGAACGCCCCGCCGACGAACTCCGCATCGATGCCTTCGGCCTGCAGCGCGGCAAGGTTCGGCGGCGCCTCGCGGGTATCGGCAATGCGCAGCCGGCACCCGTGCCTCGCGCACCATCGCGCGATCGCGAGACCCGATTCCCCGAGCCCCAGTACGAGCACCATCGGCCGTTGCCGATCTCCAAACATCTCGCCAGACATCCTTGTTACCTTTCCTTTACCGCAGCTTGAGGGTGGTCAGACCGAACAGGCACAGCATCAGCGTGATGATCCAGAAACGCACGACCACCTGCGTTTCCTTCCAGCCGGACAATTCGAAATGGTGATGCAGCGGCGCCATCTTCAGCAGGCGCCGCCCTTCGCCGTAGCGCTTTTTCGTGTACTTGAACCACGACACCTGCAGCATCACCGACAGCGTTTCCGCGACGAAGATGCCGCCCATGATGAACAGCACGATTTCCTGGCGCACGATCACCGCGACCGTGCCGAGCGCGCCGCCGAGCGCCAGCGCGCCGACGTCGCCCATGAACACCTGCGCGGGGTGCGTGTTGTACCAGAGGAACGCGAGCCCTGCCCCGCCCATCGCGGAACAGAAGATCAGCAGTTCGCCCGCGCCCGGGATATGCGGGAACAACAGGTATTTTGAATAGACCGCACTGCCCATCACGTACGCGAACACACCCAGCGACGCGCCGACCAGCACGACCGGCATGATCACGAGGCCGTCGAGGCCGTCGGTCAGGTTCACCGCGTTGCTCGCGCCGACGATCACGAAGTACGTCAGCACGATGAAACCCCACACGCCGAGCGGATAGCTGATCGACTTCAGGAACGGCAGCATCAGGTCGGCGCGTGCCGGCAGCCCCATCGACAGGCCGCTCCTCACCCACGCCATGAACAGGTCGAACACGCGCACGTTGTTCGCCTCGGACACGCTGAAGGCGAGGTAGACAGCGGCGAACAGCCCGATCACCGATTGCCAGAAATACTTCTCGCGCGACGACATCCCGCGCGGGTCCTTGTGGACGACCTTGCGGTAATCGTCGACCCAGCCGATCACGCCGAAACCGAACGTGACGAGCATCACGATCCAGATGAAACGGTTCGTCAGGTCGCCCCACAGCAGCGTCGCGACCGCGATGCCGATCAGGATCAGCACGCCGCCCATCGTCGGCGTGCCGGACTTGACGAGGTGCGTCTGCGGGCCGTCCTTGCGCACGGCCTGACCGACCTTCATTTGCGTCAGCTTGCGGATCACCCACGGTCCGCACACGAGCCCGATCCCGAGCGCGGTGATGGTGGCCATCACCGCCCGGAACGTGAGGTACGTGAACAAGCGCAAAAAGCTTGCGTCTCCTTGCAGCCATTGCGCCAGCGCCAGCAGCATGCTTCCTTCCTTCTACTCAGTGTGCAGCGGGCGCCGTGCCCGCCGCGGGTTGGTTCGTCAGCGCGTCGACCACGCGCTCCATCTTCATGTACCGCGAGCCCTTCACGAGCAGCGTCGCCTGCGCGCCGTAACCGGCCGCGAGCAGCGCCGCCACAAGCGCGCCGACGTCGTCGAAGTGGCGTGCCGTGTCGCCGTACGCCGTGCACGCATCTCGCGATGCGTCGCCGAGCGCGAACAGCGCGTCGATCCCGCGCTCGCGCGCGTATGCACCGACCTCGCGATGGAATGCCGGCCCTTCGTCGCCGACCTCGCCCATGTCGCCGATCACCAGCACGCGCGGCGCCGGTTGCGTGGCGAGCACGTCGATCGCGGCACGCATCGAATCGGGATTCGCGTTGTACGTATCGTCGACGACCGTCGCACCCGCGAGGCTGCCCGCGATCGCCTGCTTCACCTGCAGCCGGCCCTTGACCGGCTCGAACGATTCGAGACCCTGCTTGATCGCCGACAGCGCGACGCCGGCACCCAGCGCCGCGGCCGTGGCGGCCAGTGCGTTGCGCGCGTTGTGCTCGCCGAGCGCGCGCAGCCGCATCGTGACGGCGCCCGCGGGCGTATCGATCGCGAGTTCGCCGCCGTGAAGACGGCCCGTGACCTGCGCGTCGTTCTGCCGTTCGGCATCGTGCAGCGCGAAATCGAGGATCCGGTTGCCGGTCGCCGCGACGCGCCAGATGCCCGCATACGCGTCGTCGGCCGGGAACACCGCAACGCCGTCCGGCGGGAGCGCGTGAATCACGGCCGCATGTTCGAGCGCGACCGCTTCGACCGTCGCCATGAATTCCTGGTGCTCGCGCTGCGCGTTGTTGACGAGCGCGACCGTCGGCGCCGTGAGACGCGCGAGGACTTCGGTCTCGCCCGGATGGTTCATCCCGATCTCGATCACCGCGAGACGATGTGCGGCCGACAGGCGCAGCAGCGTCAACGGCAGGCCGACGTCGTTGTTCAGGTTGCCGGCCGTCGCGAGCCGCGCGTCGGCGCCGACCGCCGCCGCGAAGATCGACGCGATCATTTCCTTGACGGTCGTCTTGCCGTTGCTGCCCGTCACCGCGACGAGCGGCAGCGCGAATCGTTTGCGCCAGCCATGTGCCAGTGCGCCGAGCGCGGCACGTGTTTCGCCGCCTTCGATCGCCGGCATCGTGACGCCCGCCGGCACGTGCGCGACGAGCGCCGCCGCCGCACCGCGCGCAGCGACATCGCCAAGGAAGTCGTGCGCGTCGAAGCGCTCGCCTTTCAGTGCGACGAACAGGTCGCCGGGGCCGACGGTGCGGCTGTCCGTCGACACGCGGTCGAACGTGACGCCCGCATCGCCGTGGACGGTTGCGCCGGGAATCAGGCGAGCGGCTTCGCCGAGACTGAGCATCGTCATTCGGCGCCTCCCTTGCCGTGCGTCGCGCGCGCTGCCAGCGCGAGCCGCGCGTGATCCTGGTCGGAGAACGTACGCTTCTTGCCCATGATTTCCTGCGTGCCCTCATGGCCCTTGCCGGCCAGCACGACGACATCCTCGCGTGCGGCGCCGCGCACGGCCTGCAGGATCGCGCTCGCGCGATCCTCGATACGACGTGCGTGATCGGCCGCGGTCATGCCCGAGACGATCTGGTCGATGATGCGCTGCGGATCCTCGCTGCGCGGGTTGTCGCTCGTGACGACGGTTTCATCGGCGAGCCGCTCCGCGATCGCACCCATTAGCGGGCGCTTCGTCGCATCGCGATCGCCGCCGCAGCCGAACATGCAGACGAGCCGGCCGCCGCGCGCCGTGGCGATCGGACGCAGCGCGTCGAGCGTCTTTTCGAGCGCGTCGGGGGTGTGTGCGTAGTCGATCACGACGAGCGGTTCGTCGTTCTGCAGCCGGCCGCCGAGCCGCTGCATCCGTCCGTTGACGGACTCGAGCCGCGCGATCTCGGCGAGCGCCGCGTCGAACGGCAGGTCGGCCGCGAGCAGCGAGCCGAGCACCGCGAGCAGGTTGCTGACGTTGAACGTGCCGAGCGTGCCGACCTCGACGTCCGCTTCACCCCACGACGAACGCAGGTGGAACGCCGTGCCGGTCGCGGTGGCGCGCACGTCGAGTGCGACCAGCTCGCGATCGGCGTCAGGCGCCGGTGCGTCGCCGATCCCGTACGCGATCGTACGCACGCGGCCGGCGAGCTTCTCGAGCAGGCGCCGACCGGCTGCATCGTCGCGGTTGACGACTGCCGCGCGCAGGCCGCGCCACGCGAACAGCTTCGCCTTCGCGGCCTCGTACGCATCGAACGTGCCGTGATAGTCGAGGTGGTCCTGCGTGAGGTTCGTAAACACCGCGATGTCGAAACCCGTACCGTTCACGCGCCCCTGGTGCAGCGCGTGCGACGACACTTCCATCGCCACGGCCTTCGCGCCCGCGTCGCGCAACTGCGCGAGACTGCGCTGCAGCTGCGGCGCGTCGGGCGTCGTGAACCCCGTCGGCACGAGCTGGCCGGGCATCCCGGTGCCGAGCGTGCCGATCACCGCGCACGGCTGGTGCAGCGCCGTCAGCGCGGCGGCGATCCATTGCGTGCACGAAGTTTTGCCGTTCGTGCCGGTCACGCCCACCGCAAGCAGGCTGTCGCTCGGATTGCCGTACCAGCCGCTGGCGATCTCGCCGGCGAGCTGGTCGAGCGCCGGCACGGCCAGTGCAACGGGCACCGCCGGCGCCGCGGCCAGCCCTTCCGGCTGATACAGTACGGCGGCCGCACCGCGCGCGACGGCATCGACAATGAAAGCGCGGTTGTCGGCCCCGTCGACCGCATAGGCAAAAAACACGTCGCCGGCCTTGAGGCTGCGCGTGTCGGCATGCAGTTGCGCTGCGGGGGCCACATGCTGATGCAGCCACGCAAGCGCGGCTGCGATCTGCTGATGCGCCGGATGGGAACTGCGAGCGGCGCTCATCGAACAACTCCTGGTGAATTACGCGTCGTGCTGGACACGATCATATGCTTCGCACCGCCACCTGCGGCCAGCTTTTGCGGCCCCGCTGCGGAAGGTGCTGCCGGCGAATCGTCAGACACGACGAGTTGCTTGATCGGCATGTTCGGCGGCACGTTCAGCGCACGCATCGTGTCGCCGGCGATCGCCGAGAATACGGGGCCGGACACCTGGCCGCCGAAGTGGCTGCCGGCGGTCGGCTCGTCGACCGACACCGCGACGACAATGCGCGGATTCGGCATCGGCGCCATCCCGACGAACGACGCGCGGTACTTGCGCGTGTAGCCGTGCCCCTCATGCTTGTACGCGGTACCGCTCTTGCCGCCGACGCGATAGCCCGGCACGGCCGCATCGGGCGACGTGCCGCCCGGCGCCACCACCGTTTCGAGCATCGCGCGCACTTCGCGCGCGGTGGTCGGGTTGAACACCTGCGTGCCCACGACCGGCTGATTGGGGTCTGTCTTGAAAATGGTCACAGGCATCAGCTCGCCGTCATGCGCGATCGCCGTGTACGCGCGCGCAAGCTGGAACAGCGACACCGACAGGCCGTAGCCGTACGACATCGTCGCCTGCTCGATGCGACGCCAGCTCTTCCACGGACGCAGGCGGCCGGCCACCGCGCCCGGGAACCCGACCTTCGGCGCCTGGCCGAGGCCGATGCTCGTATACATATTCCACATTTCCTCGGGCCGCATCGTCATCGCGATCTTCGTCGCGCCGATGTTGCTCGACTTCTGGATCACGCCGCCGACCGTCAGCGTGCCGAAACCCGCGTCGTCGGTGATCGGTGCGCCGTCGAGCACGAAATGCCCGTTGCCCGTCTCGACGAGCGTGTTCGGCGTCACGCGGTGCAGGTCGAGCGCGAGCGACACCGTAAACGGCTTCATGATCGAGCCCGGCTCGAATACGTCGGTCATGATCCGGTTGCGCAACTGCTCGCCCGTCATGCGCGAGCGGTCGTTCGGGTTGTACGTCGGGTAGTTGACGAGCGCGAGCACCTCGCCGGTGCGCACGTCGACGACCATCGCCGCGCCGGCCTTCGCCTTGAACTTCTCGACGGCAGCCTTCAGGTTCGCGTACGCGATGTACTGGATCTTGCTGTCGATCGACAGGTCGACGTCGGTGCCGTTGTGCGGCGGGATCTGCTCGGCGACGTCCTCGACGATGTGCCCCAGCCGGTCCTTGATCACGCGACGCACGCCCGACGTGCCGGACAGCATCTTCTGGTCGCCGAGCTCGACGCCCTCCTGCCCTTCGTCCTCGACGTTCGTGAAGCCGATCAGGTGAGCGGTGATCTCGCCTTCCGGATAGAAGCGCTTGTACTCGTTGCGCTGATAGATACCGGGAATGTCGAGGGCGGCAACCTTGTCCGCGACGTCGATCGGCACCTGGCGCTTCACGTAGACGAAACCCTTGTCTTCCGACAGCTTCACGCGCAGTTCCTTCGACGTCATGCCGAGGAGCTTGCCGAGCTGGTTGACCTTGTCGGCATCGAGATCGTCCGGCACCGCGTCGGGAATCGCCCAGATCGCGCGCACGGGCAGGCTCGTCGCGAGCACGAGCCCGTTACGGTCGAGGATCTTGCCGCGCGTCGCCGGCAGCTCGAGCGTGCGCTGGTAGCGGCTTTCGCCCTGCTTCTGGTAGAACGCGTTGCCGGGCCCCTGGATCCAGAACGCGCGCGCGGCCAGCGCGACGAATGCCATGAACAGCAGGAACACGACGAGCTTCGAGCGCCACATCGGCAGATGCACGCCCAGCACCGGGCTCGACGAGAACTTCACGTTCTGGCGCTTCTGGGACGGCTTCATCGCGCGCCTCCCTTGCCCTTGCCGGCCGTGTCCGCCGATGCCGGGATCGGCGCATCGATCGCCTTCGCCGCGCCCGGCGGCAGCGTCAGGTATTGCGTGCGGCCGGTCGAGATCGGCTGCATCTTCAGCGAATCGTTCGCAAGCTGCTCGATACGCGACGTCTTCGACAGCGCGCTCTGCTGATATTGAAGCTGCGCGTAGTCCTGCTGGAGCTGACGCTCCTGCGACTGCGCGCGCTGCAGCTGGATGAAGATCTGGCGCTGCTGGTTCGTCGAATTGACGACCGACAGCGCGCAGCCCATCACGATGATCAGCAGGAAGATATTGAAGCGGCTCATGGCGTGACGCGCTCCGCAATGCGCATCACGGCCGAGCGGGCGCGCGGGTTCGCGGCGACTTCCGCTTCACTCGGAAACTGGCGGCTGATGATCTTGAGCGGCGGGCTCGGGAGGTCGACGGCGCGGATCGGCAGGCGACGATCGACCGCAGGCGCACTCGCGTGCGCCTGCATGAATCGCTTGACGATCCGGTCCTCGAGTGAATGAAAGCTGATGACCACCAGCCGCCCCCCTTGCTCCAGCAACGACAGTGCCGCGTCTAGTACGACTTGCAGGTCCGCAAGCTCTTGATTGACGTGAATCCGTATAGCCTGAAAGGTGCGGGTTGCCGGATCCTTGCCCTTCTCACGGGTTTTGACGACGTGACCCACGATTTGGGCAAGCTCGCCCGTGGTGTCGAGAGGCCCAAGACGGTCGGACTCTGCCCGGCGAGCAACAAGCGCCTTTGCAATCTGAAAAGCAAACCGTTCTTCCCCATAATCCCGTATCACCTCCGTCAATTCCTGCACCGAAGCCCGTGCGAGCCATTCCGCCGCCGACTCGCCGCGCGTCGGATCCATCCGCATGTCCAGCGGGCCATCGGCGCGGAAGCTGAAGCCGCGCGCCGGATCGTCCACCTGCGGCGAGGACACGCCCAGGTCCAGCAACACACCCGACACCTTCTCGACGCCGCGCGCCGCAAGCGCGTCGCGCATCGATGCAAAGCTGTCATGCACGATCGAGAAGCGCGCATCCTCGATGCCTTGCGCCGTCTCGATCGCTCGCGGGTCCTTGTCGAACGCAATCAGCCGCCCGGCCGGCCCCAGCCGCGCGAGCACCGCACGGCTATGACCGCCGCGCCCGAACGTGCCGTCGACATAAACGCCGTCCGGCCGCGTCACGAGCGACTCGACCGCTTCATCCAACAGCACCGTCCGATGCCGCAATTCGTTTCCCATCGCGGGCGTCTCCGTCACCGCAATCAGAACGTGAAATTCTTCAGCGCGTCGGGCATGCCCTGCGCCATCGCCGCCTGCTCCTTCGCGTTGTAGGTCTGCGAATCCCACAGCTCGAAGTGACTACCCATTCCCAACAACATGACTTCCTTTTCCAGTCCAGCTGCCATGCGCAGCTCGGGCGATACAAGAATCCGGCCGGCGCTGTCGAGATCGACGTCCATCGCATTGCCGAGAAAAATGCGCCGCCACCAGTGCGCGTCCATCGGCAGCGCGGCGATCTTGGCGCGGAATACTTCCCATTCGGGGCGCGGAAACAGCAACAGGCAGCCGTCCGGGTGCTTGGTCACAGTCACCCGTCCTTCTGCCTGTCCTTGCAGCGCTTCGCGATAGCGAGCCGGCACCGACATCCGCCCTTTCGCATCGAGCGTCAGCGCCGACGCCCCTTGGAACACTTTCCGCTCTCCCGTTCAGGGCACCGAAGCACCCGCTCAATGCTGAGAATTTAGCCGGAATAGCCCGCCAAATCACACAAAAATACACTTTCTCACACTGTCTCCCACTTTAGAGGAAGGGTGTGGCACGGTCAAGGGAGCGGCCCGCTTTTTTGACGAATTTTGTTAGTTAGAACAAGGACTTACGCGCACATGCTCATGCTGCCCCTCATTCCAAAAACCGTTATAAATGAATGAGCTAGTGCAACTTGTGAAGGTGATACGTGAGAAAGACGGGCCAGACAGGTGTGCGGACGGGGCTTTCGGGGGCGGGAAAACGAGGAATAAACGGGCGGTATCAGCGGCAGGGAGCCGGGGCGACGTCACGCATCGCCCCGGTGCGAATCTCACAGATAGTACGCAGTGCTCGTCATGACTTTCGACGCGGCGCGCATCAGCATTCGCGCGGGCAGCGGCAGTTCGATCCCGCCTGCGTCGGCGGCGGCCTTGCCGTGCTTCACCTCGTCGATACGCATCTGGTCGACGATCGCGCGCGACGCGGTATCGGCCGCCGGCAACTCGGACATATGGCCTTCGAGATGGCTCTCGACCTGCCGTTCGGTCTCTGCCATGAAGCCGAGACTGACCTTGTCGCCGAGCGCGCCAGCCGCCACGCCGATCGCGAGCGAACCCGCATACCAGAGCGGGTTCAACAGGCTCGGGCGCGAGTCGAGCTCTTTCAGGCGGTGCGCGGTCCACGCGAGGTGATCCTCCTCCTCGCGCGCGGCTTCCTCGAACATCGCCTTCGCGGATGCCGTGCGCGCGGTGAGCTTCTGCGCCTGGTACAGCGCCTGAGCGCAGACCTCGCCGACGTGGTTCACGCGCATCAGCCCGGCGGCATGCGTACGCTCCGCGGGCGTCAGTTCGACGGCGGGCGCCTCGGCCGGCGCGGGCACCGGCCGGCTCATCCGGCTAATGCCCGTCAGCGACCGCAGGCCGCGATCGAATTCGCTGATCAGTTCATCAAACACCATCCTGTTCTCCTGGCTGCATGTGCCGCCGCGAGCGGCAATGGCACGGGTCCGCTGCGTAACCGACTTGATTATTCAGCGGAAATTGCGGTTAACCCGTGATTTTAACCATTGTTGCATAAAGGAAACATGGCGACCTTGAGCTGCGGCATTTCGCTTTGTGGCAAAAACCGGTTTTGCTACATTACGTGCGACTTCTTGCGAAGTTGATGGGGCCCGTCAACAGAACATAACTATCCGCCCCGCCAGAAAAATTCAGTGATTTTTGGAGATCCGTTAATGAAAAAGTCGCTTCTCGCGCTCGTCGCGCTGGGCGCGTTCGCTGGCGCTGCCCATGCGCAAAGCAGCGTGACGCTTTACGGCATCATCGATGAAGGCCTGCTCTTCAACAACAATGCGGGCGGCAAGCACCTGTACAGCATGGCCAGCGGCGTGATGCAAGGCAGCCGCTTCGGCCTGCGCGGCACCGAAGACCTCGGTGGCGGCCTGAAGGCGATCTTCACCCTCGAAAACGGTTTCGACGTGAACAGCGGCAAGCTCGGTCAGGGCGGCCTGATGTTCGGTCGTCAGGCTTACGTCGGCCTGTCGAGCCAGTACGGTACGGTCACGCTGGGTCGTCAATACGACTCCGTCGTCGACTTCGTCGGCCCGCTCGAGGCAGGCGACCAGTGGGGCGGCTACATCGCCGCTCACCCGGGCGACCTCGACAACTTCAACAACGCCTATCGCGTGAACAACGCGGTCAAGTTCACGAGCCAGACCTATGGCGGCTTCTCGTTCGGCGGCCTGTACAGCTTCGGCGGTCAGGCAGGCCAGTTCTCGAAGAACCAGGTCTGGTCGCTCGGCGCAGGCTACAACAACGGCCCGCTGGTCTTGGGCGTCGGTTACTTGAACGCACGTACGCCGAACCAGTTCGGCGGCATGTTCAACAACGGTTCCGCGTCCTCGTCGGTCTCGTCGCCGATCTATGGTGCGTACGCGAACAACGCGAACACGTACCAGGTCATCGGTGCAGGCGGCGCATACACGTTCGGTGCAGCAACGATCGGCGCGACGTACTCGAACACGAAGTTCAAGGGCTTCTCGGCAGGCCCGTTCGTGAACCAGACCGCGACGTTCAACAACGGCGAAATCAACTTCAAGTATCAGCTGACCCCGGCGCTGATTCTCGGCGCGGCGTACGACTACACGCAAGGCAGCAAGATCGACGGCAACTCGGCAGCCAAGTACCACCAAGGCTCGCTGGGCGTCGACTACTTCCTGTCGAAGCGCACCGACGTCTACGCGATCGGCGTGTACCAGCACGCATCGGGCAACGTGCTCGACGCGAACGGCGACGTGATCAAGGCAACCGCGTCGATCAACGGTCTCGCCGGTTCGAGCACCAGCAACCAGGTCGCGGCACGCGTCGGCATCCGTCACAAGTTCTAATCAGCTTGCCTGACAAGCCGCAGCATATTGAAGGCGCCTCCGGGCGCCTTTTTCTTTTGCGGGGCAGAACCGCAAAGCCGGAGCGCGGCGAATCGCGCCGGGCGTTGCGCGCTCGTCGTTGGGGGCCATGCCGCTTGCCTCTGCAGCCATCGAAACGCACGGCCGCCGCCGCAAGCCCATTCCGGAGGAAATCTCGTTCGGAGACAAACCTCCTCGGGGCCGCGCTGCAAACAAAAAGGCCCGGCATGTGCCGGGCCTTTCCCTTCGATCGACCGCGACGTTACGCGCGTCCGTCGCGCAATTCGCGCCGCAGGATCTTGCCGACGTTCGTTTTCGGCAGCTCCGTACGGAACTCGACCAGCTTCGGCCGCTTGTAGCCAGTGAGGCGCTCCTTGCAGTAGGCGAGGATGTCCTTGTCGGTGAGCGCCGGGTCCTTCTTCACGATGAACAGCTTCACGGCTTCGCCGGAATGCTCGTCGGGCACGCCGACCGCCGCCACCTCGAACACGCCCGGATGCGACGCCACCACGTCCTCGACTTCGTTCGGGTACACGTTGAAGCCCGATACGAGAATCATGTCCTTCTTCCGGTCGACGATCTTCACGTAACCCCGTGCATCCATCACGCCGACGTCGCCCGTCTTGAAGAAGCCGTCCGCGAACATGACCTTCGCGGTCTCGTCCGGCCGGTTCCAGTAGCCGGCCATCACCTGCGGCCCGCGGATGCAAATCTCGCCGGGTTCGCCAAGCGCGACGTCGTTGCCGGCATCGTCGCGAATCGCCACTTCGGTCGACGGCAGCGGCAGGCCGATCGTCCCGCTGTATTCGGTCGCCGTCACCGGGTTGCAGGTCGCGACCGGCGACGTTTCGGACAGCCCGTATCCTTCGATGATCGCCGTATGGGTCTTTTCATACCAGCGTTTCGCGACGCCTTCCTGGATCGCCATGCCGCCGCCGTTGGCGATCACGAGCTTCGACAGGTCGAGCTGATTGAATTCGGGGTGGTTCAGCAGTGCGTTATACAGCGTGTTGACCGCCGGGATCGTCGAGATCTGGTAGCCCTTCAGCTCCTTGATCATGCCGGCGATGTCGCGCGGGTTCGGGATCAGGATGCCCATGCCCCCGGTACGCATCGTCAGGAAACCGCAGACGGTCAGCGCGAACACGTGATACAGCGGCAGCGCGACAACAGTCACGAACTGTTTCACCTCCGGAAACTTCTCGTGAGCCGGATGATGCCAGGCGCCGGCCTGCAGCACGTTCGACACGATGTTCCGGTGCAGCAGCGTCGCCCCCTTCGCCACGCCCGTCGTCCCGCCCGTGTATTGCAGGAACGCGACGTCATCGGGGCCGATCTTCTGGGCCTTGAATGCCTGCCGAGCACCTTCCGACAGCGCGGCCTTGAAGCGCGTGAACGACGGCAGTTGCCAGGCCGGCACCATCTTCTTCACGTTGCGCACGACGTAGTTGACGAGCCATCCCTTGATGCCCAGCAGATCGCCCATCGACGCGACGACGACGTGCTTGACGCTCGTATTCGCGATGACAGCCTGCAGCGTCGACGCGAAATTCTCGAGAATGACGATCGCCTCCGCGCCGCTGTCCTTCAGCTGATGTTCGAGCTCGCGTGGCGTGTAGAGCGGATTGACGTTGACGACGGCGTAGCCCGCGCGCAGTACCGCGGCGATCGCCACCGGGTACTGCAGCACGTTCGGCATCATGATCGCAACGCGCGCCCCGCGCGCAAGACCGCGCGATTGCAGCCAGGCGCCGAACTGGCGCGACAGCTTGTCGAGTTCGCCGTACGTGATGCCCTTGCCCATGCACACGAACGCCGTGCGGTCGCGGTACTGGCGGAAGCTTTCGTCGAGCAGGTCTGGAACGGAGGGATACGGAGACGCGTCAATTTCGGCTGGAACGCCGGGTGGGTACGATTTCAGCCAAATTTTGTTCATACTGCGCGTCTCCTCACGGATTTTCGAATGATCGTGCTAAAACGCATCGTAACGGCTCGCCCGTCCCGATACAACAGGGTTAGATGTCCACTTCGAACTTCCGTGGAGATTCGTCGGATGATACGGTGATATTCGGTCAAATGCGTTCAACTTCCACAAGGCAATCGTAAAACGTCGCCGAATTGCCGAGATCGGTGAGCGCCTGGCTCGTCACCTCGTTCGCGTTCCTGCCGTCCGGCGACAGCTTCTTCCACCAGATCGACAACCCGACGACGAGCCCTGCACGTGCGCGATCGGTAATTCTCGCGAGCGCCTGCATCGAGCCGCGGTCGTTGAAGATGCGGACGAGATCGCCCTCCGCGATGCCCCGTGCATCAGCATCCGACGGGTGAATGTCGAGATGCGGTTCGCCTTCGGTATGACGCAGGCTGTCGACGTTCACGAACGTGCTGTTCAGGAAGTGACGGGCCGGCGGCGAAATCATCGCGAGCGGATAGCGCGCGGCGAGTTCGGGTGCCGCCTCGGCCGATTCGAACGGCGGCAGGTAGTCGGGCACAGGGTCCACGCCCATCTGCTCGAGCCGCGGGCTGTAGAACTCGCACTTGCCGGACGGTGTACGGAAACCGCCGTTCGCGAACGGCGCCTCCGGCAGCTTGAGTTTCAACCAGCCGTCGCGCTTCAGCGTGTCCCAGTCACTGTCGAGTGCCGGATCGTCCCAGCGGAGGGCCACGCGCGCGACCTCTTCGTCGCTGTGATAGAGCGCGGGCTCGTCCAGCCCCATGCTGCGCGCGATCCCGCGGAAGATCTCCGTGTTCGGCCGCGCGTTTCCCACCGGAGGAATCGACGGCAGGTTCGCCATCACGTAGGTGTGGCCGTACGATTTGTGAATGTCCAGATGCTCGAGCTGCGTGGTTGCCGGCAGCACAATGTCGGCGAAATCGGCGGTATCTGTCTTGAAATGCTCAAGAACCACCGTGAACAGATCGTCACGCGCGAACCCCGCCGCGACTTTCGAGGAATCCGGCGCGACCGCCACCGGATTCGAGTTGTACACGATCACCGCTTCGACCTTCGGTCCGAAGGTGGCATCGCCCGGGTGCAACAGCGCGTCGCCGATCGCGTTCATGTTGATGATGCGCGGCAGTTTGTGCGGCCAGCCCGGCATCAAGTCCGGGCGCAGCAGCGCAGCCTGGTTGACCGGCGCGGATTCCGAAGACGAGAGCAACAACCCACCGGCCCGATCGCGCCATGCCCCCGTCAGCGCCGGCAGACTTGCGATCGCCCGTACCGCGTTGCCACCGCCGCGGACGCGCTGCATGCCGTAGTTCAGGCGGATCGATGCCTTCCGGGTAGCGCCGTAACGACGCGCAAGATCGATCAACTCCGACGCGTCGATGCCGCAAATCTGCGCGACACGATCCGGCGGATAGGACATCGCCCGTTCCTTGAGTGCGTCGAAACCGAGCGTATGGTTGGCGATGTAGTCGTGATCGAGCAGGTCTTCGGTAATCAGCACGTTCATCATGCCGAGTGCGAACGCGCCATCGGTACCCGGTTTCAACGCAATATGCTGATGACACTTCTCCGCTGTCAGCGAACGGTACGGATCGATGGCGACAAGACGGGCGCCTCGGCGCTTCGCTTCCTGCGCACGCGTCCAGAAATGCAGACTCGACGCGATCGGGTTCGCTCCCCATATCAGAATCAGTTCGCTTTCCTCGAAATGCTCGAGATGCATACCGAGACTGCCGCCATATGTGTACCGTAACCCCGCAGCACCGGCCGCCGCGCAGATCGTGCGCTCGAGCCGCGAGGCGCCCAGTTTGTGGAAGAACCGCTGGGCGATGCCCTCCCCTTGCACGAGCCCCATCGTCCCCGCATAGCTGTACGGCACGATCGCTTCCGGTGCGCGCGCCGCGATTTCACCGAGACGACGGCCGATCTCGTCGAACGCCTCGTCCCAGCTGATCGGTACGAAATGCCCTTCCCCTTTGGCGCCGATGCGCTTGAGCGGAACGGTGAGGCGATCGGGATGATGAACGCGATCGGCGTATCGGCTGACTTTCGTGCATAACACGCCTTGCGTCGGCGGATGGTCAGGATCGCCCGTTACCTTGATCGCCTTGCCATTTTCGACGGTCACGCGCATTGCGCACGTGTCCGGACAATCGTGCGGGCAAACGGCCCGGGCTACCTGAATCGCGGCGTTCATCGTTTTGAGTGCTTAGATGGGGGTTCGCAAATTTTACGTGGACACGCCGAATAAAGCGTTCATTTCGTTCGGATTCTGGGTTATCTGACCAAAAATCGATTGGAGGAAACCGGGGTAGTTTCGGTTGCACCACGCGTCATCTGCGAGGGAGGTTTGTATGGCCCGTCCGATATGCGTTGTCGACGATGGAAGGCAGATCGTGCACGACGTCGCTAATCGGTACACGGAGAGGAGGGAGTTGCGGTTTTGATCGGAGATACGACCAATAGATCAAGGGATCGCGAATGATATCGGTCATTTCGGAAAACCAGGCGTTGCGATTGGGTGCACTTGGGAGTCGTGGAGAATCGGCACCCCCGGCCCCAGCTCGAGCAGCGGCCTGGCCACCGATCCCGATCACTCGCGCATTTCCGTCGCCGAAATGCAAAAACCCCCGCCTTTCGGGCGGGGGTTTCTGGCTTAGGGAGCCTGACGATTACCTACTTTCACACGGGAATCCGCACTATCATCGGCGTAGAGTCGTTTCACGGTCCTGTTCGGGATGGGAAGGGGTGGGACCGACTCGCTATGGTCA